>NZ_JBSFDB010000001.1:0-570667 GCF_053593695.1 Streptomyces sp. NPDC002144
GTTGATAGGCCGGATCTGGAAGCACGGTAACGTGTGGAGGTGACCGGTACTAATAGGCCGAGGGCTTGTCCTCAGTTGCTCGCGTCCACTGTGTTGGTTCTGAAACCACGAACGGCCCCGCTGTAAAAGGCGGTGCGGCTTTCATAGTTTCATAGTGTTTCGGTGGTTATAGCGTGAGGGAAACGCCCGGTTACATTCCGAACCCGGAAGCTAAGCCTTACAGCGCCGATGGTACTGCAGGGGGGACCCTGTGGGAGAGTAGGACGCCGCCGAACAATTTTTGAGAAAACCCCCGGCCGGGGATACCGGTCCGGGGGTTTTCTGCGTTCCGGGCTCCTCCACTTCCCCTGCAGGCACTTCCCCTACAGTCGGCCCGCCGTCTTAAGAGCCAGATACGCGTCCGCCAACGCCGGCGCCAGTTCATCCGGGGTCTCGTCGACGACCGTAACCCCGTGGTGGCGGAGTTGTTCCGCTGTGCGGTGGCGTTCGCTCTGGGCCTGGGCCGCGGCTGCCGCCTCGTACACCGCGTCGGTATTTCCGCGAGCCTTCGCCATGCGGGCGATGTACGGATCTGCCACCGAGGCCACGAGAACCGTGTGGCGCTGGGTGAGTTGGGAGAGGACCGGGAGCAGCCCCTCCTCGACGGGGGCCGTGTCGAGGCTGGTGAGGAGGACGATCAGGGAGCGGCGCGGGGCCGTACGCAGGGCGGTGGCCGTCAGGCCTCGGGCGTCCAGTTCGACCAGTTCGGGTTCGAGTGTCGCCATCGCGTTGACCAGGGAGGGGAGCACGTCGCGGGCGGTGCGGCCCTGGACCATCGCGCGTACTCGGCGGTCGTAGGCGAGGAGGTCCACGCGGTCGCCGGCGCGGGAGGCGAGGGCTGCCAGGAGCAGGGCCGCGTCCATGGAGGCGTCGAGGCGTGGGGCGTCGCCCACGCGGCCCGCGGCGGTGCGGCCGGTGTCGAGGACGACGAGGATGTGGCGGTCGCGTTCGGGGCGCCAGGTGCGTACGGCGACGGTGGACTGGCGGGCTGTGGCGCGCCAATCGATGGAGCGGGTGTCGTCTCCGGGGACGTACTCGCGCAGGCTGTCGAATTCGGTGCCCTCGCCGCGGATGAGCACGCTGGTGCGGCCGTCGAGTTCGCGCAGTCGGGCGAGCTTGGACGGGAGGTGCTTGCGGCTGGTGAAGGGGGGCAGGACGCGTACGGTCCAGGGGATTTTGTGGGTGCCCTGGCGGGTGAACAGGCCGAGGGGGCCGTACGACCGGATGGTGACCCTGTCGGCCTGGCGGTCGCCTCGGCGGGTCGGGCGCAGGCGGGTGGTGAGGCGTCGGCGTTCGCCCGGGGGGACGGTGAGGCGGTGGCGTGAGGCCTCCACCTCGGTGCCGGGCTCCCAGCTGCTGGGGGGCCAGGCGTCGCGCAGGCGGGCTCTGAGGAGGCGGCGGGACGGGTTGGTGACCGTGAGGGTGACGTCGGCGGTCTCGCCCAGGCGTACGGACGTGTCGCCGGAGCGGGTCAGGCCGAGGCGTCGTACGGGTGCCGCGAGGGCGAAGTCGCAGGCGCAGGCCACCGCCAGAGGGGCGTTGACGGCGAGGATGCCCGTCCAGCTGGGGTCCCAGATGCCGACGGGGACGGAGCCGAGGGCCGCGAGGAGCGCGGCGCGTCCGGTGAGGGCCATCAGCGGGGGACGGGGACGTGGGCGAGGATGGCGTTGATGACGGAGTCGGCCGTCACGCCCTCCATCTCGGCCTCCGGGCGGAGTTGCACGCGGTGGCGGAGGGTGGGGAGGGCGAGGGCTTTGACGTCGTCGGGGATGACGTAGTCGCGGCCGGTGAGCCATGCCCAGGCGCGTGAGGTGGCCAGGAGGGCCGTCGCGCCGCGGGGGGAGACACCGAGGGTGAGGGACGGGGACTCGCGGGTGGCGCGGCAGATGTCGACGACGTAGGCGGTGATCTCGGGGGAGACCGTGGTCTTGGCGACGGCGGCGCGGGCGGCTTCGAGGTCGGCGGGGCCGGCGACGGGGCGCACGCCGGCGGCGCGCAGGTCGCGCGGGTTGAAGCCTTCGGCGTGTCGGGTGAGGACGTCGATCTCGTCCTGGCGGGAGGGCAGAGGGATCGTCAGTTTGAGGAGGAAGCGGTCCAGTTGGGCTTCGGGCAGGGGGTAGGTGCCCTCGTACTCGACCGGGTTCTGGGTCGCGGCGACCAGGAACGGGTCGGGGAGCGGACGCGGGGTGCCGTCGACCGTGACCTGGCGTTCCTCCATGGCCTCCAGGAGGGAGGACTGGGTCTTGGGCGGGGTCCGGTTGATCTCGTCCGCGAGGAGGAGGTTGGTGAAGACAGGGCCGGGCTGGAAGGAGAACTCGGCGGTGCGGGCGTCGTAGACGAGCGAGCCGGTCACGTCGCTCGGCATGAGGTCGGGGGTGAACTGGACGCGTTTGGTCGTCAGTTCGAGTGCGGATGCGAGGGCGCGGACGAGCAACGTTTTGGCGACCCCGGGGACTCCTTCCAGTAGTACGTGTCCGCGGCAGAGGAGGGCGACGACGAGGCCGGTCACGGCGGGGTCCTGGCCGACCACGGCTTTGGCGATCTCGGCGCGCAGGGCCTCCAGGGAGGCGCGGGCCTTGCCCGGGTCCCCGGTGATCCCGGCGTTGTCAGTGGTCGGGTCCATCATGGACGGCGTACCTCTCTTTCGAGGGCGTCGAGTTGGTCGGCGAGGGCGATGAGGGCCGCGTCGTCGCTGGGCGGCGGGCCGAAGAGGAGGGAGTGCAGGGTCTTTCCGTCGCCGCGGAGGTGGGCGGACAGGGCGGGGAGCAGGGTCTCGGGCGCGTGTGCCTGGGTGACGGGGACGCCTACGAGGGGGGCGAGTCGGGTGCGGGTGGTGGAGCGAAGAGCGGCGGCCGCGCGGTCGCGGGCGTTCGCCTTGCGGTAGAGGCGGGCGCGGCCTTCGACGGTTTCGGAGGCGCGGATCGCCACGGGGAGTTTCTCGGGCACGAGGGGGCCGAGCCGGCGTGCCCGCCAGAGGGCGGCGAGGCATGCCGCGATGAAGAGCTGCAGTGTGCCCCAGAGCCAGCCCGAGGGGAGCAGGTCGAGGAAGCCTTTTTCGCCGTCGTCGCCGGTGGCGGAGGTGTCGGAGAGCGATGGGAGGTACCAGACCAGATGGGGGCGGGAGCCGAGGAGTTGGAGGGCGAGCGAGGCGTTGCCCTGCTTGTCGAGCCGGTTGTTGAAGAGGATGTCGGGTGCGCCCAGGACGACGGTGTCGCCGCTTGCGGAGGTCTGCGGGATGCGCAGCAGGGTCGCCAGGCGCTCGCTGGGGTAGCACTTGTCGGCGTCGAGGTGCGTGGTGGTGTAGCGGATGCCGCCCGTGTCGGCGCTTCCCGCGCGCTGGGCGGCGGGCAGTGTGCAGTCGGGGGCGAGCGTCGAGTCGAAGCTGGTGGCGGGGTCTGCGGTGACACCGGGGGCGAGTTTTTCGACGGACGAGCTGCCGGGGGCGATCAGGACGGTGCGTCCGCCGGATTCGGCGATCGTGGAGTGCAGCGTGGCCTGTTGACGGGGCGTCAACAGGTCGGGGACGGCGACCAGGAGAGTGGTCCGGGGGCCGGCTGCGGCGCGGGCTTCGTCCAGGGTGGTGACGACGCGGGTGGAGACGCCGCGGTCGGCGAGGAGTTCGGCGACGGCGCGGCTGCCGTAGGGGTCTACGGAGCGCGGGTCGAGTTCGCCGTGCCGGGTGTCGGAGCGCACCACGGCGATGACGACGGCGGCGGCCAGCAGGACGACGACGGCGAGGGCGATGCCTCGCGCGCGGGTCCACACCTGACGGGCGGTGGGCGAGGCCGAGGTGGACGGGAGCGTGGCCTCGGTGGTCATCCGGCGGCTCCCTGGCGGCCGTTGCGGGCCGTGCTGGGGATGCTGCCGGCGAATTGGGGCTTGGTGCGTTCGAGGTCGCGGTCGAGTTCGGCGATGCGGTGGTACGACATCTCGCTCGCCCTTCGGCCGCCGTACGTGACGTCGTCGAAGTCCCGGGCGGCGGCGCGCAGTCGGTCTGTCTGGGAGGGCAGCGCGGTGCCCGCTTCGGCGGCGGCCTCGTCCGCCGTGCGGCCGGGGCGGACGTCGAGGAGTGCGCGTTCCTCGAGCGAGCGGACGATGGCGCGCATCCGTTCCTGGACGGCCTGGTTCCAGTGGCCCTGGGCGGCGTGCGCCTCGGCGGCCGCGCGGTGTTCGGCGGCGCTGCGGGGGCGGTCGTCGAACAGGGCGGCGGAGGAGGTGGGTTGGCGGCGCGGGCTGCCGAGGCGCCACCACAGTGCCCCGAGGACGGCGAGGACGGCCACGAGGACGACGATCAGGCCGAGCGTGCCTCCCGGGGTCGCGGTGGCGGCGGTGCCGAAGAGTTTGTCGACCCAGTCCCAGAAGGCGTTGAGGGCGCGCTGGAACAGGCTGGGGTCGTTCTCGTGGTACATGCGCTTGGACAGCTCGTGGCGAGCCGCCTCGCGCGCGGGATCGCGCGGAATGGTCACCGGCGGTTCGTCGCCGGAGCGGGCGAGCGACAGCAGTGATGTGTCGCCGGCGCGCAGCAGGGTCCGTACGGCCGCTTCGGCGGCGCGCGGCAATGCCGATGCCGATGTGAGAACGCCCCCCGTCAGGCTCACCGCATCAGCTCCCCGTGCCGGTGTCGGTGCCGTATCCCTGGACGCCGGCGGCGCGGGCCAGGTCGAGGTCGAGGGCCTCGCGGCGGATGCGCTGGTCGATGTAGAGCAGGACCGTGACGCCGGCCGTGATCGGGAACGTGATCATGGAGCCGATCACCGAGCCGACCCCGCTGATGATCAGGAACGTCCAGCCGGCGTCGGCGCCCCCGTTGTTGAAGAAGTTGACGATGCCGTCGCTGCCGAACGCGGCGGCGATGAAGGTGAACGGGATGACCACGATCGACGCGACGATGTTCGCGATGACCGTGGCGAGCAGCTGGATGCCGAAGACCCGCCACCAGGAGCCGCGGACCAGCTTCACGGAGCGGCTCATCGACTTGACGATGCTCTGCTTCTCCAGCATGAGCGCGGGCGAGGCGAGCGAGAAGCGGATCATCAGCCACAGGGCGACGACCCCGGCGGCGAGGCTGCCGAGGATGGCGAGCGCGGCTCCCGCGTCGCCCGAGCCGGCCACGGCGACGAGGATGCCGGGCAGCGCGCCGCCGAGGATGATGCCGGCCGCGATGAGCAGCAGCAGGAAGATCAGACCGAACAGTTTGGGCACCTGCGGGCGGGCGTCGCGCCAGGCCTCGCCGGCGGTGACCGGCCGGCCGAGCACGGCGCGGCTGGTGACCGTCGTCAGCAGAGCGGTCGCGGTGATCGTGCCGATGAGGGAGACCAGGAACACGACGCTGGTGTTGAGCATGGTGTCGCCCATGGCGCGGGTGACCTCGGAGAGGCTGGCGCTGGGGTCGCTGAGGGTCTCCGCGGTCTCCCGGTTGTTCAGGGCGAGGCCCTGGAGCAGGACGACGACGATCTCCGTGACGACGGCGACGGTCAGCGAGATGCCGAGGACCGTGCGCCAGTAGGTGCGCATGGTGGAGACGGCGCCGTCGAGGATCTCGCCCACGCCGAGCGGGCGCAGCGGGATCACGCCGGGCTTGGCCGCGGGCGGGGGACCGCCCCAGGCGCCTCCGCCCCAGCCGCCGTAGCCGCCCCAGCCGCCGGGTGCTCCGGGGCCGCCCGGGCCGCCGGGAGGGGGGCCGCCCCAGCCCGGGCCGGGCGGTGGAGGAGGCGGGGCCTGGCCGGGGCTCGCGGGGCCGGTGGGCGCGGACCACTGGCCGGCGGGCGGCTGGTCCTTGGACCACTTCACACCTGGTTCCTGAGGGTCCGTGCCCGGCTGGTCGGCGGGTTGTGCGGCGCCGGGACGCGGAGTGCCGGACTCGCCGGTCTCCTGCCCGTCGGACGGGGCAGATCCGGGCGAGGCCCAGCCCGGAGTGTCGTTCATCGTCGCTCCTTCACGGTGCCCATCCGCGGTCGCGGCGGCAGGTTGGCAGCCATCGTGCCATGGGGTGCTCGCGGAGGTACTGGCCGCGGTATGGGCTGCACACCTTCAATTGTCCGCCGGATAAGGGGCAGACTGATCGCATGGCTGATCAGCACGCGCAATCCGGCGAGGACAGCAGGCCGACCGAGATCCCGGCGATCCGCTGGGAGGAACCACCCGAGGGGCCCGTACTGGTCCTACTGGATCAGACGAGGCTGCCGGCCGAGGAGGTCGAACTGGTCTGCACGGACGCGCCCGCGCTGGTGGAGGCGATCCGTTCGCTCGCCGTGCGTGGGGCACCGCTGCTCGGGATCGCGGGGGCGTACGGCGTCGCGCTCGCCGCCGCCCGCGGCTTCGACGTGGACGACGCCGCGGCCGCGCTGGCGGGCGCCCGGCCCACCGCGGTGAACCTCTCCGTCGGCGTGCGCAGGGCACAGGCGGCCTACAAGGCCGAGTGCGGCAGGAGCGGCGAGGGGGAGCAGGCCGCCGCGGCGGCGCTGGCCGCGGCGCGGCAGCTGCACCAGGAGGACGCCGAGGCCAGCGCTCGGATGGCCGAGCGGGGGCTGGCGCTGCTCGACGAACTGCTGCCCGGCGGTGGGCACCGGATCCTCACGCACTGCAACACCGGGGCGCTGGTGTCGGGCGGTGAGGGCACGGCGTTCGCGGTCGCGCTCGCGGCGCACCGGACGGGGCGGCTGCGGCGGCTGTGGGTGGACGAGACGCGTCCCCTGCTGCAGGGCGCTCGCCTGACGGCGTACGAGGCGGCGCGCAGCGGGATGGCGTACACCCTGCTCACGGACAACGCGGCGGGCTCGCTCTTCGCGGCCGGTGAGGTGGACGCGGTGCTGATCGGGGCGGACCGGATCGCGGCCGACGGGTCGGTGGCGAACAAGGTGGGGAGCTATCCGCTGGCCGTGCTCGCGCGGTACCACCATGTGCCGTTCATCGTCGTGGCGCCGGTGACGACGGTGGACCCGGACACCCCGGACGGGGCGTCCATCGAGGTCGAGCAGCGTCCCGGGCACGAGGTGACCGAGATCGTGGCGCCGCAGGTGCCGGTGGTGGGGGTGGAGGCCGGAGGCGGGGTCCCGGTGGCGCCCCTGGGGACGCAGGCCTACAACCCCGCGTTCGATGTGACGCCGCCGGAGCTGGTGACCGCGATCGTCACGGAGGAGGGCACCGTCTCGCCGGTGACGGCGGAGGCCCTCGCGGAGCTGTGCGCCAGGTCGCGGCCCGTGACGGCGTCCTGACACGGTTGCGGAGGGTGTGGGACGTTTCGCGCCGGTCGGCCGGGCCGACCGGATGGTCGGCGTGCGCCTACCCTGGGTAGCTGAGATCCGTTGTCGGCGCCGACGTCGGCGGACAGGGGCAGACAGTGACGGCCGAGTACGACTATCGTCACGGGCCAGTGACCCTGCTCACCTGCACCTTCGCCACCGTTATGAGAATGGGATGATGTCGTTTATGAAGGGACGAGTCCTTGTCGTCGACGACGACACCGCACTTGCCGAGATGCTCGGCATCGTGCTGCGTGGTGAAGGGTTTGAGCCGTCTTTCGTAGCTGACGGCGACAAGGCGCTGGCCGCGTTCCGGGAGGCCAAACCCGATCTGGTGCTGCTCGACCTGATGCTGCCCGGCCGGGACGGCATCGAGGTGTGCCGGCTGATCCGGGCCGAGTCGGGTGTGCCGATCGTGATGCTCACGGCCAAGAGCGACACCGTGGACGTCGTCGTCGGGCTGGAGTCCGGGGCCGACGACTACATCGTGAAGCCGTTCAAGCCGAAGGAGCTTGTCGCGCGGATCCGGGCGCGGCTGAGGCGCTCGGAGGAGCCGGCGCCCGAGCAACTGGCCATCGGTGACCTGGTCATCGACGTGGCGGGCCACTCGGTGAAGCGGGACGGGCAGTCGATCGCGCTGACGCCGCTGGAGTTCGACCTGCTGGTGGCTCTCGCGCGCAAGCCCTGGCAGGTGTTCACGCGCGAGGTGCTGCTGGAGCAGGTGTGGGGTTACCGGCACGCGGCCGACACCCGCCTGGTCAACGTCCATGTGCAGCGCCTTCGTTCCAAGGTGGAGAAGGACCCGGAGCGTCCGGAGATCGTGGTGACCGTCCGTGGCGTCGGGTACAAGGCAGGGCCGAGCTGACATGTCCGGTGACAGTGCCGCCACGGCGTCCGGGCCGGCCGGGGCCCGCGCCGGGCGGCCTGTCGGCCGGAAGCCGGCCGGTTCCCGCTGGCAGCGCCTGCTGGAGGGCGGCCTGCTGCAGGGCGGGGTTCAGGGCAGCCCCGTGCTGCGGCTCTTCATGCGCTGGGTGCGCCGCCCCCTGCTGCCCGTCATGCGGCTGTGGCGGCGCAACATCCAGCTCAAGGTCGTCGCCACGACCCTGCTGATGTCGCTGGGCGTCGTACTGCTGCTCGGCTTCGTCGTCATCGGCCAGGTGCGCAACGGACTGCTGGACGCCAAGGTGAAGGCCTCCCAGAGCCAGGCCACCGGCGGTTTCGCCGTGGCCAAGCAGAAGGCCGACGAGGCGGAGACCGGTACCGCCGACACCGCCCAGTCCCCGGACGGGAGGCAGTCGCAGAACCTCACCTCGTGGATGAGCGACCTCGTCGAATCCCTCTCCAGCGGTGGTCAGGGCGCCTTCGACGTGGTGACGCTGCCCGCGGGGGACAACAACAGCGGCGGCGGACGCGGCCCGCGCGCCTCCGGCCAGCTCGACCCGACGGCCAGCGTCCCCGACGACCTGCGCGCGCGGATCAACGAGGTCCAGACGGCCGCGCAGAGCTACACGCGGATCATCTACAAGGACAGCGACAAGGAGTCCCAGCCCGCCCTGGTCATCGGCAAGCAGGTCAACGACCCCACCGGCAACCCGTACCAGCTCTACTACCTCTTCCCGCTCACCCAGGAGGAGAAGTCGCTGAGCCTGGTCAAGGGCACACTGGCGACCGCCGGGCTCTTCGTCGTCGTACTCCTCGGAGCCATCGCCTGGCTGGTGGTCCGGCAGGTCGTCACACCCGTGCGGATGGCGGCCGGGATCGCCGAACGGCTGTCCGCGGGCAAGCTGCAGGAGCGGATGAAGGTCACCGGCGAGGACGACATCGCGCGGCTCGGCGAGGCCTTCAACAAGATGGCGCAGAACCTCCAGCTGAAGATCCAGCAGCTGGAGGACCTCTCGCGGATGCAGCGACGGTTCGTCTCCGACGTCTCGCACGAACTGCGGACGCCGCTGACGACCGTACGAATGGCCGCGGACGTGATCCACGAGGCGCGCGAGGACTTCGATCCGGTCACCGCGCGGTCCGCCGAGCTGCTCGCCGACCAGCTCGACCGGTTCGAGTCGCTGCTCGCCGACCTGCTGGAGATCAGCCGGTTCGACGCGGGCGCGGCAGCGCTGGAGGCGGAGCCGATAGACCTCAGGGAGGTCGTACGGCGGGTCGTCAGCGGAGCCGAACCGCTCGCGGAGCGCAAAGGCACACACATACGCGTACGAGGCGACCAGCAGCCCGTCATCGCCGAGGCGGACGCACGTCGCGTGGAGCGCGTGCTGCGCAACCTCGTCGTCAACGCAGTGGAGCACGGCGAGGGCAAGGACGTCGTCGTCAAACTCGCCGCGGCGGGCGGGGCCGTCGCCGTCGCGGTGCGCGACTACGGCGTCGGACTCAAGCCGGGCGAGGCCACGCGCGTGTTCAGCCGCTTCTGGCGGGCGGACCCGGCACGCGCGCGTACCACCGGCGGCACCGGGCTCGGGCTGTCCATCGCCCTGGAGGACGCGCGGCTGCACGGCGGCTGGCTGCAGGCATGGGGCGAACCGGGCGGCGGCTCACAGTTCCGGCTGACGCTGCCCAGGACCGCGGACGAGCCCCTGCGAGGCTCGCCGATACCGCTCGAACCCAAGGACTCGCGCCGCAACCGCGGACTCAACGACGCCGGCCTGCCGCGCGGCGGCGACAAGACGGCCACCGTGCCCGTGCAGCCGGCCGGGGACCAGATACCCGCGATCGCCCCGAGGCTGAACGGCGCCACAGCCACGGCCGACCCGACCGCGCTGCCCGGCAACGGCGCGCGCGTCGTGCCCCGGCCCGCCTCGGGCACGCGGCGACAGGACGAGACGCCCCCGGCGGAGGGGGCACGGAGCGAGACCCCGGGCCGTGCGGACACCGGACCGGAGGACTCGCCGAGGCATGGGGAGACATCGCGTGGGCGCTGACCGTCAGGGGGGCGCCCGGCGCCGACCGGTGCGCGCGGCGGCGTACGGCGTCTGCGGCGTCGTACTGCTGGCCGGGTGCGCGTCGATGCCCGACAGCGGGGATCTGCGCGGCGTCGACTCCACGCCAAGGCAGGACACGCAGGTGCGGGTCTTCGCCATGCCGCCGCAGAAGAACGCGCAGCCGCCCGAGATCGTCTCGGGCTTCCTGGAGGCGCTGACCAGCGACGACCCGAACTACTCCACGGCGCGGCAGTATCTGACCAGCGCCGCCTCCCAGGCGTGGGATCCGGGCCTGTCCACCACGATCCTCGACAACGGGCCGGGCACCGGCCAGGACCGTTCGGACGCCAAGGACAACCTCTCCTTCACCCTGACCGGCACCAGGGTCGCCAAGGTGGACGCACAGCAGTCGTACGAGCCCGACAGCGGCCCCTACAACGCGCTGGTGCATCTCGCGCGGGACAAGACCGGGCAGTGGCGCATCGACCGGCTGCCGCAGGGCGTCGTCATGGGGAAGTCGGACTTCCAGCGCAACTACATGTCCGTCAACAAGTACTACTTCGCCTCCGCCGCGACCTCGGGGGCACCCGCGGCCGTCGCCGACCCCGTGTACGTACGCCGCCGCGTCGATCCCATGACGCAGACGGTGCGCTCGCTGCTGAACGGTCCCACGAACTGGCTCAACCCCGAGGTGCGGACGAGCTTTCCCACCGGTACGGCGCTGGGCAAGGGCGTCACCTCGCTGGCGCCCGACGACCAGAACAACCTCACCGTGCCGCTCAACGCGAGCGCCGCTCGCGTCGGAACGGCCCAGTGCGAGCAGATGGCGACGCAACTGCTGTTCACGCTGCAGAACCTCACCACGGCCATCGAACAGGTCGAGCTGCGGTCGGGAGACCGGCGGCTGTGCACGCTCGGCGAGGACCGCACCGCCACGGTCGCCACGCTGGCCTCGACCGCGCACACCGGCTACCTGTACTTCATCGACGCCAAGAGCAGGCTGGTGCGGATCGCGGCGGGCAGCCCCAGCACCAGCGCCGAACCCGTGCCCGGGGCACTGGGCGAGGGCGCCAAGGCGCTGACGTCGGTGGCCGTGTCGCGTGACGAGAGCATGGCAGCCGCGGTCGCCGCCGACGGCAGGGAGCTGTACGTCTCCTCGCTGGTGTCGGGCGGCTCCCTCGGAAACCCTGTACTGACCAGCCAGGGCAAGGCCGAGCAGACCCGGTTCACGGCACCCAGCTGGGACGCGCAGGGCGACCTCTGGATCGCCGACCGCGACCCCGCCGGCCCCCGGCTGCTCCTGCTGCGGCAGGGCAAGGGGCACCCGCTCGAGGTGCGGACACCGGACCTGAACGGGCAGATCGAGGACGTACGGGTCGCCGCCGACGGTGTGCGGATCGCGCTCGTGGTGGCCAAGGGCAAGGAGAAGTCCCTGCTCATCGGGCGGATCGAACGGGGCGACGACAAGGGTGCGCCGACCGTTTCGGTGCTGGAGCTGCGGTCCGCGACACCGGAGTTGGAGGACGTCACGGCCATGTCCTGGGCCGGGGACAGCCGGCTCGTGGTGGTCGGGCGCGAGCAGGGCGGTGTGCAGACGATGCGGTACGTCCAGGTCGACGGCTCCACCCCCGACGGGCCGGCGCCCGCCGCGCTCACCGGGGTCAAGGAGATCACCGCGACCGAGTCCGAGGGGTTGCCGATGGCGGCGTACTCGGACGACGGGATCGTGCGGTTGGGGTCCGGAGGACAGTGGCAGAAGGTCGTCTCGGACGGCAAGGCGCCGGTCTATCCGGGCTAGTCCTGGGCTGGTCCGACCTGACTTCGAGAGCGGCCGCTTCCGACCAGGGGGACTTGGCGGAGCGGCCGCTTCGTGTTCGGTGCGGGGGCGGAAGGAGCGGGCGGCCGACGAGCTGCTTCCCGGCCGCGAGTTGTCCACAGGCAGTTGTCCACAGGGGTGGTCGGGTGACTCGGGTATTGGCACAGTGGTGGCCATGCGGGGGTGGTGGCAGGACCTCACCGACCTGGTGCTGCCGACCGAGTGCGGCGGCTGCGGGAGGCCGCGCACGGTGCTCTGCCCGAAGTGCCGTGCGGCTCTGAGCGGGGCGGCACCGAGCCGGGTGCGCCCGGCGCCGGAACCGCCCGGTCTGCCGGCGGTGCACGCGGCGGCCCGGTACGCGGACGAGGTACGGGCCGTGCTGCTGGCCCACAAGGAACGGGGCGCCCTGTCCCTCGCGACACCGCTGGGCACGGCTTTGGCGGGGGCGGTGCGGGCGGGGGTGCGGGAGGCGTGGGGAGGCGGGGTGGGGGTGGGGGGAGGGGCCCCCTCGGTACGGACTCCTCTGGCCGGCGCGCCGACAGATGAGTCCGCGAGGCACGTCGACCGGCCCCTGCTGCTCGTCCCCGTGCCCTCGGCGCGGCGGGCCGTACGGGCTCGGGGGCATGATCCGGCCAGGCGGATCGCGCTCGCTGCTGCCGGTGAGCTGCGGCGGGGCGGGGTTCCGGCGCGCGTCGTCGCCGTGCTGCGGCAGCGACGGGCGGTTGCGGATCAGGCGGGGCTCAACTCTCGGCAGCGGCTGGAGAATCTGGCGGGCGCGCTCGGCGTGGTGTCGGGCGGCGGGCGACTGCTTAGGGGTGGTCGGGTCGTGCTCGTCGACGATCTGATGACGACCGGGGCGTCATTGGCGGAGGCGGCGCGGGCGGTACGGGCAGCGGCGGAGCCGTGGACGGACGAGTACGTGCCGGGGGCGGACGCCTATGTGACGACGGACGAGCGGGCGGATGCGTATGTCATGGGACCGGAGCCATGGGATGGGAGGCCGGCCACGGTGGCCGGCGGCTGGTCGGCCGGGGGCGCGCGTGGGTACCGGCATACGGCCGGGACGGAATCATGCGCTGATGTGGCTCGGGCCGTGTATCCGGCGGCTGCTCGGGAAGGCAGAGGGGAACGAATCACCGGAGCGGTGGAGGAAGAGGCCGACCTTATGCGCGACGGGCCGGGAGGGGCGGGTGCGAGCAGCGCCGGTTACCTGATCTGCGCGGCTGTGGTCGCGGCGTCGCCGGACTCTTTCGAAATAAACCGGAACTGACTGTGCACTTGCATCGTTGCAGGTAATGACAGGGTCAATTCACCTGAACGGAGGTACGCCGCGGTAGAGGGTGACGACATCCGTCCGGGCGAGATATGTTCGGTTGTGAGGAAAGGCGCAGGCCACGCCTCACGTACCCGAGTGCCGTGCCGCGGGTTTTCACCATCACCCGCGCTGGTGGAGTGGAGATCTTGCCCGCGGGGGAGGAGGTGGACGTCACCGAGTCCGTAGGTTCCGGAGATCACCGGAGCCTGGTGCAAAAGGGAGACGCTCCGCAGCGAGGCGGAGCGATCCGGGAACGGAGTTCTGCGTGGACATCGTCGTCAAGGGCCGCAAGACCGAGGTGCCCGAGCGGTTCCGCAAGCACGTGGCCGAGAAGCTGAAGCTGGAGAAGATCCAGAAGCTCGATGGCAAGGTGATCAGCCTCGACGTCGAGGTGTCCAAGGAGCCCAACCCCCGACAAGCCGACCGTTGTGACCGGGTGGAGATCACGCTCCGCTCCCGCGGTCCGGTGATCAGGGCGGAGGCGGCGGCCAGCGATCCGTACGCGGCGCTCGACCTGGCGGCGGAGAAGCTGGACGCCCGGCTGCGCAAGCAGCACGACAAGCGGTTCTCGCGCCGTGGCGCGCGTCGGATCTCGGCGGCCGAGGTCCCCGACCACGTCCCTGGCGCGGCGACGCTGAACGGGAACGGCCAGGCCGTCCACGAGGAAGACACCGACGGCGTACCCACCAGGAAGATCGGCTCGCTGGAAGTGAAGGGCGAAGGCCCCCTCGTCGTCCGCGAGAAGACCCATGTCGCCTCCCCGATGACGCTCGACCAGGCCCTCTACGAGATGGAGCTGGTCGGCCACGACTTTTATCTGTTCGTCGACTCCGAGACGAAGGAACCGAGTGTCGTCTACCGGCGGCACGCGTACGACTACGGCGTCATCCACCTCAGCACGGACCCGATGGTCGCCCAGGCGCAGTCTCCCGCGCCCGGTGGCACGTTGGGTGGCTGATCCTCGCGGCTGACAGTTGTCGGTGCCCCTGGAGCGCCTGTGCGCCCCCAGGGGCACCGGTGTGCGACCACTTCGCGTCCCGCTCTGTCACCGCGTTGTCGCCCGGGCATGGAATCATGGCCTCAGCGGCTCAACCGGTGGGCCGTTGCCTTGGGTTGGCGGATGGCACAGCACCACAGGCCACAGCCTTCAGGGGGAGGAACGATGGCGGACAGCTTCGGACCGATGCGGGACGAGGATGCCGACGGTGGCGTCGTCGGCATGGGCCCGGACGCGGGCTCTCCACGCAAGGAGCCGATCAGAGTCCTGGTCGTGGACGACCACGCTCTCTTCCGCCGTGGTCTGGAGATCGTGCTCGCGGCCGAGGAGGACATCCAGGTCGTGGGCGAGGCCGGGGACGGTGCGGAGGCCGTCGACAAGGCCGCCGACCTGCTGCCCGACATCGTCCTGATGGATGTGCGGATGCCCAAGCGGGGCGGGATCGAGGCGTGCACCTCCATCAAGGAGGTCGCTCCCAGCGCCAAGATCATCATGCTGACGATCAGCGACGAGGAGGCCGACCTCTACGACGCGATCAAGGCGGGCGCGACCGGTTATCTCCTGAAGGAGATCTCGACGGACGAGGTGGCCACGGCCATTCGCGCGGTAGCCGACGGGCAGTCGCAGATCAGTCCCTCCATGGCGTCGAAGCTCCTCACCGAGTTCAAGTCGATGATCCAGCGCACCGACGAGCGCCGGCTGGTCCCCGCGCCGCGGCTGACGGACCGTGAGCTGGAGGTCCTCAAGCTCGTAGCCACGGGCATGAACAACCGGGACATCGCCAAGGAGTTGTTCATCTCCGAGAACACCGTGAAGAACCATGTGCGCAACATCCTGGAGAAGCTGCAGCTGCACTCCAGGATGGAGGCGGTGGTGTACGCGATGCGGGAGAAGATCCTCGAGATCCGCTGACGGGAGCCCGCTGGGCCTGGTTCAGCGCAGGGCGGCGATGAGCGCCCGGGTCACCTCCTTGGTGAGCGGCTCGTGCAGCTCCGGGGCGTCCACCCGCTCCACGCGTACGCTCGTGCAGCCCACCCAACTGGCCGCCTCCACCAGCGCTTCCGCGACGGCCGGGACCACCTTGGGCCCGTCCAGGGTGACTTGCCGTGCGATCAGCGTGGCGCCTTCGCGGGCGGGGTCGACGCGGCCGACGAGCCGGCCGCCGGCCAGGACGGGCATCGCGAAGTAGCCGTAGACGCGCTTCGGTTTGGGGACGTAGGCCTCCAGGCGGTGTGTGAAGCCGAAGATCCGCTCCGTACGCGCCCGCTCCCAGACGAGGGAGTCGAAGGGCGACAGCAGCGTGGTGCGGTGGCGGCCGCGCGGAGGTGTCTCCAAGGCCGCCGGGTCGGCCCAGGCCGGTTTGCCCCAGCCCTCGACCGTGACCGGGACCAGGCCGGAGTCGGCGATGACCGCGTCGACCTGCTCGCCCTTGAGACGGTGGTAGTCGGCGATGTCCGCGCGCGTGCCGACGCCCAGGGACTGGCCGGCCAGGCGGACCAGGCGGCGCAGGCACTCCGTGTCGTCCAGCTCGTCGTGCAGCAGTGGCTCCGGGATCGCCCGCTCGGCCAGGTCGTACACCCGCTTCCAGCCGCGGCGCTGCACGCACACCACCTCGCCGTACATCAGGGCCCGCTCCACGGCGACCTTCGCGCCGGACCAGTCCCACCATTCGCTGGTGCGCTTGGCGCCGCCCAACTCGGTGGCGGTGAGGGGGCCTTCGGCGCGGAGCTGTTTGACGACCTGGTCGTAGGTGCCGTCGGGGAGCTCGTGGTTCCAGTGCGGACGGGACCGGTAGGCGCGGCGGCGGAAGGCGAAGTGGGGCCACTCCTCCACGGGAAGGATGCACGCGGCGTGCGACCAGTACTCGAAGGCGTGGGGTTCGCCGGTCGCCGCGGTGTTCCAGTAGGCGTCCTCGACCGTCCTGCGGCCCACCGCGCCCAGGCGGGCGTACGGGATGAGTTCGTGGGAGCGGGCCAGGACCGAGATGGTGTCCAGCTGGACCGCGCCGAGGTGGCGGAGGATGCCGCGGACGCCAGCCTTGCGGTCGGGGGCGCCGAGCAGGCCCTGGGCGCGCAGGGCGATGCGGCGGGCCTCGTCTGCCGAGAGGTCGGTGGTGGGGCGCGGGGTCGTCATGGTTCGCACGATAGGGGGCGGGACTGACAGTGGCGGCTGAACTGGGGATTCGTCGATGGATGCCCCGGGTTGGGCTCGCGGTGGGCTACTCGGGTTGTACCCGCGCCGGCAGGTACGGGGCCGTCGACGGCAGCCCCAGGTCCGAGGGCAGCAGGGCGCCCACCCAGGCGTCACGGCGTACGCCTCCGTGGATGATCGCGGAGCGCAGGGTGCCCTCGATGACGAAACCGGCGCGCTCCGCCACCGCGCGGGAGGGTCTGTTGCCGACCTCCGCGCGCCATTCCACGCGGTCGACCGACAGCTGGGTGAACGCCCAGCGGGAGACCTCGACGGCGCCCTCGGTGACGTAGCCGTTGCCGCGGTGCTCCTTGGCGGCCCAGAATCCGATCTCGGCGGTGCTCAGGGAACGCATGGTCAGGCCGAGCATGCCCACCAGTTCCTCCCCTTCGGGGAGGAAGAGGCCGAAGGTGAGCATGGAGCCGTTGGCCCAGCCCTCGGGGACGATCTCCTGCGTGAAGGCGCGCGCGTGCTCGGGCAGGTAGGGGGAGGGGATGGTGGTCCAGCGCTGGATGTCGGGGTCCTGGGCGGCGGCGTGCACCGCGTCGGTGTCCTGCGGGCCGACCGTGCGCAGCAGTAGACGGGCGGTGATGAGCGTCACGGGTTCCATCGGCCGATTCTGCGCGGGGCCGGGCGCGCGACGCCATCTTTTCGCCGTGCGTGAGCGGGTGATCACAATTCGCGCAATTCGTCGGCGGGATCCGGCACCATCCGCGGGGCCCGTCCGTTGTCCCCTGTGAACCCGTCCGTTGCCCGCTTTGAAGAAGATTTGAGGCGGTGCGCCGAGTGCTGAACGGTCGTCGTCACAGCAGGCCTCCCGACCGGGGCTGGTCCTCGCATACGATGGCCGTTGCTCAGTAAGTCAAATGGAAACCGACCGTCCCAGGCCCGACCGGCAAGGAGACCAACCCCCGTGTCCGTCCTCTCGAAGATCATGCGTGCAGGCGAAGGCAAGATCCTGCGCAAGCTGCACCGCATCGCGGACCAGGTCAACTCCATCGAAGAGGACTTCGTCGACCTCTCCGACGCCGAGCTGCGGGCCCTCACCGATGAGTACAAGCAGCGCTACGCCGACGGCGAGAGCTTGGACGATCTGCTGCCCGAGGCGTTCGCCACCGTGCGCGAGGCCGCCAAGCGCGTCCTCGGCCAGCGGCACTACGACGTGCAGCTGATGGGTGGTGCAGCCCTGCACCTGGGCTACGTGGCCGAGATGAAGACCGGTGAGGGCAAGACCCTGGTCGGCACCCTGCCCGCGTACCTGAACGCGCTCTCCGGTGACGGCGTCCACCTCATCACGGTCAACGACTACCTGGCCGAGCGCGACTCCGAGATGATGGGCCGCGTCCACAAGTTCCTGGGCCTGAGCGTCGGCTGCATCCTCTCCAACATGACGCCGGCGCAGCGCCGCGAGCAGTACGAGTGCGACATCACGTACGGCACGAACAACGAGTTCGGCTTCGACTACCTGCGCGACAACATGGCGTGGT
Source organism: Streptomyces sp. NPDC002144 (assembly GCF_053593695.1). Lineage (NCBI taxonomy): Bacteria > Bacillati > Actinomycetota > Actinomycetes > Kitasatosporales > Streptomycetaceae > Streptomyces > Streptomyces sp. NPDC002144. The sequence goes on from NZ_JBSFDB010000001.1 coordinate 18,016, forward strand.
CCAAGGACGAACTCGTCCAGCGCGGGCACAACTTCGCCATCGTCGACGAGGTCGACTCCATCCTCGTCGACGAGGCCCGTACGCCGCTGATCATCTCCGGCCCCGCCGACCAGGCCACCAAGTGGTACGGCGACTTCGCCAAGCTGGTGCTGCGCCTCAAGCGCGGTGAGGCCGGCAACCCGCTCAAGGGTGTCGAGGAGACCGGCGACTACGACGTCGACGAGAAGAAGCGCACGGTCGCCATCCACGAGTCCGGTGTCAGCAAGGTCGAGGACTGGCTGGGCATCGACAACCTCTACGAGTCGGTGAACACGCCTCTGGTGGGCTACCTGAACAACGCCATCAAGGCCAAGGAGCTCTTCAAGAAGGACAAGGACTACGTCGTCATCGACGGCGAGGTCATGATCGTCGACGAGCACACCGGCCGTATCCTCGCCGGCCGCCGCTACAACGAGGGCATGCACCAGGCGATCGAGGCGAAGGAAGGGGTGGACATCAAGGACGAGAACCAGACGCTCGCCACGATCACCCTGCAGAACTTCTTCCGCCTCTACAAGAAGCTCTCCGGCATGACCGGTACGGCGATGACCGAGGCCGCCGAGTTCCACCAGATCTACAAGCTCGGCGTGGTCCCGATCCCGACCAACAAGCCGATGATCCGCGTGGACCAGTCGGACCTCATCTACCGCACCGAGGTCGCGAAGTTCGAGGCGGTCGTCGACGACATCGCCGAGAAGCACGAGAAGGGCCAGCCGATCCTCGTCGGTACGACGTCGGTCGAGAAGTCCGAGTACCTCTCGCAGCAGCTGTCCAAGCGCGGCATCCAGCACGAGGTGCTGAACGCCAAGCAGCACGACCGGGAGGCGACGATCGTCGCCCAGGCCGGCCGCAAGGGCGCCGTCACGGTGGCCACCAACATGGCCGGCCGTGGTACGGACATCAAGCTCGGCGGCAACCCCGAGGACCTCGCCGAGGCGGAGCTGCGCCAGCGCGGCCTCGACCCCGAGGAGCACATCGAGGAGTGGGCCCAGTTCCTGCCCGCGGCCCTGGAGCGGGCCGAGCAGGCGGTCAAGGCCGAGAAGGAAGAGGTCGAGGAGCTCGGCGGGCTGTACGTGCTGGGCACCGAGCGGCACGAGTCGCGCCGTATCGACAACCAGCTGCGCGGTCGCAGCGGCCGTCAGGGCGACCCCGGCGAGTCCCGCTTCTACCTGTCCCTCGGTGACGACCTGATGCGGCTGTTCAAGGCCCAGATGGTCGAGCGCGTGATGTCGATGGCGAACGTCCCGGACGACGTGCCGATCGAGAACAAGATGGTCACGCGCGCGATCGCGTCCGCCCAGTCGCAGGTCGAGCAGCAGAACTTCGAGACCCGTAAGAACGTCCTGAAGTACGACGAGGTCCTCAACCGCCAGCGTGAGGTCATCTACGGCGAGCGGCGCCGCGTCCTGGAGGGCGAGGACCTGCAGGAGCAGGTCGGCCACTTCATGGACGACACGATCGACGCGTACGTGGCCGCGGAGACCGCCGAGGGCTTCCCGGAGGACTGGGACCTCGACCGGCTGTGGGGCGCGTTCAAGCAGCTCTACCCGGTGCGGATCACGGTGGAGGAGCTGGAGGAGGCCGCCGGTGACCGGGCCGGTCTGACCGCCGAGTTCATCTCCGAGTCCATCAAGGACGACATCCGCGAGCAGTACGAGGCGCGGGAGGCGCAGCTCGGCTCCGAGATCATGCGTGAGCTGGAGCGCCGGGTCGTGCTGTCGGTCCTGGACCGCAAGTGGCGCGAGCACCTCTACGAGATGGACTACCTCCAGGAGGGCATCGGCCTGCGCGCGATGGCGCAGAAGGACCCGCTGGTCGAGTACCAGCGCGAGGGCTTCGACATGTTCACCGCGATGATGGAGGGCATCAAGGAGGAGTCCGTCGGCTACCTGTTCAACCTGGAGGTCCAGGTCGAGCAGCAGGTCGAGGAGGTCCCGGTCGAGGACGTCGCTCCGGTCGACATGGAGAAGCAGGACGCGGTGCCGGCCCAGGCGGGTGGGCGTCCGGAGATCCGCGCGAAGGGGCTGGACGCTCCGCAGCGGCGGAACCTGCACTTCTCCGCGCCGACCGTGGACGGCGAGGGCGGCACCATCGAGGGCGACTTCGTCGGCGACGAGGAGCCGGTGCGTTCCGAGGCCGACGGCCTCACGCGCGCGGAGCGCCGCAAGCAGGCGCGGGGCGGGCGTCGCCGCAAGAAGTGACGGCGGCGACGGCGCCCGAGGCGTCGTAGCGGCTTGCGGGCCGGGTCATCCGCGGGATGGCCCGGCCCTGTTGCGTACGGTCGGCTAGTCGTCGTCGAGGGCGGCGCGCGGGGGGCGGGGTCCGCCCAGCTCCACCGCCGTGCAGCGCCAGCGCAGATCGGTGCCCTGCTCCAGGCGGAAGGCCATGGCGCGCAGTTGCTCCCCGGCGCCGATGCGGGCGAACGCCTCGATGGCGCCGGGGCGCGGGACGCAGTAGCCGATGTCGCGGACGACGGGGCGGGTGCCGCGGGTGCGCAGGGGCCCGTGTTCGGCGAGCCGGGCCAGTTCGTCGTAGGCACGGCCCGCGGTGTGCCGGAGCATCCAGTGGACGGGCCGCTGCCCGCTCAGGACGGCGAGCAGACGGTCGGCGAAGACGTCGGTGGGGCGGGGCTGCGGGACGGGGCGCCTAACCGGCGGGGCGGGCACCGGGGGTGTCGCCGAAGCCCTAGCCGGAGCCGGAGCCGGAGCCGGAGCCGGAGCCGGAGCCGCGGTCTGGGCCGAGGCCGATGCTGATGTCGGGACCGGTGTGGGGGCTGGTGCCGACGCGGGGCGGGTGTCCGTGGGCCTCGTGTTGGCGGAGAGTCCGGAGGCACGGGAGCCGGGTGGGCGGCCGCCGCCCGGGGCGGTCCCGGACGGGGCTCCGCCCGGGGTGCGCGGCGGGGCGCCGCCCGGGCGACGCGTGTCGTGGCGGCCCGGCGGGCGGGTCCCCGGCCGAGTGTGGGCTGCCCTGGTCATGACCTTGTGCATGGGTGTCCCCGTTTCCATGTGCGTTTCCATGAGCCCGGCCGAGCGGTGGTACCGGGCGGTAACTTCCTGTTGCGGATCTTGTACGGAACGCGATGGCGACAGCAAGGAAGCGGCGAGTCGGGTCGGGGCGGCCGGAAGGTTCACCTATCAGGGTGATGGAGGGGGTTGTAGGCCCGTGTTCACGTGGGGGTCGTGGGTGAATCACGGGCCCGGGGTTGACGGCCTCGGCGTCATCGGCGGGGACTCGAAAGGGGACGCCCGCACGTATCCTGAAGGCCCTGTCCAGCGGAGCCCTCGATCACGAAAGCGGCCAGACATGCGCGTCTACGTCCCCCTGACCCTCCCCGGTCTCGCCGAGGCGTACAAGACGGGAGAGCTGGGGGCCGGGCCGCTCGTCGCCTACGCCGTCACCCCCGCGCTGCGCGAGTGGTACCTCTCCGACGACATCGAGGAACTGGAGTACGCGGCGCTGAACCGCGCCGCCGTCGCCTCGCTGCGTCTGCTGGCCGCCGACCCCGGGGCTCCCCGGCGCCGGGTCGTGGTCGCCGTCGACGTTCCCGACGGCGCGGCCTGGGCCGACCCGGACCGCGGACTCGACCCGGCCGCGCTCGGCGAGGTCCGCGTCAGCCAGGCCGTACCGCTGGCCAAGGCGGCCGCCGTGCACGTCGACCTCGACGAAGCGGAGACGGACGTGGCCGCGGCGGCCGAGGCGCTGGAGGCGGCGGACCGCGGTGACGACGACGCCCAGTTCGTGGTGGACGGGGCCGAGGACCACGAACTGCTCTGGTACGCCACGCAGGAGATCCCGAACCTGGTGGGCCTCGCGGACTGAGCCCTGCGCTCACCCCGATCGACGGTCAGCAACCTCGATCGACCGTCGTCGGCGCACCTCGGTCGGCCGCTGTTGGCGCACCTCGGTCGGCCGTCATCGGTGCATCCCGGTCGGCCGCTGTCGGCATATCCCGGTCGGCCGCCGTCGGCATACCTCGGTCGGCCGCCGTCAGCGCACCCCGGCACACCTCGACCGACTGCCGTCCGCGCACCCCGCTCGACCGCCGACCGCACACCCCGACCAGCCGCCGTCCGCGCACCCCGATCGACCGCCGTCCGCACACCCCGACCGACCCGCCGTTCTCTTGATTGTCAGTGGCTGCGGGTACGTTTTGGGCATGGGGAAGAACGCAGGGGCGCACATCGTGTGGGACTGGAACGGGACGCTGTTCCACGACAACGACGCGATCATCGGGGCGACGAACGCGGCGTTCGCCGAGCTGGGGCTGGCGCCGATCACGATCGAGCAGTACCGGACGCTGTACTGCGTTCCGGTGCCGAAGTTCTACGAGCGGCTGCTCGGGCGGCTGCCGACGGACGCCGAGTGGGAAGTCATGGACGTGACCTTCCACCGGTACTACAGCGAGCACCGCGGCCGGTGCGCGCTGACCGAGGGGGCGACGGAGCTGCTCGCCGGATGGCGGTCGACGGGACGCAGTCAGTCGATCCTCAGCATGTACGGACACGAGGACCTCGTGCCGCTGGTGCGGGGGTTCGGGATCGAGGCGCACTTCATACGCGTCGACGGCCGCACCGGACCCTCCGGCGGCAGCAAGGCGGAGCACATGGTGCGCCACCTCGCCTCGCTCGCCACGGTGGATCCGGCCCGGACGGTGGTCATCGGGGACGCCGCCGACGACGCGGTGGCCGCGCTCCACGTGGGAGCCCGGGCCGTGCTGTACACCGGGGGTTCGCACAGCCGGGCCAGCCTGGAGGAGGCCGGCGTGCCGGTGGTGGACACGCTGGCGGAGGCGGTCGTGGAGGCCGAGCGCCTCGCCGCGTGAGAACCGGGCCGGCTACGTCACCGGCGCCTTGGCCCGCAGCACCGTGAGGAACTCCCGCATCCACGCCGGATGGTCCGGCCAGGCCCGGGACGAGACCAGGGTGCCGTCGACGACCGCCTCGGTGTCCTGGAAGGTCGCTCCGGCGGACTGCATGTCGGGCTCCAGCGCGGGATACGCGGTGACGCGGCGGCCGCGCAGGCTGTCGATCGCGGCCGTGAGGAGGGGGCCGTGGCAGATCTGCGCGACCGGTTTGTCGGCGTCGAAGAAGGACTTGAGGATCTTGCGCAGCTCGGGGTCGTTGCGCAGGTACTCGGGGGCCCGGCCGCCGGGGATGACGAGGGCCGCGTACTGGCCGGGATCGACCTCGGCGAACGCGAGGTCGGCGGGCCAGGTGTAGCCGGGCTTCTCGGTGTAGGTGTCGAAGCCGGGTTCGAAGTCGTGGACGACGAAGCGCAGTGTCTTGCGGGAAGGAGCGGCGACATGGACCTCGTAGCCCTCCTCGCGCAGCCGCTGGTAGGGGTAGAGGACCTCCAGGGACTCCGCCGCGTCGCCGGTGACGATGAGGATTTTTGCTGTCATATCGGCAACGTGCCTCCGTCGGGCGCGCTTGCCAAGGGGGCGCGCGGGGTTTGGTCGCTGTGCAGAATGTCAAACTTCCACCCCTGGTTTTGTACACATACGGCTCATGACGGGGGCCCTGTAAGGAGCGATAGCCTTGGTGGCGTGATCAGCGCGATAGCTCGCGGGGGCACTGTTGCCCCTGCCCTGCGCCCGGCGAGCACGGAACATCTCCGTGACCGGGCGGCGGTCGCTGGTCCTCGCGGGCGGGACGGGGCCGCACGGGCCCCCAGGACGCCGTACACACCCCGGAAACCGGCGTCGCGGAGAGCGATGTCACATTCCGTGGGTGCGTCGAGAATGGCTGATAACCCCCCGCTCATCTCACCCTGCGGCATAGCGTCGGAGCCGACCGGAGAACCCGGGCCGTGGCGTCGAGCCGCAGGGGAAGAGACCGTACTTCCTTCTACGTCACGCAACGGCGCGCGACAGGAGCCAGAGGACAATGCAGACCAAGCTGGACGAAGCCAAGGCCGAGCTGCTGGAGAGGGCCGCTCGGGTAGCTGAGAACAGCCCGGTCGGGGGCCTACCGACCGGGACGGCGGACGAGGGCGCACCCGACACCCCGGAGACCCCGGACCAGGAGTCCGTGCTCGCGTTCCTCCAGCGCTACTACCTGCACACCGCCCCGGAGGACCTCACCGGCCGCGACCCGGTCGACGTCTTCGGAGCCGCGCTCTCGCACTACCGACTGGCCGAGAACCGCCCCCAGGGCACGGCCAGCGTGCGGGTGCACACCCCGACCGTGGAGGAGAACGGCTGGACGTGCAGCCACTCCGTGGTCGAGGTCGTCACCGACGACATGCCCTTCCTCGTCGACTCCGTGACCAACGAGCTCACCCGGCAGGGACGCGGCATCCACGTCGTGATCCACCCGCAGATCGTGGTCCGCCGCGACGTCACCGGCAAGCTCATCGAGGTGCTGCCCGCGCACACGGGCGGGGACCTGCCGCACGACGCGCACCTCGAGTCCTGGATCCACGTCGAGATCGACCGCGAGACCGACCGCGGCGACCTGAAGCAGATCACCGTCGACCTGCTGCGGGTGCTGTCCGACGTCCGTGAGGCCGTCGAGGACTGGGACAAGATGCGCGACGCGGCGCTGCGCATGGCCGACGAGCTGCCCAAGGAGCCGGTCGCCCCCGACCTGCGCGACCTGGAGATCGAGGAGGCCCGCGAGCTGCTGCGCTGGCTGGCCGCCGACCACTTCACCTTCCTCGGCTACCGCGAGTACCAGCTGCGCGACGACGACACCCTGGCCGCCGTCCCCGGCACCGGCCTCGGCATCCTGCGCTCCGACCCGCACCACGCCGGCGAGGAGGGCCACCCGGTCTCCCCGTCCTTCGAGCGGCTGCCCGCCGACGCCCGCGCCAAGGCGCGCGAGCACAACCTGCTGGTGCTGACCAAGGCCAACAGCCGCGCCACCGTGCACCGGCCGTCGTACCTGGACTACATCGGCGTCAAGAAGTTCGACGCGGACGGCAACGTGATCGGCGAGCGCCGCTTCCTCGGACTGTTCTCCTCCGCCGCGTACACCGAATCGGTGCGCCGGGTTCCGGTCATCCGCCGCAAGGTGGACGAGGTCCTGGAGCGCGCCGGCTTCTCGCCCAACAGCCACGACGGGCGCGACCTGCTGCAGATCCTGGAGACCTACCCGCGCGACGAGCTCTTCCAGACCCCGGCCGACGAACTGGAGTCCATCGCCACCTCCGTGCTGTACCTGCAGGAGCGCCGGCGTCTGCGGCTCTACCTGCGCCAGGACGAGTACGGCCGCTACTACTCCGCCCTCGTCTACCTGCCCCGCGACCGCTACACGACGGGCGTCCGCCTGAGGATCATCGACATCCTCAAGGAGGAACTGGGCGGTATCAGCGTCGACTTCACCGCCTGGAACACCGAGTCGATCCTGTCCCGGCTGCACTTCGTGGTCCGCGTCCCGCAGGGCACCGAGCTGCCCGAGCTGTCCGACGCCGACAAGGAGCGCATCGAGGCGCGTCTGGTGGAGGCCGCCCGCTCCTGGGCCGACGCCTTCGCCGAGGCGCTGAACGCCGAGCTCGGCGAGGAGCGCACCGCCGAGCTGCTGCGCCGCTACAGCAACGCCTTCACCGAGGGCTACAAGGCCGACCACACGCCGCGTGCCGCGGTCGCCGACCTCGTCCACCTGGAACAGCTCAGCGAGACCCAGCAGCAGGACGGCAAGGACTTCTCCCTCAGCCTCTACGAGCCGGTGGGCGCCTCTCCCGAGGAGCGCCGCTTCAAGATCTACCGCAAGGGCGACGCCGTCTCCCTCTCCGCGGTGCTGCCGGTCCTCAGCCGGCTCGGTGTCGAGGTCACCGACGAGCGGCCGTACGAGCTGAAGTGCGCGGACCGTTCCGTGGCCTGGATCTACGACTTCGGGCTGCGCATGCCCACCTCGAAGAGCGGCGGCGACTACGGCGACGACGGACGCGAGCGGTTCCAGGAGGCCTTCGCCGCCACCTGGACCGGCAAGGCGGAGAACGACGGCTTCAATGCCCTCGTGCTGAGCGCCGGGCTGACCTGGCGGCAGGCGATGGTGCTGCGCGCGTACGCCAAGTACCTGCGGCAGGCGGGCTCCACCTTCTCCCAGGACTACATGGAGGACACCCTCCGCAACAACGTCCACACCACCCGGCTGCTGGTCTCCCTGTTCGAGGCGCGGATGTCGCCGGACCGCCAGCGCGCGGGCCACGAGATCGTCGACGCCCTCCTCGAGGAGGTCGACGCGGCCCTCGACCAGGTCGCGAGCCTCGACGAGGACCGCATCCTGCGGTCCTTCCTGACCGTCATCAAGGCGACCCTGCGCACGAACTTCTTCCAGGAGGCCGCGGGCGGCAGGCCGCACGACTACGTCTCCATGAAGTTCGACCCGCAGGCGATCCCCGATCTGCCCGCGCCGCGCCCGGCGTTCGAGATCTGGGTGTACTCCCCGCGCGTGGAGGGCGTGCACCTGCGCTTCGGCAAGGTCGCGCGCGGTGGTCTGCGCTGGTCCGACCGGCGTGAGGACTTCCGTACCGAGATCCTCGGCCTGGTCAAGGCGCAGATGGTGAAGAACACCGTCATCGTGCCGGTGGGCGCCAAGGGCGGCTTCGTCGCCAAGCAGCTCCCCGACCCGGCGGCGGACCGGGACGCGTGGCTGGCCGAGGGCATCGCCAGCTACAAGACGTTCATCTCGGCGCTGCTCGACATCACCGACAACATGGTCGCGGGCGAGGTCGTGCCCCCGCAGGACGTCGTCCGGCACGACGAGGACGACACCTACCTGGTCGTCGCCGCCGACAAGGGCACCGCGACCTTCTCGGACATCGCCAACGAGGTCGCCGAGTCGTACAACTTCTGGCTCGGTGACGCCTTCGCCTCCGGCGGCAGCGCAGGCTACGACCACAAGGGCATGGGCATCACCGCGCGCGGCGCCTGGGAGTCCGTCAAGCGGCACTTCCGCGAGCTGGGCGTGGACACCCAGAGCGAGGACTTCACGGTCGTCGGCATCGGCGACATGTCCGGTGACGTGTTCGGCAACGGCATGCTGCTGAGCGAGCACATCCGCCTGGTCGCCGCCTTCGACCACCGGCACATCTTCATCGACCCCACCCCGGACGCGGCCACCTCCTACGCCGAGCGCCGCCGCATCTTCGAGCTGCCCCGCTCCAGCTGGGCCGACTACAACACCGAGCTCATCTCGGCGGGCGGCGGCGTGTTCCCCCGTACCGCCAAGGCGATCCCGCTCAACGCGCACATCCGCGACGCCCTCGGCATCGAGGAGAAGATCGCCAAGATGACGCCGGCCGACCTGATGAAGGCGATCCTGCAGGCGCCGGTGGACCTGCTGTGGAACGGCGGCATCGGCACCTATGTGAAGGCCAGCACCGAGTCGCACGCCGACGTCGGCGACAAGGCCAACGACCCGATCCGCGTCGACGGCGCCGACCTGCGCGTCAAGGTCGTCGGCGAGGGCGGCAACCTGGGCCTGACCCAGCTCGGCCGGATCGAGTTCGCGCTGCACGGCGGCAAGATCAACACCGATGCCATCGACAACAGCGCGGGCGTGGACACCTCCGACCACGAGGTGAACATCAAGATCCTGCTCAACGGCCTGGTCGCGGACGGCGACATGACCGTCAAGCAGCGCAACAAGCTCCTCGCGGAGATGACCGACGAGGTCGGCGCGCTGGTCCTGCGCAACAACTACGCGCAGAACACGGCGATCGCCAACGCGCTCGCCCAGTCCAAGGACATGCTCCACGCCCAGCAGCGGTTCATGCGGCACCTGGTGCGCGAGGGCCACCTCGACCGGGCGCTGGAGTTCCTGCCCACCGACCGCCAGATCCGCGAGCGGCTGAGCCAGGGCCAGGGCCTGACCGGTCCGGAGACGGCCGTCCTGCTGGCGTACACGAAGATCACGGTCGCCGACGAGCTGCTGCACACCACGCTCCCCGACGACACCTACCTGCGCGGTCTGCTGCACGCCTACTTCCCGACGGCGCTGCGCGAGCAGTTCCCGCAGTACATGGACAACCACCCGCTGCGCCGTGAGATCGTCACGACCGTCCTGGTCAACGACACGGTCAACACGGGCGGTACGACGTACCTGCACCGTCTGCGCGAGGAGACCGGGGCGTCGCTGGAGGAGATCGTCCGGGCGCAGACGGTGGCCCGCGCGATCTTCCGCTCGGCGCCCATGTGGGACGCCGTGGAGGCCCTCGACAACCAGGTCGAGGCCGCCGTACAGACCCGGATCCGGCTGCACTCGCGGCGCCTGGTCGAGCGCGGCACACGCTGGCTGCTCAACAACCGGCCGCAGCCGGTGCAGATCGCCGAGACCGTCGACTTCTTCTCCGAGCGCGTCGAGCAGGTCTGGCAGCAGCTGCCGAAGCTGCTGCGCGGCGCGGACCTCGAGTGGTGGCAGCAGATCTACGACGAGCTGACCGGCGCCGGCGTCCCGGACGAACTGGCCACGCGCGTGGCCGGGTTCTCCTCCGCCTTCCCGGCGCTCGACATCGTCTCGGTCGCCGACCGCATGGGCAAGAAGCCGCTGGACGTCGCCGAGGTCTACTACGACCTCGCCGACCGGCTGCACATCACCCAGCTCATGGACCGCATCATCGAGCTCCCCCGCGCCGACCGCTGGCAGTCCATGGCCCGCGCCTCCATCCGCGAGGACCTCTACGCGGCCCACGCGGCGCTGACCGCGGACGTGTTGGCGGTGGGCAACGGCAGCTCGACGCCCGAGCAGCGCTTCAAGACCTGGCAGGAGAAGAACGCGGCGATCCTGGGCCGGGCGCGCACGACCCTGGAGGAGATCCAGAGCTCGGAGACGTTCGACCTCGCCAACCTGTCGGTGGCGATGCGCACGATGCGCACCCTGCTGCGCACGCACACGTAGCAGGCGGTACGAGAGCGGGGTGCCCCGAGCCGACCGGCTCGGGGCACCCCGCTCTCGTGATGGTGTTCTCAGGCGGCCTTCGGCTTGTCCGCGCCGCCGGTGAACTCCTCGTAGGCCTGCATGACCTCTTCCGTCGGCCCGTCCATGCGCAGCTCGCCGCGCTCCAGCCACAGCACGCGCTCGCAGGTGTCACGGATCGACTTGTTGTTGTGGCTGACCAGGAACACCGTGCCCGCCTGCTGGCGTAGTTCGCGGATGCGCTCCTCGGAGCGCCTCTGGAAGGAGCGGTCGCCGGTGGCCAGCGCCTCGTCGATGAGGAGGACGTCGTGGTCCTTGGCGGCCGCGATGGAGAAGCGCAGGCGGGCGCCCATGCCGGAGGAGTAGGTGCGCATCGGCAGGGTGATGAAGTCGCCCTTCTCGTTGATGCCGGAGAAGTCGACGATGTCCTGGTAGCGCTCCTTGACCTCCTCGCGGGACATGCCCATCGCGAGGCCGCCGAGGTAGACGTTCTTCTCGCCGGTCAGGTCGCCCATCAGGGCGGCGTTGACGCCGAGCAGGGAGGGCTGGCCATTGGTGTAGATGTGGCCGTTCTCGACCGGCAGCAGGCCCGCGACCGCCTTCAGCAGGGTCGACTTCCCGGAGCCGTTGGTGCCGATCAGGCCGACGGCCTCGCCCTTGTACGCGACGAAGGAGACGTTCTTCACGGCGTGCACCGTGCGCACGCCGGCCGCCTTCTCGGTCTGCTGGCGGCGCAGCATGCGGTTGAGGGCGGCGGTCGCGGAGCCCTTGCCGGCCCCGGTGCCGTTGACCCGGTAGATGATGTCGACGCCGTCGCAGACGACGGTGGGGACGCGCTCGTCGGTGTACTCAGCCACGGCCGTACATCTCCTCAGCCTTCCAGAAGTAAACGAAGCCGCCCACGCCCGCGATCAGGGCCCAGCCGGTCGCCGCCACCCACACGTGCGGGGGCAGCTGGCTGGCGTGGAAACTGTCGATCAGCGCGAAGCGCATGAGGTCGATGTAGACGGCCGCCGGGTTGACCTCCAGGGCCACCGTCACCCAGTGGGGCAGGTGGTCGCCCTTGGTCAGCCGGTCGATGCTCCACATCACGCCGGAGACGTACATCCAGGTGCGCAGGACGAACGGCATCAGCTGGGCGATGTCCGGGGTCTTGGCGCCCATCCGCGCCATGATCAGCGCGACGCCGGTGTTGAAGGTGAACTGCAGCACCAGGGCCGGGACCGCGAGCACCCAGGAGAAGGCGATCGGGACGCCGAAGCAGAGCAGGATGACGACCAGGGCGGCCATCGAGAACAGCAGCTGCTGCAGCTGCTGCAGCGCGAAGGAGATGGGCAGCGCGGCCCGCGGGAAGTGCAGCGCCCGCACCAGGCCGAGGTTGCCGGAGATGGCGCGGGTGCCGGCCATGATCGAGCTCTGGGTGAACGTCCAGATGAAGACGCCGGTGACGAGGAACGGGATGTAGTCCGGCACATGGCGCTTGGTGCCGAGCAGCACGCCGAAGATGAAGTAGTACACCGCCGCGTTCAGCAGCGGGGTCATCACCTGCCAGATCTGGCCGAGCTTCGCCTGGCTGTACTGGGCGGTGAGCTTGGCGGTGGCGAAGGCGGTGATGAAGTGGCGCCGGGCCCACAGCTGCCGGACGTACTCCGGCAGGGAGGGACGGGCGCCGCTGACCGAGAGGCCGTGGCGGGCGGCGAGGGCCGCGAGGTCGTCGTCGGCCGGGACCGGCGTCGGGGGCGGTGTGTCGAGGACCTGGCTCACATCCGCTGCTTTCACTCGGGGGGAGGGGGGTGCGGCGTCCGGCCCGTCGGCCGGCCGGTCACGTTGCCCGGCGTTTCCTTACGCGTCTCTTCACGTTTTCTTACGTCGGAACGGGACCGTATCGTCGCAACGTGAGCGTAGGCCGTTTCGGCGTCGGAACGCAACCGTTTCGTCGTCACGGACTCCGTCGGGACGCAACCGTATCGTCGTGACGACCCGCGTGGGGCCGTTACCGTTTCGTTGTGACGCATCTCGCGCTGGCGGGTGCCGGGCGAGCCGGATGCATGGTCCGGTGGGACGCGGGCAGGGTCCGGTGGGACGGGACCGTTCCGTCGCGACGCCGTGACGCGGTGAGGTCGCGACGTCGGGCCGTCGTCCGTCAGGCCGGGACCGTATCGTCGTCACGTTCTGCGTGGGGACGGGACCGTATCGTCGCAACGCCCTATGCTGGTCCGCATGACGACGAACGCCGAGGAGCCCCAGACGCGTCCGCGCCGCCGGACCCCGGCGGGGGCGGCCGTACTCCGCGAGGACGTCACGGAGGCCATCCGGGCGGCCGTCTTCGAGGAGCTCGCGTCCGTCGGCTACGCGCGGATGTCCATCGAGGGGATCGCGCGCCGGGCGGGCGTCGGCAAGACCGCGGTCTACCGCCGCTGGCGCTCCAAGTTGCACCTGGTGCTCGACATCGTCTCCGCGCTCGCGGTGCAGGGCCTGCCTGCCCCGGACACGGGCTCCCTGGAGGGTGATCTGCGGCTGCTGTACGAGGTGACCTCGCGCGCCCTGCGGCACCCCGTGGCCTCGCAGATCCTGCCCGACCTGCAGGCGGAGGCGGCGCGCAACCCCGACATGGCCGAGGCGGTGCAGAAGGCGCTGCGGGACGGGCAGGAGGGCGTGGCCAGCAAGATCCTCGTGGCGGCGGAGCAGCGCGGCGAGCTCCGGGCCGGCTTCGACGACGAGCTGGCGCTCGACCTGATCTCCGGGCCGCTGTACTGGCGTTCGGTGGTGATCCGCAGCCCGAAGCTGCCCAAGGGCTATCTCGGGGCGCTCGCCCGGGCCACCGCCGAGGCGATCAAGGCGCTGTGAGTAAGCTGCGGTGGCCCGGTCGCCGGTGGCCGGAAGTCGTCGCCGCGCGCGGTGACCGGAGTTGAGGCGGAACTGCCGTGAGAGTCGTGATCGCCGAGGACAACGCTCTGCTGCGGGAGGGACTCGTCCTGTTGCTGACCTCCGCGGGGCACGAGGTCGTGGCGGTCGCCGCCACCGGCCCGGAGATCCTGCCCGCGCTGCTGGAGCACCGGCCCGACGCGGCCGTACTGGACGTCCGTATGCCGCCCGCCTTCCGGGACGAGGGGCTGCGCGCGGCCCTGGAGGCACGCGCCGAGCTTCCCGGACTTCCCGTCCTGGTGCTCTCCCAGTACGTCGAGGAGTCGTACGCCGCCGAACTGCTCACCGGCGGGGCGAGCGGGCTCGGTTACCTGCTCAAGGACCGGGTCGGCCGGGTGGACGAGTTCCTCGACGCGCTGGAGCGGGTCGCGGCCGGGGGTACGGCCCTCGACCCCGAGGTCGTCACCGAACTCCTCACCCGCCGCAAGGACTCCCCCCTCGACTCCCTCACCCCGCGCGAACGCGAGGTCCTGGCCCTGATGGCCGAGGGCCACGACAACGCCACCATCGCCAAGACCCTCGTCGTCACGGAACGAGCCGTCCACAAACACATCGGCAACGTCTTCCTGAAACTGGGCCTCCCCCCGAGCGACAGCGGCCACCGCCGGGTACTGGCGGTGCTGGCGTACCTGAACCACCGGTAGGTCGCGACTCACCGCTCCCGACCGAGCAACCGCCGCGCCAGTTCCGCCAGTTCGGCCGCCCGCAGCACACGCCCACCGAACCCCGGCAGCGGCACGTGCAGCACCGGGACCCACCGCTCGGGGATCGCCCCGACGCCGTACACGGCTCCCGCGAGCCCGCCGGTCACCGCGGCGACGGTGTCCGTGTCGCCGCCGAGGTCGATCGCGGCCCGCACGGCGGTCTCGTACGAGGACGTGGTCCGCAGCGCCCAGACGGCGGAGGCGAGGCACGGCCAGACGGCGCCGTTGAACTCGGTCGCCAGGTCGGGATGCCAGTCGGCGGCCAGGACGGTGGCGTACCGCTCCTGATGGTCGGGGTGGACGGCGGCGAGCGCGTCCGGGAGGGCGGTGAGCGGATCGTCCCCGGACAGGGCGACGCGCACCAGTTCGTGGAAGACGGCCGTGCCTTCCCAGGCGGCGCGGTCTCCGTGGGTGAGGGCGGCGATGCGGCGGGCGGCGTCCATCGTGGCCTGCCGGCCCGCCGCGGCGAAGTACACGGCGGAGGTCGAGGCCCTCATCAACGCGCCGTTGCCGGCCCCGCGTTGACTGACCTGGAAATGCAGGGCGGCCGCCAGGTCCCAAGGGCCGCCGCTGGTCAGGACCGCTTCCGTCTGGAGGCCGATGTCCTTCGGGTCGGCGGCCGCCCAGCGCCGGAAGCGGTCGAAGACGTCCGGGAGGTGGAGGCCGCCACACTCCACCAGGGACTCGGCCAGCAGCACGGCCATCTGCGTGTCGTCCGTCGCCTCACCGGGGTCCCAGCCGCCGCCCCCGCACATCTCGCCGCCCGCCCCCGGCTCGGGGAAGCGGGCGGAAAAGGCGCCCTCGGGGCCGAACTCGAAAGGGGCGCCGAGGGCGTCGCCGACGGCGGAGCCGAGGACGGTGCCGAGGGTGCGGTCGATGTGGCTGGTCATCGGCGCAGGCTAGTGGCGTGCCGCCCCCGGATGCAGTCTTACCCAGCCCTGCCACGCCGATGTGATCATGTCCTGGACGTCGTGTTTGGCTTTCCAGGCGAGTTCTGTGGTGGCTCGGTCGGCGGAGGCCACGACTCGGGGCGGGTCGCCGGGGCGGCGGGGGGTGACCGTCGGGGGGAGGGCGTGGCCGGTGACGGTGTTGATGCGGTCGATCATCTCGCGGACGGAGACGCCCTCGCCGCGGCCGATGTTGAGGGTGAGGTCGCGTCCGGGGGAGGCCTGCAGGGCGCGGGCCGCCGCCACATGGGCCTCGGCCAGGTCCACGACGTGGATGTAGTCGCGTACGCAGGTGCCGTCGGGGGTCGGGTAGTCGTCGCCGAAGATGCGCGGCGGCGCGTTCTCGGTCAGCTTTTCGAAGACCATGGGGATGAGGTTGAAGACGCCGGTGTCGGCGAGTTCCGGTGTGGCGGCGCCCGCCACGTTGAAGTAGCGCAGGGACGCGGTGGACAGGCCCGTCGCGCGGCCCGTGGCGCGGACCAGCCACTCGCCCGCCAGCTTCGTCTCGCCGTACGGCGACATCGGCACGCACGGCGTCTCCTCCGTCACCAGCTCCACGTCCGGCATGCCGTACACCGCGGCTGAGGAGGAGAACACGAAAGAGGGGACACCGGCCGCCGTGACGGCCTCCAGGAGGACGCGCAGGCCCTCGACGTTCTCCCGGTAGTAGTGCAGGGGCAGCTCAACCGACTCGCCCACCTGCTTCTTCGCCGCCAGATGGACCACCCCGGTGATCCGGTGGTCCGCGAGGGCGCGCGCGACCCGCTCGCCGTCCAGCGTCGACCCCACCACCAGCGGCACCCCGTCCGGCACCCTTTCCCCGAGGCCCGTCGACAGATCGTCGTACACGACCGTCCGCTCGCCCGCCCCGGTCATCGCGCGCACGACGTGCGCCCCGATGTAACCGGCGCCGCCGGTGATCAGCCAGGTCATGTGAGGCCGTCCCCTCAGTCGGTCGAGGCGTGCGTGCTGGTGCGCGTCCGGTATCAGTGAAGCAGGCCCCGGGTCACGCCGGGACGGCCTGGGTGGCTCCGCGGGCGTCGGGGGAGCGGCGGGGCGCGCCAGGGAGGCGCGCCGGGGGCGCGGTGGAGCGCCACAGCCGGACGAAGGACAGCACGGCGGCCACCGCGAGCAGGCCGTTGCGTACGAGCATCAGGGCGCAGCCCGTCCAGGTGCAGGCCATGACCTGGTTGTACAGGACCGGGAACTCGACGGCGCTGACCGCGCTCGCCGCCAGGATCAGCGCGGCGACCGGCCGCTGCACGGTGTGCCGTGAGGTCAGGCAGACGGCGGCCAGACCCACCAGCCAGATCATGTACTGCGGGCTGATCACCCGGCTGGTGACGGTGAACAGCAGCACCGCGCTCAGCGCCGCGTCGTAGGGCGTGGCCGGCGTCCAGCGCCGGGCCCGCAGCCGCCACAGCAGCATCAGCGCGAAGGCCACCGCGGTGAGCGCCAGGGAGAGGTGGGCGACCGCGCGGACGTACGGGCCGGTGAACTCCATGGCGCCGTACCGGTAACGCACCTTCCCCGGCCAGCCGGCGTGCACGGCGAAGGAGAGCACCGTGCCGCCCAGCGACTCGATCTGCACACCCCGGCCGCCCTGTTCGCGCAGGAAGCCGAAGGGGTTGGCGAACAGGGCCGCCAGCACGCCCAGGGCGACGGTCCCGGTGGCGAGGGCCCACGCCCATGCCGTGCGCGTCATACGGCCCCTCGGCGTGCCCAGCAGCACCAGCGCAGGCCACACCTTCACCAGGGCGCCCAGCGCCGCGAACGCCCCGCACGCGCGCGTGGAGCGCGGCAACGCCAGCAGGGAGACCACCGCGAGGGCGGTCACCTGGACGTCGTAGCGCGCGAGCGGCGTCTGCAGCAGGAGCGGAAGGCCGGCCACCCACACCGCCGCGCCGAGGAGGCTTCGGTGGCCGCGCGCGCCCGCGACGGCCAGCGCCACGGTGATCGCCGCGTCGCAGACGAGGGTGAGCGCGACGAACGCCTCGAAGTACGTCAGGCCCGGCAGCAGCGCGGGCGAGAGCAGGACCGCGCCGGCACCCGGCGGGTACTGCCAGAGCGGGTCGTGGACGGGGAAGCTGCCGTGCGCCAGGACGCCGTACCAGTGGTGGTACAGCCGCCACACCTCCCGGGCGACCGAGCCGTGCCCGAGCAGCGGCAGGCCGCCCAGCGCGAGCAGCCACAGCATCGCGGCCCGGGTGGCGAGCCAGCCGGCCGCGAGGGCGAGAAGAGGACGTCGTGTCTTTGAGGTCGGCTCCGCGTTCATCACGGCGGATCGTAAGCCGGGCGAATGGAGTGGACGTGCTAATACGCCGTCAATCGTCGGTAAGAGCTCGCCAACAGCCCACCATCAGGCGAGTGGACGGTGAGAACACGGTGCGCCGACTGGCACGTCCCGAGGTCCTTGCTGTGGCGGTTCCCGTGGCCGTGATGCTCGGGATCGGGCTGTGGCGGCTCGACCGGGGCGGCATGTGGGGCGACGAGGCGGCCACCTTCCTGGTCGGCCGGCGTACGGTGCCGCAGATCTGGCGGATGCTCCATTCGGTGGACGCGGTGCACGGGCTCTACTACCTCGTCCTGCACCTCGTCCTCGCCGTCCGGCCCGACGAGGTCGCCCTGCGGATGCCGTCGGTGTGCGGGGCGGCGGTGAGCGCGGGGCTGGTGGGTGCGCTGGGCCTGCGGCTGGCCGGTCCGCGCGTGGGCCTGTGGTCCGGCCTGCTCTACGCCGTCACCCCGCTGATCGGCCACTACGCGCAGGAAGGGCGGTCGTACGCGATCGTCTCGGCCGGTGTCATCGGGGCGACGCTGCTGCTGATGACGGGACTCGACAGCCGGTCGGGGCGGGTCTGGGTCGGCTACGGCGGAGTGCTCGCCGTCACCTGCCTGCTGCACGAATTGGCGGTGCTGGTCGTGTGCGCGCACGCCGTGACGTTGCTGCTGGCGCGGGCGCCGGGGCGGGTGTGGGGGGCGTGGGGACGTGCCGTCGGGACGGTGGCGGTCGTCCTCGCGCCGCTGGTGTGGGTGTCCCACGGCCAGGCCGGGCAGGTGGGGTGGCTCGTGGCGCCGGACTGGGAGAAGGCCGAGGACCTCGTGAGAGCGGTCGCGGCCGGGCCCAGGGGGGTGGTGTTCTGGACGTGCGTGCTGCTCGCGGTGGCCGGGGCGGTACGGGTGCGCCGGGTCGCGCGGGTGGCGGTTCCGCTGCTGGTACTGCCGCCGGCCCTGCTGATGACGGCCTCTCAGGTGCAGCCGCTGTATCACGAACGGTATGTGCTGTACGCCTTCGCGGGGGCGCCGTTGCTGGTGGCGGCGGGGGGTGAGTGGCTGGCCGGGGCCCTGTCCCGCTTGCTGCCGGATCCTGGCGTGCCCGACTTCCCGCACGCACGGGGGCACTTGAGCGAAGAAGCCCCTGTCGTGCCGCGGAACGACCGCTGGCTGGCGGACGGTTGGCTCCGGCTGCCCGGTGCTCGCGCGTCCACGCTCGCCGACGGCGGGCGGTCAGAGGGTGACCCGGTGTCGGGAGTTCTGCTCGCCGACCACCGTGACCCGCAGCCGGACCACCCCCGCCCCCGGCCCCGACCCGTCCTTCGCCGTCCCCTCCTCACCCTCGCCGGCGTCCTTGCCGTCGGACTCGTCGCCGTCCACGACTTCCCCCTCTACCGCCACGACCGTTCCCCCGCGCACCGGCCCGAGAACCTCGCCGCCGTCTCCGGGCACGCCGCCCGCGACATCCGGCCCGGCGACCCCGTGCTGTTCGTGCCCACGTTTTGGCGGATCGCGGAGTCGGCCTATCCGGGCGGGTTCGGCAAGGCCCGGGACATCGCGTTGAAGGAGTCGGGGGCTCGGTCGGGGACGTTGAGCGGCCAGGAGGTCGGGGCGCGCGAGCTGTCGGCGCGGCTGGCCGGGGTCGACCGGGTGTGGGTCGTCGGGGACGGGCGGGTGCTGGGGGCGCGGCGGCCCCCTCCGCGCAGTCCGGTCGAGCGGGCCAAACTCGCCGCTCTGGAGGGGCAGTTCACGCCACGGTGGCAGTACGTCAGCGGCCGTGTGACCCTCCGGCTCTACGTCCGCCGCGCACAGACAACACGGCTCGCGCCGACCAGCGGGCTCGCGGCTCCTACCGGCCTCCTCCCATCTCCTCCGCCACGGCCGCGTCCAGCGCGGTCGTGAGGTCGTCCAGGCGGGCCCGCAGCGCGCGGATCTCGTCGACGTCGAAGCCCGTCGCGGTGGCGATCCGGCGCGGCACCTGAAGGGCGCGCTCGCGCATCGCCGTGCCCTCCTCGGTGAGCCGTACCTCCACCGAGCGTTCGTCGCGGGCGCTGCGTTCGCGGCGGACGAGACCCGCCGCCTCCAGCCGCTTGAGCAGCGGGGAGAGCGTGCCGGAGTCGAGGCGCAGGTGTTCGCCGAGCTTCTTGACCGGCAGGTCACCGTGCTCCCACAGCACGAGCATCACCAGGTACTGCGGATAGGTGAGCCCGAGGTCCTTGAGGACCACGCGGTAGACGCCCCCGAAGGCGCGCGACGCGGCGTTCAGGGAGAAGCAGATCTGCTGGTCCAGGCGGAGCCAGTCGGTGGTGGGCGTCGTACTCATGCCTCCAGGATAGCTCTTGCGAGCCATTCAGTTGTGCACAATTGAATTGTGTGCTCTACTTGTCGTCGTGCGGCGGCCGCGGAAGAGCCGCCGTAACACGAACGACTTGAGAGGGATGGTTTCCCATGGACGCGCTCTACACCGCAGTCGCCACCGCCACCCACGGCCGGGACGGCCGGGCCTTCACGAACGACGGCAAGATCGACGTGAAGCTGGCGCCGCCGGTGGAGCTGGGCGGCAACGGTGAGGGCACCAACCCGGAGCAGCTGTTCGCCGCCGGTTACGCCGCCTGCTTCGGCAGCGCCCTCGGTCTCGTCGGCCGCCAGGCCAAGGTGGACGTCAGCGATGCCGCCGTCACCGCCGAGGTGGGCATAGGCAAGCAGGGCGAGGGCTTCGGTCTGAAGGTGACGCTGCGCGTGGAGCTGCCGGACACCGTGGACCAGGAGACCGGCCGCAAGCTCGTCGAGACCGCCCACCAGGTCTGCCCCTACTCCAACGCCACCCGCGGCAACATCGAGGTCGACCTCGTCATCGAGTAATTGCCTTAAGCGCCGTCAGCGCCGTCAGCGCGACAGGCGCCACCCCCGGCGGACAGCGCGGACGCCCCTGCACCGGCGTCCGCGCTGTCGTGTGCCCGGGCGGTTCCGCGCCCGTCACCTCATCGAGGGGGCCCGGCCCGCTGCGGGCGCGGGGATCGCCGACAACGAACCCGGCGCGGACATCCGCTCGCCGAGGATCAGCGTCCGTACGACCCGCTCGGCGGCCCGCCCGTCGTCGTACTCGCAGAACCGCCTCCGGAACCCGGCCCGCAGCGCCGCCGACTCCTCGTCCTTCCAGGTGCCGGACGCGAACAGCCACGCCAACTCCCGGTAGGAACGGGAGACATGGCCCGGTGACTCGGCGGTGATGTCGAAGTAGGCGCCCCGGCTCGCCGCGTACGCGCCCCAGTCGTCGGCGTGGACCACGATCGGCCGGTCCAGGTTGGCGTAGTCGAACATGAGGGCCGAGTAGTCGGTGACCAGCGCGTCCGAGGCGAGCATCAGATCCTCGACGTGCGGTTCGTCCGTCGCGTCGACGAGCACGCTCCGCCCGTGCAGATCGGCCAGACCGAGCCCGCGTGCCGTGCCCGTCGCCAGGGTCGGGTGCAGACGGACGACGAGGGTGTGGCGCGCGCCGAGGTCCGCGGCGAAACGGGCCAGGTCGACGCGGTCGACGTGGCCGCCCCGGCAGTAGTCGCGGCGGGTCGGGGCGTAGAGCACGACGGTGTGGTCGGCGGGGATGCCGAGCCGTGCGCGGACGGCCGCGGCCCGCGCCGCGTCACCGGTGACCAGCACGTCGTTGCGTGGGCTGCCCGTGCGCACCGAGGTGAAGTGGCAGGGGTACGCCCGCTCCCACACCAGCTCGGAGTGCCGGTTGGCGACCAGGCTGAGGTCCCAGCGGTCGGCGCGGTGCAGCATCCTCGGCACGCTGAAGCCGTGCCGTGCACCAGGCTTGTCGAGCAGGTCGGCGCCCATGTACTTGAGGGGGGTTCCCTGGTGGGTCTGGATGTGGACCTGGCCGGGCCGTTTGACCAGCCCGCCCGGCCAGTTGACGTTGCTCACCCAGTACGCCGCCCGCGCCATCACCGAGTGGTAGCGCCGCGAGCCCGGCACCACGTGGTCCACTCCGTCGGGCACCGTGTCCAGCGCGTCCTCCCGCACCACCCACACCCCGCGCAACTCCGGCGCGATCTCCCGGGCCTTGGCGTGGATCGCGGCCGGGTCACCGTTCACGCCCGCGTGATGGGAGGAGGAGTACACGACGAGACGCGGATCGAGCGGAAGCCTCGATCCTGCGGTGTACCAGGCGCGTTGGGCGGCGGCCGACAGCCGTTGCGCGGCACGCCGTTTGCCCGCCCCGGCGATCCTGCGCACACTCCGCGCACCGTTCAGGGCCGCGTACGAGGCGTACGGCGTTCTCGCCAGCAGCCGCATCTCCGTGCCGCGCGGACCGGCCGGCGGGACGAAGCCCTCGGGGCGGTGGCGGCGGTGGAAGGCGCGCATCTCGCGGTGGAAGGCGGCGCGGTCGGCGGGGGTGACCCGGTCCTCGCGGGCGATCACGAACAGCATGTGGTCCAGGGCCCGTTCGAAGAGCAGGGGCCGGGCCCAGGCGAGGTCCTCGCGCTCCTGAAGGAACGCGAACAGGCCCTCGTACTGCGGGAAGATGTCGAAGTGCCGGCGCCCCGGCGTCCTGGTGATCGCCCCCTGCCGGCGCTGCCGGTACTCGACACCGATCCGGTTCAGGCACGCGATGCGTTCGGCCAGCACCATCGAGCGGTAGGTGACCGGCGCGTCCTCGTACAGCCCCGGCGCGTACTGGAGGCCGTGGCCCTGGAAGAAGTCCCGCCGGTACGCCTTGTTCCAGGCGACCAGGAACAGATGGACGTACTCGGGGCTGGTGCGCAGGTCGAAGACGTCCTGGCCGGCGCGGGCCAGCAGACCGGAGGAGTCGCTGGGGCCGCCCCGCCCCCACCAGTGGGTGCGGACGTGGTCGAAGACCAGGATGTCCGGGTCCTCGGCGCTCCCGAGCCGGTCGGCGACGGCGGCCAGCAGGCCCGGGGTGTAGAAGTCGTCACTGTCGAGGAAGAGGACGTAGTCCCCGCGGGCCTGCGCGAGGCCGGCGTTGCGGGCCCGGCCCAGACCGACGTTCTCGGGCAGGTGCAGGACCCGTACCCGCTCGTCGCGGGCCGCGTACTCGTCGAGGATCGCGCCGCAGCCGTCGGGCGAGCGGTCGTCGACGGCGATCAGTTCGAGGTCGGGGTACGACTGTCCGAGCACCGAGTCGATGCACTCACGCAGGTAGCCCTGCACCTTGAAGACGGGGACGATGATGCTGAAGCGGGGCACGGGTGTCAGTTCCTCACGAGGGCGGGGACCGGGGCCGGGGTCCGTTCGGCGAGCGGGATCACGGGCGGGATCGCCTCCGGCGGCTCCCCCAGCAGCACCCGGCGCACCACGCGCTCGGCGGCCCGCCCGTCGTCGAACTGGCAGAACCGCTCCCGGAAGGCGGCCCGCGCGGCGGCGGACTCCGCGCCCGCCCAGGAGCCGTCGCGGAAGACGCCGGCCAGTTCCTCCGGCGTACGGGCCACCGGTCCCGGCGGGTGCTCCATCAGGTCGAAGTAGACGCCCCGGGTCTCCCGGTAGACGTCCCAGTCGTCCGCGTACACGACGATCGGGCGGTCCAGGTTGGCGTAGTCGAACATGATCGAGGAGTAGTCGGTGATCAGCGCGTCCGCGGCCAGGCACACGTCCTCGGAGGAGCGGTGCGCGGTCACGTCGATGATCCGGCCGGTGCTGTGCGCCCGGCCCCGGTCGTAGAAGTAGTGGGCGCGCAGCAGGACGACGACGTCCTCACCGGCCTGCTCGCAGAAGGCCTCCAGGTCCAGGCCGGTCTCGAAACCGGTGTGGTAGTCCCGGTGCGTGGGCGCGTACAGGACCGCCGTCCTGCCGTCGGGGACGCCCAGCTCCCGCCGGACGCGGGCCACGTCGTCCGCGGTGGCCGTGTAATAGACGTCGTTGCGCGGATAGCCGTACTCCAGCGTCTCGTGCGCGGCCGGGAAGGCCCGCTCCCACATCTGGGTGGAGTGGCGGTTGGAGGTGAGGTTGTAGTCCCAGCGGTCCACCCGCTCCAGCAGCTTGGTGAAGTTGCCGGTGGCGGCGGCCACCACGGGGTACGTCGCCTGGTCGACGCCCATCTTCTTCAGCGGGGTGCCGTGCTGGGTCGACAGGTGCACACTGCCGGGGCGTTTGACGACGGCGTCCGCGAAGTTGGCGTTGTTGATCAGGTATGTGGCGCGGGCGAGGACGTCCCAGTACCGCGCGCTGCCGATGACCGCGTACTCCACGTCCTCCGGCACGGTGTGCGCCTGGTCCGGCTCGACGAGGAACACCGCCCGGATGTGCGGGGCGAGTTCGCGGGCCTTGGCGTGGATCGCGGCCGGGTTGCAGGCGTAGCCGCGGCCCCAGTAGGCGCAGTACACCGCGAGTCCGGGATCGAGGGGGCGGCGCAGGGCGCGGGCGTAGCGGAGCCGGGTGCGCACGCCGCGGGGGCGGGGCAGGGCCTCCACGGCACGCGTGGCCGACCGGTTGACGCCGCGCAGCGCGCAGAACGCGGTGTACGCCCCGCTCGCCAGCAGCCGGTGCTGGACGCCGAGACTCCCGCCCGGGGGACGGAAGCCGGCCGGGCGGTGGCGGCGGTAGAGCATGCCCGCCCGGCGGAAGAAGGCGCGGCGGCCGGCCGTGAGCCGGCGCGGATGGGCGGCCGTCTTCAGGACGGTGGCGAAGAGGTGGTCGAACAGCGGCACCAACCGCTCCTCGTGCAGCCCCAGTTCGGCCGCGCGCGTGAGCACCAGCTCGACCTGGTCGAGGAGTTGCGCGTGGTGCGGGCCGGGCAGGTTCAGCCGGCTGCCCTGCCGGCGCACCAGATGCCGGACGACGACCTCGCGCAGCACGGCCGCCTTCTCGGCCCGCAGCGCCACCAGGGCGCCGAAGCCGACGTCAGTGTAGTGGCTGTCGGGGAAGGCGAGTCGGTGCTGGGTGAGGAAGGACCTGCGGTAGGCCGCGCTCCACGCCGGGAGCTGGACGCCGGTCAGCTGGGGGACCTGGTCGGGGGAGAAGGCGCCGGCCGGGGTCTTCGGCGGCAGCAGCAGCGCGGACGGGTTGGTCGGCTCACCCTCCCACCAGGGCACCCGCTCGTGCTCGGCGTACAGGACGTCCACGTCACCGGTCTCCGTCAGCCGCGCGTCCAGCGCCGCCAGCGCGCCCGGGACGAGGGTGTCGTCGCCGTCGAGGAACAGCAGATACGCGCCGGTCGCCGCCCGCGTCCCGGTGTTGCGCGCTCCGGCCAGACCGTCCGCCGGCGGCGAGTGCACCGGGCTCACCCGGGAGTCCCGCTCGGCGTACCCGGCGACGAGCTCCGCCGCGGGCGCGTCGGGGCCGTCGCAGACCGGGATCAGCTCGAAGTCGCCGTGGGACTGCGCGAGGACCGAGTCCAGCGCCTGGGACAGGCGGCCTGCCACGCCATGGGAGGGGACGATGATGCTGAAGCGGGGCATTCTGCTCTTTCTCTCGATGGTCGTGGGGTGCGTCAGCGTCCGGGGCGTCCCGCCGGGCGCCAGGTGGACGGCCGGCTCGGGGTGGGCCGTGACGGGCTGGAGGGCATGGAACTCCCCGGTGCGAGAACGGTGTTCAGAGGCTGTCGGTGACGGTCAGGGAGCCGGCGGGCTGCGGCACGGTGGCCTGCGGGGAGCCGGAGCGTGCCGGGCCCGCTGCCGCCGAGGGCACCGGGTGGCGCTGGTCGAGGGGGATCACTGGCGGCAGTCCCCGCTCGCCCAGCACGACATGGCGTACGACCCGCTCGGCGGCGCGTCCGTCGTCGTACGGGCAGAACCGCTCGCGGAAGGCGGAGCGCAGCTGGGCGGAGCGGGAGCCGCGCCAGTGGCCGGTGACGAAGATGTCGATCAGCTCGTCCTCGTTGCGGGCGACCGCGCCCGGCGGGAAGGCGCGCAGGTCGACGTAGATGCCGCGGGCCGCCTCGTACGCCTCCCAGTCGTCGAGGTGGAGCACGATCGGGCGGTCGAGGTTGGCGTAGTCGACCATCAGGGGCGCGTAGTCGGTGACCAGGGCGTCCGAGGCGAGGCAGAGGGACTCGACGCTCGGATGGCCGGTGACGTCGATGATCCGGTCGTTCGGCGGGACGGGTCCGGGGGTGCGGGCCAGCACGACGTGGCGGGGGCCCAGGCGGCGCAGGACGCGGTCCAGGTCGAGGGGGGAGCGCTGGGTGCGGCGGTAGTCGCGGGGGGCGGGGGCGTACAGCAGCGCCACCGAGTCCGCGGGGATGCCCAGGGACTCGCGCAGCCGGGTCACGTCCGCCGAAGTCGCCTTCTGGAACACGTCGTTGCGCGGCGAGCCGAGTTCCAGGGTGGTGTAGGCGCCCGGGAAGACGCGTTCCCAGGTGAGGGTGGAGTGGCGGTTGGCGGACAGCACGTGGTCCCAGGTGTCGACGTCGTCGAGGAGCCGCCCGAAGTCCATGTCCCGCGCCGCGGCCGGGCGTTCCTGGAGGTCGAGGCCCATGTGGCCGAGCGGGGTGCCCTGGTGGGCCCGGACCAGGATCTGGCCGGGGCGCTTGACCAGCCGGGGGTCGAGGGCGGTGTCGGCGACCAGGTACTTGGAGCGGGCCAGGGCCGTCCAGTGGGCGGCCTTGTCCGGGGCGCCGAGCCAGGTGGTGCGGATGTGCGGGACGAGGGCACGGAACGCCTCCTCCAGGGCGCCCGGGGTGCCGCCGCGGCCGTCGGACGCGGTGAACACGGCGCGGTCGGCGTGCACCGGCAGACAGCGCTGGACGCGGTAGTGGACGCGCAGGGCCGTCGTACGCAGGGACCTGAGCAGGCGCGTGGTGCGCTTGAGCACGGTGCGGTGCAGGGCGGAGGCCGCCCGCAGGGCGCGGTACGTGCGGTGCAGACCCCAGCGGATCAGGGTGTGGCGCGGGGTGAGACGGGCGCCGGGGACGCGGTGACGGCGGTAGTGGGCGCGGGCCCTGCGCAGGAACTCGGCGCGGGCCCCGCGGGGCAGCCGGCCCGGGCGGGTGAAGACGACGGCCAGGTGGTCGACCATGCGGCGGAACAACACCGGCCGCCAGCGGTCGAGTTCGGGGCGGCCGTCGACGTACGCGAAGACCCGGTCGTACTGCTCGAAGACGTCGAAGTGGCTGCGGCTCGTGGTGCCGAGGATGCTGCCCTGCCGGCGCTGGCGGTAGTGCACGCACACCCGGTCCAGGGTCGCCAGTGAGCCCGCCGCCATCAGGGCCGGGAACGTCCACGGGGTGTCCTCGTAGTAGCCCGGCGGGAAGGCGAGGGCCTCGCGCTCGACGAACTCCCGCCGGTACGCCTTGTTCCAGGCCACCATCAGCAGGTTCAGCAGGCCGGGGCGGTCCGCCAGCCGGAAGGGCGCCGGGCCCTGCTCGGTGAGCTGCGCCGCGGCCTGGTTGCGGACGCTCTCGCCGGTCCAGAAGATGCGCGCGTAGTCGTAGACCAGGACGTCCGGCTCGCCCGTCTCCTTCAGCCGGTCGGCGATCATCCGCAGGGCGTGCGGGGTGAGGGTGTCGTCTCCGTCGAGGAAGACCAGGTAGTCGCCGCAGGCCTGCGCGAGGCCGGCGTTGCGGGCGCGGCCGAGTCCCTGGTTCTCCGCCAGGTGCACGGCCCGCACCCGCGGGTCGCGGGCCGCGAACTCGTCGATGATCGCGCCCGATCCGTCCGGCGAGCAGTCGTCGACGGCGATCAGCTCCAGATCCGCACACGACTGCGACAGCACCGACTCCAGGCATGCGTGCAGATACGCCTGAACCTTGTACGCGGGGACGATGACACTGAACCTGGGCAAGGGGACATCCATGGGTCGCAGCGGGCGGTAGGACCTTGCCCGGGAACGGCCGATGGAGTGATTTGGTTACGGTTTCCTACTGCATACGGGGGACACCAGGTGAACGGTGTCCCCCGTTTCGGTTGCCTCGGGGCTACTTGACGGCGCCCGCCATGACCCCGGAGACGAACTGCCGCTGGAACGCGAAGAACACGACCAGCGGGATCACCATCGAGATGAACGCGCCGGGTGCCAGCACGTCGATGTTGTTGCCGAACTGCCGTACCTGCTGCTGGAGCGCGACGGTCAGCGGCTGCGACTCCGAGTTGGAGAACACCAGCGCGACCAGCATGTCGTTCCACACCCACAGGAACTGGAATATGCCCAGCGAGGCGATCGCCGGGGCGCCCAGCGGCAGGACGACGGTGAGGAACAGCCGGGTCTCGCCGGCGCCGTCCAGCCGTGCCGCTTCCAGCAGTTCACGGGGGATCTCCGCGAAGAAGTTGCGCAACAGGAAGATGGCGAACGGCAGTCCGAAGCCGACGTGGAAGAGGACCACGCCGATGATGTCGCCGAAGATCCCGATCTTGCCGAAGAGGTCGGCGAGCGGGATCAGCGCCACCTGGACGGGCACCACGAGCAGCGCGACCACGACCAGGAACCACCAGTCGCGGCCCTTGAAGTCCATCCAGGCGAACGCGTATCCGGCCATCGCGCCCAGCAGCACGACCAGCAGCGTCGCCGGGACGGTGATCCACACGGTGTTGAACAGCGCGTGCGTGATCGCGTCCTTCTCCAGCAGCGACTGGTAGCTCTTGGCGGTCAGCTGGCTGGGCGCGGTGAACACCTTCCACCAGCCCGAGGTGGCGATGTCGGTCGGGTCGCGGAACGAGGACACCAGCAGCCCGAAGGTGGGCACCAGCCAGAACACGGCGACCACGATCAAAAAGACCCGCAGCACGCCGCCCGCGGCGCCGCTCGCCACCCGCGCGGCGAAGGAGCGCTTGGCGCGCACGGTCGAATCGAGGACGGTCACCGTTGCCTCTCCCTTCGCAGACGCCGGATGTTGACCCACATCACCGGCAGCACCAGCAGCAGCAGGATGACGCCGATCGCGCTGCCGACGCCCTCGTTGCCGCCACCGCCGAACGACGACAGGAACAACTGCAGGGCAAGGACGTTGGCGTCGTCCTGACTGGGCTGCGGGGCGATGATGTAGACCAGGTCGAAGATCTTCATCACGTTGATCATCAGCGTGACGAGGACGACGACCAGGACCGGCGCGAGCAGCGGCACCGTCACCCGCCGGAACACCTGCCACTCGTTGGCCCCGTCGACCCGGGCCGCCTCCAGCAGGTTGCGGTCGACGCCGGCGAGGCCCGCCGCGATCAGCACCATCGCGAATCCCGCCCACATCCACACGTACGCGCCGATGATCGCCGGCGTCACCAGCGTCGGGCCGAGCCAGTCGATGCCGCTGTAGGGCGCGGAGAAGTTCGAGGCGGGCAGCCGCACCTGGGCCCCCTCGGCCTTCGCCGGCAGGGTGAAGGTGCCGTCCGCGCCGCTCTTGGCGGAGGCGACCACCTTGCCGCCCTTCACGGCCTCCACCTTGACGCCCTTCAGCGCCTTCTCGCCCGGGTCGACCTTGCCCTTCGTGCCGCCGCCGCCCAGCTTGAAGTCCAGCCAGACGGTGCCGGTGATCCCGCTGCCGCTCGCCGCCTTGGCGTTCTCCGGGTTGCCGGGCAGGCGGTTGGGCGCGATGCCGACCAGCGGCAGCAGCACCGGGGTGCCCGCGTGCACCGTCCCGGTCGAGGTGAACGAGCCGCCGCCGGACGGCTTCAGATCGCTCGCCGTCGCGTTCGGCCGGGCGTCGGGATAGACCGACGACGACACGAACGTGTCGTGGATCGACTTCGCGACCGCGTTCGCCGCGCCCAGGTTGGGGTCCTGCTCGTAGACGAGACGGAAGATGATCCCGGCCGCGAGCATCGAGATCGCCATCGGCATGAAGACGATCAGCTTGAACGCCGTTCCCCAGCGCACCCGTTCGGTCATCACCGCGAAGATCAGCCCGAGCGCGGTGACGACGGCCGGAGCGACCGCCACCCAGATCGCCGTGTTGCGTACGGCGGTCAGGGTGCGGCTGTCGCTGAAGATGTCGCCGTAGTTCTTCAGTCCGACGAAGCCCGAGCCGCCGGCGTCGTAGAGACTGCGCCAGACCGAGTACCCGATGGGGTAGACCACGAGCGCCCCGAGCAGCACGAACGCGGGCAGCAGGAACAGCACCGCCACCCACAGCCGTGTCCCCGTGACGCTCTTGCGCGGTTGGGCGGCGGGCGTCGGCAGTGCGCCGGCGCCCCCCGTCGCTTTCGCCACAGACGTCATGGCCCGACCGTCAGCCGGCGCCGTACGCCTTGGCGGCGTCGGCCTCCAGCTTCTGCTGGGTGCCGGCGACGTCCTTCGGGTTGCGCAGGAAGTCCTGCAGGTCCTTCCACTCGCCGATGCCGGCCGTGCCGCCGAACGCCGCCGGGGCCTGGTCGGACATGTCGAAGCGGAAGCTGTCACCGGCGGCGAGCAACTGCTGGGCGATCTGCTTGGTGATGGCGTCCTTGTAACTGGACAGGTCCATCTCCTTGTTGGGGGAGAGGATGCCGCCCTGCGCCGCCCAGATCTGCGCCGCGTCCGTCGACGCCAGGAACGTCAGCAGGGCCTGCGCGCCCTCACCGCCCTTCAGCGCCACCGCCACGTCGCCGCCGCTGACCACGGGAGCCCGCGAGCCGACCGCCGGGAACGGGAACACCTTCGCGTCCGTGCCCAGCTTCGCCTTGGTGTCGCCGTTGATGTTCGCCGCGACGAAGTCGCCCTCGAAGACCATCGCGGCCGGGGTGTCGCCGGAGAAGGTCTGCGTGACCGACTTCGGGAACTCCGTGTTCAGCGCGCCCTTGGTGCCGCCCGCGATCAGGTCGTTCTTGCCCCACAGCTGGGCGAGCGTGGTCAGGGCGTCCTTGACCGAGGGGTCCGTCCACTTGATCTTGTGGGCGGCCAGCTGGTCGTACTTCTCCGGACCCGCCTGCGAGAGGTAGACGTTCTCGAACCAGTCGGTGAGCGTCCAGCCGTCCGCGCCGCCGATGGAGACCGCCGGGGAGCCGGCGTCGGACAGCGTCTGCGCGGTGGTCAGGAAGTCCTTCCAGGTCTTCGGGGTGTCCTTGACGCCGGCCGCGTCGAAGGCCTTGGTGTTGTACCAGACCAGCGACTTGTTGGCGGCCTTCGCGTAGACGCCGTACTGGGTGCCCTTCCAGGCGCCGAGGTCGACCCAGCCCTTGGAGAAGTTCTTCGTCAACTGGGCCTTGGCGTCCGCGCCGAGCGGCTTGAGCCAGCCCTTGTCCGCGAACTGGTGCAGGACCCCGACCTGGGGCAGGAACGCGACGTCCGGCGGCTGACCGCCCTGGATCTTCGTACCGAGGAACGTGGACGTGTTGTTGCCCGTCGGCACGAAGTCGATCTTGGCGCCGGTGCGCTTCTTGAACTCGTCCATGACCTTCATGAAGTTGTCCTGCTCGGCACCGGTCCAGACGGCGGCGACCTCCAGCGTCTGGCCGTTGAGCTTGGGGAGTTTCAGGCCGCTGCCACCGCCGCTCGCGCTCGGCGAACTACCGCCCGAGCCGCTGCTCTTGTTGTCGCTGCCTCCGCAGGCGGCCAGCGAGAGCGCCGCCGCGAGGAGGGCGGCCGTGACCGCGACGGTCCTGCGTTTCCGGTTCCTGGTGCTCGTACTGCGCATCACTGCCCCGTTCTTCGTTCGTCGTCGAACGTCGAGCGCTGTCCCGTGCGATCCGGTCTACGCCGCGGGGTTGAGGGCGGCAAGACCGCGTGTTGTGTCAACCGGAGGATCGTGACCGCCTCGTGACCAGGCGTCAGGCGGGCGCGCGGACATGCCCCGGACGGACCGAACGGATCACAGCAGTGAGGGGACCTCCGTCGCCGAGACCTCCCGGGCCGCCCGCTCCAGTGCGCTGGCGAGGAGGGCCAGGTCCGTCGGGCCGTTGCCCAGTTCCCGTACGGGGCGGCGGGTCGGGGGGTCGCCCATGCGGGGCCAGTCCAGCGGGACGACCGTGGGGCGCAGGGTCGCCGTGCGGGGGATGCGGCCCGTGACCCGGCCGCCTTGGAAGGGCAGCGCGCGCCCGTCGGACCAGGTCAGCCGGCCGCGCCCGGGGGCGGGATCGTCCGGGCCGGAGTCCGGGGCTTCGAGGGTGACGCGCAGGGTGGCCCGGCGGGCCGGCTCCGACTCCGCGGTACGGCCGCCGGGCCCGGCCGCGGCGACCAGATGGACGCCGAGCCGCTCGCCCTCCCTCGCCACCGCCTCCAGGGCGCGTATCACCGAGCCCGCGGCGGGGCGGCCCGGGGAGCCGAGGGCGGGGGAGACCAGGGCGTCCAGGTCGTCCACGACCACGACGAGACGGGGCAGCGGGGGCGCGGCCTCCGTCTGCCGGCGGGCCGCGCCGGGGCGCAGCCGCATCGTCGCGCTGGGCGGGGTGTCGAGGTCGGCCGCGCCGCTGCCGCCGGGCGCCGCGCCGCGGGACGGTGTGCCGCGCTGGGCCACCATGCGGCCCGACAGCTCGCGGCCCGTGTGCCACTCGGCGAAGTCGGAACGGCCGAGCAGCTCCGCCCGGCGCTTCAGCTCCGCGCTCAGCGACTGGGCGAACTCCCGCATGCGGACGGGGTCGTTGGCGGTCAGGTGGGTCGTCAC
Organism: Streptomyces sp. NPDC002144; assembly: GCF_053593695.1. Classification (NCBI taxonomy): domain Bacteria; kingdom Bacillati; phylum Actinomycetota; class Actinomycetes; order Kitasatosporales; family Streptomycetaceae; genus Streptomyces; species Streptomyces sp. NPDC002144. Next base: position 50,222 of record NZ_JBSFDB010000001.1, read on the forward strand.
ATGCGGGAGGTCGGTGCACACCCGCAGGCCGTCCGACTGACCGTCGATCAGGACGACGCCGAGCCGGTCGGGGCGTTCGGCGGCGGCCAGCGACGCGACGACGGCCCGCAGCAGCTCGGTGCGGCCACTGGCCGCGGGGCCCTCGATCAGCAGGTGCGGTCCGTCGGCCGTGAGGTCCACCGAGACCGGGCCGCGCGGTCCGGCGCCGAGCACGGCCCAGGCCCGTCCGCCGAGCGCGTGCGGGTCGTCCGCCGCGTCGGCCCAGCGCGCCATCAGGGACGCCGGGGTGGCCCTCGCCAGCCCCAACTCGTCCAGCAGCCGCGCCGACTGGGGCAGCGGTACGGACACGCGCGTGTCCCGCTCGACTCCGGAACCGTCCGGCCGCAGCGGCGCCAGGGCCCGCGCGAACCGCTCGGCCCAGGCAAGCGAGACGGCGTCGACGGCGGCGACGGTGCCGGGGGATATGGGGCCGGCGGGGGAGGGGCGGACGGGGGTCGGTGCGGGGGTCGTTTCGGGGGAGTGAGGGGGTGTCGCGGCCGGGCTCGGGGAGGTGCGGGGGCTGCCCGTCCCGACGGCCGCGGTGGTGCCAGTACCCGCGCCTGCGCCGTGGGGTGAGGCGGTGGTGCCGGTGCCGGTGTCGTGGCCGGGGGTTGAGGTGGCGGTGTCGGTGCGCCTGCCGTGGCCGGGGGCTGCGGAATCTGCGCCCGGGGCGGAGGCCGAGGTGGCGGGCTCTGTGCGTGAGCCGGCGGCCGAGGTGGCGGACGCAGCGCCTGAGCTGATGGCCGACTTGGTGGACCCGGCACCCGCGCCGGTGGCCGAGGAGCCGGACCGTGCCCCTGAGCCGGCGGCCGAGATGCCGGACCCTGCGCCCGAGCCGGCGGTGGCGTCGGCGGTGATGAGACGGTCTGCGGAGGTCGTCGAGCCGGTCCGTGCTCCCGCGGCCGCGGGCGCTTCGCCCGTCCCGCTCCCCGTCGCCGCCCCGCTCCTGGCGACCCGCATCAGCCGCAGTGCCGTTGCCACGTCGCCGCTGAGCAGGGCCACCGCTCCGCACGCACGGAACGTCGGGGCGACCGCGCAGGCCGCCTCGTACGTGTCGGTGACCGGGGACGCGGGCGACGCGGGTGCCGTCTCGGCGAGACAGACGACGTGGATGCCGGCCTCGGGGCCCCGCAGCGCGAGCCGTGCCACCGCCTCGCGCACCGTGGCGCCTCCGGGGTCGCCGTCCACCACGAGCACGGTGTACGGCCCGGCGAAGGCGTCGCCGTCCTCGTCGTCGGTCCGCGCCCAGGAGGGCCGGCGGACGGGTTCCTGCCGGGACGGACGCAGCGGGGCCGGGCCCGCCTCCGCGAGCTGGTCCTCCAGCCGGCGCAGGAGTTCGTCGGTGCGGGCCGTGGCCTGTTCGCGGTCGTAGGCGAGCAGAAGACGGCAGTCCTGGCCGTGGCCGGGGCGGAGATGGGGGAGCCAGCCCAGCCAGGACCACTCGGCGGTGCGCTCCTCCAGGGGCCGCGCGCGGTCCGCGCTGATCAGGACGATCTCCAGGGTCTGCGGGGAGTGCAGCGCGGCGAGCTGGGCCACCACCGCCCGGGCCAGCCCCGAGAGGCGGCTGCGGGGGCCGGCCAGGCCCAGGGCGCCGACCTCGCGCAGATCAGCCGTCACCGGTACGGCGGGCAGCAGCCCGGAGCCGTCGGGCGCGGCCCGGTCCGCCGTGCCGAGCCGCACCGTGAGCGCCTCGGGGTGGGCGGGGCCGCGCTCCCACAGCCGGGGTCCCGGCCCGAGCGCCGTCAGCAGCAGGGCCGCCGGGTCCGGCCAGGTCTCCGGAGCCTGCGGGCCGACGGCGACCGGGGCGGGCCCGTCGGAGGCGACGGGGGGCGCGCTGTCCTCGTCGTACGCCTGCTCGGGCACCGCCTGCTCCGCACGGCTGCCGGCCAGCCGCCGGGCCCACGCCGACAGCCCCCCGCGCTTGCGCACACCCTGCGGAATGTCGGTGCCCCGCAGGGGAGTGCCCTTGCGGCGGGCGGTCGCGGGGGTGGTGCCGTCGAGGAAGGAGCCGCCTTCGGCGCGGGAGTGTGCGTCGGTGTCCTCGGGCGGGCGCGTGCCGGTGCCCGACGGCTCGTCGGCGCCACCTCGCGGGCGCGTCCCGGACGGTCCGCCGTCACTCGCCGGGCCGTGCGTGGCGGCACCGGGGTCCGACTCGACCGCCCCGAGCCGACCCGCGTGCGTGTCCCCCGTGCCGTACGGCCCCGCTGTGCCGTACTCCGTCGGGTGGCCGTCGCCCGCGCCCGTGCCCGTCTTCTCGATCCGCGGTGCCCCGCCCTGGCCCGGCACCACGACGGGCTCACCGGTCCCCGCGCGTACACCGCGCGACGGAGTGGCCGTGCCGGCCCCGTCGGCCACGCGTGCGTGCGGCACCGCCGGCGCCCCGCCCGCACCGCCGCCCGGTGCCGCACCGCCCGAGCCCACCGCGGCGCCCCCGGCCGCCCGGCCCGTGCCGTCCGCGGCGCCCCCGGAGGGAACCCGTACGCAGCCCTCGCCGTCCGGTGTCGTGGGCACCCGGGCCCCCGGTCCGCCCGCCGGTGCCAGCCGCAGGGCCGACTCGCCGATCCGCAGCAGCGCGCCCGGGGTGAAGCGCACCGGGCGGGTGCTCACCCGGCCGCCGTTCAGGGTCGTGCCGTTGGTGGAGCCGAGGTCGGCGACCGAGACACGGCCGTCGGCGGCCACCGTCACGGCGCAGTGGACGCGGGAGACGTCCGGGTCGTCGAGCGGGACGTCGGCGTCGGCGGAGCGGCCGATGCGGATCTCGCCGCCGTGCAGCAGATGGACACCGCCCGCGTCCGGGCCCGCGACCACGTGCAGCTGGGTCGGGGCCTCGTCCAGCTCGGGGTGCGGCTCGGGCTCGGCGGGCGCGCCCAGCGACAGCACCGCGCCGTCGATGAGCGGGGGCTCGCCCAGCGTGCAGCGCCGGTCGTCGAGCCGCTCCCCGTCGGCGTACAGCACGACGGAGCCGGCCGCGGCGGCGTCCCCGGAGACCGCCGAGGCCAGCGCGGAGGCGACCGCCGCCAGGGCGGTGCCGGCCGGTGCGGTGACCAGCACGTCGCAGCTCGCGGCGCGGCCCCGCGCCCGGTCGGGCGGGCCCAGCGGGTCCACGACGGTCAGCCGGATCTGCATCGCCGTCAGCGATCCCTTCTGCGCGGGCGCGGCGCGGGCGCGGACTCGGGGAGATCCGTCGGACGCTCCCGCCCCCCACCCCACACGAGCCCCACCCCACACGAGCACGTCGGCCAGTACGGAAGGCATCCTCGCACCTGCCACTGACAACACGCCCATGCCCCGGTCCCAAGTGATCTTGATTGGTCAGCTCTGCCCCCAAAAGTGCCTGACCAGTGGTGCGCGGGTGATCAGTTGAGATCGGTCACGTCCGGACCGCGGCAACCGGCCGACCGGGTCGAGCGTCTTTCCTTCGAACGGGGACGGGAACCGGTACGTAAGTGGCACCGGAAGAGACAACGGAAGAGGCACGGAAAGCGGACAGGATGCCGCCCGGCGTGGCGGCACTACAGTGGGTCGGAACAGCAGGCAAGCGACAGGGAGCGCATGACGTGCGGCCGGTAGGCAGCAAGTACCTCCTGGAGGAGCCGCTCGGACGCGGCGCCACCGGGACCGTCTGGCGAGCCCGCCAGCGGGAGACCGCGGGGGCCGAGGCCGCCGTGGCCGGCCAGCCCGGCGAGACGGTCGCGATCAAGGTCCTCAAGGAGGAGCTGGCGAGCGACCCGGACATCGTGATGCGGTTCCTCCGCGAGCGGTCCGTCCTGCTGCGGCTGACCCACCCCAACATCGTCCGGGTGCGCGACCTGGTCGTCGAGGGCGATCTGCTGGCCCTCGTCATGGACCTCGTCGACGGTCCCGACCTGCACCGCTACCTGCGCGAGAGCGGCCCCCTCAGCCCTGTCGGCGCCGCCCTGCTCACCGCCCAGATCGCCGACGCGCTCGCCGCCAGCCACGCCGACGGTGTCGTCCACCGTGACCTGAAGCCCGCCAACGTGCTGCTCGCGCAGTACGGCGGCCAGATGCACCCGATGCTCACCGACTTCGGCATCGCCCGCCTGGCCGACTCCCCGGGCCTGACCCGCACCCACGAGTTCGTCGGCACGCCCGCGTACGTCGCGCCGGAGTCCGCCGAGGGCCGCCCGCAGACCTCCGCGGTCGACATCTACGGCGCCGGGATCCTGCTGTACGAGCTGGTCACCGGCCGTCCCCCGTTCTCCGGCCAGTCGGCGCTCGAGGTCCTGCACCAGCACCTGAGCGCCGAGCCGCGCCGCCCCTCCACCGTCCCGGACCCGCTGTGGACGGTCATCGAGCGCTGCCTGCGCAAGAACCCGGACGACCGGCCCAGCGCCGAGAACCTCGCCCGTGGCCTGCGCGTGGTCGCCGAGGGCATCGGCGTGCACGCGAACTCCGCGCAGATCGCCGCCGCCGAGGGCGTGGGCGCCCTGCTCGCCCCCGACCCGCAGCCCGCCGCCGTCCCCGGCTCCGCCGACCCCACCCAGGTCCTGCCGCACGGCGCGGGCGGCTACGACCCGAACGCCGCGACCAACGTCCTGCCGACCACCGGACGCCCCGGCCCCGTCGGCGCCGCCGACCCCACCGCCGTACTCCCGAACACCGGGGCCGCGGACCCAACCGCCGTCATGCCGCCCATGCCCCCGGGGCAGCCGGGACAGCAGCCCGAGCAGCCGCACCCCTGGCAGACCCAGCTGCGCGCCGCCCGCGACCGCAACGAGCAGACGCAGGTGCAGTACCTCGACCCGAACGAGGACCCGCTGCGCCGCCGCCCGCAGCGCCAGGTCGCCCGCCCGCAGCAGCCGCCGCCGCGCCCCCAGCAGCAGCGCGCGCCGCAGCGCGCCCCGCGCGGGCAGCAGGGGTACGGCTACCCGCAGCAGCAACAGCCCCAGCAGTACGCGCCGCCGCAGCACCAGCAGCCGCAGCGGTACGCGCCCGCGCCCGAGCCGCAGCGGCCGGTCCGCGAGCCCCGGCAGCCGCGTCAGCCCAGCCCCAACCGGATGAAGATCCCCGGGCTCGGCTGCCTCAAGGGCTGTCTGTTCATGGTCGTCATCCTGTTCGTCGCGGGCTGGCTGGTCTGGGAGCTGACCCCGCTGCAGGACTGGATCGGCACGGGCCGGGGCTACTTCTCGGAGCTCAAGCACTGGTACGACAACGTCAGCGGCTGGATCGGCGATCTGGGCGGTTCGTCCGGAAGCGGTGGCGGCGGCAACTGACCGCCCGGCCGTTGGCTTGGTGATTTGTCGACATCTGGCGGGTGATTTCCGTCTCCACGGTGAAGGCCGGCCCCTTTGACGCGTAGCTTTGGCGACAACACGCGTCAGTAGGAGCAGTCTTGGGACGGAAGATCGGCAGCCGGTACACCGCCAACCAGATCCTGGGGCGGGGCAGCGCCGGCACGGTGTGGCTGGGCGAGGGTCCGGAGGGGCCCGTCGCCATCAAGCTGCTGCGCGAGGATCTCGCGTCCGACCAGGAACTCGTCGGCCGCTTCGTGCAGGAGCGCACGGCGCTGCTGGGCCTGGAGCATCCGAACGTCGTCTCCGTCCGTGACCTCGTCGTCGACGGCAACGACCTGGCGCTGGTCATGGACCTCGTGCGCGGCACCGACCTGCGCACCCGCCTCGACCGCGACCGGCGGCTCGCGCCGGAGGCGGCGGTGGCGATCGTCGCGGACGTGGCCGACGGGCTCGCCGCCGCCCACGCGGCCGGGGTCGTGCACCGGGACGTCAAGCCGGAGAACATCCTCCTGGACATGCAGGGCCCGCTCGGCCCGGGCGGCGCGCACCCCGCGCTGCTGACGGACTTCGGCGTGGCCAAGCTGATCGACTCCCCGCGCCGCACCCGGGCCACGAAGATCATCGGCACCCCGGACTACCTGGCGCCGGAGATAGTGGAGGGGCTCCCGCCGCGCGCCGCGGTGGACATCTACGCCCTCGCGACCGTGCTGTACGAGCTCCTGGCGGGCTTCACACCGTTCGGGGGCGGCCATCCGGGAGCCGTGCTCCGGCGGCATGTGACGGAGACGGTGGCGCCGCTGCCCGGTATCCCCGACGAGCTGTGGCAGCTCCTCGTCCAGTGCCTGGCCAAGGCCCCCGCCTCCCGGCTGCGCGCCTCCGAGCTGGGCGTGCGGCTGCGGGAGCTGCTGCCCCTGGTCGCGGGGATGCCGCCGCTGGACGTGGACGAGCCGGACGTGGAGCCGGCGGAGGAGGCCGAGGAGGCGCAGACCGTGCCGGCGGGGGAGCCGGTGCGGCGGCGGGGCGCGGTGCCGCTGGTGCCGGGCGCGAAGCCGGCGGACTCCAACCGGGACACCCACACGTCGATGCGGGTGCCGGGGCCGGACGAGCTGGCGGGCGGTGCGCGGGGCACCGCGCGGGTGCCGCGGGCGGCGGGGGCGCCGCGGCCCGGGTCGGCGCGGCACCGGGCCGTGACACGGCGTCGGCGGCTGGTGCTGGGAGCGGCGGCGGTGGTGCTGGCTGCCGCGGCCGGGGTCGGGACCTGGCTGGCCACGTCGGGGGACGACGCGGGGGCGTCACCGCAGGACACGAGGCATTCGGCGCCCGCCTCGCCCTGAGCCCGCGTAAGCGCAGGTCATCGCTCGGGCCCTCGGCACGGCGAACGTCGGTTGCCACAGCCGTTAGGCTGGAGGCGTGGCAGTCGTCGATGTATCCGAAGAGCTCAAGTCCCTCTCCTCGACCATGGAGTCGATCGAGGCCGTTCTGGACCTCGACAAGCTGAGGGCAGACATCGCCGTGCTCGAGGAGCAGGCGGCCGCGCCGTCCCTGTGGGACAACCCGGACGAGGCGCAGAAGATCACCAGCAAGCTGTCCCACCTCCAGGCCGAGGTCAGGAAGGCGGACGCGCTGCGCGGCCGGATCGACGATCTCGCCGTGCTGTTCGAGATGGCCGAGGAGGAGGACGACCCGGACACCCGCGCCGAGGCCGAGTCCGAGCTCGTCGCCGTCAAGAAGGCGCTGGACGAGATGGAGGTCCGCACGCTCCTCAGCGGCGAGTACGACTCCCGTGAGGCGCTGGTCAACATCCGCGCCGAGGCGGGCGGCGTCGACGCCGCCGACTTCGCCGAGAAGCTGCAGCGGATGTACCTGCGCTGGGCGGAGCAGAAGGGCTACAAGACCGAGCTCATCGAGACCTCGTACGCGGAGGAGGCCGGCATCAAGTCGACCACCCTCGCCGTGCACGCGCCCTACGCCTACGGGACCCTCTCCGTCGAGCAGGGCACGCACCGGCTGGTGCGTATCTCGCCCTTCGACAACCAGGGGCGCCGCCAGACCTCCTTCGCGGGCGTCGAGGTCCTTCCGGTCGTCGAGCAGTCCGACCACGTCGAGATCGACGAGAGCGAGCTGCGCATCGACGTGTACCGCTCCTCCGGCCCCGGCGGCCAGGGCGTCAACACCACCGACTCCGCCGTCCGCATCACCCACCTGCCCACCGGCATCGTCGTCTCCTGCCAGAACGAGCGGTCGCAGATCCAGAACAAGGCCACCGCGATGAACGTCCTGCAGGCCAAGCTGCTGGAGCGGCGCCGGCAGGAGGAGCAGGCCAAGATGGACGCCCTCAAGGGCGACGGCGGCAACTCCTGGGGCAACCAGATGCGGTCCTACGTGCTGCACCCGTACCAGATGGTCAAGGACCTGCGCACGGAGTACGAGGTCGGCAACCCGGAGGCCGTTTTCAACGGCGAGATCGACGGGTTCCTCGAGGCCGGAATTCGCTGGCGCAAGCAGCAGGAGAAGTAACTCCCCCCGTCGCTTTGTCGATACGACAACTGCCGTCCACCGGGCGGCAGTTGTCGTTTGTCTGGGTTTTACATCACACTCACAGGTTCCAACCCCCAGTAAAAGACGTGCAACTGGACATTGCGCGCGCAACGGCCTTGACGTTGCTGTGAAAAGTGGGAAGGGTGAAGCGTGGCATGCGTATCTCTGGGGCGCATGTGAACCGGGGGAACGCGCAAGCCTGCCACCCCCGTTGATCACGGCCCCCGAGCGCCGCCTCGACGACGATGAGCTACTGGGGGTAGCAACCTTATGACCAAGAAGACGCGGATCCGCGCCGCGCGGATAGCCGCCGGTGTCGTGATCGCGGCCGGAGCGTCGCTGACCGCCGCGGGTGCCGCTTCCGCGCTCGACCTCACCGCGAGCGTGGACGGCAGCGGTGTCGCCGTGAACGTCAACACCGGCACGGACGACGACCCGCCGGCCCCGCCGACCTCCGAGCCGCCGACCACCACTCCGCCGACCGAGCTGCCGACGGACCCGGTCAGCACGCCGCCGGCCCCGCCGACCTCCGAGCCCCCGTCCGACCCGGCCGAGCCCACCGGTGACCCGACGGACCCCAGCGACCCCGTGACCTCCACGCCCACCCACGGCGGCGGCACCGGCAGCAACGGCGGCGGCAACAGCAACACCGACCCCGACGGCGGCTCCGGCACCTCCGCCCAGGAGGAGGGCTCCTCCGCCCTCACCGACACCGGTTCGGCCACCTCGTCCAACACCTCGGCGCAGGGCGCGCAGCTCGCCGAGACCGGTGCCGGCCAGACCGCGTTCCTGGTGGTCGGCGCGGCCACGATGATCGCCGGCGGCATCGGCTTCCGGGTGCTGCCCCGTCTGATGGGCGGTCGCGGCGGAGCGGCTGCCTGACGGTAGCCGTACGCGCACGGACCGTGTGCGCGGTGTACGACGAAGGGCCCGGAGCGTCACTCACGCTCCGGGCCCTGCTCGGTCTCGGGGACCGCTCTAGGCGGTCTGGTGCGCCAGCAGCGCCACGGCGGCGATCAGCGCCGCGATCAGCGCGATGAGCGCCACGGGGTTCAGCCCCGCCAAGAAGTTCTCCTGCTGCAGCCGCTCGCGGTTCGCGCGGCACACGGGGCACCGGCCCTCGCTCACGGGCGCCGCGCAGTTCGCGCACACCAGCCGGTCGTACGTCATGCGCTCGCCCTCCTAGCCCAACGGTTCCATGAGGAGAACGTCCGTCGGTCCCGGAACGTTCCCTTCTCTACTGTGCCAGGTTCACCCGACCGGTGCGCGGGGGTCGCCCCGAGGGGCAGACCGGGGCCGGCACAAAGCGCACAAGCCCGGCGTAACCCGTCCTGTGCCTGCGATCGCCCGTCCGGGTCGCGTATGGTCACGCTCATCTACCCCCGGCTACCCGTGGTGCATCCGTGATCCGATTCGACAACGTCTCCAAGGTCTACCCCAAGCAGACCCGCCCCGCACTCAGGGATGTGTCCCTGGAAGTGGAGAAGGGCGAGTTCGTGTTCCTCGTGGGGTCCTCCGGCTCCGGAAAGTCCACCTTCCTGCGGCTGATCCTCCGCGAGGAGCGGTGCAGCCACGGTCAGGTGCACGTCCTGGGCAAGGACCTCGCGCGCCTCTCCAACTGGAAGGTGCCGCAGATGCGCCGCCAGCTGGGGACGGTGTTCCAGGACTTCCGGCTCCTGCCGAACAAGACGGTGGCGGAGAACGTCGCCTTCGCGCAGGAGGTCATCGGAAAGTCGAAGGGCGAGATCCGCAAGTCTGTGCCCCAGGTGCTCGACCTCGTCGGGCTCGGCGGCAAGGAGGAGCGGATGCCCGGCGAGCTCTCCGGTGGTGAGCAGCAGCGCGTGGCCATCGCGCGCGCCTTCGTCAACCGCCCCAAGCTGCTCATCGCGGACGAGCCCACCGGCAACCTCGACCCGCAGACCTCCGTCGGCATCATGAAACTGCTGGACCGGATCAACCGGACCGGTACGACCGTCGTGATGGCCACGCACGACCAGAACATCGTGGACCAGATGCGCAAGCGCGTCATCGAGCTGGAGAAGGGCCGCCTCGTCCGCGACCAGGCACGCGGCGTCTACGGCTACCAGCACTGACCGCGACCGTCCCCGGAAAGGCCCGAAGAAGACGCCATGCGCGCCCAGTTCGTACTGTCGGAGATCGGTGTGGGTCTCCGCCGCAACCTGACGATGACGTTCGCCGTCATCGTCTCCGTCGCCCTGTCGCTCGCCCTGTTCGGCGGGTCGCTCCTGATGAGCGACCAGGTCACCACGATGAAGGGCTACTGGTACGACAAGGTCAACGTCTCGATCTTCCTCTGCAACAAGAGCGACGCCGAGTCCGACCCCAACTGCGCCAAGGGCGCGGTCACGGACGACCAGAAGAAGTCGATCCTCGCCGACCTGCAGAAGATGGACGTCGTCCAGAAGGTCACCTACGAGTCCCAGGACGAGGCGTACAAGCACTACAAGCAGCAGTTCGGCGACTCCCCGCTGGCCAGCTCGCTCACGCCGGACCAGATGCAGGAGTCGTACCGCATCAAGCTGAAGGACCCGCAGAAGTACCAGGTCATCGCCTCCGCCTTCAACGGGCGTGACGGGGTGCAGTCGGTGCAGGACCAAAAGGGCATCCTGGACAACCTCTTCGGGCTGCTCAACGGCATGAACTGGGCCGCGCGGGCGGTGATGGCGCTGATGCTGGTGGTCGCGCTGATGCTGATCGTCAACACCGTGCGCGTCTCGGCGTTCAGCCGCCGGCGTGAGACCGGCATCATGCGGCTGGTCGGCGCCTCCGGGTTCTACATCCAGGCGCCGTTCATCGCGGAGGCCGCGGTCGCCGGGCTGATCGGCGGGACGGTCGCCTGCGGGTTCCTGGTGATCGCCCGGTACTTCATCATCGACCACGGCCTGGACCTGTCCCACAAGCTGAACCTGATCAACTTCATCGGCTGGGACGCCGTCCTGACCAAGCTGCCGCTCATCCTCGCCACGAGCCTGCTGATGCCCGCGCTGGCCGCGTTCTTCGCGCTGCGCAAGTACCTGAAGGTGTGACACATGCCAAGAGGGCCGTACGGGCAACAGTCCCTGCGGCCCTCTTGCGTTGTCCTAGACTCACCGGCATGTCAGGCCGTGACCTGTTCTGCCAGCCCCGCCGCATCCGCCGCGGGGCCGCCCTGACATTGGTCTTCGCGAGCGTGCTGGTGGCCGGAGCGGCAACCGGCTCGTTCCCCGAACTCGACCGGGCCGACCGCAAGTCGGCGTCCGACGCGGCCCGCACGGCTCTGGCCGCCGGCCGCCACGAGGACGTGGCCAAGGCCGCGCAGGAGGCACTCGCGGACGGCAAGTCCCCCATGGAGGCCGCCGAGCGGGCCGTCAGCCGCAGCGGGGACCGCTGGGGCGCCGTCTACTCCCAGGGCGAGTACGAGGAGTTCGAGGAGGCCCTCGACGGCCAGTACACCGGCGTCGGCCTGTGGGCCCGGCGGGAGCGGGACGGCCGGATCGAGGTGACCAAGGTGGCCCCCGGGTCGCCCGCGGCGGCCGCCGGTATCCGCGGCGGCGACCGGCTGCGCAGCGTCGACGGACGGCAGGTCGCCGGGCAGCCGGTGACGGAGGTCGTCTCGATGCTGCGCGGCGACGCCACGGACGCGGCGGCCGGCACCCAGGTGCGGCTTGGTCTGCAGCGCGGCACGCACGCGTGGACCGAGACCCTGCGCCGGGCCCGGCTGTCCACGGACTCGGTCACCGTTCGAGAACTCGCCGGCGGGATCACCGTCATCAGGATCTCCGCGTTCACCAAGGGCGTCGGCGAGGACGTCCGCGGCGCGGTCCGCCGGGCCCCGGCCGGTGCCGGCGTCATCCTGGACCTGCGGGGCAACTCCGGCGGTCTGGTCACCGAGGCCGTCACCACCGCCTCCGCCTTCCTCGACGGCGGGCTCGTCGCCACCTACGACGTCGACGGCGAGCAGCAGGCCCTGCACGCCGATCCCGGCGGCGACACCACCAGACCCCTGGTCGCGCTCGTCGACGGCGGCACGATGAGCGCGGCCGAGATGCTCACGGGAGCCCTGCAGGACCGCGGGCGCGCGGTTGTCGTCGGCTCGCGCACCTTCGGCAAGGGCTCGGTCCAGATGCCGAGCCGGCTGCCCGGCGGGTCCGTCGCCGAACTGACCGTCGGGCACTACCGCACCCCCTCCGGCCGCAGTGTCGACGGCCGGGGCATCACCCCGGACCTCGAGGTCGACCAGGCGGACGGCCCCACCGCCGTCCAGCGGGCCGAGACGGTGCTGAGCGGACTGGGCGACGACTGAGGGCACCGGCCCGGGACCCGGCGGGGGCTCGTGACGGCCTCCGGATAAGGACTGGCCCTCCCACCCCCGCGTAGTGCGAAAATGGACGGCACTATGAGCAAGGGAATGTACGTACCCAAGGAGTCCCAGCCCAAGCAGGGCGGTGGGGCGGCCGCCAAGGCCAAGGACGGCGAGAAGGGCGGCAAGCGCAAGATCGTCGCGCAGAACAAGAAGGCCCGGCACGACTACGCGATCATCGACACCTACGAGGCCGGGCTCGTCCTGACCGGCACCGAGGTCAAGTCGCTGCGCCAGGGCCGCGCCTCGCTGGTGGACGGCTTCGTCCAGGTCGACGGGGGCGAGGCGTGGCTGCACAACGCCCACATCCCCGAGTACGCCCAGGGCACCTGGACCAACCACTCCGCGCGCCGCAAGCGCAAGCTGCTGCTGCACCGCGAGGAGATCGACAAGCTGGCGGTCAAGGCGGACGAGACGGGTCACACGATCGTGCCCCTCGCCCTGTACTTCAAGGACGGCCGGGCGAAGGCCGAGATCGCGCTCGCGCGAGGCAAGAAGGAGTACGACAAGCGCCAGACCCTGCGCGAGCAGCAGGACCGCCGGGAGTCGGACCGCGCGATCGCGGCGGCCAAGCGCAGGCAGCGGGGCGCCTGACCCCGCCCGCCCCGGCGGGAATACGGTGGCATCGGGCCGCGTTGGTCACGTACGATGGCACCAACACCGGATGAACCCGGTGTGAGCATTGAAAACAACACATGGGGATGATCGGTTTCGACAGCGGCTGTCGAAGCAGGGGAAGCGTGTCGAGGAAGCGGCCATGATCTCGTAAACCACAGGCCGAAACAAATAATCGCCAATTCCAAGAGCGATTCTCCCGAGCTCTTCGCTCTCGCTGCCTGATCAGGTAGTGATCGAATAGCTCCTTGATGGGAGTGTCAGCCCGGGGGTGTTCCCGACCCGGATCCTGGCATCAGCTAGGGGACTAAACCTTGATCCCGGTCACGGGGTGAAGAGGGAAATCAAACAGTGACTGGGCCCGTCGGCGACTTGTTCGCGTGATCGCCGGGGCCGAGAAAATCACAGCGAACTGCACACGGAGAAGCCCTGATTCCGCACCGTTGGACGCGGGTTCGATTCCCGCCATCTCCACTTGTCCCATGTGGACGAAGGCCCCGGCGCTTCACAGCGCCGGGGCCTTCGTCATGCGTCAGCGCAGGTCGAAGGTCGACAGCCGTACGCCCTTCGAGAGCACCAGGTACACGTCCGTGCGGCTTTTCGCCGCCGCCGACAGCCCAGCCGTCACCGTCGTGTAGTCGTACGGCGAGGACGTGCCCGCGAAGCGGGCGGCGCCGGCGAGGCGGCCGGTGGGGGACCCGAGCCGGACCTCGACCGTCCCGGCGGAACCGGCGACGCGGGCGGTGAACTCGCCCGCGCCCCTGCCCGGTCGCGTGTCCGCGAACTTCAGCCACGCGCCGTCGGAGGCGGCCGCCACCGCCGTACCGCTCGCCTTGGACTCGTCGACGAGCGAGATCCCCGCGTAGTCGTCGAAGTTCTCGGCGCGGGTGGTGCGGGACAGGTCGCGGGGCGGGATGGTCTCGCCGTGCACCGCCCAGGACGCGCGGGCGCGGACGTCGGAGGACGAGGAGCCGACCAGGACGTCGTAAGTGCCGTTCTCCACCACCCACTTGGAGCGGGTGACGTCCCAGTGCGCGAGGTCCGACGGCGCCACCGTCAGCTTCACCGTCCGTGTCTCGCCCGGTTTCAGCGTGACCCGCGCGAAGGCCCTGAGCTGCTTCAGCGGCTGCTTGTCGCGGGAGACTCGCTGGTGGACGTACAGCTGGGCGGTCTCCGTGCCCGTCCGGCTGCCCGTGTTGGTGATCGCCACCTGGTAGCCGCCGTCCACGCGCTGCAGAGCGCCGTAGCGGAAGCGGGTGTACGACAGGCCGTAGCCGAAGGGGTAGAGGGGGCTGCCCCTGAAGTACTGGTAGGTGCGGTCGGACTTGATGATGTCGTAGTCGAGGAGGGAGGGGAGGTCGGACTCGGACCGGTACCAGGTCTGGGTCAGACGGCCCGACGGGTTCGCGTCGCCGTAGAGGAGGTCGGCCAGCGCGTTGCCCGTCTCCTGGCCCGCGTGGGTGGTCCACAGAAGCGCGGGGACCTCCTTCTGGAGGCTGCCGAGGGTGGTCGGGTAGCTGTTCTCGACGATCACGACCGTGTGCGGGTTGGCCCGGTGCACCGCCTTGACCAGGGCTTCCTGCGTGGGCGCCAGGCCCATGTCGGTGCGGTCGTGGGCCTCGCGGCCGTTGATCGACGGGTCGGAGCCGACCACGACCACCGCAGTGTCCCTGCCCTTCACGGCGGCGACGGCCTCGTCCACGCCGCTGCGGACGACGTCCTTGGAGTAGTGGGCGGCCTGGTCCTTCGCCACCAGGCCCAGCGTGCCGTCCGTGCCCGTCGGGCCGAGGTAGACCGGGTTGGTCCACCAGGACTCCTGGGTCTCGTAGCCGGCGTAGCGCAGGAGATATGTGCCGTCGCCCTGCGGCTCCAGCTTGAACTGCTGTTGCACGAACCAGCCGCCTGGCTGGGTCTGGTCGTTGACGAAGGACGACCAGTTGTAGCCGACGTACCTGCCGTTGGCGGCCGAACGCAGGGTCACGATCCCCGAGCCCCAGTCGAAGACGTCGAACTGGGAGGTCGCGCCGGACGCGTCCGTCTCCTTCAGGGCCGCGCCCGCCTCCCCCGTGCCCGCGGTCACGTACTTCCCGGTCGCCGTGTCCTTCAGCGCGATCCGGTCCACGCCCTCGCTGCTCGCGACGGACGTGCCGAGCTTGGCCGCGATGCCGTCCTCCGGGGTGACGGCGTAGGGGAGCGTGCCCGAGTACCAGTCGGTGTAGAGGGTGTCGGCGAGCGGGCCGACCACGGCCACGTCCTTCGCGGACCTGCTGAGCGGCAGTGCGCCCTTCTGGTTCTTCAGCAGCACCGCCGCCTCGGTCGCCGCCGTGCGGGCCAGCGCGCGATGGGCCGGGCTGTCGATGACGGACGCGTCGATGGAGCCGTACCGGCCGCCGCCCGGGTCGAACTCGCCGAGCCGCACCCGGACGCTCAGCACGTCACCGGCCGCCTTGTCGACGTCCGACTCCTTCAACAGGCCGGACGACAGCGCCGACTTGACCGCGCTCGTCGTCGGGCCGGAGTCGGTGTCGTTGTCGGTGAAGCTGTCGATGCCCGCCTTCAGCGCGGCCGCGTCGGCCTCGGCCTGGGTGCCGTAGTACCGCTGGCTGCCGACCAGGTTGCCGGGTGCGTAGGCGTCGGTCACGTTCAGCAGCCGCTGCGAGGTCCAGGTGCGGACGGTGTCGTCGAGGGCGGGACTCACCGTGTTCGGGCGGCCGTTGACGAGGTTGTACGAGGACATCACGCCCGTCGCCGCGTCCGCCGCGATCGCCGGTTCGAACGCCTGCTCGTCGTACTCCTTCAGCACGCGCGGGCGCAGCTCGGAGGAGGTGGTGTCGCGGTGGACCTCGTTGTTGTTGGCGAGGAAGTGCTTGATCGTCGGGGCCGTCTTGAGGTGGTCCGGATCGCCGCCGGTCAGGCCAGTGCCGTACGCCGTCGAGATCGACCCGGTCAGGTACGGGTCCTCGGAGTAGCCCTCCTCGTTGCGGCCCCAGCGCGGGTCGCGCAGCAGGTTGACCACGGGCGCCCAGAGGTTCAGCCCCCAGCCGGCCGGGCGGGTCTGCTGGAAGCCGCGTGCCTCGTCGCCGACCGCCGAGCCGACCTGCCGGATCAGGGCCGGGTCCCAGGTCGACGCCAGCCCGACCGCCTGCGGGAACACGGTCGCCTTGCCGAGCCAGGCCACCCCGTGCAGGGCCTCGGTGCCGGTGCGGAAGGACTGGATGCCGAGGCGGGGGATGGCCGGCTCGTACTGGTGGAGGAGGGAGATCTTCTCGTCCAGGGTGAGGCGGGAGAGCAGGTCGTCGACGCGCTTCGAGACCGGGAGGTCCGGATCGCGGAAGGGGTAGGCGGTGTCGTCGGCGTGGGCGGGGACGGTGGCGCCCAGGCCCGCGACGAGGGCGAGGGCGACCAGGACGGTCGTTCTGGGTCTGCTTCTCTTGCCTTTCATGTCACGGCTCCTTCGAGTAGGGCCCTGCACAAGGGCGTTGACCGGACCGGGATCAGGCGTCGCGCGGTGCCGTGCTCGCCCGCTCCGTCATCCGGGGCGGCAGCAGCGTCGCCTCGGGTACGGCACTCCCGCCCAGCTTCTTCATCAGCAGATGCACCGCCCGCTCGCCCACCTCGGCGGAGGGCAGGGCGACGGAGGTGACGGGGACGCGGACCGACTCGGCCAGTTCGTCGGGGCAGATCGCGGTGACCGAGAGGTCGCCGGGGACCCGCAGCCCGAGCTGCTCGAAGGCGTCGATCAGCGGCTCCAGGATCGGCTCGTTGTGGACGACGACCCCCGTCAACGCGGGCTGCTCCCGCAGCAGTTGCTCGGCGACCAGCCGCGCCCCGGAGGGCGTGGCCTCACAGGGGTGGACGGAGGAGGACAGCCCGCCGCGGTCGGCGGCCGCGGTGAAGCCCTGGACGACCCGCTGGGCGAACGCGGTCTGCCGGACGTACACCTCCGGCGGCGACCCCACCAGCGCCACCACCCGATGGCCCAGCCGCGCCAGATGCTCCACGCACGCCTCGCCGGCCGCCTTGAAGTCGAGGTCGATGCAGGTCAGCCCGTCCGCCTCGGCCGGGAACCCGATCATCACCGACGGCCGCTCCAGTGAGCGCAGCAACGGCAGCCGGGGATCGTGCAGTTGGACGTCCATCACGATCAGCGCGTCCACCAGCGCCGTGTCCGCGACCCTGCGCAGCCCGTCCTCGCCCTCCTCCTGGGTCAGCAGCAGCACGTCGTGGTCGTAGCGTCGGGCGGTGGTCACCACGGACACCGCGAACTGCATGACGACCGGGACGTGGATGCCGGCCCGTAAGGGCACCACGAGCGCCAGGACGTTGGAGCGACTGCTGGCCAGGGCGCGGGCACCCGCGTGCGGGCGGTAGCCCAGCTCGCGGATGGCCGCCTCGACCCGCTGCCGGGTCTCCTCGGAGATGGGCCGCTTGCCGCTGAGCGCGTAGGAGACGGTGCTGGGGGAGACCCCGGCGTGCCGCGCCACATCGGTGATCTTCACCATCAGCCCAGCTCCAGGGAGAGGAACCCGGCCCCCGCCTTGGCCGCCGCCGTCCGCTCCCCGGCGGCCAGGCTCCACGGCGCCACCGGATCACTGCACGAGGCCCGCAGGGTGTCCCCTTCGCGGACGACGGTGAAGGTGACCTCGCCGACCGCCACCGTCACCTGCGCGCCCCGCTCGAGGCCGAACGCCCGCAGGGTGACCCCGTCGGCGTGGTCGTAGTCGGGCCGGTCGGTCACCGCCCCCACCGGGATCACCGCCCCCGGCCTCACCAGCAGCGGCACGCTCAGGAAGCCATGCCGCTCCCGCACCCAGCGCGGCCCGGTCACCGTCCTTCCGCTCAGGAAGTGGGTCCAGGTGCCCTCGGGCACGTAGTAGCTCACATCCCCCTCGTCGCTGAACACCGGCGCCACCAGCAGGTCCGGCCCGAGCATGTACTGCCGCTCCAGATGCGCGCACCCGGGATCGTCCGGGAACTCCAGCACCATCGCCCGCATCACCGGCACCCCCTCGGCGTGCGCGGTGCGCGCGGCCTCGTAGAGGTACGGCATCAGGCTCAGCTTCAGCCGGGTGAACTCCCGCAGCACGTCCACGGACTCCTCGTCGAAGAGCCACGGGACCCGGTAGGAGGAGCTGCCGTGCAGCCGGCTGTGCGAGGACAGCAGGCCGAACGCGAGCCAGCGCTTGAACAGTTCGGGCGTCGGCGTGCCCTCGAAACCGCCGATGTCATGGCTCCAGTACCCGAAGCCGGACAGCCCCAGCGACAGCCCGCCGCGCAGCGACTCCGCCATCGACTCGTACGTCGCCTCGCAGTCGCCGCCCCAGTGCACGGGGAACTTCTGGCTGCCGGCGGTCGCCGAGCGTCCGAAGACCACGGCCTCGCCCTCGCCGCGGTGCTTGCGCAGCACGTCGAAGACGGTGCGGTTGTACAGGTACGTGTAGTAGTTGTGCATCCGCTCCGGGTCCGAGCCGTCGGACCAGGCCACGTCGAGGGGCACCCGCTCGCCGAAGTCGGTCTTGAAGCAGTCGACGCCCTGTGCGAGCAGCGCCTCCAGCTTCGCCGCGTACCAGTCCCGGGCGGCCGGACTGGTGAAGTCGACCAGCGCCATGCCCGGCTGCCACATGTCCCACTGCCAGACGCTCCCGTCCGGCCGCCGCAGCAGATGCCCGAGCGCCTTGCCCTCCGCGAACAGCGGGGAGCGCTGGGCGATGTAGGGGTTGATCCACACGCAGATGTGCAGGCCCCGGTCCTTGAGCCGGGTCAGCATGCCCTCCGGGTCGGGGAAGACCCTGGGGTCCCACTGGAAGTCGCACCAGTTGAACTCGCGCATCCAGAAACAGTCGAAGTGGAAGACCGACAGCGGCAGTTCACGCTCCCGCATGCCCTCGATGAACGAGGTCACCGTCTCCTCGTCGTACGACGTCGTGAAGGACGTCGACAGCCACAGACCGAACGACCAGGCGGGCGGGAGCGCCGGCCGCCCGGTGAGGGCGGTGTACTTGCGCAGGATCTCCTTCGGGCTCGGCCCGTGGATGACGTAGTACGTCAGCTCCTGCGTCTCCGCGCTGAACTGGACCCGGGACACCGCCTCCGAGCCGACCTCGAAGCTGACCTTCCCCGGATGGTCGACGAAGACGCCGTAGCCCGCGTCCGTCAGATAGAACGGGACGTTCTTGTAGGCCTGTTCGGTCGCCGTGCCGCCGTCCGCGTTCCAGATGTCGACGACCTGGCCGTTCTTCACCAGCGGGCCGAACCGCTCACCGAGGCCGTACACGCTGGTGCCCACACCCAGGTTGAGCTGCTCGCGCAGATAGTGCGCGCCCGTCGCGTCCCGCATGATGCCGATGCCCTTGGGGCCGCTGGAGGTCAGCGTGCGGCCCTGGGCGAGGAAGTCGACGTGCCAGGTGCCGGTGCGGGCCACCCGGACCGACAGCGCGCCGGAGGTCAGCGTCGCGTGCTCCTCGTCGTAGGAGACCTGCGGGCTGAACTCCGCGCCCTGCAGCTCGAACTCCGGCCCGCGCGGCTGCTCGCCCTCGAAGTGGGTGAAGGTGACGCCGATGACGTCCGGCATCGGCGTGTGCGCACTGATCGTCACGACCGGTCCCTTCAGCAGGTCGCCGCGGTGGCGGATGGGCTGCGTCGGCGCGTGGATCTCCAGCGAGTCGTCCGTGGCGGTGACGTCGAGAACCTCGACGGGATGAGCCGCGGTGACGCCCTCGCGCAGCAGCCAGTAACCATCGGTGAACTTCACGTGGGGGGTCCTTACTTGACGGCACCCACGGCGATGCCGCGGGTGAGGGTCCGCTGGAAGACGAGGAAGAAAACGATCGCCGGGAGGACGCCGAGCAGGGCGGCCGCGTTGGTCATCGTGGCGTCCATCAGGCGCTGGCCCTGGAGGACGCCGAGCGCCACCGACACCGTCTGGTTGTCGTTGGAGATCAGCATGACCAGGGGGAGCAGGAACTCGTTCCAGGTCCAGATGAAGAAGAAGACCAGCAGCACGCCGATCGTCGGCCGGCTGACCGGGACGACGATCCGCCACAGCACCTGCCACTTGTTGGCGCCGTCGATCCGGGCCGCCTCGATGATCTCGCGCGGGAACCGGCCCAGGACGGAGGAGAGGAGGTACGTGCCGAAGGCCGCCTGGATCACCGTGAAGACGATGATCACGCTCAGCCTGGTGTCGTACAGGCCCACCTGCTTGCTCAGGTAGTAGAGCGGGTAGACCAGCGCCTCCTGCGGCAGCATGTTGGCGAGCACGAAGAAGGCGAGCACCCAGGCGCGGCCCTTGATCCGGCCGATGCCGATCGCGTACGCGTTGAGCACGGACAGGATCGCGGCGAGGACGGCCACCGAGCCGCTGATCAGGACCGAGTTGAACAGCTTCTGTCCGTAGTCGACGCGCTGCCAGAAGTCCTTGAGGCCGTCCAGGTAGAGCCCCTGGGGGAGGCTCAGCGGGCCGTGCTCGGAGTACTCGGCGGGTGACTTGACCGCGTTGACGGCGACGATCAGGAACGGGACGACCATGAAGAGGGCCGCGATGCACAGGGCGATCAGCACCGGGTAGCGGCGCAGGGCGGTGGTCATGCGCTCTCCCCCTCCTCGCTGCGGGTCTGGAGTGCGAGCAGGATCAGGGAGAGGGCCAGGATGATCACGGTGAGGACCGTGGAGATCGCGGCACCGTAGCCGACCTGCGTCTTCTCGAAGAAGGTGGTGAAGGAGAAGTAGGACGGCACGTCCGTGGCCCCGCCCGGTCCGCCCTTGGTCAGTACGTACACCGCGCCGAACACCTTGAGCGCGGCGATGGTGCACCAGGTCAGGACGACGTAGATCTCGGGCCGGATCTGCGGCAGCGTGATGTGCCAGAACCGCCGCCACCAGCCGGCCCCGTCCAGCTCGGCCGCCTCGTACAGCTGCGGGTCCACGCGCTGGAGTCCGGCCATGAAGACGACCAGCGGGAAGCCGATCTGCACCCACACCATCACGCCCATCACGCTGTAGAGCGCGATGTCCGGGTCGCCCAGCCAGTCCTGCTGCCACGAGCCCAGCCCCACCGCTTTCAGCAGCTCGTTGAGGGAGCCGTTGTCCGGCGCGAGGATCCAGCTCCACACGATGCCGGCGACCGCGATCGGCAGGACCTGCGGGAGGTAGAAGCAGGCCCGCAGCACCGCGGCCCACCTCGACCCGAAGTGCTTGCCGATGTAGTCGAACAGGGCGGCCGCCAGGACCAGCCCGAGCACGGTCGGTACGGCGGCCATGGCGACGACCATGAACAGGCTGTGCCGGAAGGACGCCCAGAACTCGGAATCGTCCAGCAGCTCACGGTAGTTGGCGAGGCCGGTCCACTTGGGGCTGCCGACGCCCTGCCACTCGGTGAAGCTCACGCCCGTGTTCATCAGGAACGGGACGATGATGATCGCCGTGAAGGCGAGGACGCCGGGCAGCAGGAACAGGGCGTACGAGTCGCGGGTACGGGGGCGGCGCGGGCCGGCGTGCGGATCGGTGCCGACGGCCCGCGCTCCCCGTTCGACGGTGACCGTCATTGCTGCGGCACGCCCTTGTCGTACGCCTGCTGGAGGTTGGAGAGGTAGGCGTCCGGCTTCTCGTTGCCGGTGATCAGCTTCTGGGTCTCGGAGACGAGGGTGTCGTAGAAGCCGTTGACCGGCCAGTCCGGGTAGAAGGCCAGGCCGTCACGCTTGCTCACCGTGTTGAAGTTGGCGATGAGCTGCTGGGACTTGGGGTCGGTGATGGCGCCGGTGTCGGCGGCGACCGGGATGCCGCCCTTGTTGCCGAGCAGGTTCTGGATCTTCTTCGACATGGTGATGTCGATGAAGTCGTAGGCCAGCTCCTTGTTCTTGGCGTTCTTCGGGACCACCCAGAGGTTCCCGCCCGAGCCCAGGGTGAGGTTCGAGTCCGGCCACAGGGTGGTGTCCCAGTCGAACTTGGCCTCCGACTGGAAACGGCCGTACCACCAGCTGCCGGAGAACAGGATCGGCGCCTTGCCCTGGATCCAGGAGACGCCCGCGTCCTCGGCCTTGGTGCTGGTCGACTTCTTGCTGATGTAGCCCTTCTTCACCCAGTCGGCGAAGGTGGTCGCGCCGTAGGTCCAGGCCGCGTCGTGGAAGTCGGTCTTGCCCTTGTACAGCTCGTACTTGTCGACCCACGAGCGGTCGGCCTTGGAGAGGGCGAGCTGGTAGAGGTACTGCTGGGCCATGTACTCGGCACCGGAGTCGGCGAGCGGGGTGACGCCCTTCTTCACGAAGGCGTCCATGGCGGCCGTGAGCTCGTCGAACGTCTTCGGCTCGGCGATCGAATACTTCTTGAACAGGTCCTTGTTGAAGTAGACCATCGTGTACTCGGCGTAGTTGGGCACGCCGTACCACTTGCCGGAGCCCATGACGCCGTTGGCGTCGTACTTGCTGGTCGTGGCCACGCCCGGGCTGAGCAGCTTGTCCCAGCCGCGCTTGCTGACCTCCGCCGACAGATCCGTCAGCAGGCCCTGTTTCGACAGCTGCCCCGCGGTCGCGTTGCCCTTGTTGTACTCCATGAGGTCGGGCGCGTCCGAGGAGTTGAGGATCATGGGCGCGGTCTTCTGGATCTGTTCGAAGCCCTTCTCCTCGAACTTCACCTTCACGCCCGGGTGCTTGGCCTCGAACTCCTTGATCGCCTCGTTCCAGGCCACGCCCATCGCGCTGTCGGGACCCTCGTAGTGCCAGAGCTTGAGCGTCTTGGCGTCGGAGGAGCCGCTGTCCGAGCCGCCGCAGGCGGTCAGCAGCAGCGCCCCGCTGAGGAGCGCGGCCGCGACCGCCGTCACACGCCTTCGTGCCGTCAACATCCCGTGCCTCCGCAGGAGTCGGATGGGTAGTCGTCGAATCGATTCGATGCCAGGCGTCGAAGCGCTTCGACGGAGGACGGTAGGTGCGGGCTGTGAGCGCGTCAACGCATCTGACGTGAATCGCTGTTCGGAGTACCTGCGCCGAGGGAGATCACGAGGGCCAGCGCGGCGGCCGTCACCGGTGCTCCGTAGGCGGCCGTCGCCGACAGATGGTCCACCAGCCAGCCGCCGGTCGCCGAGCCGCAGGCGATCCCGCCGAGCAGTCCGGTCACCGCGAGGGTCATGCCCTCGTTGAGCCGGCCCTGCGGGGTGCGCCGCTGGACCAGCGTCATGGTGGTGACCATCGTCGGAGCGGTCGCCATGCCGGCGATCAGGAGGGCGAGCGCGAGGAGCGGGAGCGAGCCGGCGAGGGAGGCGGCGAGCAGCGGCAGGGTCAGCAGGGCCGTCATCGCGGCGACGCACCACGTCAGACGCCGGCCTACGGGCCCGGCCGGCCCGAGCGCCCCGAACAGCAGCCCCGCCGCGCACGATCCGGCCGCCTGCAGCCCGAGGGCCACGCCCGCCGCCGACCGGTGTCCCTGCGCGTCCGCGAACGCGATCGTGACGACCTCCGTCGAGCCGAACACCGCGCCCGTCGCGAGACAGACGGCCAGCAGCGGGGGCATCCCGGGGGCCCGCAAGGGTGACCCGGCCGGAGGGCGGCGACACGCGGGCGGCTCGGTCGAACGCTGCCCGGCGAACAGCAGGACGCCGGTCAGCAGCAGCACGGCCCCGACGAGCGTGCCCGCCTCCGGGAAGAACGTCCCGCACAGGAAGGCCGCCAGCACCGGGCCCAGCATGAAGCACAGCTCGTCCGCGGCCTGTTCGAAGGAGTTCGCGGTGTGCAGGGCCCGCTCGTCGTCCCCCAGCAGATGGGCCCAGCGGGCGCGGGACATGCCGCCGGTGTTCGGGGTCGTCGCGGTGGCGGCGTAGGAGGCGAAGAGGGTCCAGGCGGGGGCGTCGTAGTGCACGCACAGCAGCAGCGCGAGCGAGCCGAGGACGGCGACCGCCGTGGCCGGTACGGCGATCCGGGCCTGCCCGTGCCGGTCGACGAGCCGGGCGGTCCAGGGGGCGACCAGCCCGGTCGCCGCGAGCCCGGTCGCGGTAACGGCGCCGGCGAGGGCGTACGAGCCGCGCGCCCCGGCGATCATCATCACCGCGCTCAGGCTGAACATGCCCATCGGGAGGCGGGCCAGCAGGTTCCCGAGGGTGAAGGCGCGGGCGCCGGGGACGGCGAAGAGACGGCGGTAGGGGCCGGGCGGGCGCTTCCGCCAACGGGGGCCGAAGTCGACGGCGACGAGGGTGTCGGCGGTGACGGTGAACAGCGGCGCTGTCCTGGTCGGTTCGGGCATGTGCAGCACCGTCGCCCCGGAGCGGTCGCCGGGTCCAACACCTGTCGCTCCTTGATCCACGCACTCCCGTTGTAAATTCGCCGGATGCCCGCACCCCGCCACCTCGACCCCCGTCTCCTGCGCGCCTTCGTCGCCGTCGCCGAGGAGTTGCACTTCACCCGGGCCGCCGCCCGGCTCTACCTCGCCCAGCAGGCGCTCAGCCGGGATGTGCGGCGGCTGGAGCGGGAGCTCGGGACCGAGCTGTTCGTGCGCAGCACCCGGCAGGTGACGCTCACACCCGACGGCGAGCGGCTGCTGCCGTACGCGCGCCGGGTCCTCGAGGCGCAGGACGACCTGCTCGGCGCCTTCGGACAGACACGTCCGCTGCTGGTCGACCTCAACTCGCCCGGCCTGGTCACCGGCCGCCGGGTGCTGCACCGGGCGCGTGAACTCGCCCCCGAGCACGAGCTGATGGCCCGTTACGAGAGCGGTCTGACCGGCGCGGCGCAGGAGTTGCTCGCCGGGCGGCTGGACGCGTCCTTCGGCCGGTTCGCGGGCCTGGACCCGGCCCTGCGGGGCGGTCTCGAGCACCTGCTCGTGCGGTACGAGCCGATGGCGGTCGTCCTGCCCGAGGACCACCGGCTGGCGTCGCTGGAGGCGGTGCCGCTGGCCGCGCTGGCGGGCGAGACCGTGTACGCGGGCGCCGGAAACCCCCGCACCCCCGAGTGGACGGACCTCGCGCGCCGGCTGTTCGACGGACGGGGCATAGCCGTCGCGCCGCCGGCGCCGCTGGCCGTCGGCGACGAGGAGTTCGAGCGGATCATGGCCAAGATGCGCAACCCGATCCTCGCCGTGGTGGACTTTCCGGCCATGCCGAGGACCGTGCTGCGGCCCTTGATCGACCCGGTGCCTTTGTCGCCCGTGTCACTTGTGTGGCGGAAGGGCCTGGTGCACCCGGGATTCGACGCGCTTCGGCGGGCCGCGCTGGAGTTGTCGGCCGCCGAGGGATGGCTGCGGCGGCCGGTCGATGGATGGATTCCGGCCATGGATCTGGACCCGGCGCGCGCCCACTACTGACACACGGCGCACACGGATCATCCTTCTGCGCTACATTCGTGGCCCGAGCACCTAGTGGTAAGGGGGGCGCAAGATCCCGGTGGGGGCCGGGTTCTGCGGCGAGTGCTCGGTGTCGTGTGCGCGCCCGGAACGGTCTCGTGGGGGATGTGCGTGCGCGTGAAAAAGTGGCGAGAAGACGCCCAACCGGAATGGCCCGAACCGCCATCAGGGAGCGATGCTCTCTCAGCGACCGGAAAAGTCGCCGAAGCGAACAGAACCCAGTCGTTTCCGGCCACCGGACGAAACGAAGTGCTCGGTGCCGGACATGGCGGAAACACGCCGGACTCGCCGGACGGCTTCGACGCCTTCCGCAGAGGCCCCGCGGCTTCCCGCGACCCCTGGGCGGCGTCGGCCTACCCGGAGCACACCCATGACCCGCACGAGGTGACCGTCCAGCTGGACGGGGCCGGTCCGCGGCAGGATCCGAGCCCGCGGAAGACCGAGCCCGGGCCGGCCGCTCCCGCCGACCCCTCCGACGGACCGGTGTTCGTGGACGAGTCGGGCCGCCGCGGCCGGACCTTCCGCCGACTGGGCATCGCCATCGGCATCGCCTGCGCGGTCTACGCCGTCGTCATCGTCGTCACCCTGCTCTCCGGCAGCTCCGACGCGCCCTGGCTGCCGGTGCCCGGCCGGCAGGACGACAAGCCGGCCGGCCGGCTCGACATCTCGCCCGCGCCCTCGGACCCGGCCCGGCCCGCCGGCACCGCCGGTGTCACCCGGGGCACCCCACCGGCCGCGAGCGACGGCACCACCCCGTCGCCCGGTGCGCGCGCCACCGCGCCCGGAGCATCCGCCGACCCGTCGGCGCCGGCCACGTCCGCCGACCCCACGCCGAAGCCCACCACGTCGCCCACCAAACCGGGAACCGGCCTCGGCAACCCCAGCCCGTCGGCCTCCACCAGCCCGCCCCCGTCCGGCTCGCCCGACCCGAGCCCCAGCGTCGGCACGGGTTCCCCGTCCACGCCCCCGGCCGGCCCGGGCACGGTGGCCTACGGACCGAGCGCACGCCACCCCGTCGCCGGGGAACCGGCCGGACGGGCCGCCCCGCTCGCCCGAACGTCCCCGGAGAACACCCTCTGATGGCTTCCCGCACCACCCGCCGGCAGGCCGCCGCCGCCACCCCCGACGGCCCACGGCGCCGCCGCCTGCCCCTGCGTCTGCTGCTGCCGCTGCTCGTCCTCGTCGCGCTCGTGGCGATGCTGATGCTGCGCGGCTACGTCCACAGCGAGATACTCGCCGACCACCGCGTCCGGCCCGAGGCCGGCACCGGCGAGGTCCCGGAGCGGATCCTCGACGGCGGCCCGGTCATCGACACCCGCAGCGGCCGCACCACCAGCCTGAGCGTCCCCGACCACCGCCTCGTCCTCACCTTCGACGACGGCCCCGACCCGACCTGGACCCCGAAGGTCCTGGACGTGCTGAAGAAGCACCACGCCCACGCGGTCTTCTTCGTCACCGGCACGATGACCTCCCGCCACCCCGGCCTGGTCAGAAGGATGGTGGCGGAGGGCCACGAGGTCGGCCTGCACACCTTCAACCACCCCGATCTCTCCTACCAGTCGACGAAGCGCATCGACTGGGAGCTGTCCCAGAACCAGCTGGCGCTCGCGGGCGCCGCCGGCATCCGCAGCTCGATCTTCCGCCCGCCGTACTCCTCCTTCGCCGACGCCATGGACGACAGGTCCTGGCCGGTCACGCGGTACATCGGCACCAAGGGCTATCTCACCGTGGTCAACGACACCGACAGCGAGGACTGGCGAAAGCCCGGCGTCTCCACGATCGTCCGCAACGCCACTCCGCGCGGCGGCAAGGGCGCCATCGTGCTGATGCACGACTCCGGCGGCGACCGCCACCAGACGGTGCGGGCCCTGGACCGGTTCCTGCCCGAGACGCAGGCGAGGGGCTACCGGTTCGACAACCTCACCGAGGCGCTCGACGCGCCCAGCGCGCTCACCCCGGTCACCGGCGCCGAGCTGTGGAAGGGCCGGGCGTGGATCTTCCTCGTCCGGGCCTCCGACGACATCACCGGCGTGATGGTGGCCGGCCTCGCGGTGATCGGCACGCTCGTCATCGGCCGGTTCGCGCTGATGCTGCTGCTGTCCGGCGCGCACGCCCGCCGGGTCCGGCGGCGGGACTTCGGCTGGGGGCCGCCGGTCACCGAACCGGTGTCGGTGCTCGTGCCCGCGTACAACGAGGCCAAGTGCATCGAGAACACGGTCCGTTCACTGATGGCCAGCGAGCACCCCATCGAGGTGATCGTCGTCGACGACGGCTCCGGCGACGGCACCGCCAGGATCGTCGAGGCGATGGGCCTGCCGAACGTCCGGGTCGTGCGGCAGCTGAACGCGGGCAAGCCCGCCGCCCTCAACCGGGGCCTCGCCAACGCCCGCCACGACATCGTCGTGATGATGGACGGGGACACCGTCTTCGAACCGTCCACCGTCCGCGAGCTGGTGCAGCCCTTCGGCGACCCGCGGGTGGGCGCCGTCGCCGGCAACGCGAAGGTCGGCAACCGGGACTCGCTGATCGGCGCCTGGCAGCACATCGAGTACGTGATGGGCTTCAACCTCGACCGCCGTATGTACGACATCCTGCGCTGCATGCCGACCATTCCGGGGGCCGTGGGGGCCTTCCGCCGCTCGGCGCTGCAGCGGGTCGGCGGGATGAGCGACGACACGCTCGCCGAGGACACCGACATCACGATGGCCATGCACCGCGACGGCTGGCGGGTGGTGTACGCCGAGAAGGCGCACGCCTGGACCGAGGCGCCCGAGACGGTCCAGCAGCTGTGGTCCCAGCGCTACCGCTGGTCGTACGGCACCATGCAGGCGATCTGGAAGCACCGGCGCGCCCTCGTGGAGCGGGGTCCCTCGGGCCGCTTCGGCCGGGTGGGACTGCCGCTGGTGTCGCTGTTCACGGTGGTGGCCCCGCTGCTCGCCCCCCTGATCGACGTCTTCCTCCTGTACGGCGTCGTGTTCGGCCCGACCGAGAAGACGATCGTGGCCTGGCTCGGGGTGCTGGCGATCCAGGCGGTATGCGCGGCCTACGCCTTCCGCCTCGACAAGGAACGCATGACTCATCTGATCTCGCTCCCCCTGCAGCAGATCCTCTACCGCCAGCTCATGTACGTCGTGCTGCTCCAGTCCTGGATCACGGCCCTCACCGGCGGCCGTCTGCGCTGGCAGAAGCTGCGCCGCACGGGGGTCGTGGAGGCGCCGGGCGGCTCGGTGCCGCGCCAGCGCAGCCGTACGGGCAGTACGAGCAGTGCGAGCAGTACGCGCAGCAGTGATCGGAGGCCCGTGGCATGACGCACGGACACACGACCGACGTCCCGCACCGGCCGGAACCGGCGCCCGCGTCCGCTGCCGCGCCGGGGAAGCCGGGCCGTGACCGGTACCTGGACCTCCTGCGCTCGATCGCCCTGGTCCGGGTGGTCGTCTACCACCTCTTCGGCTGGGCCTGGCTGTCGGTCCTCTTCCCCTCCATGGGCGTGATGTTCGCGCTCGCCGGCTCGCTGATGGCACGGTCGCTCGGCCGCCCGGCGCCGAGCGTGGTCCGCGGCCGGATCCGCCGACTGCTGCCTCCCCTGTGGGCGTTCAGCGCCGTGGTCGTGGCCATGATGGTCGCGGACGGCTGGAACCCGCTGAAGGACCGGGACACCGGGGGCGCCTGGGGGGTGGCGGACCTCCTCAACTACGTCGTCCCGGTCGGCGCCCCGCCCTACCCCTGGCACCTCGGCACCGACGGGGGCCTGTTCGACTCCACCTGGGCGGACCAGGCGGCGGGACCGCTGTGGTACCTCCGCGCCTATCTGTGGTTCGTGATCGCGTCCCCGCTGCTGCTGTGGGCGTTCCGCCGCGCGCCGTGGCCGACGCTGCTCGCCCCGCTCGCCCTGACGGCGATCGTCGGCACGGGTGTCGTCACGATCCCCGGTGAGACGGGCAACGCGATCACCGACTTCGGGACGTACGGCGCCTGCTGGGTCCTGGGCTTCGCCCACCACGAGGGGCTGCTGCGACGCGTCCCCCGCTACCTCGCCGTCTCGGGCTCGGCGCTGGTGATGGCGTTCGGGCTGTGGTGGGCCTCGGGCCATCCGGGCGAGGACGCCTGGGACCTGAACGACATCCCGCTGGCCCAGGCGACCTGGTCCCTCGGGTTCGTCGTCATCCTGCTCCAGTACTCCCCGTCCTGGCGGGAGCTGCCGGGCCGCCTCGCCCGCTGGGACAGGCTGGTGACCCTCTCCAACAACAGGGCCGTCACCATCTACCTCTGGCACAACCTCCTGATCATGGCGACGTTCCCGATCATCGACCGCGCCTACGACCTCCCCTTCATGGACAGCGACACGGCGTCGTCGGCCCTGGACTCGACGTACGGCTTCTGGACGTTCGTCCTGATCTGGCCCCTGATCGCCCTGGCCATCCTCACGTTCGGCTGGATCGAGGACCTGGCGGCGGGGCGGAGTCCCCGGGTGTGGCCCGACGGAAGGCGACGCGGGGGATCCCGACGGCTCACTCGTGGAGGTGAGGCCCCGTAAGTACGCGGCCGCCGGCGTGCCGCACTTCCGGCGCGTGGAGCAGGACGACGATCCCGTCGACCGGCTCGGCCGCTGACTTCACCGGGGCCCGCCGCCTCCCGGGAGGCGTTCGTAACGTGTGGGGTCGGAACCTCTCATCCCGGCCCCGCGTCGGGTGAGAGCAACGTTCCCTTGCGGTCACCCGGTGCCACAGGGCGGTAACGCCGCCTCCCTACCTTCGGGACTCATCAGCCCGTCGCACCGTGGAGGCGTCATGACAGCCCCTAGTACAGCCCCCGCATCCAGCAGGGGAGGCCGCTGGATCCAGCAGTGGGATCCCGAGGACGAGGCCTTCTGGAACGAGACCGGAGAGAAGATCGCCAAGCGCAACCTCGTCTTCTCCGTGCTCTCCGAGCACATCGGGTTCTCGATCTGGACCCTGTGGTCCGTGCTGGTGCTCTTCATGGGGCCGGAGTACGGGCTGACCCCGGCCGACAAGTTCCTGCTGACGTCGATGGTCACGCTCGTCGGCGCCGTCGTCCGCGTCCCCTACACCTTCGCCGTCGCGATCTTCGGCGGCCGGAACTGGACGATCGTCTCGGCCGGTCTGCTGCTCATCCCCACCGTCGCCGCGTTCGCGGTGATGAAGCCCGGGACGTCCTTCGACACCTTCCTGCTCTTCGGCCTGCTGGCCGGCATCGGCGGCGGCAACTTCGCCTCCTCGATGACCAACATCAACGCCTTCTTCCCGCTCAGGAAGAAGGGCTGGGCCCTCGGCCTCAACGCGGGCGGCGGCAACATCGGCGTCGCGGCGATCCAGCTCGTGGCCCTCGCCGTCATCGGTGCCAGCGGCGGCCCCCGCGTGCTGCTCGGGATCTACATCCCGCTCATCGTCGTCGCCGCGGTCCTCGCCGCGCTCTTCATGGACAACATCGAGAACGTGAAGAACGACACCGGCGCCGCCAAGGACGCCGCCCGGGACGCCCACACCTGGATCATGTCCGTCCTCTACATCGGGACGTTCGGCTCCTTCATCGGCTACAGCTTCGCCTTCGGGCAGGTGCTGACCAACCAGTTCGGCCGTACGCCGCTGCAGGCCACCTACCTCACCTTCATCGGCCCCCTGCTCGGCTCGCTGGTGCGGCCCGTGGGCGGCTGGCTCGCCGACAAGTACGGCGGCGCGAAGATCACCCTCTACAACTACATCGCGATGGCCGCCGCCACCGCCGTCCTGGTCCTCGCCAGCATGCAGAAGTCGCTGCCCCTGTTCGTCACCGCGTTCGTGGTCCTCTTCGCGCTCGCCGGCCTCGGCAACGGGTCGACCTTCAAGATGATCCCGGGCATCTTCCAGACCAAGGCCCTCTCCAAGGGACTTCAGGGCGAGGAAGCGGTCAAGTACGGGCGCCGGCTCTCCGGTGCCTCGATGGGCCTCATCGGCGCGGTGGGCGCGCTCGGCGGCGTCGGCATCAACATGGCCTTCCGGCAGTCCTTCCTGTCCTACGGCTCCGGAACCGGCGCGTTCGTCGCCTTCCTCGCCTACTACGCCCTCTGTTTCGCGGTCACCTGGGCCGTATACCTTCGCCGCCCGGCCGCAACCACCGAGGCCGCGACCGCCTCAGAGGCGAAGCCGCAGCTCAGCTACGCCGAGGTGTGACGTAACACCGGCGACATGAAGCCGAACCGAGCCTGTCACGCGCCGTTGACAGGCTCGTTCGGCATGCAGGTACCGCCGTACCTCCTGTACGACGACTCGAGTTCGGGACGAGAGCCATGGACGACGAACAGCAGCGACCGCAGCCCGGTCAGCACGGCCCGCTCGCAGGGTTCACCGTGGGCGTCACGGCCGCGCGCCGGGCCGACGAACTGGGCGCCCTGCTGCAGCGACGGGGAGCCGCAGTCCTGCACGCACCCGCCCTGCGCATCGTGCCGCTCGCCGACGACAGCGAACTGCTGGCGGCGACGAAGGACTTGATCGACCAGGCACCCGACGTGGTCGTGGCCACGACCGCCATCGGCTTCCGGGGGTGGGTCGAGGCCGCCGACGGGTGGGGGCTCGGGGAGCCGCTGCTGGAGCGGCTGCGCACGGTGGAGCTGCTGGCGCGCGGACCCAAGGTCAAGGGGGCGATACGGGCCGCCGGGCTCACCGAGGAATGGTCACCGTCGAGCGAGTCCATGGCCGAGGTGCTGGACCGGCTGCTGGAGGAGGGCGTCGACGGGCGCCGGATCGCCGTACAGCTGCACGGTGAGCCGCTGCCCGGGTTCGTGGAGGCGCTGCGGGCCGCGGGCGGCGAGGTCGTCGGGGTGCCCGTGTACCGGTGGATGCCGCCCGAGGACATCGGGCCGGTGGACCGGCTGCTGGACGCCGTGGTCTCGCGGGGCCTGGACGCGATCACCTTCACCAGCGCGCCGGCCGCGGCGTCCCTGCTGAACCGGGCGGAGGGGCGAGGGCTGCTGCCGGAGCTGATCGCGGCCCTCCACCACGACGTCCTGCCCGCCTGCGTCGGGCCGGTCACCGCTCTGCCGCTGCAGGCGCGGGGCGTCGACACCGTCCAGCCGGAGCGGTTCCGGCTCGGACCGCTGGTGCAGCTGCTGTGCCAGGAGCTGCCGGGCCGGGCGCGCGCCCTGCCGATCGCCGGGCACCGGGTGGAGATCCGGGGGCACGCGGTGCTCGTCGACGGGGAATTGAGGCCGGTGCCGCCCGCGGGGATGTCCCTGCTGCGGGCGCTGTCCCGGCGGCCGGGGTGGGTGGTGGCCCGCTCGGAGCTGCTGCGTGCCCTGCCCGGTGCCGGGCGCGACGAGCACGCGGTGGAGACGGCGATGGCCCGGCTGCGGACGGCACTGGGGGCGCCGAAGCTGATCCAGACGGTGGTGAAGCGGGGGTACCGGCTGGCGTTGGACCCGGCTGCGGACGCGAAGTACGCGGACGTGTGAAGTGGGGCGCCCGGCGTTCCGGGTGCCGTCCGCCGGGCCCGCCGGCTCCCGGGCCCCCTTCGGCCGGAACGGCCGCGTCCTCAGGCTCCCCCGGAGGGGGCACCGCCGGACGGGCTGATGTCGCCCCTGCGCCGGAATGCCCCGTACAGCACCAGTGCCCGCGTCAGACACACCAGCGCCACCGTCGACAGCACCGCGCGCACCGCGTTCCACGCCACCCACGCGTGCTCGAAGTGCTCCCGCGCCGCGGTCGGGTCGCCCGCGCGGGAAAGGCCGTCGTTGAGGGGGATGTTGAAGGCCGTGGTCGTCAGGAAGCCGGCGGAGTAGGCGGCCAGGGCCGCCCACACCCACCAGCGGCAGGGCTGTCCCCGCAGTTGCCACGCCGACACCGCCGTCAGCAGCGCCGCGCCCATGAAGGAGAGGAAGAACACCGGGTTCTGGATCACGTCGTTGATGTCGTTCATGACCTCGACGTAGACCCGGTCGTCGCTGCGGGCCAGCGCCGGCATCACACAGCAGGCGAAGATGTAGTAGACCCCGGCGATCAGTCCCATGGCGACCGTGGCCGCGCCCAGTACGAGTCCCGTGGCAGTCCCATTCCGCGTCATGCCTCAAGTCAACGGACGGCGCGGCGCCCCGGACATCGCCGAGACGCGCACCCGCATACGCGCTCGTCCAACCACCTCACCGGCACGAGGGGTTCCGGCCGCGCGGGCGGACGGGCACTGTAAGGGGAACGGTTCTCCACCCCAGCCCCAGGCGGTGACAGGCACATGGCACTGGGTACGGTCTCGGTCCCTCACGAGCTGCGCTTCGACGCCGGGCGGATCTGCCTGGACCTCCTGGCGACGACGCATCCCGAGGAACGGTTCGACTCGGTCGAGGTGCTGTGCGCCTGGATCGTGGGCGCGGGACTCGTGCCGCCGGGCACGTCACTGGCGCACGCGGACCCGGGCTGGCTGGTCGGCTTCCGAGAACTGCGGGCCCGGATCGGCCAGTTGGTGCGCGGTGCGCTCGCCGCCGTACCGAGGCCGTCGTACGACCTCGCGCTCGTGCGCGTGAACGAGCTCGCCAGGACCGCGCCGCCGGCCCCGCGTGCCGTGCGCGGCGAGGACGGGGTGCTGGTCAGGGAGTTGGACGGGCCGCCGGAGTGCGCGGCGCTGCTCGGGGCGATCGCCCGGGACGCCGTGGAGCTGCTCACCGACCCGGTCGCGCGGGCGGGGCTGCGGCAGTGCGAGGGGGACAACTGCCCGATCTTCTACGTCGATTCGTCCCGGGGACGCAGGAGGCGCTGGTGCTCCAGTGAGGTCTGCGGGAACCGTGAACGGGTGGCTCGGCACCGTCGGAGGGCGGCTCTCACCCGGGCCTAAGTGTCCTGATTGGTCGGTACGCCGGGTAACAGGCATTCTGGTGTCGAAGTGATTTCGACAACATCCCGTTTGCCCCCGGCCCGCTCCGGGCAGCTGGCTCGATCTTGCCGATGTGGCGGAAATGTAAAGATCGCGGGGTGGGAATGTGCTCTCATGTCCCACTCATCACGTCACCCCGAAGAAAACTGTCGTACCGCTTTGAACATGACGGAGACCACATCCGTACCTGTGCACGAGCGACCGACTGGGGGAACCCCCGGACATCGGAGGTGGGCGTGCGCAAGGATTCCGTCGTGGCCAATGAACGTGGATCGAGGGCCCGACATCGCATGTCCCAGCCCTCGGAACCTGATGAGGAGCTGATGCGTGCCCTGTACCGGGAGCACGCCGGACCTCTCCTTGCTTATGTACTGCGCCTGGTCGCCGGAGACCGGCAGCGCGCCGAGGACGTGGTCCAGGAAACGCTCATCCGTGCCTGGAAGAACGCCGGCCAGCTCAATCGAGCGACCGGATCGGTACGCCCCTGGCTGGTGACGGTCGCGCGCCGCATCGTCATCGACGGCCACCGCAGCCGGCAGGCCCGGCCGCAGGAGGTCGATCCGTCGCCGCTGGAGGTCATCCCCGCGGAGGACGAGATCGACAAGGCGCTGTGGCTGATGACGTTGTCCGACGCGCTCGACGACCTGACCCCGGCCCACCGGGAGGTGCTCGTCGAGACGTACTTCAAGGGGCGTACCGTCAACGAGGCGGCCGAGACGCTGGGCATTCCCAGCGGAACGGTGCGGTCCCGGGTGTTCTATGCCCTGCGGTCGATGAAGCTGGCTCTGGAGGAGCGGGGGGTGACGGCATGAGTGTTTACGGGGGATTCGGAACGGGTGGTTCGGGTATGTCTGGCCCCATGATGGGATCTCCGGGCCCGAGCGAGCACGAAACGGTCGGTGCCTACGCCCTCGGCATTCTCGACGACGCCGAGGCGACCGCCTTCGAGGCGCATCTCGCCACCTGCGAATGGTGCGCCCAGCAGCTCGACGAGCTGGCGGGGATGGAACCCATGTTGGCGGCGCTCGCGGACCTGCCGGGGACCGGCAGCACACCCGCGATCGGCGAGTCGCTCTCCGCGCGGCCCAGCCCACGGCTCGCGGAGAAGCTGGTCGACGAGGTCGCCGAGCGCCGGGCGGTCAAGCGCCGCAAGGGCTTCTACCTGGTCGCGGCCGCGGCCGCGCTGATCATCGGCGGTCCGCTCGCGGTGATGGCCGTGAACGGCGGCGGCAGCTCGGGCGGCACCAGCGCCACCCCGCTGGCGGCGGGCGCCAAGGCGGCCTTCGGTCAGATCTCCGACAAGGTGTCGGCGACCGACTCCTCCACCAAGGTCCAGGCGACCGTGGCCATGGAGAAGAAGGACTGGGGCACCTGGGGCGTCGTCGAGCTCAGCAACGTCAAGGGACCGCTGAAGTGCTCGCTCATCGCCGTCGGCAAGAACGGCGAGCGCGAGACCATGTCCTCCTGGTCGGTCCCCAAGTGGGGCTACGGCATCCCGAACGCCAAGGTCGAGGAGGCGAAGCAGCCTCTGTACGCGCAGGGCGGCGCGGCCTTCCAGCCCAACGAGATCGACCACTTCGAGGTCATGACCTTCGACGGCAAGAAGCTCGTCCAGGTCGACGCGTAGCAGTTGTCGGTCCCCTCGTGGGACCGACGCGCGCCGCCACGTAGCTTTGACGGGTCCCCTTCGCGTACGGTTGACGGCTGCCCAGCACGTCAGAAGGGGGCCCGGTGGCCGCTCAGGCTCAGCAGGAAACCGCGGTCGGCTCGGATCACGACTCCGTACGGGACCGAGAGATCAGCGTCGAACAGGAACACCTAGACCGGGTCTACCGGCGACTCGAGGAGAAGATCCACGAGGCCGAGTTCCTGATGAACGACGCGGCCAAGCGCGGCCAGGTCGGCACACCCGGGGCGCTCGCCGAGCGGGACGCCCAGGTCTTCCGGGCCGGCATTCACCTCAGCCGGCTGAACAACGAGTTCGAGGACTTCCTCTTCGGACGGATCGACCTGCTGCCCGGCAAGGACGGCAAGAAGGGGCCGGACGGCGCCTACACCGCCGTGGAGCCCGCCGAGGGCGCCGTGCGCGAGGACGGCACGGCCGACATCGCCGAGACGCTGCACATCGGGCGGATCGGTGTCCTCGACGCCGAGTACGCGCCCCTGGTCATCGACTGGCGGGCGCCCGCGGCCGCCCCCTTCTACCGCTCCACCCCCGTCGACCCCGGCCGGGTCGTACGGCGCCGGGTCATCCGCTCCAAGGGCCGCCGCGTCCTCGGCGTCGAGGACGACCTGATGCGCCCCGAGCTCAAGGCCCGCCTCGACGGCCGGGAACTGCCCGTCATCGGCGACGGCGCCCTGATGGCCGCGCTCGGCCAGGCCCGCAGCCACACCATGCGGGACATCGTCGCCTCCATCCAGGCCGAGCAGGACCTGGTCATCCGCGCCCCCGCCGCCTCGGTGACCTACGTCGAGGGCGGCCCCGGCACCGGCAAGACCGCCGTCGCCCTGCACCGCGCCGCCTACCTCCTCTACCAGGACCGGCGCCGGTACGCGGGCGGCATCCTCATCGTCTCCCCGACCCCCCTGCTGGTCGCCTACACCGAGGGCGTCCTGCCCTCGCTCGGTGAGGAGGGCCAGGTCGCCATCCGCGCGATCGGCTCCCTGGTCGACGGCGCGGAGGCCACGCTGTACGACTCCCCGTCCACCGCCCGCGCCAAGGGCTCGTACCGCATGCTCAAGGTCCTGCGGAAGGCGGCGCGGGGCGCGCTGGAGCTGGGGCCGGGTGGTCCGGACGGGGGACCGGGCGGTCCGGGTGCCGGGGGGCGCCCGCCCGCCGCCTCGAACGCCGCCGCATCCCGCCGTGCCGGCCCGGGCGCGACCGACGACACGGACGGGTCCCCCTCCGCCGGGCCGGACCGCCCGGAGCAGCTCGCCTTCGGCGACGGCGACGGCGACGGGGCCGGCGGCCGGAGCGGGAACGGGGACGGCTTCCGCCCGTCCGCGCCTGCTCCCGCCGGGCCCCCCACCCGTCTGCGCGTCGTCGCCTTCGGACGCCGGCTGGAGCTGGAGGCGGACGCGCTGGAACGGATCCGCCGCACCGCCCTCGGCGGCACCGCGCCCGTCAACCTGCTGCGCCCCCGCGCCCGCAAGCTGCTCCTCGACGCCCTGTGGGAGCGGTCCGGTGCCGGCACCCGGCACACCGACCCCGAGCTCGCCGCCGAACTGCGCTCCTCCTTCGACGAGGACATCACCACCGAGGACTCCTTCACCGAGTTCCTCGACGCCTGGTGGCCCGAGCTGACCCCGCGGGCCGTGCTGGAGGCGATGGCCGACGAGCGCCGGCTGGGCCGTTGGGCCCGCCGGATCCTCAACCCCGGCGAGGTCCGCCGCGTCGCCCGCTCGCTGCGCCGCGACGGCCTCTCCGTGCACGACATCGCCCTGCTCGACGAGCTCCAGTCCATCCTCGGCGTCCCCGCCCGCCCCCGGAAGAAGCGCGAGCTGGACCCGCTGGACCAGCTGACCGGCCTGGAGGAACTGATGCCGGTGCGCGAGGAGTCGCAGCGCGAGCGCGCCGAACGGCTCGCGCAGGAGCGCACCGAGTACGCCCACGTCATCGTCGACGAGGCCCAGGACCTCACCCCGATGCAGTGGCGGATGGTCGGCCGCCGCGGCCGGCACGCCACCTGGACGGTCGTCGGCGACCCCGCCCAGTCCTCCTGGTCCGACCCCGACGAGGCGGCCGAAGCCCGCGACGAGGCCCTCGGCACCCGCCCGCGCCGCCGCTTCCAGCTCACCGTCAACTACCGCAACCCCGCCGAGATCGCCGAACTCGCCTCCAAGGTCCTGGCCCTCGCCATGCCGGGCGCCGAGTCCCCCTCGGCGGTCCGCTCAACCGGCGTACAACCGCGCTTCACCGTCGTACGCGACTCCCTCGCGCAGACCGTCCGCGCCGAGGCCGCCCGCCTTCTCGACCTCGTCGACGGCACCGTCGGTGTCGTCGTCGCCATGCAGCGGCGCGAGGAGGCGGCCCGCTGTCTCGCCGGACTCGGCGACCGGGTGGTGGCACTCGGCAGCCTGGAGGCGAAGGGCCTGGAGTACGACGCCACGGTCGTCGTCTCCCCGGCGGAGATCGCGGACGAGTCCCCGGCCGGACTGCGGGTGCTGTACGTGGCCCTCACCCGGGCGACCCAGCAGCTGACGGTCGTGTCGGGGGAGCGCGATCAGCCGGACGGGGCCGGGGTGCCGGACCTGCTCAGAGATTAGAAGGAGATGAACTCTCGTGACGGGAATGGCCTGACGGGATCCGTTTGTTAGCCTGGATGCGACACCGGCCCGATCCAAGCCCCCGGGCCCAACCTTCGTCCCTGAGAGGGACCACTTGCCGCGAGGCGAGCATGGCGGGTCGGTGTCACTGACGTCGAAGAGGTCCGCGCCCAGCAGGGCGCGGACCTCTTTTGTTGCGAACAAAACGATCGCAATCCGGGGCGGCTAACGCCTACTCAGCAGTAGGTGCGACCATCGGACGGCATACCCCAGCGTCAGAGTTGAAAGAGGAAGTCGGCCATGGCAACGGCGCCCAGCGTCTCCTACTCGATGACGGTCCGGCTGGAGGTGCCCGCGAGCGGAACCGCCGTCTCGCAGCTCACCACCGCCGTGGAGTCCTCCGGAGGCTCGGTGACCGGCCTCGACGTCACCGCCTCCGGTCACGAGAAGCTCCGCATCGACGTCACCATCGCCGCCACCTCCACCAGCCACGCCGACGAGATCGTCGAGAAGCTGCGCGGCATCGAGGGCGTGACCCTCGGCAAGGTCTCCGACCGTACGTTCCTGATGCACCTCGGCGGCAAGATCGAGATGGCGTCGAAGCACCCCATCCGCAACCGTGACGACCTGTCCATGATCTACACGCCGGGCGTGGCCCGCGTCTGCATGGCGATCGCCGAGAACCCCGAGGACGCCCGCCGTCTGACCATCAAGCGCAACTCCGTTGCGGTCGTGACGGACGGCTCCGCCGTGCTGGGCCTCGGCAACATCGGCCCCAAGGCCGCCCTCCCGGTCATGGAGGGCAAGGCGGCCCTCTTCAAGCGCTTCGCGGGCATCGACGCCTGGCCGCTGTGCCTCGACACCCAGGACACCGACGCGATCGTCGAGATCGTCAAGGCGATCGCCCCCGGGTTCGCCGGCATCAACCTCGAGGACATCTCCGCCCCCCGCTGCTTCGAGATCGAGGCGCGGCTGCGCGAGGCCCTCGACATCCCCGTCTTCCACGACGACCAGCACGGCACCGCGATCGTCGTCCTGGCCGCCCTGAAGAACGCACTTCGCTGCACCGGCAAGGCGATTGAGAACATCCGGGTCGTCATGTCCGGCGCCGGCGCGGCCGGTACGGCCATCCTCAAGCTGCTGCTCGCGGCCGGCGTGAAGAACGCCGTCGTCGCCGACATCCGCGGTGTCGTGCACGCCGGGCGGGAGGACCTGCGGGAGGCTCCCGCGGACTCGGCGCTGCGCTGGATCGCCGACAACACCAACCCCGAGGGCCTGACCGGCACGCTGAAGGAAGCCGTTCGCGGAGCCGACGTGTTCATCGGCGTCTCCGCCCCGAACGTGCTGGACGGGGACGACGTGGCCGCCATGGCCGAGGGCGCCATCGTGTTCGCGCTCGCGAACCCCGACCCCGAGGTCGACCCGGCGATCGCCCGTCAGACGGCGGCCGTCGTGGCCACCGGCCGCTCCGACTTCCCGAACCAGATCAACAACGTGCTGGTCTTCCCGGGCGTCTTCCGCGGTCTGCTGGACGCGCAGTCCCGCACCGTCAACACGGAGATGATGCTGGCCGCCGCGAGCGCGCTGGCCGACGTGGTGACCGAGGACGAGCTCAACCCGAACTACATCGTCCCGAGCGTCTTCAACGACAAGGTCGCGGGCGCGGTGGCCGGTGCGGTGCGGGAGGCGGCGAAGGCGGCGGGCGCCACGTCCTAGACGTGGCGTACGGTGCTGGGCGGGCCTGTCGCGGCTGGGCGGGCCTGTCGTACTGTGGGCACGCTGTGAGCATCACCACGACGAGCCGCACCGGCGAGTCGTGGAACCGGGCGCCTCACGCCACCCTCTAGGGTGGCGGCCACGCTCGCGCCTCCTCGGCCCGCGTTTCGTGTGACCCCCTAGGGTGTACTCACGACTCCAACGGGTGCCGGATTGGCTTTCCCGTCGCAGGTAGGGGCAGGATGCGTCCCTGGGCGCGAGCGCATCGGCTTCGCTGTGCCAATTGCGGCTCTGCCGCGTGGCACACCCCAACGGCAAGAAGAACACGGGAGTAACAACATGAACCGCAGTGAGCTGGTGGCCGCGCTGGCCGACCGCGCCGAGGTGACCCGCAAGGACGCCGACGCCGTTCTGGCCGCGTTCGCCGAGACCGTCGGCGAGATCGTCGCCAAGGGCGACGAGAAGGTCACCATCCCCGGCTTCCTGACCTTCGAGCGCACCCACCGTGCCGCTCGCACCGCGCGCAACCCGCAGACCGGCGACCCGATCCAGATCCCGGCCGGCTACAGCGTCAAGGTCTCCGCGGGCAGCAAGCTGAAGGAAGCGGCGAAGGGCAACTAAGGGCGCCTTCGCGTCGTGCCGGTTCAGCGTCGTCGGCGGCTGCCGGTGCGCCGTGGCTGGTCGCGCAGTTCCCCGCGCCCCTTCAGGGCACTAACGCCGATGGGGCGGTCACCCGGACTCGGGTGACCGCCCCATCGGCGTTGGTGCGACTGCCGCTAGCCGAGCGCCTTGCCCGGCAGTTCCACCTTCGCTCCCAGTTCCACGAGCTTCTCCATGAAGTTCTCGTAGCCGCGGTTGATCAGGTCGATGCCGTGGACCCGGGACGTGCCCTGGGCGGCGAGGGCGGCGATGAGGTAGGAGAAGCCGCCGCGGAGGTCGGGGATGACCAGGTCCGCGCCCTGCAGCTTGGTCGGGCCGGAGACGACGGCCGAGTGCAGGAAGTTGCGCTGGCCGAAGCGGCAGTCGGAACCGCCCAGGCACTCGCGGTAGAGCTGGATGTGCGCGCCCATCTGGTTCAGCGCGGAGGTGAAGCCGAGCCGGGACTCGTACACCGTCTCGTGGATGATGGACAGGCCGGTGGCCTGCGTGAGGGCCACGACGAGCGGCTGCTGCCAGTCCGTCTGGAAGCCCGGGTGCACGTCCGTCTCGAGGGCGATCGACTTCAACTGCCCGCCGGGGTGCCAGAAGCGGATGCCCTCGTCGTCGATCTCGAAGGCACCGCCCACCTTCCGGTAGGTGTTCAGGAACGTCATCATCGAGCGCTGCTGCGCGCCGTGGACGTAGATGTTGCCCTCGGTCGCCAGCGCCGCCGACGCCCAGGACGCGGCCTCCAGCCGGTCCGGGAGCGCCCGGTGGGCGTAGCCGCCGAGCTGGTCCACACCCGTGATGCGGATGGTGCGGTCGGTGTCCATCGCGATGATGGCGCCCATCTTCTGCAGGACGCAGATGAGGTCCTCGATCTCCGGCTCGACGGCGGCGTTCGAGAGCTCGGTGACGCCCTCGGCGAGGACGGCCGTCAGCAGGACCTGCTCGGTCGCGCCGACGGACGGGTACGGCAGCCGGATCTTCGTGCCGCGCAGCCGCTGCGGAGCCTCCAGGTACTGCCCGTCCGCGCGCTTCTCGATCCGCGCGCCGAACTGCCTGAGCACGTCGAAGTGGAAGTCGATGGGCCGGCCGCCGATGTCGCAGCCGCCGAGACCGGGGATGAAGGCGTGGCCGAGGCGGTGCAGCAGGGGACCGCAGAAGAGGATCGGGATACGGCTGGAACCCGCGTGGGCATCGATGTCGGCGACGTTCGCGCTCTCGACGTGCGTGGGATCCATCACCAGTTCGCCCGGCTCCTCACCCGGACGGACCGTCACCCCGTGCAGCTGCAGCAGGCCGCGTACGACACGCACGTCACGGATGTCCGGAACGTTGCGCAGTCGACTCGGCGAGCTGCCCAGCAGGGCGGCGACCATGGCCTTCGGTACGAGGTTCTTCGCACCGCGGACACGGATCTCACCCTCCAGCGGGGTTCCGCCGTGGACAAGCAGGACATCGTCGTTGACGGTCATGTATCTCGCGTTCCGATGAGTCGGGCAGGGGCCAGAAGGGAAAGGGTAATCGCCGCCCACCCCCCTTCTGTAAGCCCAAGTACCGCCCAGCTACGTCATAGCTCTGTCACAACACGGCCCGTTCACCGCCGGGCACATGGGGTCACCGGCCCCGCCGTGCGCCCGCCGCGTGCCTCTTTGAGCCCTGAGCTGCATTCCCCCTCCTTACGCCGATTGCCTCCCCACGCCCGGGGAAGATGCGGGATCATGTCTGGCATGACCGAGGTGTCCTCGCTCACAGGGCGGTTGCTCGTGGCAACGCCCGCCCTGGCGGACCCGAACTTCGACCGTGCGGTGGTGCTCCTTCTCGACCACGACGAGGAGGGCTCCCTCGGTGTCGTCCTCAACCGTCCGACCCCCGTGGATGTCGGCGACATCCTGGAGGGCTGGGCGGAGCTCGCCGGCGAGCCCGGGGTCGTCTTCCAGGGCGGCCCGGTCTCCCTCGACTCGGCGCTCGGAGTCGCCGTCATCCCCGGCGGCTCCTCCGCCGACGGGGCACCGCTGGGCTGGCGCCGGGTGCACGGCGCGATCGGACTGGTCGATCTGGAGGCCCCGCCGGAGCTGCTCGCCTCGGCCGTGGGCTCCCTGCGGATCTTCGCCGGGTACGCGGGCTGGGGCCCCGGTCAGCTGGAGGACGAGCTGGTCGAGGGTGCCTGGTACGTCGTCGAGTCGGAGCCCGGGGACGTCTCCTCGCCGTCCCCGGAGAGACTCTGGCGCGAGGTGCTGCGCCGCCAGCGCAACGAGCTGGCGATGGTGGCCACCTACCCGGACGACCCTTCGCTCAACTGATGCCTGTGAGCTTCAGTACCCTTGGCGATATGAGCACTCTTGAGCCCGAGCGCGGGACTGGTACGGGGACCCTCGTAGAGCCGACGCCACAGGTGTCCCACGGCGACGGCGACCACGAGCGCTTCGCCCACTACGTCCAGAAGGACAAGATCATGGCGAGCGCCCTCGACGGCACCCCCGTCGTGGCGCTGTGCGGCAAGGTGTGGGTACCGGGCCGTGACCCGAAGAAGTACCCCGTCTGTCCGATGTGCAAGGAGATCTACGACTCCATGGGCGCCGGCGGCGGCGACAAGGACAAGGGTGACAAGTAACCCGTAACGCCCGAGGCTCGCAAGGCCCCCGGGGCGCCGTTCGGCGCGCCTCGGGGGTCTTCGTATGATGTTGTGCACAGCGAAACGCGCATTGCGTATGGTGCAACGCGACCTCCGGAGATCCTTTCTGTGAATTCCTCACCGCGACCGACGTGACGCAATTCCGGTTTTCCCTCATCCCGGCCTGAACGGCTTCCTGACCGCAGGGTGTTTTCTGAGGAGTGACGTGATGGATGTGATTCCGGAGCCCGCCCGCACACTCCGGCACGGCCCCGGTTTCCGGGAACTCGGACCGGGGACCGGACTGGCGGCGGGAAAGGGCGCGGACGGCACGGCGCGCTGGCTGCGCGGCACGCTCGGCGCCGCCACGGGCCTGCCGCTCGCTCCCGCCGACGGGGACGGCGACGACGTCCTGCGCCTGTCCGTCGACCCGGCGGTGACCGGGGAGCTGGGCGCGGAGGGCTACCGTCTCGACGTCCTCCCCACCGGCGTGCACCTGGTCGGAGGCGGGCCCGCCGGCCTGTTCTGGGGCGCCCAGACGCTACGTCAGCTGCTCGGCCCGGACGCCTTCCGGCGCGCCCCGCTGCCCGGCCGGACCTGGCGGCTGCCCCTGGTCCGGATCGAGGACTCGCCGCGCTTCGGCTGGCGCGGGCTCATGCTCGATGTCGCCCGGCACTTCATGCCGAAGGAAGGCGTCCTGCGCTATCTCGACCTCATGGCGGCGCACAAACTCAACGTCTTCCACTTCCATCTGACGGACGACCAGGGCTGGCGCGTCGAGATCGAAAGGTATCCCCGGCTCACCGAGATCGGCTCCTGGCGGTCACGAACGAAATTCGGTCACCGCGCCTCGGAACTGTGGGAGGAGAAGCCGCACGGTGGCTTCTACACCCAGGACGACATCAGGGAGATCGTCGCCCATGCCGCCGAGCGGCATATCACCGTCGTCCCCGAAATCGACGTGCCGGGACACTCGCAGGCCGCCATCGCCGCGTATCCGGAACTCGGCAACACGGATGTCATCGACACCACTTCCCTCTCCGTCTGGGACAACTGGGGGATCTCTCCCAACGTACTGGCCCCCACTGACAACACCCTGCGTTTCTACGAGGGGGTGTTCGAGGAACTCCTCGAACTCTTCCCCTCCGAGTTCGTCCACGTCGGGGGTGACGAATGCCTCAAGGACCAGTGGCGGCGATCGCCCACCGCACAGGCCCGCATCGCGGAACTCGGCGTCACCGACGAGGACGGTCTGCAGGCGTGGTTCATCGGCCACTTCGACACCTGGCTGAGCGCGCGCGGGCGCAGGCTCATCGGCTGGGACGAGATCC
This sequence comes from Streptomyces sp. NPDC002144, assembly GCF_053593695.1. Taxonomy (NCBI): domain Bacteria; kingdom Bacillati; phylum Actinomycetota; class Actinomycetes; order Kitasatosporales; family Streptomycetaceae; genus Streptomyces; species Streptomyces sp. NPDC002144. The sequence goes on from NZ_JBSFDB010000001.1 coordinate 94,775, forward strand.
TGGAGGGCGGCCTCGCCCCGGGCGCGGCCGTGTCCTCGTGGCGCGGTTACGCCGGCGGGGTCGCCGCCGCGCGGGCCGGCCACGACGTCGTCATGTGCCCCGAGCAGTACGTGTACCTGGACCACCGGCAGGCCGACGGCGCCGACGAGCCGGTCCCGATCGGGTACGTCCGCACCCTGGAGGACGTCTACCGCTTCGAGCCCGTTCCACCGGAGTTGACGCCGGAACAGGTCCCGCACGTCCTCGGTACCCAGGCCAACGTGTGGACCGAGGTGATGGAGGACCAGGGGCGCGTGGACTACCAGACCTTCCCGCGCCTGGCCGCCTTCGCCGAGGTGGCGTGGAGTTCCCTGCCGGCCTCCCGGGAACGGGATTTCGCCGACTTCGAGCGGCGGATGAGCGCCCATTACCGGCGACTCGACGCCCTGGGCGTCGCCTACCGGCCGCCCGCCGGACCCCGTCCGTGGCAGCGGCGCCCCGGAGTCCTCGGCCGTCCGATCGAGGGCACGCCCCCGAACAGGTAGCTCACGAACGGGCAACCGGGCGTCCCGAACAGGTGGTGGAAAAACGTCGCAAGCATCACCGAAGAGTGCCAATTCGCGCGCAGCGGTGATGTTGTGCGAAAACGGACCATCTCCCTGATGAGAGGGGCGAATGCCGCCTAGCGGACCCCCGTCTTCGGGTGCCTCGAAGATGTGCCAGAGTTGCCACGTCCGCCCTGTCAGCACGTACCGTACGGCAACACAGGTGGGACCAGGTGGGGCAGCGGGAAGGGGCAGCCGGTTTGACCACGCACGCACCGCAGGCGGCGCAGGCCGTCGCGCTGCCCACGACCCTGGACGAGGCCGTGGCGGCGCTCACCGCCGTGCCCGCGGCCGTACCCGTGGCGGGCGGCACCGACCTCATGGCCGCCGTCAACTCCGGGCAGCTCAGGCCGGCCGCGCTCGTCGGCCTCGGCCGGATCAGCGAGATCCGCGGCTGGCAGTACCTCGACGGGCACGCCCTGCTCGGCGCGGGCCTCACGCACGCGCGTATGGGCCGCCCCGACTTCGCGGCGCTCATCCCCGCGCTCGCCGCCGCCGCGCGCGCCGCCGGCCCGCCGCACATCCGCAACGCAGGCACCCTGGGCGGCAACATCGCCTCGGCCGCGCCCACCGGGGACGCGCTGCCGGTGCTGGCGGCCCTGGAGGCGACACTGATCATCGCGGGCCCGGGCGGAGCCCGCCGGGAGATCCCGGTGTCCCATCTGCTGGCCGGCGTAGACATGCTGCGCGGCGGCGAACTCATCGGCTACGTGCGCGTGCCGCTGCTGCACGCGCCCCAGGTCTTCCTGAAGGCGACGGGACGCACCGGACCGGGCCGCGCGGTGGCCTCCGTGGCGCTCGTCCTCGATCCCGCCCGGCGCGGGGTGCGGTGCGCCGTCGGTGCCATAGCGCCGATGCCGCTGCGTCCGCTGGACGCCGAGCAGTGGGTCGCCCGGCTCATCGACTGGGACAACAACCGCACGATCGTCCCCGAGGCGCTGCACGCCTTCGGCGAGTACGTCGCCGCGGCCTGCATCCCCGACCCCGTTCCCGAGGCGGACGGCACCGTCCAACCCCTTCCGCCCGCCGTACTGCACCTGCGGCGCACCGTCGCCGCGCTGGCCCGACGAGCACTGGGGAGGGCGCTGTCGTGACCGACGACCAGCACGGAGAAGGCACGCCCCGCAGCGGGGGCCGCTGGGACCCGCTGCCCCAGGGCGACTACGACGACGGCGCCACCGCCTTCGTGAAGCTCCCCGAGGGCGGCATCGACGCGCTCCTGGCCGCCTCCGACAGCCCGCTGGCCGCGCGCGGGCACGGGTACGTGCCGCCGCAGATAGCGCCCGGCCCGGGGACCGACCAGGGGGCGGCCGGCCCGTGGGGCGCCCCCGCCGACGGCTCCCAGTGGCCCGACCCCAACGCCGCCGCACCCACCGCGGGCGACGACCGCTTCACGTACAACCCCGCCTCCACGCAGCAGTGGACCTACGAGGATCCGCAGCCGACGGGACACACGCCCACCTCGGCGCCCGGTCACGACGTGACCGGCCAGTGGTCGATCCCGGTGGCCGGCGGCGACCTCCCGGACGAATCGGGCGAGTTCACCACCTCGTCCCTGGTCCAGCAGTGGGGCGGCACGCCGCCGGCGACGCTCCCGGGAGGCGCCGCGGCCCCCTGGGCGACGGAGGCGGCGGGCCGGCCCTGGGACCAGCCGGAGGCACCGGGCGCCGAGGACGGCACCGGCCGCCCCCAAGAGTCGTCGACGGGGACACTCCCCGGCCAGGCGCACGACGCGCGGTCCCGCACCGGCACCGGATACGACCCGCAGGACGGCCGCGCGCACGAGCGCTCGGGCCACGCGCCCGCGCGAGCGGACCGGCCGGAGTACACGTCCGGGCCCGCCCACGACCGCGAGCAGCCGCACGGCACCCCGTCTCCGACGGCCGAGTACGCCGGGCAGCCGCACCCGGCCGGGACCCCGGGCCACGCCCCCGGGCACGACGGCGGGGCGGACGAGCGCCCGCCCGGGAACGCCGGCCACCCCGACGCCCGCGCCCACGATGCCGGGGGCGACGAGCACGCGCACCTGGCCGGGGACCGCACCGCCCGCGCCGCCGATCACACCTCCGGTGGCTCCACCCCGGCCCGCCTCGCCGATCCCGGTGAGCCCTACGAGTCCGCCGCCGATGCCGCCGTAGCAGCCTCACAGGCCGCTCAGGGGGCCGGTGAGGCCGCCGGGGTGGCCGAGGGGGCTCAAGGGGCCGCGGAGGCCGCTGAGGGGGCCGGTGAGGCCGCCGGGGCGGTGGACGCAGTGGCCGGAGCGCGGGACACGGGCGAGGCGGCCGACGCCGCGACCGCCGACGGCCCTTCCGACGGCCCCGACGCCACCCGCGCCGGACCGGCCCCGGCGGACCGGGCGGATCAGCCGGATCAGCCGGACTCGGCCGAGGAGCCGTCCCCGCTGCCGCCCGCCGAGGAACACCCCCTCGCCTCCTACGTCCTGCGCGTCAACGGTGTCGAACGGCCCGTGTCCGACGCCTGGATCGGCGAGTCGCTGCTGTACGTGCTGCGCGAGCGGCTGGGCCTGGCCGGCGCCAAGGACGGCTGCTCGCAGGGCGAGTGCGGGGCGTGCAACGTACAGGTCGACGGACGGCTCGTGGCCTCCTGCCTCGTCCCCGCCGTGACCGCCTCCAACAGTGAGGTGCGGACCGTCGAGGGACTCGCCGAGGACGGCCAGCCCTCGGACGTGCAGCGCGCGCTCGCCCGGTGCGGCGCCGTGCAGTGCGGCTTCTGCGTACCCGGCATGGCGATGACCGTGCACGACCTCCTCGAGGGCAACCCGGCGCCCAGCGAACTGGAGACGCGCCAGGCCCTGTGCGGCAACCTGTGCCGCTGCTCCGGCTACCGGGGCGTCGTCGAGGCCGTCAAGGACGTCGTCGCCGAACGCGAGGCGCACGCCGCCGCCGAGGCCGCCGAACACGACGGCGACGAGGCGCGTATTCCTCACCAGGCGGGCCCGGGTGCCGGCGGCGTCAACCCGTCGGCGTTCGAGGCACCCGGGGCCATGAACCCAGGGCCCACGGGACCGCGCGACCAGGCGTACGGACAGGACGGAGGCCAGGCGTGAGCAACGAAGCCGCCACCGCGACCACCACCGCGGAGGCTGCACCCGCCCCCGAGCCGCTGCCGCACGGCCTCGGCGCCTCCCTGCCGGCCGCCGACGCCCGCGCCAAGACCGAGGGCACGTTCCCGTACGCGGCCGACCTGTGGGCCGAGGGCCTGCTGTGGGCGGCCGTCCTGCGCTCCCCGCACGCGCACGCGCGCATCGTGTCCATCGACACCTCCCACGCGCGGGAGATGCCCGGCGTCCGGGCCGTCGTCACCCACGAGGACGTGCCGGGGTCCGCCCGCCACGGGCGCGGCACGGCCGACCGCCCGGTCTTCGCCTCCGAGGTCGTGCGCCACCACGGCGAGCCCATCGCCGCCGTCGCCGCCGACCATCCCGACACCGCCCGCATGGCCGCCGCGGCCATCATGGTCGAGTACGAGGTCCTGGACCCGGTCACCGACCCCGAGCAGGCCTTCGAGGCCGAGCCGCTGCACCCCGACGGCAACCTGATCCGGCACATCCCGCTGCGCCACGGCGACCCGGACGCGGTCGGTGAGGTCGTCGTCGAGGGCCTGTACCGCATCGGCCGTCAGGACCCCGCGCCCATCGGCGCCGAGGCCGGGCTCGCCGTGCCGCGCCCCGACGGCGGCGTGGAGCTGTACCTGGCCTCCACCGATCCGCACACCGACCGTGACACGGCCGCCGCCTGCTACGGACTGGAACCCGAGCGCGTCAAGATCGTCGTCACCGGTGTCCCCGGCGCCACCGCCGACCGCGAGGACCAGGGCTTCCAGCTCCCGCTCGGCCTGCTGGCGCTGAAGACCGGCTGCCCGGTCAAACTCACCGCGACGCGCGAAGAGTCCTTCCTCGGCCACGCCCACCGCCATCCGACCCTCCTGCGCTACCGGCACCACGCCGACGCCGAGGGCAAGCTGGTCAAGGTCGAGGCGCAGATCCTGCTCGACGCGGGCGCGTACGCCGACGCCTCCTCCGAGGCCCTGGCCGCCGCCGTGGGCTTCGCCTGCGGCCCCTACGTCGTCCCCAACGCCTTCATCGAGGGCTGGGCCGTCCGCACCAACAACCCGCCCTCCGGCCATGTGCGCGGCGAGGGCGCCATGCAGGTCTGCGCCGCCTACGAGGCGCAGATGGACAAGCTGGCCAAGAGACTCGGCGTCGACCCGGCCGAACTCCGCCTCCGCAACGCCCTGGCCACCGGGGACGTGCTCCCGACCGGCCAGACCGTGACCTGCCCGGCACCCGTCGCCGAACTCCTGCAGGCGGTACGTGACTTCCCCCTCCCCGCCCTTCCCAAGGACACCCCCGAGGACGAGTGGCTGCTGCCCGGCGGCCCCGAGGGCGCGGGTGAGCCGGGCGCGGTGCGCCGGGGCGTGGGCTACGGCCTGGGCATGGTGCACATGCTCGGCGCGGAGGGCGCCGACGAGGTGTCCACGGCTACCGTGAAGGTCCAGGACGGCGTGGCGACCGTGCTCTGCGCGGCCGTGGAGACCGGTCAGGGCTTCACCACGCTCGCCCGGCAGATCGTCCAGGAGACGCTCGGCATCGACGAGGTGCACGTGGCGCCCGTCGACACCGACCAGCCCCCGGCCGGCGCGGGCTGCCGCGGCCGCCACACCTGGGTGTCCGGCGGTGCGGTCGAGCGGGCGGCCAAGATGGTGCGCACCCAGCTCCTGCAGCCCCTCGCGCACAAGTTCGGCATGTCGACCGAGCTGCTGCAGATCACCGACGGCAAGATCACCTCGTACGACGGTGTGCTGTCCACCACCGTCACCGAGGCGATGGACGGCAAGGAGCTGTGGGCCACGGCCCAGTGCCGCCCGCACCCGACCGAGCCGCTCGACGAGCACGGCCAGGGCGACGCATTCGTGGGCATGGCCTTCTGCGCGATCCGCGCGGTCGTCGACGTCGACATCGAACTCGGGTCGGTACGGGTTGTGGAGCTGGCGCTCGCCCAGGACGTGGGCCGCGTCCTCAACCCCGCCCAGCTGGCCGCCCGGATCGAGGCCGGTGTCACCCAGGGCGTCGGCATTGCGCTCACGGAGAATCTGCGCTCCGCGCGCGGGTTGATCCGCCACCCCGACCTGACGGGCTACGCCCTGCCGACGGCCCTGGACGCCCCGGACGTCCGGATCGTCAAACTCGTCGAGGAACGCGACGTGGTGGCGCCCTTCGGCGCGAAGGCGGTCAGCGCGGTACCGGTGGTGACGTCCCCGGCCGCCATCGCCTCCGCGGTCCGCGCGGCGACCGGCCGCCCCGTCAACCGCCTGCCGATCCGCCCGCAGGCAGCGGTGGTGACGGGACAGTAGGGCCGCGCGCGGTGCGGGGCGTGGTCGTCGTCACGGGAGTGATGGCGTCGGGCAAGTCGACGGTGTCACAGGCCCTGGCGGAAAGCCTCCCGCGAACGGCACACGTGCGTGGCGACACCTTCCGCCGCATGATCGTCTCCGGCCGCGAGGACTACGCCCCGGACGCCGGCACCGAGGCCGAGTCCCAACTACGCCTGCGCCACAGCCTGTCGGCGAACACGGGGGGATGCGTCGGCGGACGCGTCGACCCGGGGTAATCCGAGGGCGTTGTCAGTGGCGGGGCGTAGTGTTCTGGGCAGTGGGTGACGGCCGATGGGTGATGGCCGACAGCGGAACCCACGCACAACGAAGTTCATGTGATGCAACACATGCGGGGGAAGCAATGAGCAGGACCGACACCGCCGTCGGGGTGATCAGACTCACCGAGGCCCAACTCGATCCGTACGTCACGCACGCGCCGACGCGGCACCGGCTGACGGGCCCCGGACTCCCCTCCGACGGCGCCCTGTTGACCTTCACGGCCCTGCGCACGCGTGGCCTGCGCACGGTGGCCCAGTCCACCGACGCCGACGATCCCGACCTGCCCACGGAGCTGCGGGACCGGCTGGTCATAGGCGAGCTCCTCGCCCCGGCCGGCATGGACCCGGAGTCGATCCTCCTCGACGGCGGCACCGGCGAGATCAGCACGGCGTACCTGTTCGAGCTGATGGACAGCCGCCCGCTGGCGCCCTCGCTGGAGGCGCTGGTGCGGTTCGCGACGGTGACCGAGGAACTGGCGGACCTGCGCGGCCAGTTCGCGTCCTACGCGAGCCGTCACGGAACCAAGGCCGCGGCCGAGGCATCCCGCCGGCTCCTGGCCCTGTTCGAGGAGGGCACGGACGGCCGGGTCCCGCCGTACTGGAAGGCCGCGGCGCTGATCCGCCCCCTTGCCCTCGCGGCCGGCCCCGGCACGGACTCCGGCCTCACGCTGGACGTCCCCGCCCGCCTCCTGGACGAGGAGTTCGGGCACGGGCGCGTGGCCCGCTACGAGGACGTCGACTTCCCGTCGACCCTCACCCATGAGCCGACCCGCCGCTTCCTGCGCGAGACGGGCCTGCCGGAGCAGACGGTGCTCTTCCGCCTGGACACCGAGGTCCCCCTCCAGACCCTGGCCGAATACGCGGCGGACGACCGCCCCGGCACCGCGTCCCCCTTCGAACTCCCCGCCCGGGCCGACCACTTGATACGCCTCGGCCACCTGGTCGAGGACAACAGCCTGGTGGTGGACGGCGCGACGGGCGAGGTCCTGAACTGGAGCGAGCCCGAGGCGAGGCTGTACCCCCTCAACACGGACGTCTCCACCCTGGCCTTCACCCTGTGGCTGCACCACCGCGAGCGCACCATCGACCGGGCGCTCTCCCACGAGCTGTCCACCGAGGCCTACGACCAACTGGCCGCCACCATGCTCCAGGTCCTCACGTCGATCGACCCGACGGCGACCACCACCGCGGCCGACTGGCACTACTGGACCCAGGCCTTCCAGGACGAGCCGGGCGGGGTCCTCTGACCCCGCGCTCCCGTAGCGCGTACCCGGGGCGGCGAATAGGCTGGTCACAGGGGGTCGACATGGTTCGATCCGAGGAGCCTCCCATGAGGAAGACCAGACACGGCGCGTGGCGTGCGGCCGGTGTCGTCACCGCACTCGCCACGGCCGCCGCGATCGCCTCCGTCGCCCCGGCACAGGCTCAGTCCACCGCTCAACTGTCCGCGTACGTCAGCGACGGCTGGGGCGGCGGAACCATCACCAGCCAACCCGTCGGGATCAACTGCCATACGTCGGCGTGGGATCCGTACGCGGGCGACCCGGCCCCGAACCCGACCGGAACCTGTACCGCGACCTTCCAGGTCGGAACGACGGTCACCTTCACCGCCACACCCGACTCCGGGTCCTACATCAACGACGGCCCCACACCGAACCCCGTGACCGTACGGACCGGCTACAACTTCACCTGGGTGATGTTCTGCCCGACCGACGGCCTCTGCTCAGCGGGCTGACACAGCTCACTGACCTGCCTAGAGAGAGCGGACGTCTGAACGCATCGCTTGCCGGAGGGTTTCGAGTGCCTCGCTCAATGCCGCGCTGGTGGCCGGCCACTCGGGATCAGTGGTCTCGTCTGGCCCTTCGAAGCGATCCCGAAGGCGTAGGAGTTTCCGGAAGGCCTGAGTGGCTACTTCGTCGAGAGGTTCGGGCGCCATGATGCGCATCTCGTAGAGGAGCCGAAAGGCGTTGGCGGCCCCGAGGATTTCCCCGGACTGCTCGATGCGCTCCTCCCTGGTCAGCGCGGTGCTTCGCTGGAGATCTCGTAGTCGGTGCTGCGTGAGCCAGAGCGCCCCGAGATATTCGCTGTAAAGCTGTCGTTTTGCGGCACGCTCGCGGGACGCGTCCTCCCGATGCCATCGTGACCGTTCGCCAAGAAGGGTTGTGCTGACGCCGAGAAGGGCACCGAGCGCGGTGCCCACAAGAGTCCCCCAGTCCACGGGCCACATGGTAGAGGCGCCGCGCCACTGGGCTCCGGTCGGAGACTTCGTGGAGGCCGTGGCGGGAATCGAACCCGCGTAACTCGCTTTGCAGGCGAGTCCCTGAACCACTCGGGCACACGGCCGTGTCGTTGGGATGACCGTAGGGCGGGGTGGGTGTGGGGCTCAAGGGAATCCGGGGCGCCGCAACGGGACTGCCATACGCCGTTCATGAAAGGGGGCCTACGACCAAGGTCGCAGGGCGGAAGGGACCCCCGACAGGGGTCAACGGGGGTTGTGGACCTTACGCTGGCGGGCATGACCGTCCTGGAGCCGCGTGACGCCGTAGTCGTAGAGGGAACCGCTGGTGACAGCGTGCTGGGGCGGGCCTACCGGGCGCTCAGTGTCGGGATCGTGTCCGTCGTGCTGCTCATCGCCTTCGAGGCGACCGCCGTGGGAACCGCGATGCCCGTCGCCGCGCGGGAGTTGGACGGGGTCGGGCTGTACGCGTTCGCGTTCTCGGGGTACTTCACGACCAGTCTGTTCGGGATGGTGCTCGCCGGGCAGTGGTCGGACCGGCGGGGGCCGGTCGCGGCGCTGACGACCGGGATCGGCGCGTTCGCCGCCGGGCTGGTGGTGGCCGGGACCGCCGGGGTCATGTGGGTGTTCGTCCTCGGACGTGCCGTGCAGGGGCTCGGCGGCGGGCTGGTGATCGTCGCCCTGTACGTCGTCGTCGGGCGCGCCTATCCGGAGCGGTTGCGGCCGGCGATCATGGCGGCCTTCGCGGCGAGCTGGGTCGTGCCGTCCGTGGTGGGCCCGCTGGCCGCGGGCGCGGTGACCGAACACCTCGGGTGGCGCTGGGTGTTCCTGGGGATTCCGGTTCTCGTCGTCTTTCCGCTGGCGATCGCGCTGCCGCAGATACGGCGCCGGGCCGCCGGTCCGGTCGACGGCTGCGCCGACGCCTCCGTCGACCGGCGGCGCATCCGACTCGCCCTCGCCATCTCCCTCGGCGCCGGCTTCCTGCAGTACGCCGCCCAGGACCTGCGCCTGCTCTCCCTGCTCCCCGCCCTCGCGGGCACCGCACTGCTCGTACCTGCCGTACGGGGGCTGCTCCCGCGCGGCACGTACCGCGCGGCGCGCGGGCTGCCGTCGGTGGTGCTGCTGCGCGGCGTCGCGGCGGGGTCGTTCATCGCCGCCGAGTCCTGGGTGGCGACGCGGGTGAGGGCCGCCGGGCGCGAGACGCGGTGACAGAGGTGCCGTGAGGAGCCTTCCGCGCCGACTGTGACCTCGGTCCCACCCACGGGCGACCCGCCCCGGTACGCGCATGGACAGACGGGGCCCGCCGGTAGGGTGGCCCGGTTGTCATACGTAGCCGAGCCGTCCCAATCCCTATAAGCCGAGCCGCCCGACCACCCCACGGAGACCGTGACTACCGCCCGCCCGTCGCCCACCACCACCCTCAATGGAGGGCCCTCCGGGCCCACACCTATGTCTGCCAGCTCCGCCTCGCACTCCCACCACCTCTCTCCCGCCTTCCCCGGCCGCGCCCCCTGGGGCACCGCCAGCAAGCTGCGTGCCTGGCAGCAGGGGGCGTTGGAGAAGTACGTCCAGGAGCAGCCGCGTGACTTCCTCGCCGTCGCCACCCCCGGCGCCGGCAAGACGACCTTCGCGCTGACGCTCGCCTCCTGGCTGCTGCACCACCACGTCGTGCAGCAGGTGACCGTGGTCGCGCCGACCGAGCACCTGAAGAAGCAGTGGGCGGAAGCGGCGGCGCGGATAGGGATCAAGCTGGACCCCGAGTACAGCGCGGGCCCGCTCGGCAAGGACTACCACGGCGTCGCGGTCACCTACGCCGGTGTCGGCGTACGGCCCATGCTGCACCGCAACCGCGTGGAGCAGCGCAAGACCCTCGTCATCCTCGACGAGATCCACCACGCCGGGGACTCCAAGTCCTGGGGCGAGGCCTGTCTGGAGGCCTTCGAGCCGGCCACCCGCCGCCTCGCGCTCACCGGTACGCCCTTCCGGTCCGACACCAACCCGATCCCCTTCGTCACGTACGAGGAGGGGAACGACGGCATCCGGCGCTCCGCCGCCGACTACACCTACGGCTATGGCAACGCCCTCGCCGACCACGTCGTGCGGCCGGTCATCTTCCTCTCCTACAGCGGCAACATGCGCTGGCGGACCAAGGCCGGCGACGAGATCGCCGCCCGGCTCGGCGAGCCCATGACCAAGGACGCGATCAGCCAGGCGTGGCGTACGGCCCTGGATCCGCGCGGCGAGTGGATGCCCAGTGTGCTGCGCGCCGCCGACCAGCGGCTGACCGAGGTGAGGAAGGGCATCCCGGACGCCGGCGCCCTCGTCATCGCCTCCGACCAGGACTCCGCCCGCGCCTACGCGAAGCTCATCCGCGAGATCACCGGCAGCAGGGCGACCCTCGTGCTGTCCGACGACGCCGGTGCCTCGAAGAGGATCGACGACTTCAGCCAGAGCAACGACCGGTGGATGGTCGCCGTGCGGATGGTGTCCGAGGGCGTCGACGTGCCGCGGCTCGCGGTCGGGGTGTACGCCACCACCATCTCCACGCCGCTCTTCTTCGCCCAGGCGGTGGGGCGTTTCGTGCGGTCCCGGCGGCGTGGCGAGACCGCCTCCGTCTTCCTGCCGACCGTCCCCGACCTGCTCACCTTCGCCAACGAGATGGAGGTCGAGCGCGACCACGCCCTCGACAAGCCGAAGAAGGACGGCGAGGAGGACCCGTACGCCGAGTCCGAGAAGGAGATGGAGGAGGCGAACAAGGAGCAGGACGAGGACACCGGCGAGCAGGAGCAGTTCGCCTTCGAGGCGCTGGAGTCCGAGGCCGTCTTCGACCGGGTGCTGTACGACGGCGCCGAGTTCGGTATGCAGGCCCACCCGGGCAGCGAGGAGGAGCAGGACTACCTCGGCATCCCGGGACTCCTCGAGCCCGACCAGGTGCAGCTGCTGCTGCAGAAGCGGCAGGCGCGGCAGATCGCGCACAGCCGCAAGAAGCCGGACGCCGAGGCCGACCTGCTGGAGCTGCCCGCCGAGCGGCGGCCCGTGGTCTCGCACAAGGAGATGATGGAGCTGCGCAAGCAGCTCAACACCATGGTCAGCGCGTACGTCCACCAGAGCGGCAAGCCGCACGGTGTCATCCACACCGAGCTGCGGCGCACCTGCGGCGGTCCGCCGAGCGCCGAGGCCACGGCCGGTCAGCTCCGGCAGCGGATCGCCAAGGTGCAGGAGTGGGCGACCCGCATGAAGTGACGCCGGGCGCCCTGCGGGGACGCTGCGGCACACCGTCCGTATCAGGACAAACAGAGGTAGGCCGGTCCCGGCCAGTGCCCGGATTCTGGACGGAGACTTCCGCTCAGCGAACCCGCACCGCTAATGTCCCGCTACGCACACGCCCCGTGGCAGCGCCGCCGCGGAGCGCAGCCGTGAAGCGACGCGGTCCGGTATCGGCCGGACCGCCGGCCGATCGGCGGCCTCTGTTGCGCGTCACTGACGGGACTCGGTGACGCATCGTCGCGCGGAGACCGCCGACCTCACCACTTGGAGGAGTGGGCGTCGTGACCGCGGAGACCTCTCAGACGCTCGACCGAGGACTGCGTGTCCTCAAGCTGCTGGCCGACACGGACCATGGGCTGACCGTCACCGAGCTTTCCAACAAACTGGGCGTCAACCGGACCGTCGTGTACCGGCTGCTCGCCACCCTTGAACAACACGCGCTGGTACGGCGGGACTTGGGCGGCCGTGCCCGGGTCGGGCTCGGCGTGCTGCGGCTCGGGCGGCAGGTGCATCCGCTGGTGCGCGAGGCCGCGCTGCCGGCGCTGCGCTCGCTCGCCGAGGACATAGGGGCGACCGCGCATCTGACGCTGGTGGACGGGGCGGATGCACTGGCCGTCGCCGTCGTGGAGCCGACCTGGACGGACTACCACGTGGCCTACCGGGCTGGCTTCCGGCACCCGCTCGACCGGGGCGCCGCCGGCCGGGCGATCCTCTCCGCGCGGGCCAAGCCCGTGGGGGAGCCCGGGTACACGCTGACCCACGGGGAGTTGGAGGCGGGCGCGAGCGGAGCGGCGGCCCCGCTGCTCGGGGTCACGGGCGTCGAGGGCAGCGTCGGCGTCGTGATGCTGGCCGACGCGGTGCCGGAGCGGGTCGGACCGCGAGTCGTGGACGCGGCCCGAGAGGTCGCCGAAGCCCTGCGCTGACCCGCGGCCCCGGGGGGCGCTCAGGCCCTGCGCTGAACCGTGCCCCGGAGGCCGCCGAAGCCGTGCTGGCCTGGGCCGTGCCCCCGGAGGCCGCCGAAGCCGTGCTGGGGTGGGCCGTGCCCCCGGAGGTCGCCGAGGTCGTGCGCAGAACCGCGCCCCCCGGGGACCGCCGAAGTCGTGCGCTGAACCGAGCCACCGGAGGCGCCCAGGCCCTGCGCTGAACCTCGTCCCCCCGAGGCCGCTGAAGCCCTGCGCTGAGCCCGGCCCCGGGGGCCGCCGAAGTCGTGCGCTGACCCGCGCCTCCGGGGGCCGGGTGCGCTGAACCCAGCCACCGGGGATCGCCGAGGTCGTGCCCTGAGCCGTGCCCTCGGAGGCCGGTCAAGCCCTGCGCTGAACCGCGCCCCCCGGAGGCCGCCGAGCCGTGCGCTGACCCGCGCCCCCGGAGGCCGCCGAGCCGTGCGCTGACCCGCCCCCCAGGAGGCCACCCAAGCCCGCGCCGCACCGCGCCCCCGGAGGCCGCTCAAGCTGCCCTGGGCAGCCCCGTGTTACCGGAGGCCCGTTGGCTTTGGCCGGTGGGCCAAACCGTGTGGGCCGGCTCTGGCCGATTCTCCCACCGTCGTCCGGCCGTCCCTCCGCATCATCAGGGGCCAGAAGACAGGGATGCGCGGAGGGAGTGGAGCGGTGGACGCGGTGGACGCAGTCGGTACCCGGCCCGAGGTGGGGCGACGGACAGGCCCGGTGGGCAGATGGACGCGGCGGCAGGGTGTCGACGCGGCCGTCGACGCCGCCGCCGGCAGTCCGCTCAGGCGGACCATGGGCGTGGCCCAGCTCACCCTGCTCAGCGTGGGCGCCACCCTCGGCACCGGCATCTTCGTGGTGCTCGGGGAGGCCGTCCCCGAGGCGGGGCCGGCGATCGTCGTCTCCTTCGTGCTGGCCGGCGTCACCGCGCTGTTCTCGGCCCTCTCCTACGCCGAGCTGGCCGGCATGATCCCCGGCTCGGGATCGTCGTACAGCTACGCCTACGCCACCCTCGGCGAACTCGTCGCCTGGGTGTGCGGCTGGTGTCTGATCCTGGAGTACGGGGTGTCCGTCGCCGCCGTGGCCGTCGGCTGGGGGCAGTACGTCAACGAGCTCCTCGACCTCACCTTCGGCGTGACGCTCCCCGAGTCGCTGAGCGCCCCGCCGGGACTCGGCGGCACCCTCAACGTCCCCGCCGCCCTCATCGTCGTCCTCGCCATGGTCGTCCTGCTGCGCGGCGCCCGGGAGAGCGCCGTCGCCAACGTCGTCATGGTCGGCGTCAAGATCGCCGCTCTGGTCCTCTTCTGCGCGGTCGCCTTCACCGCCTTCCGCGCCGGGAACTTCCACCCGCTGTTCCCGCTCGGCGCCGCCGGGATGAGCGCGGGCGCGGCCTCGCTGTTCTTCTCGTACATCGGGTTCGACGCCGCCTCGACGGCGGGGGAGGAAGCCCGTGATCCGCAGCGCGACCTGCCCCGCGCGATCATCCTCTCCCTCGTCCTCGTCACCGCGCTCTACGTCCTGGTCGCCGTCGCCGCGCTCGGCGCCATGCCGTGGCGGAGGTTCGAGGGGACCGAGGCCACGCTGAGCCAGGTGCTGGTGCAGAGCGTGGGCGGCGGGAACCTGTGGCCGATCCTGCTGTCCGTCGGGGCCGTCGTCGCCACCACCAGCGTCGTGCTGACCGTGCAGTACGGGCAGATCCGCATCCTCTTCGCGATGGCCCGGGACGGGCTCGTGCCGCCGCTGTTCGCCAAGGTGCACCCGCGCACCGGCGTCCCGCGCGCCAACACCGTCATCGTCTCGTCGTTCATCGCCGTCCTCGCCGCCCTGATCCCGCTGGGCAGCCTCGCCGACGCCACCAGCATCGGCACCCTCTTCGCGTTCATGCTGGTCAACCTGGCCGTCGTACTGCTGCGGCGGCGCAACCCGGACGCCCCCCGCTCCTTCCGCGTGCCCTTCTCCCCGGTGACCCCGGTCCTGGGCGTGGGCTTCTGCGCCTACATGCTGTTCAGCCTCGGCGCGGACACCTGGATCGCGTTCGGCGCGTGGATGGCGGTCGGACTCGTCATCTACGGGTGCTACGGCGCCCGGCACTCCAAGCTGGAGCGGCGCGGGGAGCCGGCCGCGTGAGCGCCCTCGACCCCACCGCCGACGTCGTCGCGCTCACCCGGGCCCTCGTCGACCTGCCCTCCGAGAGCGGTCACGAGGAGCGGATCGCGGACGCCGTGGAAGCCGCCCTGCGTGCCCTTCCCCATCTCACCGTCGACCGCGTCGGCAACTCCGTCGTCGCCCGGACCGGTCTCGGCCGACCCCGACGGGCCGTCCTCGCAGGGCACTTGGACACGGTCCCGGCCGCCGGGAACCTGCCCTCCCGGCTCCATGACGACCGTGTGCACGGCCTCGGCGCCTGCGACATGAAGGGCGGCGTCGCCGTCGCCCTCCGCCTCGCGGCCACCGTCCCGGCCCCCGCCCGCGACCTCACCTACGTCCTCTACGAGTGCGAGGAGGTCGAGGGCGACCGCAACGGCCTCCACCGCATCGCCGACGAACGCCCCGAACTCCTCGCGGCGGACCTGGCGATCCTCATGGAACCCTCCGACGCGGGCGTCGAGGCGGGCTGCCAGGGCGTCCTCACCGCCGACATCGTGGTGCGCGGCGAACGCGCCCACACCGCCCGCGCCTGGACGGGCGTGAACGCCGCGCACCTCGCCGCACCCGTGCTGCAGCGGCTCCACGAGCACACACCCGAGCGGGTCGTGATCGACGGACTGGAGTACCGGGAGGGGCTGAGCGCGGTCGCGGTGCGGGCCGGGGTCGCCGGGAACGTCGTACCCGACGAGTGCGTCGTCACGGTCAACTCCCGGTTCGCACCGAGCCGTTCACCGCGGGAGGCGGAGGAGTACGTCCGCAGGCTCTTCCCCGAGTACGAGGTGCGCGTCACCGAGGCCGTCCCGGGCGCCCTTCCCGGCCTGGACCGCCTCGCCGGTCTCGTGTCCGCCCTCGGTGCCGCGCCCCGGCCCAAGCTCGGCTGGACGGACGTGGCCCGCTTCGCCGCCCTCGGCGTCCCCGCCCTCAACTACGGGCCCGGAGACCCGGCGCTCGCGCACACGGCGGGGGAGTACGTCCCCGTGGAGCACCTGCGCCTGTGCGAGGAACGGCTCAGGGCGTGGCTCCGGTGAGTCCTGCCAGCGTCCGCAACTGAAGCCACAGCACCAGCCGTTCGTCGGGATCGTCGAGGTCGATCCCGACGTGCTGCTGCGCCTGCCTCAGACGGTAGCGGCAGGTGTTCGGGTGCACGGCGAGCAGCTTCGCCGCTCCCGCCATGTCGCAGCCCGCGTCGAACCAACTGACCAGCGTGCGTGCGTAGTCGGTGCCGTGCTCCGCGTCGTGCGC
This sequence comes from Streptomyces sp. NPDC002144, assembly GCF_053593695.1. Taxonomy (NCBI): domain Bacteria; kingdom Bacillati; phylum Actinomycetota; class Actinomycetes; order Kitasatosporales; family Streptomycetaceae; genus Streptomyces; species Streptomyces sp. NPDC002144. The sequence goes on from NZ_JBSFDB010000001.1 coordinate 110,865, forward strand.
CAGCACCCGGCGCCACGCGCCCTCGCTCAACTCCCGCTGCTCGCCCAGCACTTCCGCGAGCCGCAGCAGCGTCACCCGCGGACGCACCTCGTCCAGCGTGGCCACCGGCAGCTCCGGCCCGAGCACCCGCAGCACCAGCTCGGCGTCCTGACGCGACCCCGCGAGCTCCGCCGGCCCCGCCACCACGTCCCCCAGCGCGGCCCGCACCGGCACCCGCAAGGCCTGCCCCGCCCGCGCCACGATGTCCTCGGCCAGCCGCTTGTGGCGCGTACCGGACCCCGGCAGGACCGCGTACACCACCCCGTCGGCCGGCACACACGCGTGCCGCCCGTAACGCGCCTCGCACTGCAGCCGTACGACGTCCAGCAGGCGCAGGGCGGTCTGCTCGGCGTCCGGCAGGCTCGCGGCGTCGAGGACGAACGCGGCGACCCGCATCGGCCCGTCGAGGCCCAGCCGCTGCGCGGCCGTCGCCGCGTCCGCCGTGCCGTCGAGCAGACGGCGCAGCAGGTCGCTGTTGTGGTGGCGGGCCAGCTCCTGGGCCGCCCGGGCCCGCAGCAGGAGCAGCGCCGCCGTGGACGCGCCCTGCGTCAGGGTGTCCTCGGCGTCGGGCGCGAGCGTGCCGTCGTCGACCACCCAGACCGAGCCCAGCGTCTCGCCGCCCGCGCGGACGGCGACCGCGAGACGGGGCAGGTCACCGTCCCGCAGCGCGGGCAGCCGCAGCGGACCCGGGGCCGCGAACAGCGCCCGGTACTGCTCGGTGTTGGCCGCGCTGACCGGGACCCGCAGGCCGAGGATGCCCTGCCGGCGGTCCTCGTCGACCGGCTGGCCGGGCACGGTGGAGTAGGCGAGGATCCGCTGGCGCGGGTCCTCCACGGCCGTCGCCCCGCCGGTCGCCGCCGCGACGGCGTCCGCCAGCGCGAACAGGTCCCCGAGACCGCCGGCCGACGGCGTGGGCCGGGCACCGATCGCCGACGACAGCAGCAGATGCACCTGGTGCCAGGCCACGTCCTCGTCGACCGACAGCAGCGCGACGCCGTGCGCCTCGGCCTCCCCGACCGGGCCGTCCGGGCCGCGTACGACGAGCCCGGTCATCCTCGCCTGTTCGGCCACGCGGACCAGCGGTCCGGCCGCGGCCGCCCGCACGCCGACCGCCAGGAGCAGCGCGCCCGGGGCGTGCGGCTGCGGGGCGTGGGCGTCGTACAGCAGCGCCTCGGTGACGGGGGCGGTGAGTCCGGCGGGGGCGGTGTGCAGGTGGACGGAGGGTCCGCCGATGACGTCCAGGAGGTCGCCGAGCGTGCAGGCGTCCATGGGTTCCTCCTGGGGCCGGTGGTGAGGGGGCGAACGGTTGGCCGATCCGGAAACGAACGTACGCGCGCCTTGTCCGCTCGCACAATGTGCCGGCCGCACCCGCCGACGACACTCGTCGCATGACGCTCGACCGCCCGCCCGGAGTGACCATCCGCACCGTCCACGACGTCGCCGGCCTCACGGCCGTCGCCGACCACTTCAGCGACGTGTGGCAGACCCCGCGCACCTCCCCGCCCTACCCGGCCGAGGTGCTGCGCAGCCTCGTCCACGCTGGCGGCGCCGTGCATGCCGCCTACGACGGGCCCCGGCTAGCCGGGGCGTCCGCCGCCGTGTTCGGGCCGGACCGGGCCACGTACTCGCTGGTCGCCGCCGCGGACCAGGGCCTCGGCTACCACGTGAAGCAGGCCCAGCGGGCCTGGGCCCTGGACCTCGGCGCCCGCACCATGCGCTGGACCTTCGACCCGCTGATCGGCCGCAACGCCCGCTTCAACCTCGCGAAACTGGGCGCGACCGGCACCGAGTACCTCGTCGACTTCTACGGCCCCATGGCCGACGGCGTGAACGACGGCGACGAGAGCGACCGGCTCACGGTCACCTGGGACCTCGCCCGGCCGCGGACACCCGACGAGACCGGAGACCGCGAGACGGCGCCCGCCACGCACACGGCACCCGACGGCGGGACGCTGGCCCGGCGCGACCCCGCCGACCTGTACGTCTGGTGCCGCGTCCCGGACGACATCGTCAAGCTGCGCTCCGCCGACCCCCGTCTCGCCCTGCGCTGGCGGCACGCCGTCCGCGAGGTGTTCACGGAGGCCTTCGCACAGGGCTTCACGGCCACCGGCATGTCCCGCGACGGCTGGTACACGCTCACCCGGAAGGCCCAGAAGCCCCAGAAGCGCCGGAAGGACTCCGCCGTATGAAGCTCGAACGCGTCGAGATCGTCCATGTCGCGATCCCCCTGGTCTCCCCCTTCCGAACCTCCTTCGGCACGATGACCACGAAGGACACCTTCCTGCTGCACGTCGTCACGGACGAGGCCGAGGGCTGGTCGGAGTTCGCCGCCGACCCCGAGCCGCGGTACTGCTCCGAGTTCGTGGCCGGCGCGGAGATCGTGCTGCGGGACTTCCTGCTGCCGCGCGCCACCGCCCTCACCCACCTCACCACGGCCGCCCTGGGCCCCGCCCTGGCGAAGACCAAGGGACACGAGCTGGCGAAGGCGGCACTGGAGACCGCGGTCCTCGACGCGGAGCTGCGCTCGTACGGCATGTCCCTCGCCACCTACCTCGGAGCCGTCCGCGACCGTGTCCCCGCGGGCGTCTCCGTCGGCATCAAGGACTCGGTGCCGCAGCTGCTGGAGGACGTCGAGCGCTACCTCGCCGAGGGCTACGTCCGCATCAAGCTGAAGATCGAGCCGGGCTGGGACGTGGAGCCCGTAGGGGCGGTGCGCGACCGCTTCGGGGACGCCCTGCCCCTCCAGGTCGACGCCAACACGGCCTACACGCTCGCGGACGCCGAGCACCTCCGGCGGCTGGACGAGTTCGGACTGCTGCTGATCGAGGAGCCGCTGGAGGAGAACAACCTCCACGCCCACGCACAGCTCCAGCGGCGTCTGACGACCCGCGTGTGCCTCGACGAGTCCCTCCACAACGCCCGCGACACCGCCTCCGCGATCGCGATGGACGCGTGCCGGGTCGTCAACGTCAAGCCCGCGCGGGTGGGCGGCTACCTCGAGGCCCGCCGCATCCACGACGTGGCGCACGCGCACGGTGTCCCCGTGTGGTGCGGCGGCATGCTGGAGACGGGCATCGGCCGCGCCCCCAACCTCGCCCTGGCCGCCCTCCCGGGCTTCACCCTCCCCGGCGACACCTCGGCCTCCTCCCGCTACTTCGCCGAGGACATCACCGAGCCCTTCGTCCTCGAGGACGGCCATCTGACGGTCCCCACCGCCCCCGGGATCGGTATCGAACCGCTGCCGGACGCACTGCGGCGCTTCACACGGGAGCGGCGAGACTTGTACGTGAGCTGACCGTCGCCCGACCGACGCCTGGCCGGAAGTCACCGTCACGTTAGATTGATCCCGTGCTCTCTCGCCTCACACGCCCCCAGGCCCTCGCCGTCTGCGCCGCGCCCGTCGTGGCGCTGATCGCCACGGCCGTGTTCGCGCCGCTGCCGTTCTCACTGGCGCAGCCCGGGATGACGGCGAACGTCCTCGGGGACAACCAGGGCACACCGGTCATCACGATCTCCGGTGCGAAGACCCGGCAGACCAGCGGGCAGCTGCGGATGACGACCATCGAGGCGACCAATCCGGACACCCGGGTCTCGCTCGGGGATGTTCTCTCCGCCTGGTTCGCCACGGACAAGGCCGTGATGCCGCGCGACTCGGTCTATCCGAGCGGGCAGAGCACGAAGGAGATCGAGCAGCACAACACCGCGCAGATGAAGGAGTCGCAGGACGCCGCGACCCAGGCGGCGCTGAAGTACCTCGACCTCAGCGCGAAGGACGTCAAGGTCACCCTCAGGCTCGCCGACGTGGGCGGCCCGAGCGCGGGGCTGCTGTTCACCCTGGGCATCATCGACAAGCTCGACGGCAACGGGAGCGGGGGTGATCTGACCGGGGGCCGTACCGTCGCCGGCACCGGGACGATCAGCGGCGACGGGAAGGTCGGCGCGGTGGGCGGCGTGGCGCTGAAGACGCAGGCCGCGCGGCGGGACGGGGCGACGGTGTTCCTGGTGCCGAAGGACGAGTGCGGCGACGCCAAGTCGGAACTGCCGAAGGGGCTGCGGCTGGTGCCGGTGACGACGCTCAAGGGCGCGGTCAGTTCCCTGGTGGCGCTGGAGGGCGGCAAGGGCTCCGTACCGAGCTGCTAGCCGACCAGCGCCGGCCGCTTCGCGGACGCCAGCCGCAGCCCGACCTCGACGAGCGTCCAGCCCAGCCGGCTGCGCAGATCGAGCGGCACCCTGGCCTGCGCGGCGAGGCGGTGTGCGGCGGCCTCGGCGTGCAGCTCGGCGGCTCGGGTGCGGTGGAGGGTGAGGTGGGTTTCGGGGTGCATGGGGTGGCCTTCCGTCAGTCCGTGCTGATCGGGAACGTGTGCGTGTGGATGCGTACGCGCTCGGCGTCCGGGGCGTCCGCCGCCTCGGGAAGATCGCGGTAGCTCTCGACGAGCGCGTGCATCTTCTCGATGAGTTCGTGAGCGAGCCGGGGCGTGAGCCGTAGCGTCATGTCGCTCATGTCCGTGCCCTGGACCCACTCCTCGGACCAGGTGTGCCGGTTGCCGAGCCAGGTGGACAGCTCCTGGGCGTGCTTCGTGGCCACCTCGTGCATGACCATGTCGATGGCCCCGCGGACGGCCGGGCTGGCGTCCGTGAACAGGGCGTCGTCGAAGTACAGCCCGTCGTCGGCGGCCTTCCACCATCGCTCCCGCCCCTTGCCGTGCTCGGGTGCGTCCTCGACGAAGCCGTAGGTCGCCAGCTGGCGCAGGTGGTAGCTCGTGGCGCCGCTCGACTCGCCCAGTCTCTCGGCGAGTTGGGAGGCGGTGGCGGGACCGCCGAAGCGCAGCGAGTCCAGCAGCTGCATGCGCAGGGGATGGGCCAGCCCACGCAGTGAACGCGCGTCGAGATGGCGGACCTTGCGGGTCTCGGGCTCTGGTTCCGGCATGCGTACAAAGTAACTATGCAAAGGGTTCTTTGCAACGCCTTCTTTGCAACAACTTCTTTGTAAGCCGCGCCCTGCCCTGCTTCACGAGCCCCTGGCCTCCAACCCCCGTGGCCTGAGCAGGAGTTCGGTGAGGGACGCCAGCCAGTCCACCAGTAGTGCCAGGACGACCGTGAGGACCGAGCCCAGGATCAGTACCGGCATCCGCTGGGTGGTGATGCCGGTGGTGATCAGGGCGCCCAGGCCGCCGCCCCCGGCGAAGATCGCCAGGGTCGCCGTGCCGACGTTCAGGACGAGGGCGGTGCGCACCCCCGCGAGGATGACCGGGACGGCGAGCGGCAGTTCCACACGGCCGAGCACGCCCAGCGGTGACATGCCGATGCCGCGCGCCGCCTCCAGCAGCGTGGGGTCGTTCGCCCTGAGGCCGGCGACGGTGTTCGACAGCACGGGCAGGACGGCGTAGACGATCATGCCGATGAGCGCGGCACGTATGCCGGTGCCGAGCCAGATCACCAGCAGGGCGAGGACGCCGATCGCCGGGGTCGCCTGGCCCGTGTCGGCGAGCGCCATCGCCACCGGGGTGGCTTTCCGGAACGCCCCGCGGGTCAGCAGGATGCCCAGCGGGATCGCGGTGACCAGGGCGAAGAAGGTGGAGACCGCGGTCAGTTCGACGTGCCGCCACAGCGCCTTGGACACCTGGCCGTCCGAGAGGGCGTGCTCGGAGACCCGGTCGAGTGTGGCCTGCCGGAACCACAGCCAGGTCGCCAGCAGCACGGCGAGGATGACGGCCGGCAGGACGGTCAGCTCCTGCCAGGTGATCCGCGGTGGCGCAGGGCTGGGCGACAGCCCGGCCACCCCGGCCTCAACAGAGACGTCCACCGAGGCGTCCACCGAGACGCCCACGGACCCGTCCCTCCAGACCTCCGCACCGCCCCCCAGGCCCACACCGCCCTCCAGGCCCACACCACGCTCCCCGCTCGCCCGGCCCCCCAGCTCCGGGGCCGTCACGCCCCCGTCACCTCTCCCGGCCTCTCTCGCCCGACCGGACTCCGCCCGACCGACCTCCGCCCGGCCCGCGCCTCCTCCACTTCGTGCCGGCGTTCCAGCGCCTCCAGCCGGTCGGCCTGCAGGAGTCGGTGCACGGACTTCATCAGCGTCTCCATGTCGACCACGCCCTCGTACTCGCCGCCCGGCCCGGTCACCGCGACCCGCCCGGCATGGTCGGTGAGCACCGCCTCCAGGGCGTCCCGGAGGGTCGCGTCCCTGGTCACCGTGGAGCGCACCGGGGTGCCCGCCCGCGCCAGGGAACCCCGCGCCCGCACGAGGTCCCCGCGCCGTAGCCACTTGTAGGGGCGGCGGCGCCTGTCGAGCAGCAGGATCTCGTTCGTGGCGCTGCCGCGGAGCCGGCCGACGACCTCCTGGAGCGGGTCGTCGATGCTCAGCGTCGGGCAGGCGGTGATCCCGACGTCCCGGACCCGGGTGAGGTTCAGCCGCTTCAGGGCCGCGCCCGCGCCGACGAATCCGGAGACGAAGTCGTCGGCCGGGTTGGTGAGAATGGCCTCCGGGGTGTCGAACTGGGCGATGCGGGAGCGTTCGCGCAGGACGACGATCCGGTCGCCGAGCTTGATCGCCTCGTCGAAGTCGTGCGTGACGAACACGATCGTCCTGCGCAGCTCGTGCTGCAGCCGGATCAAGTCGTCCTGGAGATGGTCCCGGGTGATCGGGTCGACCGCGCCGAACGGCTCGTCCATCAGCAGGACCGGCGGATCGGCGGCCAACGCCCGCGCCACACCGACCCGTTGCTGCTGCCCGCCGGAGAGCATGCGGGGATGGCGGTCGTGGAACTCGCCGGGATCCAGCCCCACGAGGTCCAGCAGCTCCTCGACCCGCTCCCTGATCCGTGCCTTCGGCCAGCCGATCATTTTCGGGACGAGTGCGATGTTCTGGGCGACCGTCATGTGCGGGAAGAGACCGGCCGACCGGATCGCGTAGCCCACCTTCCGGCGGAGCTTCACCGGATCGATGCCGGTCACGTCCTCGCCGTCGATCCGGATGCGGCCGCTGGACGGCTCGATCAGCCTGTTGATCATCTTGAGCGTGGTGGACTTGCCGCATCCGGACGGCCCGACGAGGACGACGGTCTCGCCCGCCTCGATCTCCATGCTGACGTCGTCGACGGAGGGCTCCGGATTGCCCGGATAGCGCTTGGTGAGATTCTCCAGCCCGATGGCCGCCCCGGTCGTGGCACGCTCAGACACGGATCCCCCTCGGGATGGTCAGCCGTCCCAGGAGGACGTACGCGGCGTCGAACAGCAGCGCCAGGGCGACGATCCCGAGGGTGCCCGCTAGGACCTGGTCGAGCGCGTTCCCGCTGCCCCGCGAGGCGATCCCGCGGAAGATCTCGCCTCCGAGCCCGGGCCCGGAGGCGTAGGCGGCGATCGCGGCGATGCCCATCAGCATCCGCGTCGAGACCCGGATGCCGGTCAGGATCGGCGGCCACGCGAGCGGCAGTTCCACCCGCACCAGCCGCGTCGACCGGGACATCCCGATCCCGCGCGCCGCCTCCACCAGCGAGGGATCGACCCCGCGCAGCCCGACGACCGTGTGGCGCACGACGGGCAGCAGCCCGTACAGCGTCAGCGCGGCCACCGTGGGCGGCACGCCGAGGCCGACGACCTGAACGAGCAGGCCGATCAGGGCGAGGGAGGGGATGGTCAGGACCGTCGAGGCTGCCGTGGTGGCCAGGTTGCCGGCCCAGTCGCTGCGGTAGGTGAGGACGGCGATCAGCACGCCGAGCACGGTCGCGGCGACCATGCACTGCAGCACCGCGCCCGCCTGCTGGAAGGCGTCCGTGAGCAGCTGCCGGTGCCGGTCGCCCAGGTACTCCCAGAAGGTCACGCGCGCTCACCCCGCCGGCCGGTCAGGTGCTCTCCTCGTCCTTAGCCGCCTGCTCCACCAGCGGGATGATCCGCAGCGGAACGGGGTTCTCCATCACGATCGCGGTGGCGGCCCGGACGATCCCATCGAAACCGACGACCCGGTCGATCACCCGCTGGAGATCCGCGTTGGAGCGGGCCACCAGCCGGCACAGCATGTCCCCGCTGCCGGTGGTGGTGTGCAGCTCCAGCACCTCCGGCACGGTCGCCAAGTGGGCCCGTACGTCGGTTCCTTGGCCCTGGCGGATCTGCAGCGTGGCGAAGGCGGTGACGGGGTAGCCGAGGGCCTCCGGGTCCACCTGGGGACCGAAGCCGCGGATGACTCCGTTCGACTGAAGCCGGTCCAGCCGCGCCTGCACGGTCCCGCGCGCCACCCCCAGCCGCCGGGACATCTCCAGCACCCCGATCCGCGGCTCCCGCGCCAGCAGCACGATGATCCTGCCGTCCAGTCCGTCGATCGCCACAGCAGCCTCCTCAGCCGGTGGTCATCCTGTACAGAAGAGCCGCAGTTCGGGGCCCTACACTAAGCAAATTGTTCAGCGATTACGCGAACTATTGCGCACCTTGCCCGCACGGTCCAGGCTGCGGACATGACGCAGACCACACACCACACTCCCGACACCGCCCGGCAGGCCGACCCCTTCCCGGTCAAGGGAATGGACGCGGTCGTCTTCGCCGTGGGCAACGCCAAGCAGGCGGCGCACTACTACTCCACCGCCTTCGGCATGCAGCTGGTCGCCTACTCCGGACCGGAGAACGGCAGCCGCGAGACCGCGAGCTACGTCCTGGAGAACGGCTCCGCCCGCTTCGTGTTCACCTCGGTCATCAAGCCCGCCACCACCTGGGGCCACTTCCTCGCCCAGCACGTGGCCGAGCACGGCGACGGCGTCGTCGACCTCGCCATCGAGGTCCCGGACGCCCGCGCCGCGTACGCCTACGCGCTCGAGCACGGCGCGCGCAGCGTCGCCGAGCCGTACGAGCTCAAGGACGAGCACGGCACGGTCGTCCTCGCCGCGATCGCCACCTACGGCGAGACCCGCCACACCCTGGTCGAGCGCACGGGCTACGACGGCCCCTACCTCCCGGGCTTCGTGGCCGCCGCCCCGATCGTCGAGCCGCCCGCCCAGCGCACCTTCCAGGCCATCGACCACTGCGTCGGCAACGTCGAGCTCGGCCGGATGAACGAGTGGGTCGGCTTCTACAACAAGGTCATGGGCTTCACGAACATGAAGGAGTTCGTGGGCGACGACATCGCGACCGAGTACAGCGCGCTGATGTCGAAGGTGGTGGCCGACGGCACGCTCAAGGTCAAGTTCCCGATCAACGAGCCCGCCGTGGCCAAGAAGAAGTCCCAGATCGACGAGTACCTTGAGTTCTACGGCGGCGCGGGCGTCCAGCACATCGCGCTCAACACCAACGACATCGTCCGCACGGTACGGACCATGCGCGCGGCCGGTGTGCAGTTCCTGGACACCCCGGACTCGTACTACGACACCCTCGGCGAGTGGGTCGGCGACACCCGCGTGCCGGTCGACACCCTGCGCGAGCTGAAGATCCTCGCCGACCGCGACGAGGACGGCTATCTGCTGCAGATCTTCACCAAGCCGGTCCAGGACCGGCCGACCGTCTTCTTCGAGATCATCGAGCGGCACGGCTCGATGGGCTTCGGCAAGGGCAACTTCAAGGCCCTGTTCGAGGCGATCGAGCGGGAGCAGGCCAAGCGCGGAAACCTGTGAGCCCACAACCTTGCAACCGGTGAACGCCGGTTGACACCCTCAAGTCCTGCGGGTGCCGCTGGGGTGCCCCCAGGACTTGAGGGAGCAAGGTGCCCACGCGCGTCAACCTGGCCGTCCCGTCGAAGAGTTGGCTGTCCAAGAAGGCCACACTGAAGGAGCCGACGGTCCTGCAGTCGTTCGCCTTCGACGAGCACAACAGACACCTGTACGTCCTGCAGATCACCGCCACCGGCCACGAGGCCGGCGATCTCTGCCTCAACCAGCTGGACTACCAGGGCAATCGGCTCGGTCACATGTACCTCAAGGGCTTCGGGCACGGCGTCAGCATGGGCGTGCAGAACGACGACGACGGCACCGCCTGGATCTGGACCGAGTGCGACGCCAGGGGCGGTTACGGCCGGGGCGTCACCCGCTTCCGCTTCGCCGACAGGGCCACCCGTACCAACGCGGACATCGAGATACTCAAGCCGATAGCCGGCTCCACCAGCAACCAGCCCTCCGTGTGCATGACGTCGAAGCGCATAGCCGTCCGCCACCGTATGAAGGGCCTGCCCCGCTACCGCGTCTGGGACCTCGAGGCGTTCCTCGCGAAGAACTACGACGACCCGCTCGCCGACTTCGCGCAGACCGGCCTGCACCCCGACCCCGACATCGCCTTCCAGGGCTACGCCCTGCACGGCGACCACGTCTACCAGCTGGCCGGGACCGCCTACGACGACGTCACCAACCCGCCGGCGAAACACGGCAACGCCTATCTGTCCTGCCTGGACATCCACTCCGGGAAGCTCCTCCAGCGGATGCGCACCCAGGCCGGGTACTCGCTCACCTACCGCGAACCGGAGGGCCTCGGCGTGCGCGGGGGCGCCGAACCGAAGCTGTGCATCGGGCTCGCCTCCGGAGAGCTCGGGTCCCGCCGTTTCTCGATCTACGTCAAGGACGACAGCGAGTAGCGCCCGCCGTAGTCTGAGGCATGGCCAGGATCAACGACGTGGGCGGCACCGAGGGCTTCGGGGCCGTCGACATCACCGAGGACCCCGAGCCCTTCCACGCGGACTGGGAGGCGCGGGTCATGGGCCTCGTCAACGCCCTGGGCGCCAAGGGGATCTTCAACACCAACGAGTTCCGGGACGCGATCGAGTCCATGCCACCGCGGGAGTACCTGTCGACCTCGTACTACGAGCGCTGGTTCCACGCCGTGTGCGTGCTGCTGGAGCGCAAGGGCGTCCTGGCACCGGGTGAGCTCGATGAACCGGGTGAGCTCGATGGCTGAGGACCGCTTCCCGCCCGGCACCCGCGTGCGCACCTTCCGTCACGACCCGCCCCACCACACCCGGCTGCCGCGGTACGCGCGCGGCAAGCGGGGTGTCGTCGTCGAGCCGGAGGGACCGGCCGAGCTGGCCGACGTCAGCGCGCGGGGCGACGGGCACGCGCCGGTCGAGCAGATCTACGCCGTCCGCTTCGACGCCCGCGACCTGTGGGGCGAGGGCGACCACCACGTCGTACTGGACCTGTGGGAAAGCTATCTGGAGGAGGACCGGGCCGATGAGCGGTGACCACTCCGACGCGACGATCGCCCAGCGCGTACGGCGGCTGGAGACGCTGCTGGAGGAGAAGGGCGTGCTCTCCGGCGCGCAGCTGGACGAGACCATCGACGCGTATCTGTCGGGTGCCTCCCCGGCGAACGGCGCCCGCGTGGTGGCCCGCGCCTGGACCGACCCGGACTACCGGTCCCGGCTCCTCGCGGACGGCACGGCCGCCGTGCGCGAACTGGGCTTCATGGAGGGCTCGTACCAGCGGCTGAGGGTCGTCGAGAACACCCCCGGCACGCACAACGTCATCGTCTGCACCCTCTGCTCCTGCTACCCGCTGCGGCTGCTCGGACCGTCCCCCAGCTGGTACAAGTCCGAGGCCTACCGCTCCCGCGTGGTCCGCGAACCCCGCGCGGTGCTCGCGGAGTTCGGCCTCGACCTGCCCGCCGGAACCGAGATCACCGTCTGGGACTCCAGCGCGGAGACCCGCTACATGGTGCTGCCGCGCCGGCCGGAGGGGACGGAGGGGCTGGGGGAGGAGCAGCTGGCGGCGCTGGTGACCCGCAACGCGCTGATCGGTACGGCCGCCGTCTGACTCACCCCTCCTCCTCCGTGCCCTCCGGGGTCGCCCGGGCGGTGGGCACCGGCTCGTCCGGCGGCTCACCGAGGCCCGCCAACGCCGACCGCGCCACCGGGACGTCCAGCGGCGAGAAGTACGGGTTGATCCGCAGCGCCTCCGTCAGATCCAGCCGTGCCGCCCCGTCCTGCCTCAGCGCCCGCTCGATCATGCCCCGGTGGTACGAGTACAGCGCGCTGCGCACCCCACCGCCGTGCGCCTTGTCCGTCGCCACCGTCGCGTACCGCAGCGCCCCCTTGTCGTCACCGGCCCGGTGCAGCGCCCAGCCCAGCGCGTCGGCCACCGCGATCCCGGGCTGCCGCGCGTACTCGGCCCGCAGCCGCCGTACGGCCGTCGCCGGGTCCCCGTGGTCGGTCTCCGTCACCCCGAGCACCAGCTCGTCGTCCACACCCCCCGACCGGTCCTCGCGCACCAGCGCCCGCACCTGGTCGTACTCCACCCGGGCCGCCTGCCCAAGACCCAGCGACTCGTACAACTCGCCCAGTTCCAGGGCGTACTGGGGGCACGGCTGCTTCTCCAGCGCCACCTGGTACGCGCTCAGCGCCTCCGTCGTTCTGCCCATCGCCGCCAGTGTCCGCCCCTGCCCGGCCTGTGCGGCCCGCTGGTCCGGGTCGACCCGGACGGCCTCCTGGAAGTGCCGCAGCGCGTCCTTGAGGTCACCCCGCTCGAAGGCCAGCTGCCCGGTCCGCTCCAGCCACTGCGCATGCTCGGCGGGGGAGCCGGCCGCGGCCGCCGCGTCGGTGAGGGCGGCCGCCGCGTCCTCGCGCCAGCCCCGGTCGCGGTAGACCGCCGCCGCCCGCGCCTGCACGGCCGGCCCCGTCCGCAGCTCCAGCAGCCGGTCCAGGGTCTTCTTCGTCGCCTTGTAGTCGCCGAGCCCGGTGTAGGCGTCGATCAGCAGCGGGTACGTCGTCCAGCGCTTCGGCGCCAGCTTCAGCGCCGCCTCGCCCCACATCCGCGCGGACAGGAAGTCGTGCCGGGCGTTGGCCAGCGCGGCCATCCCGTCCAGCGCCTCGGCGTTCCCGCTCGGCCGCACCCGCAGCGAGGTCTCCAGCGCCTGCTCCGCCCGCGGATAGTCGGCCGCGTCCGCCGTCCGCCGTCCCCGCTCCACATAGGCGCTCCCCAGCACCGCCCACGACACCGCGTCCGCCGGCCGGGCGCGTACCCGCGCCTGTCGCGTCTCGATCAGCGCCGCCAGCTCGGGAAGACCGGCCGCAACGCCCGTGGTGACGGCGGTGAGCGCCTGGGCCCCGGGCGCCGGTGCGACGGGCCGGTGGGCGGCCGGCCGCTCCCAGGGCCACAGCGCCAGCGCCCCGCCGAGCACGGCACACCCGGCGACGGCGGCGATCAGAGCGCGGCGTCCGGCCCTTGGCCGCCGGCCCTCCTCTTGCGTCTCCATGGCGCTCACTGTGCGTCAGTACGACGAGCACATCCCGGCATGCCTCCAGTGCCGTGGACGGGGTTCACACCGATGGCCCCGGGTGCGACGCTGTGATCATGAGCCGTATCGAAGCGCCCTCCGACGCAGCCACGGGAAACCTCGTCGACCGGCTCCTGACCGGTCTGCCCGCCGAGGCCGTCCTGACCGACCCCGACATCACGGCGTCCTACGCCAACGACATGGCCAGCTTCTGCCCGGCCGGCACCCCCGCGGTGGTAGTCCTGCCGCGCACCGCCGAGCAGGTCCAGCACGTCATGCGCATCGCCACCGAACTACACGTGCCGGTCGTCCCGCAGGGAGCCCGCACGGGCCTGTCCGGCGGCGCCAACGCCTCCGAGGGCTGCATCGTCCTGTCCCTGACCAGGATGGACCGCATCCTCGAGATCAACCCCGTCGACCGGATCGCCGTCGTCGAGCCGGGGGTCGTCAACGCGGCCCTGTCCCGCGCGGTCGGCGAACACGGCCTCTACTACCCGCCGGACCCCTCCAGCTGGGAGATGTGCACGATCGGCGGCAACATCGGCACCGCGTCCGGCGGCCTGTGCTGCGTGAAGTACGGGGTCACCGCCGAGTACGTCCTCGGCCTGGACGTCGTCCTCGCCGACGGCCGCCTGATGTCCACCGGCCGCCGCACCGCCAAGGGCGTCGCCGGCTACGACCTCACCCGGCTGTTCGTCGGCTCGGAGGGCTCGCTCGGCATCGTCGTCAAGGCCGTCCTGGCGCTGCGCCCCCAGCCGCCGCGGCAGCTCGTGCTGGCCGCCGAGTTCGCCTCCGCGGCCGCCGCCTGCGACGCCGTCTGCCGGATCATGGCCGGCGGCCACGTCCCCTCGCTCCTCGAACTGATGGACCGTACGACCGTCAAGGCGGTCAACGACCTGGCGCACATGGGTCTGCCGGAGACCACCGAGGCCCTCCTCCTGGCCGCCTTCGACACCCCCGACCCGGCCGCCGACCTCGCCGCCCTCGGCGCCCTGTGCGAGGCCGCCGGCGCCACCCAGGTCGTCCCCGCCGACGACGTCGCCGAGTCCGAACTCCTCCTGCAGGCCCGGCGGCTCTCGTTGACCGCGCTGGAGGCGGTCGCCGGCACCACGATGATCGACGACGTGTGCGTGCCCCGCTCCCGGCTCGGCGAGATGCTGGAGGGCGTCGAGCGGATCGCCGAGAAGTACGACCTGACCATCGGCGTCGTCGCGCACGCCGGCGACGGTAACACGCACCCCACCGTCTGCTTCGACGCGGCCGACCCCGACGCCTCCCGGCGCGCCCGTGAGTCCTTCGACGAGATCATGGGCCTCGGTCTCAGGCTCGGCGGCACGATCACCGGCGAGCACGGCGTGGGCGTACTGAAGAAGGAGTGGCTGGCGCGCGAGATCGGCCCGGTCGGCGTGGAGATGCAGCGGCAGATCAAGCAGGTCTTCGACCCGCTGGGCATCCTCAACCCCGGCAAGCTGTTCTGACCCGCGCGCGGGTGCCCTCATTGGGCGAGCAACTGGTCGAGCGCCTCGTCGATCCCCAGCTGCTCGCCCTCGGTCCCCGGCGGCACCGCGCGCAGCGTCCGCTCCAGCCAGGCGGACACCTGCGCGGCCGGTCCCTCCAGCAGGGCGTCCCCGTCCGGCGAACTCAGCGCCATCAGCACGACGCTGCGGCCCTCCGTCTTCGTCGGCCACACCCGCACGTCCCCGTGCCCGGACGGCCGGAACACCCCCTCCACCAGCAGATCGCGGGAGAACGTCCAGTGCACGGGGTGCTCGGAGTTGGTGTGGAAGGCGACATGGACGGCGTACGGGTCGTCGGTGCGGTAGCTCAGCCGCGCCGGGACCGGGATGCTGCGCTCCGGTGACAGGACCAGTCTCAGCTCCAGCTCTCGTTCCACCACGGTGTAGTGCATGGCGTGCGGTTCCTCTCTCGGGCAGGTGTACGGGGCCCTGCGGTGGGCCCGTACCGGTGGAGAGCCGGAAGGGGGCGCGGGCATTACGCGGGTTGCGAGAACTTTTCTCCGAACATGTGGAGCGGGTGCGCGAGGTTGCCCGGAAAGGGGTGGGTAGTACGGGACTGGCGGTGAGGGTTGCGTCGGTCTGATAGATGTGGAGCCCCCCAAACCCACCCCCGAGCAGATACGGGACGACGGACATGAGCGCCCCAACCCCGGCCCCCGGTGACGACAGGCCCCGCGAGGGCTACTACCCGGACCCGTCCATCCCCGGCTACGTCAGGTACTGGAACGGCGCCTCCTGGGTACCGGGCACCAGCCGCCCGGCGCCGACGGCCGGCGAGCCCCTGTCCCCGCCCGCCGGCTCTGCTCCCTCCCCGTCCGTGGAGGAAACCGGCCCCCACTTCTTCGACGAGGACCCCGAACCGTCCCCCTCCGACCTCCCCCACGGCAGCCGCCCCGGCCCGGCCCCGGCCTGGGGCGCCGACCGCGCCCACCAGTCCGGCTTCGGCGACGACCGCCGCGTCTCCTGGGGCGCCGACCCCCGCGTCCCCCACCCGACGGGCGACGCCACCAGCACGGACGGCACGGCGACGATCCCCCCGACGGACGAGGCGGCCTCGGACGTCCGCTCCGACGGCACGTTCGTCTTCCGCCGGCCCGCGGCCGGCGGGGGAGGAGCGGGAGTTCAGGGCGGCCCGGGTGCCGGAGGCTCGACGGGTTCGGGCGCCGGTGGTTCCACCCCCGGCATCCCCCACCCCGCCGGCCCCCGTTCCGACGAGGGCACCATGACGTTCCGCGCCGTCTCCCCGCGCACGGGGCAGCAGGGAGGGGCGCAGGCGGGGGGCACGGGGGCGCCCGACGGCAGCCCGGGCGGATCCGGCGCCGGGGCGCGGTCCGTGCCCGGCGCTGAGGGCGCCGTGGGTCCCGGGGGCCATGGCGCCGGTTTCGGGGCGCCCGGCCTCGCCGGAGGCCCCGGTGCCTCCGGGGGGCCCGCGTTCGGGCCGTCGTCCTCGGCCGCCGCGGCCGCTCCCGCCGTACCCGCCCCATCCAGCGGCCCCGGGTTCGGTGCGGGCAAGGCCGCTGCCGAGCGGGCCGCGGCCGCCGCCCCGACCGCCCTCTCCGGCCCCCAGCAGCCCGCTCCCGCGGTCCCGCAGCAGCCGGGTGCCGCCCAGCCCGCGCCCGTCGGCCAGCCCGGAGCCGACCAGTCCGCCCCGGCCGCCCCCATGACCAGCGGTCCCGGCGGGGGGCAGCCCTCCTGGGCGCAGCAAGTGCATCGGCTGGCCGGGGGATCCGAGGGCGAGCAGCCCGTCGTGCCCTGGAAGCCCCCGGTCGAGGACGTGTTCCAGGCCGCCGCCCGGCGTCAGTCGGCCGCGCGGCCCGCCCCGCTCGGCAAGCGGCTGATCGCGCGGATCGTCGACAACCTCGTCATCGGCGCCGTCACCGCCGTCGCCGCCGTCCCCCTCGGCACGAAGGCGATCGACCACGTCAACGACAAGATCGACGCGGCCAAGCTCAGCGGCCGGACCGTCACCGTCTGGCTCCTGGACGGCACGACCTCCGTCTACCTCGGCATCGTCCTCGCCGTCCTGCTCGTCTTCGGCGTCCTCTACGAGGCCCTGCCCACCGCCCGCTGGGGCCGCACCCTCGGCAAGCGGCTGCTCGGCCTGGAGGTCCGCGACATCGAGGCGCACGAGCCGCCCGCCTTCGGTGCCGCCCTGCGCCGCTGGCTCGTCTACAGCGTCCCCGGCGTCCTCGCCATCGGTGTCGTCGGCGTCCTGTGGTGCCTGTTCGACCGCCCCTGGCACCAGTGCTGGCACGACAAGGCTGCCCGTACGTTCGTCGCCGGATGACCGACTACGCCGTACGGCGCAGCTGATTTCGTACTCCGGACGGCCGTCCGCCGGATGCAAAGCCGCGGGGTTCGCGGTCCACTCGGGCCATGAGCAGCGAACCCCCCGGCTCCGGCGCCCAGCCGCCGGACGACGACCCGTTCAGGAAGCAGCCCCCGCCCGGAGCGCCCGGAACGCCGGGAGCGGGCTCGGGCTCGCCCTACGACTCCCCACAGCCGCCGCCGTACGGCCAGCCGCCGCCGCAAGGCCAACAACCCCCGCCCTACGGCCAGCAGCCACCCCCGTACGGTCAGCCGCCCTACAGCGGTGGCGCCCCCCACGGCGGCGACCCCCTCGCCGGCATGCCCCCGCTCGCCGACAGCGGCAAGCGCACGCTCGCGCGGATCATCGACCTGATCCTCGTCGGCATCGTCGTCTGGCTGGTCACCTGGCCGATCCACGCGTACACGGTGACCGGTGACAAGGTCGAGTACGGCAAGTCCTTCGCGCAGTCCCTGGTCGCGGCCGTCCTCTACATCGGCTACGACACCGTCATGATCAGCAAGTCGGGCCAGACGCTCGGCAAGAAGTGGCTCAACATGCGGGTCGCGAACCTCGACAACGGCGCCACACCGTCCGTCCAGAGCAACCTGGCCCGCGCCGCCGTGCTGTGGATCCCGTTCGCGTTCTGCTGCGCGTGCATCTGGACCGCGATCTCGGGCGGCTGGAGCTACTTCGACCGGCCCTACAAGCAGGGCCTGCACGACAAGGCGGCGAAGACGGTGGTGGTCAGCACCAACTGAGGCCCGAAGGCGGCCGGCTGAGGCACCATGGCCGCCGTGGGCCGACCGCCGTACGCCGAACCGCCGCAGGTCTAACGGCCGTACGTCACACCGACGTCGAGGAGCCCGTCGCCGCCACCGGCACGGGCTCTTCGGTCTGTTCGGCGTGTTCGGCCGCAGGCCGGTGCGCGGCGACGACCCGGGACCTGGGCAGCGGCACCGTCATGGCGACCAGCAGCCCGAGCGCGAGCGCGGCCGCGGCGATGATGGCGATCCCCACGCCCGAACTCGTCTGTGACAGCAGCAGCATGGCGAGCGTCGAGAAGATCACGGTGCAGGATCCGTAGGCGAGCTGTGCGGCAGTCGGACGAGGCATGGCAATCGTGTCCTCGGAAGTGGGGGTCCACGGGAGTGTCGGCCTGGCTTTCCGCCGGTTCTGGGGCGTGCCGCCAATCGACTCTAATCGCGTGTGTGCCCGAGCGGAACGAACAGTAAGCGTGACCTAACCGACACGGCCGGTGCACGGGGGGCGCACGGAGTCATACCGTCCACCACGTGGACAAACTCGCGCGCCCGTTCGACCAGTAGGCAGGTGTGCGCTCGAGGATCGCCACAGTGTCCACGGTGTCCGGTAAGCGGACTTTGGCTTCCGCATAGTGCAATTGATATGCGCAAGTCAAGCCTGTTTTTTCTTAACAACTTCTAGTCGAATTGCGTCACTTCACTTACCACCTTGACCACGAGGAACTCAAGTGACGCATAGAGCCTGGACGTTCAGGACGGCAGCGGTCGGAGTCGCGCTGGCCGCGGCCACCGCCACGTTCTCGACGTTCGCAGTGGCGCAGGCCGCCGACAGCGCCAAGTCCGCCACCGTGGACCGCCATGACCCGGCGGCGGTCGGCAGCATGAAGGAGCACGACCTCGACGGTCCGCTCTCCAAGACCCAGGATGCCCAGCGCAGGGAGGCGCTCGACCAGGTCATATCCGGCAGGAGCCAAGTCAAGGACCGCGACGGTTCGCGGGTCGTCCAGCTCAGGAGCAAGAAGGGCGACAGCAAGTACGTCGAGCTCGGCCGGGAGAAGACCGACCGGATCTTCACCATCCTGGTGGAGTTCGGGGACCAGAGCGATCCTCGCTACGGCGGCACGGCCGGCCCGCTGCACAACCGGATCGCCCAGCCGGACCGCACCAAGGACAACTCCACGGCCTGGCAGGCGGACTACAACCAGAAGCACTTCCAGGACCTCTACTTCGGCACCGGCAAGAACACCGAGTCGCTGAAGAAGTACTACGAGAAGCAGTCCTCGGGCCGCTACTCGGTCGACGGCGAGGTCACCGACTGGGTCAAGGTCCCCTACAACGAGGCCCGTTACGGCAACAACGCCTGCGGCTCGACGACCTGCTCCAGCGTCTGGAACCTGGTGCGCGACGGCCTGACCGCCTGGGTCGCGGGCCAGAAGGCGGCCGGCAAGTCCGACGCCGACATCAAGGCGGACCTCGCCCAGTACGACCAGTGGGACCGCTACGACTACGACGGCGACGGCGACTTCAACGAGCCCGACGGCTACGTCGACCACTTCCAGATCGTGCACGCCGGCGAGGACGAGTCCGCGGGCGGCGGCGCCCAGGGCACCGACGCCATCTGGGCGCACCGCTGGTACGCCTTCGGCACCGACGCCGGCGCGACGGGCCCCGCGAACAACAAGCTGGGCGGCACCCAGGTCGGCGACACCGGCGTCTGGGTCGGCGACTACACGATGCAGCCGGAGAACGGCGGACTCGGCGTCTACGCCCACGAGTACGGTCACGACCTCGGTCTGCCGGACGAGTACGACACCAACGGCGGCGACAACTCCACCGGTTTCTGGACCCTGATGTCCTCCGGTTCCTGGCTCGGCACCGGCAAGCAGGCCATCGGCGACCTGCCGGGCGACATGAACGCCTGGGACAAGCTGCAGCTGGGCTGGCTCAACTACGACGTCGCCAAGGCGGGCACCAGGTCCGCGCACAAGCTGGGCGTCGCCGAGTACAACACCAAGAACAAGCAGGCCCTGGTGGTCACGCTGCCCGACAAGGCGGTCACCACCGAGATCGTCACCCCGACCCAGGGCTCGACCCAGTGGTGGAGCGGCAGCGGCGACAACCTCAAGAACACGCTCACCCGTGACGTCGACCTGACCGGCAAGAAGTCGGCGGCCCTGACGCTCGACGGCTGGTACGACATCGAGTCCGGCTACGACTACCTCTACACCGAGGTCTCCACCGACGGCGGCGCCAACTGGACCGCCCTGGACGGCACGGTCGACGGCCAGGCCCTCCCGCGCGACGGCAGCGACAAGCCGGCGCTCACCGGCACGGCCGACGCCTACAAGAAGCTCGCCTACCCGCTGGACGCCTACGCCGGCCAGAAGATCCAGCTGCGCTTCCGCTACCAGACCGACGGCGGCGTCGCGCTCAAGGGCTTCGCGGCCGACGAGATCACCGTCACCGCCGACGGCACGGCCGTCTTCTCCGACAACGCCGAGACGGCGGACGCGGGTTGGACCGCGAGCGGCTTCTCCCGCGTCGGCGCGTCCTTCACCAAGGACTACAAGCAGTACTACATCGCGGAGAACCGCCAGTACGTGTCGTACGACAAGACCCTCAAGGTCGGCCCGTACAACTTCGGCTTCTCGACGACCCGTCCGGACTGGGTGGAGCACTACCCGTACCAGAACGGCCTGTTGATCTGGAAGTGGGACACCTCCCAGGCGGACGACAACACCAGCGTCCACCCGGGCACCGGTCTGATCCTGCCGGTCGACTCCCACCCGACGGCGCTGAAGTGGTCCGACGGCACGCTGATGCGCAACCGCATCCAGTCCTACGACTCGCCGTTCAGCCTGTACCCGACGGACGGCATCACGCTGCACAACGCGGACGTGGCGACCAAGATCAAGTGGTCCTTCGGGGTGCCGGTCTTCAACGACCGCACGAACACCTACTACGACGCGTCGAACCCGACCGGCGGTGTCAAGATCACTGACACCAACACCAAGATCAAGATCGTCCGGGAGGCCCTGGACGGCTCGACGATCTCCCTCCGGGTCGGTCCCGCGGCGAAGTAGTCGGTATTTCCGCAGGTCAGAAGCGTATCGGCGGTGACCCCCTGGCGGGTCGCCGCCGATCGTGTTTAGGTGCGTCCTGTGCTGTTCTTATTGACAGTCCCATTCGACGCCGACACTCACGGGGTGTGACCTGCATGGCCGCAGGAGGTTTCTGCAAGCTGCCGACCGGCAGCGTGGTGGTGGCTCTGAACCTGCCCAGACCCACCGCCCACGGCACGGGCTCCGTCCGTGTCCTCGTCCACGCCCGCAACCGGGCGCGCGCCCTGACCAGGCTGCGCAACCTCGGTATGCGCGCGGTCTACCTGCGGGGCAACGCCGCCCCGCCGACCCCGGACGAGATCACCGCCGTCCTGCACCACCCCGACGGGCTGATATGGCGAACGGCCCCGGACAACGGTGTCACCGTGACCGAGCTGTGGCACCCGATCAGGGCCCTGATGCGCAGCCCGGCGGCCTCGGCATGACCCGCCCGGACCACTCCCCGGGATCCCTCCTGTGACCTACGCCACGACCGGCTTCCCGGTGAGTTCCACGCCCGCCTCGCGCAGCTCCTCGACCGCCCGCTCCGTGCTCTCCGCGGCGACCCCGGCGGTCAGGTCCAGCAGCACCTGCGTACGGAACCCCTCCCGCGCGGCGTCCAGCGCGGTGGCGCGCACGCAGTGGTCGGTGGCGATGCCGACCACGTCCACCTCCGCGACCCCGCGCGAGCGCAGCCAGTCGCCGAGCTTCGTCCCGTTCTCGTCGGCGCCCTCGAACCCGCTGTAGGCCGCCGAGTACGCCCCCTTGTCGAAGACGGCGTCGATCGCGCCGGAGGCGACCGCGGGGGCGAAGTTCGGGTGGAAGCCGACGCCTTCCGTGCCGGCAACGCAGTGCGCCGGCCAGGAGTGCACGAAGTCGGGGTTGTCGGCGAAGTGCCCGCCGGGCGCGATGTGGTGGTCCCGGGTGGCCACCACGTGCTGGTATCCGGAGCCGCCCGCCTGTCCGATCAGCTCGGTGACGGCGGCGGCCACCTCGGCACCCCCGGCCACGGCGAGGCTGCCCCCCTCGCAGAAGTCGTTCTGCACGTCTACGACGATCAAGGCGCGGCGCATGGTGGGTGTCCTTCGACTTGTGTGGGTTACGAGCCTAGAGACTCGGGCGGCACTGCGGGAGGGCGCACCGGATTTAGCTACCCGAGCGCCCCTGCGCGTACTCCGTCGGAAGGACGGCCTCTCCGCGTGACAACTGGGTCGCGGACAGCGGCAGATTGGCGAGTGCCGCCACGTGCCGGTCGCGTGCGGCGTCCAGCGGCTCGCGGGCGACCACGTCACCGCCCTTGATCAGCTCCACGATCAGCTGCCGCTCGGCCAGTTCGGCCGGGACGGCGCCCGTGCCGACGACCTCCGCCTCCGCCACCCCGTCCGCGTCGAGGCGCCGCGCGGCCCACTTGCGGCCCCCGACGGACGTCTTGCCGCCGCTGGACTTCTTCGCGACCGGCACCAGCGGCGCCTTCGGGTCGTCGGACTCGGCGCGGGCGACCAGCTTGTAGACCATGGAGGCCGTCGGATGCCCGGACCCGGTCACCAGCTGCGTACCGACGCCGTACGCGTCCACCGGCGCCGCCGCCAGTGAGGCGATGGCGTACTCGTCGAGGTCCGAGGTCACGATGATCTTCGTGCCCCTCGCGCCCAGCTCGTCCAGCTGCTGCCGCACCCGGTGCGCGACCAGCAGCAGGTCGCCGGAGTCGATGCGCACGGCGCCCAGCTCCGGCCCGGCGACCTCGACGGCCAGCCGTACGGCCTCGGTGACGTCGTAGGTGTCCACGAGCAGGGTGGTGCCCCGGCCCAGCGAGTCGACCTGGGCCCGGAAGGCGTCCCGTTCGTGGTCGTGGAGCAGGGTGAAGGCGTGCGCGGAGGTGCCGACGGTGGGGATGTTGTAGCGGAAGCCGGCTGCGAGGTCGGAGGTGGAGGCGAAGCCGCCGACGTAGGCGGCCCGGGAGGCGGCGACGGCGGCCAGCTCGTGGGTGCGGCGGGCGCCCATCTCGATCAGCGGGCGGTCGCCCGCGGCGGAGGACATGCGGGAGGCGGCCGCCGCGATCGCGGAGTCGTGGTTGAGGATGGAGAGGATCACCGTCTCCAGCAGCACGCACTCGGCGAAGGACCCCTCGACGCGCATGATGGGCGACCCGGGGAAGTACACCTCGCCCTCGGGGTAGCCCCAGACGTCGCCGCTGAACCGGTATCCGGCGAGCCACTGAAGGGTCGGCTCGTCGACGATGTTCCGCTCGCGCAGGAAGCCGAGGACGCCCGCGTCGAAGCGGAAGTTCTCCACCGCGTCCAGGACACGCCCGGTGCCCGCGACGACGCCGTAGCGGCGCCCGTCCGGCAGCCGCCGGGTGAAGACCTCGAAGACACTGCGCCGCTCGGCGGTACCGGCCTTCAGCGCGGCCTGCAGCATCGTCAGCTCGTACTGGTCCGTGAAGAGCGCCGTCGAGGGAACGTCCACCGGCAGCCCAAGGTCCGCTGTGTTCATGGCAGGGGATGTTACACCCTTCGCGTCAGTGTGACGATTTGTGCGGCCCGTGGCAGCATGGGCCATGTGACGTCACCCGCTCCCGTAGAGATCGAACGCACCGAGTCGGCGGAGGAGGTCTTCGCCGTACCCGAGCCGGACGTCCCCTGGGTCACGATCGTGCACAACGACCCGGTCAACCTCATGAGCTACGTGACGTACGTCTTCCAGACGTATTTCGGGTACACCAAGGACAAGGCCACCAAGCTCATGCTCGATGTCCACCACAAGGGCCGGGCGGTCGTCTCCAGCGGTACCCGCGAGGAGATGGAACGCGACGTGCAGGCCATGCACGGCTACGGCCTGTGGGCCACCCTCCAGCAGGACCGGAAATGACCCCCTCCCGCGCGCAGCACCGGAAGTAGCGAACCTCCTCCATGCCAGGACACTTCGAACCGCTCCCCGGCGGCGGTGCGGCCGTCGCGCTCGATGACGTCGAGATCTCCATCATCCGGTCGCTCGCCGTCCAGCTGCTGGAACTCATCGGCCCCGGGCCCGGCGAGGACGCGCCCGACGACCCGCTCGCCGAGCTGTTCGCCGAAGGTCCGAGCGAGCCGCCCAAGGACCCGGTGCTCAAGCGGCTCTTCCCGGACGCCTACTCCGACCCCGAGGGCGCCCCGGGACCCCAGGAGGCGCAGGAGGCCCAGGCGTACTCCGCAGAGTTCCGCCGCTACACGGAGAACGACCTGCGCGCCGGCAAGCGCGACAACGCGCTCGCGGTGATCCGCACCCTGGACGCGCTCACCCCGGGCGCCGACGGCGGCGCGGTGCTCAAGCTGTCGCCCGAGCAGTCCCGGCAGTGGCTGGGCTCCCTCAACGACCTGCGCCTGGCGATCGGCTCCCGGCTGGAGATCACCGACGAGGACGACACCGACGTCCTCTACCGGCTCCCGGACGAGGACCCCCGCAAGCCCATGGTGATGGCCTATCTGTGGCTGGGCGGGCTCCAGGAGACCCTCGTGAACACTCTCCTGCCCTGACCCTCCCGGCGACACCTTCACGGCGATATGTGACGGTTCCGTGTTCGCTCAGAGGACGCTCAAATCCGGATAACGATCACGTCACCGTGACTGTCACGAATGCCCGCGTCGCGTCTTCTTTGTCCGCTTCTCCCTGTGGCGTGCGCCACTTCCGCCCCCGGTGATCAATGTTGCGGCCGTGATAAATCTTCACGACCGCCCGGCGAACACCACCCATGTGCGCCGGGTGCGCCACCGAGCCGGCGACCGTCGGCCAGGCACAGCTCCATCGCAATCCGGGGGGATCGAGATCCGGTCCGCGGCCGACGAGAGGCCCGGGCCGGGACATGGAGAAAGGCGCACCACACATGACCTCCGCTCAGGTCGACACCTCGGAGCAGGCCTCCGAAGAGGGGTACGAGCGCGGACTCGGCAGCCGCCAGGTCCAGATGATCGCGATCGGCGGCGCCATCGGCGTCGGCCTCTTCCTGGGAGCCGGGGCGAACATCGCCAAGGCCGGCCCCAGCCTCATCCTGATGTACGCCCTCGCCGGCGCCATCGTCTTCTTCATCATGCGGGCGCTCGGCGAACTGCTCCTGTACCGCCCGGTCTCGGGCTCCTTCGCGGAGTACTCCCGTGAGTTCCTCGGCCCGTTCTTCGGCTACTTCACCGGCTGGACGTACTGGCTGATGTGGGTCGTCACCGGCATGGCCGAGCTGACGGCCGCCGCGATCTACGTCAACTACTGGTTCCCGGCCATCCCCCAGTGGGTGACCGCCCTGGTCTTCCTGGTGATCCTCTTCGGGGTCAACCTGATCTCCGTGAAGCTCTTCGGAGAGCTCGAGTTCTGGTTCTCGATGGTCAAGGTCACCGCGCTGATCGGCATGATCGTGATCGGCCTCGGTGTCCTCACCTTCGGCTTCAGCTCCGCCGGCGACACCGCCGCGGTCTCCAACCTCTGGCAGTTCGACGGCTTCTTCCCCAAGGGCATCGGCTCGTCCCTGATGACCCTGCAGGGCGTCATGTTCGCCTACCTCGCGGTCGAGCTGGTCGGCGTCACGGCCGGCGAGTCCGAGAACCCCGAGAAGACCCTCCCCAAGGCGATCAACACCCTCCCCTGGCGCATCGCCCTCTTCTACGTCGGCGCGCTCACCGTCATCCTCTGCGTCGTGAAGTGGACGGAGTTCGCCCCGGGCGTCTCCCCGTTCGTCGCCGCCTTCGCGAAGATCGGCATCCCGGCCGGCGCCGGCATCGTCAACTTCGTCGTCCTCACCGCGGCCCTGTCGTCCTGCAACTCCGGCATGTACTCCACCGGCCGCATGCTGCGCACCCTGGCCGACAACGGCGAGGCCCCGAGGGGCTTCCAGAAGCTGTCCGCCACCAAGACGCCGGCGCTCGGCATCACCGTCTCGGTCCTGTTCATGGGCATCGGCGTGGTCCTCAACTACGTCGTCCCGGAGAAGGCGTTCGGCTACGTCACCTCGGTGGCCACCGCGGCCGGCATCTGGACCTGGCTGATGATCCTGGTCAGCCACGTCCTCTACCGCCGCGCGGTCGTCGCGGGCCGTCTGCCCGCGTCCTCCTTCCCGGCGCCGGGCGGCGCGGTGTGCAGCTGGATCGCCATCGTGTTCCTGCTCTTCGTCACGGGCCTGATCGCCTACGACGCCGACTCCCGCGTCTGCCTGTACGTGATGGCGGGCTGGGCCGCGGCCCTGGGCGTCGGCTGGGCCGTGCTGAGGACCCGCAACCCCGAGGTCACCCGGCGCCGCGAGCCGGAACTGGAGAAAGTCGGCTGACTGTCCGGCATGTGGCTGTCCGGCATGTGGGCCGCTCCGTACCGTCCCTCGGTACGGAGCGGCCCTCCTGCTTATCCTGGCGAGCATGCTGACCATCACCCAGGCCCTCGTCGACCAGATCGTCGCGCACGCGCGCAAGGACCACCCCGACGAGGCGTGCGGCGTCGTCGCGGGACCGGCCGGCTCGGACCGCCCCGAGCGCTTCATCCCGATGCTGAACGCGGCCATGTCGCCCACGTTCTACGAGTTCGACTCCGGCGATCTGCTGAGGCTCTACCGCGAGATGGACGACCGCGACGAGGAGCCGGTGGTGATCTACCACTCCCACACCGCCACCGAGGCCTACCCCTCCCGCACCGACATCTCCTACGCCAACGAACCCGGCGCCCACTACGTCCTGGTCTCCACCGCGGACACCGACGGTCTCGGCGACTTCCAGTTCCGCTCGTACCGCATCGTGGAAGGCGAGGTCACGGAGGAGGAGGTCACGGTCGTGGAGGCGTACTGATCTCGCAGTTCGGACAGAATTCATCCACCATGCGGGATCACACTCCGGCCCGGCGACCGGGAATCGATACGATGAGCCCATGGTTCTGAACGACGTGAGCATCCAGGCGCCGAGCGTGCTGCTCGTGGCGCGGCTGCACGTCGACCTGTGCAGGCTGAACAGCGCCATCTGTTGACGCTGCCCTGCCGCCGTACGGCCGTGAGCCGCGGCACCCGGAGCACCACCCGCACTTCGCGCCGCCGCGCGCCCACCGATCCGACACCTTCCGACAGGAGCCCGCAACCATGGCCATCGAGGTCCGCATCCCCACCATCCTCCGCACCTACACCGACGGCCAGAAGGCGGTGGAGGGCACCGGGGACACCCTCGCCGAACTCTTCGCCGACCTCGAGACCCGCCACACGGGCATCCAGGCCCGCATCGTGGACGGCGGTGAACTGCGCCGCTTCGTCAACGTCTACCTCAACGACGAGGACGTCCGCTTCCTCGACGGCATCAACACCAAGGTCGCCGACGGCGACAACGTCACGATCCTGCCGGCCGTGGCCGGCGGCATGGCCTGATCCGGATGCGGTACGACTCCCCGCTGGCCGCGGTCGGCAACACCCCCCTGGTGTGCCTGCCGCGGCTGTCGCCGTCCGCCGAGGTCCGCATCTGGGCCAAGCTGGAGGACCGCAACCCGACCGGCTCGGTCAAGGACCGTCCCGCCCTGCACATGATCGAGCAGGCGGAGAAGGACGGCCGCCTCACGCCGGGCTGCACGATCCTCGAGCCGACCAGCGGCAACACCGGCATCTCCCTCGCCATGGCCGCCAAGCTCAAGGGCTACCGCATGGTGTGCGTGATGCCCGAGAACACCTCCCAGGAGCGCCGGGACCTGCTCGGCATGTGGGGCGCCGAGATCATCTCCTCCCCGGCCGCGGGCGGCTCCAACACCGCCGTCCGCGTCGCCAAGGGGCTCTCCGCCGAGCATCCCGACTGGGTGATGCTGTACCAGTACGGCAACCCGGACAACGCCGGCGCCCACTACGCCACCACCGGCCCCGAGATCCTCGCCGACCTCCCCTCCATCACGCACTTCGTGGCCGGCCTCGGCACCACGGGCACCCTGATGGGCGTCGGCCGCTACCTGCGCGAGAACAAGCCCGACGTGCAGATCGTCGCCGCCGAGCCGCGCTACGACGACCTGGTGTACGGCCTGCGCAACCTCGACGAGGGCTTCGTACCCGAGCTGTACGACGCCTCCGTGCTGACCACCCGCTTCTCGGTCGGCTCCGCCGACGCCGTCACCCGTACCCGTGAACTCCTCCAGCAGGAGGGCATCTTCGCGGGCGTCTCCACGGGCGCGGCGCTGCACGCGGCGATCGGTGTCGGACGCAAGGCCCTCAAGGCCGGCGAGTCCGCCGACATCGCGTTCGTCGTGGCGGACGGCGGCTGGAAGTACCTGTCGACCGGCGTCTACACGGCGGCGACGACGGAGGAAGCGATCGAGACGCTGCACGGCCAGCTCTGGGCGTAGTGCCCGGCCGTCCGCCTCACGTCGCCAGGTGACGGACCTGGTCCCACAGGACCGGGTCCACCATCCCCACCCTGCGCCGGAACTCCCACACCGGCACCTCGCGCAACTCGGCGGTCTCCAGGAAGCTGGCCCGCCCACGGGAATCGTCGACGGCACCCGGCGGCAGCGGGATCACCCCGGCCCGCTCGTCGCGGTACCTGCTGGTGATCTTCGCGACGGTCACCCGCTCGCCGTGCACCACCAGCACCAGACAGGGCCGGTCCTTGCGGCCCGGCCCGTCCTCGAACGGCACGTTCGCCCACCAGATCTCCGCCGGCCGCGGCCGTGCGTCCTTCCGCCCGCCCGGCCGTCCCGGCGGCCGGGACCGCCGTCCCGAGGGCCGCCGCCCCCGCCCCCATCCGTCGACGAGCGTGGCGACCAGCGCGAGCAGTACGACCGCGGCGAGCGCCAGCCACCATGACGTGTCCATACGAAGACGTTACCGGGGCGCGCGTCGCGTCGCGCGCCCTCTCTCGCGCCTCACCCGCCCCGCTTCCAGCCGAACCGGTGACACCACAGGTGAGTTCGCCCACAACAGCCCCTGGTGGAGGAGCGACGAGGGGTTTTGCGCCTTACGCTCGACGGACCGCACGACCCCCGTCTCCTTCCGGAAAAGTCCCGCCAGCGGAGGTTTCTGTTTCATGAAGCTCACCGTCGTCGGCTGCTCGGGGTCGTTCCCGTCCGCGGAATCGGCCTGCTCGAGCTACCTCGTCGAGGCCGACGGCTTCCGGCTGCTTCTCGACATGGGCAACGGTGCCCTAGGCGAGCTGCAGCGCCACTGCGGTCTCTACGACCTCGACGCGATCTTCCTCAGCCATCTGCACGCCGACCACTGCATCGACATGTGCGCGTACTTCGTCGCGCGCTACTACCGCCACGACGGCGGCCGCTGCGACCCGATCCCGGTCTACGGCCCCGAGGGCACCGAACACCGCCTCACCACCGCCTACGCGGACACCCCCACCGCCTCCTCCATGAGCGAGGTCTTCGACTTCCACACGGTCAAGCCGTCCACGTTCGAGATCGGCCCGTTCACGGTGCACACGGAACGCGTGGCCCATCCGGTGGAGGCGTACGGCATCCGCGTCGAGCACGGCGGGCGGGTCCTGACGTACTCCGGCGACACGGGCGTCACCCCCGCCCTGGACGAACTCGCCCGCGACGCCGACCTGTTCCTGTGCGAGGCCGCCTTCACGCACGGCAAGGAGAACATCCCCGACCTGCACCTCAACGGCCGCGAGGCGGGGGAGACGGCGGCCCGCGCCGGCGCCCGCCGCCTGGTCCTCACCCACATCCCCCCGTGGACCGACCCGCAGATCAACGTGGACGACGCCCGCGCGGTCTTCGACGGCCCGGTCGACCTGGCGGCCCCGAGACTGTCGTACGAGATCTGACCCCACGGCACGACTCCCACGGCACGACGAAGGCCCCGGCACCTCCTCGGTGCCGGGGCCTTCGCGCGGGTGGTGCCGGTTCTCACGCCGTGGTGAGCTCCTCGACCTCCTCCTCGGGCTCGCGGCCCGGGGTGGGGAGGTTCCACTTGGTGATGGCGAAGCGGAAGACGAAGTAGTAGATCGCGCCGAAGACCAGACCGATGGGGATGATCAGCCAGGGCTTGGTGGCCAGGCTCCAGTTCAGGCCGTAGTCGATCGCGCCGGCCGAGAAGGTGAAGCCGGCGTGCACGCCGAGCGCCCAGGTGACCGCCATGGACAGGGCGGTGAGCACCGCGTGGATGCCGTACAGCACCGGGGCGATGAACATGAACGAGAACTCGATCGGCTCGGTCACACCGGTCACGAAGGAGGTGAGCGCGAGCGAGATCATCATGCCCATCACGGCCTTGCGGCGCTCGGGACGGGCCGAGTGGGCGATCGCGATGGCGGCGGCCGGCAGACCGAACATCATGATCGGGAAGAAGCCCGACATGAACTGACCGGCGGTCGGGTCACCCGCGAAGAACCGGGTGAGGTCGCCGTGTACGACGGTGCCGGTCGCGTCCTTGAAGTCGCCGATCTGGAACCAGGCCACCGAGTTGACGAACTGGTGCATGCCGATCGGGATCAGGCCACGGTTGATCAGACCGAACAGACCGGCGCCGAAGGCCCCGAGACCGGTGAT
Source organism: Streptomyces sp. NPDC002144 (assembly GCF_053593695.1). NCBI lineage: Bacteria > Bacillati > Actinomycetota > Actinomycetes > Kitasatosporales > Streptomycetaceae > Streptomyces > Streptomyces sp. NPDC002144. The sequence continues at coordinate 141,244 of NZ_JBSFDB010000001.1, forward strand.
CCACTCGCCGACGTGCGAGATGCCCTCACCGATGGGCTTCCAGACCAGACCGAAGAAGACGCCCATGGCGGTGCCGACGAACGCCATGATGATCGGCACCAGCCGGCGGCCGTTGAAGAAGCCGAGCCAGTCCACCAGCTTCTTGCGGTGGTAGCGCTGCCACAGCACCGCGGACAGCAGACCCATGATGATGCCGCCGAGCACACCGGGGTTGTTGTAGGTCGCGGGTATGTCCGCGCCCGCCTGGATCTTCGCCGCGGTGACCGGGAACGCCTTGAGGACGTTGCTGTAGACCAGGAAGCCGACGAGCGCCGCGAGGGCCGTCGAGCCGTCCGACTTCTTCGCGAAGCCGATCGCGACACCGATACAGAACAGCATCGGCAGGTTGTCGAAGATCGCGCCACCCGCCGTGGCGAACACCGCCGTGACCTTGTCGGGCAGGTGCAGCTTGTCGTGGATGTCCTGCTGGCCCAGACGCAGCAGGATGCCCGCCGCCGGCAACACGGCGATCGGGAGCTGCAGGCTGCGACCAACCTTCTGCAGGCCCTGGAACAGGCCTGATCCCCGCTTCTTGGCAGGGGCCGCCGGGGGCGCGGTGGCGGTGCTCATAGACTTCCTCCATCGGGTGGTGGTCTACACCACTCAGTGGTGTAGACCTGTTGTAGCAGATGAAGGTGGCATAAGGAACCCGCGATTCCCGTGACGGTCGGGCTACTTTCCGCTACGCCTTCATGGCGTCCTTCCGGTCCTCCGGGCAGGGGAAATCGCCGTCTCGGCACTCATCAGTTGGCGGCCGCCCCTCAAGTGGTGTAGACCAGTCTCGCGAAGTTGGGCCAACAGTGCGTGAGGAGACCGACATGGCCAGCAAGGCTGAGAAGATCGTCGCCGGACTCGGCGGCATCGACAACATCGAAGAGGTCGAGGGCTGCATCACCCGCCTGCGCACCGAGGTCAACGACGCCTCGCTGGTCGACGAGGCCGCCCTGAAGGCCGCCGGCGCCCACGGCGTCGTCAAGATGGGCACCGCGATCCAGGTCGTGATCGGTACCGACGCCGACCCGATCGCCGCGGAGATCGAAGACATGATGTGACCCGCGCCCGGGCGGACCGGACTTCCACGGGATGCACGGGTTCCTCCTGACGCGGGAGGAGCCCCTTCCGCATGGGCGGATAGGCTCAGCGGCATGTCTCGAATCGACGGCCGCACCCCCGAACAACTCCGCCCGATCACCATCGAACGCGGCTGGAGCAAGCACGCCGAGGGCTCCGTCCTCGTGTCCTTCGGCGACACCAAGGTGCTGTGCACCGCCTCCTTCACCGAAGGCGTCCCGCGCTGGCGCAAGGGCAGCGGCGAGGGCTGGGTCACCGCCGAGTACTCCATGCTGCCCCGCGCCACCAACACCCGCGGCGACCGCGAGTCCGTCCGCGGCAAGATCGGCGGCCGTACCCACGAGATCTCCCGCCTCATCGGCCGCTCCCTGCGCGCCGTCATCGACTACAAGGCACTCGGCGAGAACACCGTCGTCCTCGACTGCGACGTCCTCCAGGCCGACGGCGGCACCCGCACCGCCGCCATCACCGGCGCCTACGTCGCCCTCGCCGACGCCGTTGCCTGGGCACAGGGCAGGAAACTGATCAAGCCCGGCCGCCAGCCCCTCACCGGAACCGTCTCCGCGATCTCCGTCGGCATCGTCGGCGGCGTCCCGCTCCTCGACCTCCGCTACGAGGAGGACGTACGGGCCGACACCGACATGAACGTCGTCTGCACCGGCGACGGCCGCTTCGTCGAGGTCCAGGGCACCGCCGAGGCCGAGCCCTTCGCCCGCGAGGAGCTCGACACCCTCCTCGACCTGGCCGTCACCGGCTGCGCGGAACTCGCCGTCCTCCAGCACAAGGCACTGGATACCGTCCTCGAAAAGTAAAGGGCGCACCAAGAAAGGCGGGCGGCCGGGGCAACCCGCGCCGCCCGCCCCGGCGTCCCTACAAGTGCGGGCGCACGGCACACCACCGTGCGCCCGACCACGGGGGCCTCATCGGGGGCCTGGGACAGGGAGGACACACCGTCATGGCCGCGAGCCGGGGCCGCCGCAGTCGCCGTACCGTCACCGCCCTCGCCGCCCTGGCCGTCCTCGGCCTGACGACGGGCCTCGCCACCGGCTGCGACGCCGTCGACAAGGCCATCGACTGCGTCCAGACCGCCGACACCATCGCCGACAGCGTCACCGTGCTCCAGCAGGCCGTCGAGAACGCGGGCAGCGACCCCACCCAGCTCGACCAGTCGCTCGCCTCCATCGACAAGAACCTCGACAAGATCGGCGACAGGACCGACAACGTCGACGTCAACAAGGCGGTCGACGACCTCGGCAAGGCCGTGGACAACGTCCGTACGGCTGTGAAGAACGGCGACAACACACCCGACGTCACCCCCGTGACCGACGCGGCAGGCGAACTCACCAAGGTCTGTACGTCGTGACGGGCGCCGGCCGGGGACCGGGATACTGAACGGCATGACGCGCTTGATCCTCGCCACCCGCAACGCCGGAAAGATCACCGAACTGCGGGCGATCCTCGCCGACGCAGGCCTGCCCCACGAACTGGTCGGCGCGGACGCCTACCCCGACGTCCCCGACGTCAAGGAAACCGGCGTGACCTTCGTCGAGAACGCCCTCCTCAAGGCCCACGCCCTCGCCCGCGCCACCGGCCTGCCCGCCGTCGCCGACGACTCCGGTCTCTGCGTCGACGTCCTGGGCGGCGCCCCCGGCATCTTCTCGGCCCGCTGGTCCGGCCGGCACGGCGACGACAAGGCCAACCTGGACCTCCTCCTGGCCCAGCTCTCCGACATCGACGACACCCACCGCGCCGCCCACTTCGCCTGCGCCGCAGCCCTCGCCCTGCCGGACGGCACGGAACGGGTGGTGGAGGGCCGCCTGCGGGGTTCGCTGCGCCACGCCCCCGTCGGCACGAACGGCTTCGGCTACGACCCGATCCTCCAGCCGGAGGGAGAAACACGGACGTGCGCCGAGCTGACCGCCGAGGAGAAGAACGCGATCAGCCACCGGGGCAAGGCTTTCCGGGCGCTGGTGCCGGTGGTCCGGGAGTTGCTGGGCTGAACATCGGTGCGGCCGGAGGGACTCGAACCCTCACGGGAGTTACCCCACTGGGACCTAAACCCAGCGTGACTGCCAATTCCACCACGGCCGCCTGGTGCTGCCCGGCCATGCTACTGGCCGGGCAGGGACCTCAGATGCCCAGGTCCTTGATGATCTTGGCTACGTGGCCGGTGGCTCGGACGTTGTAGAGGGCCCGTTCGACCTTGCCCTCTTCGTCGACGATGATCGTGGAGCGGATGACGCCCATGTAGGTCTTGCCGTAGTTCTTCTTCTCGCCGTAGGCGCCGTAGGACTCGGTGACCTTCTTGTCCGGGTCGGCGGCCAGGGTGACCTTCAGGGACTCCTTCTCGCGGAACTTCGCCAGCTTCTCCGGGGCGTCCGGGGAGATGCCGATGACGTCGTAGCCGGCGCCGGCCAGGACGTCGAGGTTGTCCGTGAAGTCGCAGGCCTGCTTGGTGCAGCCGGGCGTGAGGGCCGCCGGGTAGAAGTAGACGATGACCTTGCGGCCCTTGTGGGCCGACAGGGAGACGTCGTTGCCGTCGGCGTCGGGGAGGGTGAAGTCGGGGGCCACGTCCCCGGGCTGGAGTCGCTCGCTCATCGGAACAGCGTAACCGGGGGTCCTGACAGTGCGGCGGCACGCGGAGCTGACAGACTGTCCAGAACAAGCGACAACAAGGCATCGGCTGACTTCGGAGGCCCCACGGTGGCGGACACGTCGGACACCAGAACCCCGGCGCAGATCGAGGCGGACATCAAAGCCCGCCGCGTAGTGCTGGCCGAGACCCTGGACGAGATCGGGGTGCGTGTGCACCCGAAGACCATCGTCGGTGACGCCAAGGCCAAGGTCGTGTCCAATATCGATCACACGCTGGGCCGGGCGTACGTCGGCGTCAACAAGGCCGTCACCGACGTCAGGGCACGGTTCGTGGACGAGGAGGGCGCGCCCCGGCTGGAGCGGATCGTGCCGGTCGCCCTGGTCGCCGTCGGCCTGGTGGGGCTGCTCGCTCTCGGCACCCGACGGCGCAAGAGCTGACGGAGAGCTGTAGGTTCGGGACGTGAGCGCCAACAGAAACGAGCAGAGCACCCACGACAAGCTGCCCATCCGGATGCTGCACGACCGGGTGCTGGTCAAGCAGGAGACCGGTGAGGGCGAGCGGCGGTCCGGCGGGGGCATCCTGATCCCCGCCACCGCGGCGGTGGGACGGCGGCTGGCGTGGGCCGAGGTCGTCGCCGTCGGCCAGAACGTGCGGACGGTGGAGCCGGGCGACCGCGTCCTGTACGACCCCGAGGACCGCGCCGAGGTCGAGGTACGGGGCGTGGCGTACGTGCTCATGCGCGAGCGCGACCTGCACGCCGTGGCCGCGGACCGCTTCGAGGGCTCGGAGGACACGACGGGCCTCTATCTCTGAATCTCCGACGTCTCCGCAGCAACGGTTCCGAGAACGCCGAAGGGGCCGGTGACCTCCGTCACCGGCCCCTTCGGCGTTCACTGCCCGCGGAGTGTCACTGTCTGCGGCTGGTGGACTGGGGGCCCGCCGCCGTGCCGGTGGTCGTGCCTCCGTTGTCCGCTCCGTTCGTGCCGCCGTTCGTGCCCCCGTCCGTGCCGCCGGTGTCGCCTCCCGTGGTGCCGGTCGTCGTACCGCCGTTCGTCGTGCCCGTCGTCGTGCCGCCGTTGGTCGCGCCGCCCGTGCCGCCGTTGGTCGTGTCGCCGGTGGTGCCGCCGGTGGTCGTCGGGCCGCCCGTCGTGGGCGTCCCGCCGGTCGTCGGCGTACCGCCGTTGGTCTGCCCCTGGGTCGGGCCCTGGTCGGTCTGGCCGCCCGTGGTGGTCGTACCGCCGTTGTCCTGGCCGCCGGTGCCGGGGGCCGCCGACTGGGGCGGGGCCTGGGTCTCGTCGGCGCCCGGCATCAGCTGCAGGTCGAAGTCGCTCACCGACCGCCCCTTCAGCGCCGCCTTGGTGTACTGCGCCCAGATCTGGGCCGGCGGGCCGCCGCCGTTGACGCGCTGCAGCCCCAGCGCGCCGTACAGCGACTTGTGCCGGGCCGTCACCGGGTCCTGGCCCATCACGGAGACGACCGTCGCCAGGTCGGGGGTGTAGCCGGCGAACCAGGCGGCCTTGTCGTCCTCCGCGGTGCCGGTCTTGCCCGCGGCGGGGCGGCCTGCGCCCTGCGCGGCGGTCGCGGTGCCGTTCTCGACCACGCTCTGCAGGATCGAGGTCGTCGTGTCGGCGGCCTCCCGGCTGACGGCCTGGGTGGTCCTGTCCTTCGGCAGTTCCACCTTCTCGCCGTTCCTGGTGATCGACGCGATGATCGTGTACGTGTGCCGCTCGCCGTGGTTGGCGAGCGTCGCGTAGGCCTCCGCCATGTCGAGCACGCTGGCGGTGTTCACACCGAGCGCGATGGACGGGGTCGCGGTCAGGTCGGGCGTGTCGGCGGGGATGCCCAGGTCGATGGCGGTCTGCTTCACCTTCGACGGGCCGACGTCCACGGCCATCTGCGCGTACACCGCGTTGACGGACTTGTCGGTGGCGGTGCGCACGGTGATGTTGCCGTAGGAGACGTCGTCCTCGTTGGCGGGCGCGTAGCTTCCGCCGGCCCAGCCCTGTACGGGGCGCTTGTTGGTGCCGTCGTAGTAGGTGTTGGGGGTGATGACCTGGCCGTCCTGGGTCTCGGAGTGGTTCTGGACGGCCGAGGCGAACACGATCGGCTTGAAGCTGGAGCCGACCTGGAAGTCGCCGCGGGTCGCGCCGTTCGTGTACTGCTTGACGTAGTCGATGCCGCCGTACATCGCGACGACCTTGCCGGTCTTCGGGTCGACGGAGGCGCCGCCGGCGCGGACGTACTTGTCGACCTTGCGGTTCTTCTTGTCGAGGTGGTCGATCACCTGGTTGTTGACCGCCTTGACGAAGGCGTTCTGCTTGTTCTTCTCCAGCGTGGTGGTGATGCGGTAGCCGCCGGCCGCGAGCTCGTCCGAGCTGACGATCTTGTTCTTGGCGAGGTAGCTCTCCACGGCCTTGACGATGTAGCCGCGCTGGCCGGACATGCCGGTGGAGAGGGTCTGCTCCTTCGGCATCGGGAACTGCAGGGTCGCCCGCTTCGCCTCGGTCAGCCAGCCCATCTTGACCATGCCGTCCAGGACGTAGTTCCAGCGGGCCACGGCCGCCGCCTTGTTCTCCGGGTGCGCCACGACGTCGTACTCGCTGGGCGCGTTGACGAGCGCGGCGAGGTAGGCGGCGCGGGCCGGGTCGAGGTCGGTGGAGTCCACGCCGTAGTAGGCCTGGGCGGCGGCCTGGATGCCGTAGGCGTTGCGGCCGAAGTAGCTGGTGTTGAGGTAGCCCTCGAGGATCTGGTCCTTGGACTTCTCGCGGTCCAGCTTGATGGAGATGAAGAACTCCTTCACCTTGCGGGTGACGGTCTGCTCCTGCGCCAGGTAGTAGTTCTTCACGTACTGCTGGGTGATCGTCGAACCGGACTGCTTGCCCTTGCCGGTCGCGGTGTTCCAGCCGGCGCGCAGCATCGCCTTGGGGTCGACGGCGGACTCGGTGTAGAAGTCGCGGTCCTCGGCGGCCAGGACGGCGTGCTGGGCGTCCTTGGAGACCTGGGCGAGGGTCACGTTCTCCCGGTTGATGTCGCCGTCGCGGGCGATCTGGGAGCCGTCGGCGTAGAGGTAGACGTTGGCCTGCTTCATCGCGAGGGCGTTGGCGGACGGGATCCTCACGAGCGAGTACCCGAGGAAGAACAGCCCGACCACCAGCAGCACGCCGATGACGAAGGTGCCGAGCACCATCCGCCACGTCGGAATGATCCGCCGCCAACCGGTCCGCTTGGGCCGCTTCCCCTTCTTCCCGCCACCGGCACCGGCAGCGGCGGGTGCGGCAGTGGCCGCATCACCAGCGCCCCCACCGGCCCCGCCACCCGCAGCCCCGGCGACGGCAGCCGCACCGCCCGCGACAGCGGCGGACGCGGCGGCGGCAGCGGCGGCAGCGGCGGCGGACGCGGCGGCCTGCGGAGACGCGGTGACCCGCCCCCCAGGAGACGCCGCCCCCATCGACGCGGGCTTCACGGGCGCCAGACGCTGGGTGGGGGAGTCGGCCACCGGGCGGCGGGGGGAGACGCCGGACGCCGGGGAGGGGGTGGGAGTGCCGGGTGCCTTGGGCGAGGTGGGGTCGCCGGGCGTACCGGGGTCTTCGGGACGATCGGCGTCTTCGGCGGGCACGGGTGCGAGGCGCTGGGTGGGGGAGTCGACCGCCTTCGGCCGGGCTGACGCGTCCGGCGTCTGGGGCCGGCTGGGCGTACTGGCCTGCGGAGACTCGACAGGAACCTTAGCGGCGACAGCACCGGACGAGGACGACGTGCCAGGCCCCTCGGGCCGCTCGACCGCGTCGGGCCGTTCTGCAGTGTCTTCGTCGCGATCCGCTGCCTCGGCAGCCCCGGTGGCAGGGGAACCCTCAGCCACCCCAGCTACCGAACCCCCGGCCGGGGAAGCCTCGGTGGTCCCGTCAGCCGCAGAATCCTCGTTGGTCCCGTCAGCCGCAGAACCCTCAGATCCCTCAGTCACCTCATCAGTCGCAGCGTCATCAACCGCCCCGGAAGTCACCGCGCTCCCCGGTGGATCCGTCGGCTCTGGGCTGTTCGACCTTGCCGCCCCCGGCTGTTCGGTGCCCTGTGGTGGGTCACTCGGTGCCGAGGCCTGGTTCGGCTGCTGCGGCTCGTCGCTCATGTGTTGCACGGACTCCTGTTTCGCGTCGTACGTTCCCGTACGCCCTCGAACGCCTTCTGCGCCCCCTGTTGAAGACTCTCGCACCAAGCGTTCCGTTCCCGGACCACGGCACGCTTCCGGCCCGGAAAATGCGTGGCGTCCGTCACTGCCAGGGCAGTAGGCTCCTGCGCTTCGGTGCCGGGCGGGCTGAGGAGGGCTGTGGCGTGGGCTCGGGACGGTTGTACGTTGCCGTCGCGGCGGGCGGATTCAGAAGATACGCGACGTATCGGGCGGCCACCGCGGCGGGGGTGTTCACCAACACCGTCTTCGGCCTGATCCTGGTGTACACGTACCTCGCCCTGTGGGACGAGAAGCCACACCTAGGGGGGTACGACCAGGCACAGGCCGTCACCTATGTGTGGCTGGGACAGGCGATCTTCGCCGCGCTCGCGATCGGCGGCAGCGGCGTCGAGTCCGAGTTGATGGAGCGGATCCGCACGGGCGACATCGCGATCGACCTCTACCGGCCCGCCGATCTGCAACTGTGGTGGCTGGCAGCCGACTTGGGCCGCACGCTGTTCCAGCTGCTGGGCCGGGGAGTGATCCCGTTCGCGTTCGGCGCGCTGCTCTTCCAGGTGGCGCTGCCCGAAGACCCGGCGACCTGGGCCGCCTTCGTGGTGTCCCTCCTGCTGGCGACCGTGGTCAGTTTCGGCATCCGGTATCTCATCGCGCTGCTGACGTTCTGGTTCATGGACGGCACCGGCATGACCCACATGACCATGCTCGCCGGGTTCTTCTGCTCCGGCATGATGCTGCCGCTCAACGTGTTCCCGGGGGCGCTCGGCGACGTCGTACGGGATCTGCCGTGGTCGTCGCTGCTGCAGAAGCCGGCGGACCTGCTGCTGGGGGAGGCCGACCCGTGGGGCACCTTCGCCTTCCAGGGGACGTGGGCGGTTGCGCTGCTGGCGGCGGGGCGGCTGGTGCAGTCGGTGGCGACACGGAGGGTGGTCGTTCAGGGTGGCTGAAGCAGGGGTGCCGGGGAACGGCCGGCTGGCGGAGGGGCTGCGGGCCTACCGGCTGATCGGCGCGATGTGGATCCGCTCCACGATGGCCTACCGCGCGTCCTTCGCGATGACGACGTTCGCCAACTTCGCGGTGACCGCGCTCGACTTCGTCGCGATTTTGCTGATGTTCTCGCGGATCGACGCGCTCGGCGGCTGGCCACTGCCCGAAGTGGCCTTCCTGTACGGCCTGTCGAGCGTCGCGTTCGGTCTCGCTGACCTGGCGATCGGCTCGATGGAGCGGCTCGGACAGCGGGTGCGCGACGGCACCCTGGACACGCTGCTGGTGCGTCCGGCGCCGGTGCTGGCCCAGGTCGCCGCCGACCGTTTCGCGCTGCGCCGGCTCGGGCGGATCACGCAGGGCTCGCTGGTGCTCGGGTACGCGCTGGCCGCCGTCGACATCCACTGGACGCCGCTGCGGCTGCTGTTGATGCCGGTGGCCGTGGTGAGCGGCGCGGCGATCTTCTGCGCGGTGTTCGTGGCGGGCGCGGCCTTCCAGTTCGTGGCGCAGGACGCCTCCGAGGTGCAGAACGCGTTCACCTACGGCGGCGCGACGCTGCTGCAGTACCCGCCGACGGTGTTCGGACGGGAGCTGGTGCGCGGGGTGACCTTCCTGCTGCCGCTGGCCTTCGTCACCTGGATCCCGGCCGCCTATGTGCTGGGGCGGCCGATCCCGCTGGGTCTGCCGGACTGGGTGGCGTTCGCGCCGCCGCTGGTGGCGGGGGCGTGCTGCGGGCTCGCGGGGCTGGCGTGGCGGGCGGGGCTCAGGTCGTACAGGAGTACGGGAAGTTGACGACTGGTAAGGGCAGTTGAGGACTGTGGACGATCACTTCATCGAACTCGACCGCGTCGAGAAGGTCTTCGACGTGCGCAAGAAGATCGGTTTCATGAAACGGGAGCGGCGCGAGGTCCGTGCCGTCGACTCGATCTCCTTCACCGTGGCGCGCGGTGAGATGGTCGGCTACATCGGGCCGAACGGCGCCGGGAAGTCGACGACGATCAAGATGCTGACCGGCATCCTCACCCCGAGCGGCGGCCGGCTGCGGGTCGCCGGCATCGACCCCTCCCGTGAGCGCACCCGCCTCGCGCACCGCATCGGCGTGGTCTTCGGGCAGCGCACGACGCTGTGGTGGGACCTTCCCCTGATCGACTCGTACCGGCTGATGCACCGCATGTACCGCATCCCCGACGCCCGTTACCGTGAGAACCTCGACCGCTGCGTCGAACTCCTCGAACTCGGCGACCTGTTGGACGTGCCGGTACGACAGCTGTCCCTGGGGCAGCGGATGCGCGGGGACATCGCGGCGGCGCTGCTGCACGACCCCGAGGTGCTCTACCTCGACGAGCCGACCATCGGACTCGACGTCATCTCCAAGGCCAAGGTGCGTGGATTCCTGCGGGAGTTGAACGCCGAGCGCGGCACGACCGTCCTGTTGACCACCCACGATCTGCAGGACATCGAGCAGTTGTGCTCACGCGTGATGGTCATCGACCACGGACGGCTCATGTACGACGGCCCGCTCACCGGGCTGCACGAGGTCGGCGAGAGCGAACGGACCCTGGTGGTGGACCTGGAACGGGAGCTGCCGCCGATCGAGATGGCGCCCGCGCGGGCGGTACGGGTGGAGGGGCCCCGGCAGTGGCTGGCGTTCCCGGCGGCCGAGTCGGCGGCGACGCTGGTGGCACGGGTCGCGGCGGAGTATCCGCTGGTCGACCTGTCGGTGCGGGAGCCGGACATCGAGGCGGTGATCGCCAGAATGTACGCGGGCGAGGCGTCCGGCACGGCGGGGCAGGCGGTGTCGTAGCCTCCCACCGGGCGATCGCGGTTGGGCGGGCGGTGGTGTGGCTTCCCGCTGGGGGATCGCGCGGGCAGGCCGTGTCGTGGCCTCCCGCCGGGGATCGCGGCCGCGTAAGCGGTCTCCCAGCCCCCGCCAGGGAACGCCGTCGGGTAAGCGGTCTCGTAGCCTCCCGCCGGGGGAACTCGTAGGCTGCTGCCATGACCGAAGACGCCGCAGTCCCGGAACTTCGCGCATCCGACGCCGACCGTGAACGAGTCGCCGAGGTCCTGCGGGACGCCCTCGCCGAGGGGCGTCTCGACATGGAGGAGTTCGAGGAGCGGCTGGAGGCCACGTACAAGGCGCGGACGTACGGCGAACTGACGCCGATCACCCGCGACCTGCCGGTCGCCGGAGTCACCCCGCCCCCCTCCGTGTCGCTGACCAAGGAGCCGGAGCCGAGCGGGAGTTGGGCGGGCCGCATCGTCGGCGGCGAGGGGTCCTCGTCGTGGGCCGTCGCCGTGATGTCAGGGTTCGAGCGCAAGGGGCGCTGGACCGTGCCCCGGCAGTTCAACTGCTTCGCCCTCATGGGCGGTGGCGAACTCGACCTGCGCGAGGCGAACTTCGCCGACCGCGAGGTCGAGATCAACTGCATCGCGATCATGGGCGGGATGAACGTCATCGTGCCGCCCGGCGTCGAGGTCGTCGTACGCGGCATCGGGATCATGGGCGGGTTCGACCACCGCGAGGAGGGCGTACCGGCCGAGCCCGGCGCCCCGCGCGTGATCATCACCGGGTTCGCCTTCTGGGGCGGCGTCGGCGTCGAGCGCAAACTGACCCGCGAGGAACGCCGCCGCCTCAAGGAGGAGCGCCGCCAGCAGAAGCTGGACCGCAAGGCGGGGCGGCCCCTGGCCGAGGGGTACGACGGCCATCGGCGGATGCTGGAGGAGCACCGCGAGTGGCGCCGCGATCTGCGCGACGAGCGCCGTGAACGGCAAGAGGAGCGCCGCGAACGGCACCGGGAGCGCCGGGACCGACGCCGTCACGACGACTGGTAAGCAGGCGCCGCGATGATCCGTGAGCGGTTCAGAGCCGTGCCGACGGGGAGCCCTTCAGGGACGTGAGGTCGATCGCGTCCGCCATCCGCTCGTAGCCCCGGTCGCTGGGGTGCAGATGGTCGCCGGAGTCGTAGTCCGGGCGGAGCCTGCGCGGGTTGTACGGGTCTCGCAGGGCCTTGTCCAGGTCGACCACCGTGTCGTACACCCGCCCCGACCGGATCTCGGCGTTGATCTCCTCCCGCACCTCCTCGCGGGCCGCGCTGTAGCCGCGGTGGCCCTGGAAGGGCATCAGCGTCGCGCCGATGACCCTGATGCCGTGGGCGTGCGCCTCGCCGACCAGGGTGCGCAGACCGGCGACGACCTTGTCCGGGTCGGCGAGCCGGCGGTTGCGCAGGATGTCGTTGACGCCCAGGTCGATCACGACGACCTTGACGTTCGTCCGGGAGAGCACGTCCCGGGAGAACCGGTCCAGGCCGCTCTGGTTGTCGGCCGGACGGCCGCGCCCGCTCGCGAGGACCTGGTTGCCGCTGATGCCCTCGTTGACCACGCTGTAGCGCGGCACGTCGTGGCCGGACCGCAGCGCCGTGCGCAGCCGCTGCGAAAGGACGTCCGGCCAGCGGTGGTTGGCGCTCTGCGTGGAGGTGACCCCGTCGGTCAGCGAGTCCCCGAAGGCGACCAGCGTGCCGTCCGCGTCGTTGCTGAGCACGTCCAGCGCGGTGAGGTAGCGCCAGTACGGCGTCTGCTCGGTGTAGGGGGCGCCGGACGTGTCCTCGGTGAGGTCGCCGTCCGCGACGTAGGAGATCTGGCGGGCGCGCGGATGGTAGGTGACCGGGCCCGACGCGGTGGGCGAGTACGTGGTGACCAGGACGTCGCCGCCCTGCGGGACGAGGATCCGCACCACGTCGCTGAGCACCTGGTGACCGGCCGGGATGACGACCGTCGTGTTGCCGCCGAACGTCAGCCGCCGCATGCTCTCCGCGCTCGCCGCCGCGCTGTCGGAGGCGACGGCCACGGCGATCGACGCGTGCGTGATGGTCAGGGCCGACTGGCCGTAGAGGTTGGACAGCGTGATACGGGCACTCGTACCGCCGACGCTCGCGTGGACGACGTTGCGGACCGAACGGCCCGCCAGCCCCTCGGTCTCCGTGCCGGGCTCGGCGCCCGCCGGCGAGGCGGACCAGGCGCCGACCCAGACGCCGGTGGAGGCGGGGGCGGCGGGGTTGTGCGGGGCGCCGTTCTTGCCGAGAGCGGCGGTGCCGATGCTTCCGTGGTCGGCACCAGCACCGACGTATATGGCGGCCGAAAGGCCCACGACCAGAGCGACGATCGCGGAAAGCAGGGCATAACCATGACGCTTGGTCATGCGGTGCATGTCTCCTCAGACAAATGGGAGCCCGAGGCTCCGAAGTGATCATCCCAATGATGACAGACGCCGGGAACTCCCCGTCCGTTCCAGGAGTCGGTCAGGAAGGGACAATGTGTGCAGGGGATCACGAACGGGTGGATGGATGGAACGTACGAAAGCTGATGAAAAAGGGGCAGATGGCGCAGTGGAGTCGGAGCCGGAGTCGATAGAGCCTGCGGACGGTGCTCGGTCGGTTCCCTCCGGCGGTCGGGCCGTCCCGGCCACGGCCGCCCGCGCCATGAACACCTTCACCGCCGCCGACGAGGAGCGGCAGCGCGGGGTGCGCCGGATGAAGCTCACGGCGACCGGGCTGCTGCTGTTCGTGGCTGTGGTGTACGTCCTCGCCAAGTGGGCGGACAACTCCGGCGCCGGTGCGTGGGCCGCGTATGTCGCCGCCGCCTCGGAGGCCGGCATGGTGGGCGCGCTGGCCGACTGGTTCGCGGTCACGGCGCTGTTCCGCCATCCGCTGGGCCTGCCCATCCCGCACACCGCGATCATCCCGACGAAGAAGGACCAGCTGGGGGTGTCCCTGGGTGAGTTCGTCGGCGAGAACTTCCTCTCCGAGGACGTCGTACGGCAGCGGTTGCGCGCCGTCGGCATAGGCAGCCGGCTGGGCGCGTGGCTCGCCGACCCCGAGCACGCTGACCGGGTGACGGCGGAGCTGTCGGCCGCGCTGCGGGGGGCGCTGACCGTGCTGCGGGACTCGGACGTCCAGGCGGTGGTCGGCGAGGCGATCACGCGGCGGGCCGACGCGCAGGAGATCGCGCCCGGGATCGGGAAGATGCTGGAGAAGGTCGTCGCGGACGGGGGGCACCGGCGGGTCGTCGATCTCGTCGTCACGCGGGCGCACGACTGGCTCGTCTGGCACGACACCGAGATCATGGACGCCGTGCAGGGCGGGGCGCCCGGGTGGACTCCGCGGTTCGTCGACAGGAAGGTCGGCGAGCGGGTCTACAAGGAGCTGCTGCGGTTCGTCACCGAGATGCGGGACATGCCGTCGCATCCGGCGCGCGGGGCTCTGGACCGGTTCCTGTCCGACTTCGCCTCCGACCTGCAGTCCGACACGGACACGCGGGCGCGCGTCGAGCGGCTGAAGGGGGAGGTGCTGGGGCGGGGCGAGGTGCAGGACCTCATCGCCTCCGCGTGGACGGCCGTACGGTCGATGATCGTCGCCGCGGCCGAGGACGAGCGCAGTGAGCTGCGGCTGCGGGTGCGGGCGTCCCTGCTGTCGCTGGGGGCGCGGATGGCCGTCGATCCGAAGGTGCAGGGGAAGGTCGACGGGTGGGTGGAAGGGGCGGCGGTGTACGTCGTCAGCACCTACCGCAAGGAGATCACCTCGCTCATCACGGACACGGTGGCCGGGTGGGACGCCGAGCACACCACGCGGAAGATCGAGGCGCACATCGGGCGGGACCTGCAGTTCATCCGGATCAACGGCACGGTGGTGGGGTCGTTGGCGGGGTTGTTGATCTTTACCTTGTCGCGGGTGGTGGGGGCGTAGGGGAGTTGTCGATCTTCGCCGTTGTCCGGGTGGTGGGGAGTTGACGTTGTCTCGGGTGGTGCGGGCTCAGGGGTGGTCGCTGTCGGCGTAAGGCCGGTGACAGCGGGCACTCGAATCGGGTTCCTCTCGATGAAGAGGGAGCACTGAGGAGGGAGCCCATGACCACCGCGCAGGCCGAGACCGGCCGCACCGTGACCACCAACATCCCCGCCCGCCTCGACCGGCTGCCCTGGTCGCGCTGGCACTGGACGATCGTCATCGGTCTCGGGACCGTGTGGATCCTCGACGGCCTGGAGGTCACGGTCGTCGGCAACATCGCGAGCCGTCTGTCGGAGTCCGGGAGCGGGCTGCCGATCACCTCCGGTGAGATCACCGGCGTCGCCGCCGCGCTGTATGTGGCGGGTGCGTGTGTCGGTGCCCTGTTCTGGGGGCGGCTGACGGACAAATGGGGGCGTAAAAAGCTCTTCATGATCACCCTGGCGGTGTACCTCGCGGCGACCGCGCTGACCGCGGTGTCGTTCTCCAGCTGGTGGTTCTTCACGTTCCGCTTTTTGACCGGATTCGGTATCGGCGGCGAGTACGCGGCGATCAACTCCGCGATCGACGAGCTGATCCCGGCGAAGTTCCGCGGGCGGGTGGACCTGATCATCAACGGCAGCTTCTGGCTGGGCGCGGTCGGTGGGTCGCTGCTGTCGATCCTCGCGCTGAACACGGACTTCCTGCCGAAGGACGTGGGGTGGCGGCTGACGTTCGCGCTGGGTGCCGTGCTGGCTCTGGTGATCCTTCTCGTACGACGTCATGTTCCGGAGAGTCCGCGGTGGCTGCTGATCCATGGCAGGGACCGGGAGGCCGAGGAGATCGTCACCTCGATCGAGGAACGGGTCGAGGCGGAGAAGGGGCGGGCACTGGAGCGTCCCGAGGGTGAGATCACGATCCATCAGCGGCGGAGTGTGTCGTTCGTGGAGATCGCGCGGACGCTGTTCGCCGACTACCGGCGGCGGTCGATCCTGGGGTTCTCGCTGTTCATCGGGCAGGCGTTCCTGTACAACGCGATCACTTTCGGGTTCGGGGCGATCCTGACGACGTTCTTCGACGTGCCGACCGGGGACACGGGGTACTACTTCGCGGTCATCGCGGTGGGCAACTTCTGCGGGCCGCTGCTGCTGGGGAAGCTGTTCGACACGGTCGGGCGGCGGGTGATGATCTCCGGTACGTATCTGCTGTCGGGGCTGCTGCTGTTCGGTACGGCGTGGTTGTTCGACCGGGGGTCGTTGAACGCGACGACGATGACGGCGTGCTGGTGCGTGGTGCTGTTCTTCGCGTCCGCCGGGGCGTCGAGTGCGTACCTGACCGTGTCCGAGGTGTTCCCGATGGAGACGCGGGCGATGTCGATCGCCTTCTTCTACGCGCTGGGTACGGCGGCCGGCGGTATCAGCGGGCCGCTGCTGTTCGCGGACCTCACGGGGACGGGGAAGGTCGGTGACACGGTGCTGGCGTTCCAGATCGGCGCGGCGTTGATGTGCGCGGCGGGGCTGGTGGCGGCGTTCCTGGCGGTGCGGGCGGAGCGGCGGTCGCTGGAGGACATCGCGAAGCCGCTGACGGCGGCGGCGTCGGCGGTCTCCTCGCGGACGCGGTCCCGTCGGGAGCCGGGGACGGCTGCGGTGTAGTGGCGGTGACTGTGATGCCTGCGGCGCAACCGCGGGTTCGGTGGGGGCGGGCGTAGCGCCTCGGTGCCGGTCCGCCGACCGGCCGGTCCGCGACACCCCGCCGCCCGCGGGCAGGCGTGCCGCTGGGGCGGCACGGGTGGGCGCGGGCGGCACCCCGTGGCGCCGGGTTGCGCCACCCCGCCTGTGCGGTGGGCCCGCGGTTCTATTCAGCGCCTTCGCGTCGAACCCTGTCTCGGCGCCGCAGGAAGAGCGGGCCGCTCGGCGCCTCTATCCCCGCCGGTCCGCCACCGCCCATGACGCCAGTGCCACGGCACCCGCCACGCCGAACACCGCCGGCCACGCGCCCACCTTCTTGGCCAGCGGATGCGATCCCGCGAACCCGGCGACATACGCGGCCGTCAGCGCCCCGGCCGCCCTCCCGCCCGCCCGCTGCCGCCACTGCTGCGCCGCCGCGGCACCGGCGACGGCCAGTACGGCCCCGCCCAGCTGCCGCTTTTTCGTCCAGCGGGCCACGCCGTACCCGCCGACCAGCCCGCCCGCCGCGACCACCGCGCTGGGAACCCCGGCCATGTCTGCCTCCTGCCGCCTTGACTGATACGCCCGCCCCCGAGTTCTCGAGGCTAGCTCCCACCTGGGCGTCCCCCCGTACCTGAGTCTGGGCTTGTCAAGTTTCCTCCTCCGAGCTATATAAGAAGCCGTAGGGCATCGCACCTCAGCCCCGTAAGAGAGGAGTGACCCGTGATGCTCATGCGTACCGACCCGTTCCGCGAATTCGACCGTCTCGCGCAGCAGGTCCTCGGCTCCGGTGGCCGCCCCGTCGCGATGGCGATGGACGCCTACCGGTCCGGTGACGACTTCATCGTCCACTTCGACCTCCCCGGCATCGACCCCGAGACGATCGAGCTGGACGTCGAGCGCAACGTCCTCAACGTCCGCGCCGAGCGCCGCAGCCCCGCCCCCGAGGGCGCCGAATTGCTCGTCGCCGAACGGCCCACGGGCTCCTTCACCCGTCAGCTCTTCCTCGGCGACACCCTCGACACGGAACGCATCGACGCCTCGTACGACGCCGGCGTGCTCACCCTGCGCATCCCCGTGGCCGAACAGGCCAAGCCGCGCCGCATCCAGATCTCGGGCGGCCGGGACCGCAAGGAAATCGGCAAGTAATCGGTTCAGCCGCCGCGTCCCGCAGTCCGTGCCACGCCGGCCGTCTGCGGGACGCGGCACGCCCCCGCGCGCACTGGAGGAGAAGCCCGCCCATGACCGTGACGACGGCGCCCAGCACGATCGAGGCCCCGCGGACCGACACCGGATGGAGCGAACTGATCGAGAAGGTACGGGATTTGGGGCAGTACCCGACCCGAGCGGAGGCGGAACGGGTCACCCGGATCGTCCTGTCGGCCCTCGGCGGCCACGTCGTCGGCGACGAGCGCGTCGACCTCGCCCGAGCCCTGCCCGAAGCGGCGGCCCGGCTGATCGCCGCCCAGATCCCGGCCACCCGCCCCCTGACCGCCCAGGAGTTCGTCGACTCGGTGGCGGTGCGCATCGAGGGCGCGACCCCGGCCACGGCCCGCTGGGACGTCAGCTCGGTCCTGTCGGTCCTGCCGAAGTTCGTCGGAGACGACCTGGTGGACCGCATCCTGCGTCAACTCCCGCGCGGTTATGCGTTGCTGTTCGGCCGGGCCGAACTGGCCCGGAGTGCGAGAGAGATGAGCCTGGTCTGACCCGCTCCATCGGCGTCGGTCGTCATCGGCTGGTCGTCGTGCGTCGCAGATGGGCGTCGATCAGCTCGAACGTCGCCTCCGGCTGCTCGAGTTGGGGGAGGTGGCCGGCCTTGGGGACGATCTCCAGACGGGCGTCGCCGAACGCGGCCGCGTAGGCGGCGCCGTACGCCGGGGTGACGATCCGGTCGCTCTCGCCCCAGACGAGGAGCGCGGGCTGCCGGACCCGGGCCAGGCGCCGCAGCAGCTTGGGGTCGTGCATGTAGGGGTCGCCGGCGAGGGCGCGCATGGTCGCCATGTTGGCCTGGCGGGTGGCGAGTTGGTCGGCGGGCAGCTGGGCCGGGTCGATGTAGTAGCGGTCCGGGTCGTGCCAGGAGAGCTCGGCGGCGGCACGGGGGTCGAGGGCGAAGTAGTCGGCGATGGGTTCGTCCTCGACGTACACACCGACCGCGTCGATCAGCACCAGTCCGGTGATACGGCGCGCGCTGTCCCGTACGGCCATCTCGGCGGCGATCCAGCCCCCGAGGGAGGAGCCGACGACCAGGACGTCCTCCAGTCCGCGCTCCTCCAGCAGGTGCAGATAGAGGAGCGCGAGGTCGTCGACGCCGGTGCACCAGGCGGGGCGGGGGGTGCCGTCCCAGCCCGGGTGTACGGGGGTGAGGGTGTGGGCGGTCCCGGACAGGTGCCGGGCGATGGGGGCGACGGTCAGGGGGCCTCCGCCGCCGTGGAGGATCAGGACGGGGCGGGCGCCGGTTTCGAGGGCCGGCCCCGCTTCGGCGATGGTGAGGATCGCGGTGTCTGAAGTGTTGGCGTCTGAAGTGTGGGCGTCTGAAGTGTGGGCGTCTGAAGTGGTGCTCTCTGAGGTCATGCCGACAGTGTAACTAAGGATCTTTATATAAGGAAGCTTAGTTTCTGGAGTAGGCTTGCCTCATGGATGCTGACCTGCAACTCCTCGGCCGGGCGATCAAGCAGGCCCAGTACCGCCAACACCGCTCACTGGACAGCGCGTTGACGGCGGTCGGTACGACCCTGGCGCAATGGGACGCGTTGCGCGCCGTCAGTCGTACGCCGGGTGCCTCGGCGCGTGAGCTGGCCGCGGCGACGTTCCAGACCGAGCAGGCCTTCGGGGGCCTGGTCGGACGCCTGGCATCCCAGGGCCTGGTCGACCGCCGCCCCGGCCACGGCCGCCGTATCGAGCATCACCTGACGGCGGAGGGGGAGCGGGTGCTCGCGGCCGGGCACGAGGTGGCGGACCGGGTGCTGGCGGAGTGCTTCGAGGGGCTGGGGGCAGGGGAGCGGGCCGAGCTGCTGGGGCTGCTCCGGCGCCTGAACGCCGACGGGAACGAGCCGGCCGAAGGCTGACCGGGAGGTTACTTCTCCGGCAGGTGCTCGGCGAGCCGCTCGGTGGCCCAGTGGGCCCATTCCTCGGCGGTACGGGAGCCCCGGATGCCGTACTCGAGGATGAGCCAGCCGCTGATCTGTGCCGGATCGCCGACCCAGTCGACGTTGTCGCGGATGGACTCCAGCGCGGTCAGGCGCTCCCGGTTGTGACGGGCGAACTCCTCCAGGAAGGCGGTGCCCTCCTCGCGGGTGAGGGTCCACAGGAAGAAGACACGGAGCAGCGCCGCGCTGCGGAACGCCAGGTCCAGGCCCGGTTCGGTGAGCCACTGGCGCAGTTCCGCGCGCCCGGCCTCCGTAATGCCGTACTCCCGCCGGTTGCGCGCGCCCGTGCCGGTGACCTCGATCAGGCCGCTGTCGTTGAGCTTGCCCAGCTCGCCGTAGATCTGGCTCTGCTGTGCGGGCCACACCATCGCCAGCGAGGTCTCGAACCGCTTGAGCAGGTCGTACCCGCTGGCCGGCTTCTCGGCGAGGAGCCCGAGGAGGGCGTGACGCAGACTCATGCGGCTCACCCTAACAACCTCTTCAATTCACCTGTCGGATCTGGACGTTCCAAGAGTGACATGTCATTCTCGTAATGTCGCTGCCCCCGGGAATCACATCGCATCGCTCTTGACTGCGTGAAGGAGATCGTCAGTGAACTATGTGCGTGGTTTCGCGCCGTGGCTGTGCTACGCCGCCCTGAGCCCCGTCGACTGGCGGCTCGGCACGTGCGCCGCCGCCCTGGCCGCCCTGCTGCTGCTCGCCGCCCAACTGCGGGCCCGAAGCGTGGAGTTGCTGGCCGGTGCCACCTGCGTGTTCTTCGTGGTGATGGCCGTCATCGCGGTCTCGGACCCGTCATCGGGCCTGCGTCACTGGATCTCCGCCCTGGCCAACGCCACCCTCGCGGCCGTGGCGGCGGCCTCCCTCGCCGTACGCCGCCCCTTCACCCTGCCCTTCGCCCGCGCCCAGGTGCCCCGCGAGTACTGGAACGCCCCGCGCTTCATCCGGGTCAACATGGTCCTGACCGCCATCTGGGCCACCGGCTTCGCCGCCGCCGCGGTCGCTTGCGCGCTCATCGTCGGGTACGACCACGGGGCCGCCGTACCTTTGATAGCGGCCCAAGTGCTGGGCTTCGTCCTCCCGTTCGCCCTGTCGGGCCGCTACGCGAGCCGGGCCCAGGCGGCGGCCGGGGTGTGAGCGGTCGGGTGGCCGGGGGCTGCTGCGCTACCTGACGTACCGGTGGCAGGGAACGGGGACCGGCCCGTCGGGCCCTTTCGCCGGATACTCGAACGGACCCTCGTCGACCCACCCCTGGCGCTCGTAGAACCGCCGGGCGCGTGCGTTACCGGTGGCGACGGCGAGCCAGACGCGCCGGTGCCCCCGCTCCCGTACCCGCCGCTCGGCATCGTCGAGCAGCAGGCCCGCCACGCCGGTCCCGCGGTACGCCGCCCCCACGTACAGCTGCTCGACCTCGTCGCCGACCACCATCACGAACCCGGCGAGGGTGCCGCCCACTTCCGCGACGACGGTGTCCCCGACCCGCCCGGCCGCCCGCTCCACGAAGGACGCGGGCGTACGAACGGCGACCAGCGCGTCCGGCACATGACCGAGATGCCCGTCCCGCCACCCGGTCCGCCAGATGTCAGCAACTGCCGCCGCGTCTGCGGAAGTTGCGGGACGAAGGCGAGCGCGGGAGGCACCCGGTACCGGTGCAGGACCCATACGACCCATACAGCCATGATGCCGTCACCGTTTCCCCAAGGAGCCGTATCGGTCCGCCTGCCGCCGTTTCCGCTCCGGGCGGCCGTGGCATGGCAATCCCCATGGAGTTCTCCGAGGTCGTACGTCGCCGTCGCATGATCCGCCACTACTCCGACAAGCCCCTGCCCCCGGACGTCATCGAACGCGTCCTCGCCTCGGCCCTCCGAGCCCCCTCCGCCGGCTTCTCCCAGGGCTGGGCCTTCCTAGCCCTGACCGACCCGGCCGACCGCGCCCGGTTCTGGCCGTACGTCCCGACCCGAGTCGAGAAGACCCCCACCATGCAGAACGCCCCGCTGGTCGTGGTCCCCCTCGCCCACAAGGCCGCCTATCTCGAGCGCTACGCCGAGCCCGACAAGGGCTGGCAGGACCGAGCCGAGGCCCGCTGGCCGGCCCCGTACTGGTACATCGACACCGGCATGGCGGCCCTGCTCATGCTCCTGACCGCGGTGGACGAGGGCCTGGGCGCCTGCTTCTTCGGCATCATGCCCGAGCATCTGACCCCGTTCCGGGAGCAGTTCGGCGTACCGGAGGAGTACGACCCCATCGGGGGCATCACGGTGGGGTACCGGGCGGAGGATGTACCGGCGCAGAGCGGGCGGGTGCGGGAGCGGAGGAAGGGGGTGGGGGAGGTGGTGCATTGGGGGCGGTGGGGGAGGCAGGTGTAATCGTCGCTCACCGGCCCTGTGCCTCCTGCTTCAACTGTGCTGCGAGGTCGGTGCCCTCCAGGACGGCGATGTCGAAGTCGGGGTCTTGGTGGAGGCGGATCCTGCCCCGGTAGTCGACGATCACTGCGGCGACAGCAGTGAGGTCCGTCTCCGACGAGGCATCCAGGGCACGCTGCAGATCCTCTTCGAAGGACTCCCGGTCGCCCGGGAAGCCATGCCCCGACCGAAGGGCGGCTCGAAGGTCGCCGATGGTCTCCAGTGGCGGCGCCGCACCCCCGGGTGTCGCTGCGTTTTGTGCGCTTTCGGTCTGCAGCTTGCTCCAGATCATTTCGGGAGCGTACGACTTCCGGTGCCACGTGGGCTGATACCAGCCGATCACCTCGTCGTGTGGCTAGGCGACAGGCCAGCATTTCGCATACTCACGGCAGGGATCTCGAGCGCGCAGCGTGCGCACCGGGGCGAGGTTCGAGAACGGCACCGACCCGCCTGATGCCGACCGGTCCCAGGCGGCCCAAACGATGTGACCACACTGGCTGGCCTGTCAGTTGCCAGCTGCTGGGCAATCCGCGCAGCGGAAACCTCGAGGATCGCTGTTCCAGACGGAGTGGCCCTCGAACTCGGAGAAACTGCCGTTCTGGTTTCGATACACGATGCCGATTCCGTGTTCAGCGAGCAGTTCGCGGAGATCCTCGTCGGGGAGAGCTGGCGCCAACACCATCAGATGGAGGGGCTGATCGTGTTGAAGGTCTCGCAAGTAACGCCGTGCACGCAGGAGTTGGGCAAGTGCTTGGGTAATCGAATCGCCAGCAGCACTGGCCGTCGGCTCGTACACCGTGTTGTGCAAAGGGTTGTACAGGTCGACCATCAGGCGATCGGACCTGTTCCGCATGGACACTTCCAGTTGGCCGATCGTCTCTCCAACTGCGGCTTCGCGCTCCTGGAAGCTGTCGGCTAGGTCATCCCGGGCTGCTTCCAGTCGGTCGATGTCAGTCAGTGGTTGAAGATGACGTCTCTGACGTCGCACTGCCCGAGCGAAGCGACCGGCGGTCGCATGGAATCGAGACCGGGATTCTGGAGCCGGTCGTAGTGTCTCGGAAGCCTCCCGGACATATGGGCCGACAGGGCGCAGCCGGAAAACGATGACATTGCGGTCGTTGCCTAATTCATCTTTGGCTCTTTGCGTCTCGAACGGCTTCCGTTCGTCAACCTTGAACGTACCTATGTATTTATGCTGTCGTGTACCGGTTCCAGCAACCTTACCCACTGCAATGAATAAGTGCAGGGTGCGGTCCATTTGAGCGTGATTCAGGATGGCTGAATTTCCGCCCTCGAGAGCCTGATCACCTCTCTTTCCGGTTCCTGTATAAGTGAAGATAGGTCCTATCTCGTCATCCTCGGCAAGCCATCCGTCGCGATATCCATAGCGCTTACCGATCTCACTGTCGGAGAAGATGAGTACGTTTTTCTTCTTCACCGCTGGACAGATTCCGGCATAGCTGCTGCCGCCGAGCACTGGGTGGATCTCATCACGTGTGAGGATGTCACCGGGCTGGAAGCCGGAGGGGTGCGTCGTCATGCGTCGAGGCTAATGGGTTCAGTGCTCGCAGAGTGCGGTGGGTGATGGAAGTTGCTACTGAGGGCGTTGTGGCGACTCTCAGCTCAGGCGAGGATGGTGCGATGAGTGATGCGACCGGGACAGTCATCGCGGGTGTTATTGCTTTCGCATCCGCAGTCATTGGGGCTGTGATCGCCGGTAGGTACGCCCAAAGCGGAGCAGAGGCCGGCGGACGTAAGGCAGTTGAGGCGGCGCTGGCGCAGGTGCACGGTCAGGCTGCTGCCGAACACTGGCAGTGGGTACGCAGCCAGCGGCATCAAGCCTTTGCTGCCCTCTTCGCGGCTTATGTTGCCCTTGATGATGCGTTGGCGGCTATTGCAGCCGAGGTGCGACACGGAGGTGGGGTGGATGGGGCAGCACGGCGCGACTTGGGTGAGCGGACGCTTGAAATGCAGGCTAAAACCAGCCAATTGGCACTCTGGGGGCCAAGTGAGGCATACGAGTTGGCTTACGCGCTAACCGGAAAGTCGATGGAAGCAGTGGGATGCTTGTTGCAGGTAGATGGTGTGCGGTCGGGCGACTCGACTGCGGCTTGGGCTCGCTTTAGCGGGGCTAGAGAAGAGATGGGCCGGGCTCATGCCGCCTTCCTTCAAAGGGCCGGAGAGATCGTTCGCGACCCACGGCAGCCAATCAGCTAGTCCGTCCATGGTGGGTTGATGGCAGAGACCGAACGAAGCTCTGCCACGCTGATGTGCTCAACACAAGCAGAGGCCCCGGGGTGACCTTGGAGTCCCGTATCGCGACTACCTCGGTGAGTGAGGCAACCTCCAAGCACTCGCCCCCCATGCCGTTGCTGTAGCTGCTCCTACGCCATGGAATGCTCGATGGCAGCATCATCGAAGGTGTTCCTCCAAGAGTTTCGTGATGAACAAAGCTGAGCGCTGAGGGCTGAGCGCCAAGGCCCTGAGGTGGTCAAAGGCCTTCGTGTAGAGGGTCACATCCTTGGGCTCTTCAAGGTAGACCGAATCGGTAAGTCCCTCGCGGTAGACCAGGTCCGGGTCCTCCTGCTCTGGGAAGCCGAGGATCGTGTACGAGCCGGTGGTGGGGTAGGCACCCGCGTCGAACGGCAGAACCTGGACGGTGACGTTTCTCATCCTGCCGATTTCCAGCATACGTTCGAGCTGTCGGGCCATGACCTGACGGTTGCCCACCACATGTTGCAGCGCGCTCTGGTGGACAACAGCCCACAGATCGGGAGCAGCCTCCCCGGCTAGCAACTCTTGGCGACGCATCCGCACGTCGACCATGCGCTGCACGTCCTCGGGGGTGTGATCGACCCATGCGCGGCACTGTTCGGCTGCGTACTCAGCGGTTTGCAGCAGCCCTGGGATGAACTCCCCCTGGTAGCTACGCATATTGGAGGCAGCCTGTTCGAGTCCGACGTACACGGAAAACCAGGCGGGGATCGCATCGCTGTGGGCGTGCCACCACCCCTTGGTCTTGGAGTCCTTGGCCAGGGACTTCAGTAGATCACGTAGCTCCACTGGCGTCCCGTAGAAGCGGCATAGGGCGTCGATGTCTGAGGGTTGGACGCGCCCCTGCCCCGTCTCCATACGGCTGACCTTCGAACTGCTCCAGTCCAGCTCTTTCCCTACATGGCTGCAGGTCAGGCCGCGTTCTTCGCGCAGCCGCTTGAGCTCAATCGCAAGTCGACGACGGCGAGCCGTAGGGGATCCGGCCATGGCAACTCCTCGTGGATTAGCGGAAGGTCCATCCCACCGGAAGGGGCACCAAAGGCCAATCACTCCAAAGAGGGAAACCCTTCGTGCACGTTGCATAGAGGGATGAGCACTGCGAATCTGTTACTGCGAGTCACCTTTGATTGCGATGTGCAACGGGCAGCGGAAGGCGAAAGATGATCTACGCAAGTGGTTCTGTTGGACGAGAGCCCTGGCTGCATGAGTTCACCGCTCGCGCGGATGAGGTCGCCCAACTGCGCCGTACGCTGAGAATCCGGCTCATTCTGTGGGGGCTGGTCGATCATGTTGACGTGGCGCAGTTGTGCGTATCGGAGTTGGTCACCAACGTCGTTCAACATGTCGGTGAGGGCACGCCGGTGACTTTGCGGGTGGCACTGCGTGGGCCGTATCTCCGGGTGGAAGTTGAGGATCCCGATACGCGCTCGCTCCCCACCTTGCTTGCTGCCAGCAGCGCCCTAGAGTCGGGGCGAGGGATGGCGCTCGTCGACGCCATGACGGACCACCGGTGGGGTGTGCTTGTGACAGGGCAGTCAAAGGTGGTGTGGTGTGAGCTCACCGTCGATCCGGCCCTGGTTGGCAAATCGGCTAACGGCCCGCGGGTTACCAGGGCCGAGGCACTTCTAGATCTGTATGGCTCTTGGTCGCTCGCGCACGGTAGGGCCTCGGCAGAGGGCGGCAGTCTGCTAGGCGCGGCAGCCGCAGAGGATGCAGCCATCGGGGTCATGGCAGACCTGCTGCACTGGCTGTGGGCGCACGGCCACGACCCCGACGCCGTGCTTGACCGGGCCCAGACCCACTTTGAGGCTGAGATCGGCAAGGCGGTATGAGCGAGTCGAGTTGCTAGCCCGTGGCGATGGTTGAGTACGACCACACATCCGCCGGCAGATCGTGGTGCAGGCGCCAGGTGATCGCCATGGGTTTGCTGCCCTCATGCTGGACATAGGTCGCCGGGCCGAGCAGCATCCACGGTTGGGCTTTGCCGATGTCGGTGTCCTTGTAGCGCCGCATGAACAGCAGTACATGGCTGCCGCGTTGGACGTGTTGTTGATAGCGGAGGCCGGTAGGCGAGGTGTCTGCCGTTGTGCTCTGCGACTCCCAGTGGAAGAGAGATGGGCTCAGCGCGTAGTCCTTGTACCGGATGCTGGGAGAGAAGTCCTTCTCGTTCTTCTCGAGAGTGATGAGCAGGGCGTCTGTTTGATTCGGCTCGTCCCACAGGACGCCCTGGGCGAAGGAACCGGGCATCTGGCCGTTGAGGCGAGCGACGCCAAGAGCGGCCAGGATCTCCGAGCGGTTGTATGCGCTGTGGATTTTTAGGGGTATGTGCGCGTGCGGACCCTCCAGAGGAATGGGGAAATGATCGGCCTGGCCCATCACATGGTCGAGTACTTGTCGCAGCTCGCTGCGAAGGGCTCGCTGGTCACGGAGTGAGTCCAGCCCTTGTGCGTAGGAGGTGAAACCTCCTGCCTTGTCCCAGAGGTTGAAGAAGAGCATGCGCGCGTACGTTTTGTCTCTCGGATGGAGAGCCTCGTACGGTGGGGCGTCATCGCTCAGGAGACGGGTATAGGCCTCAGCGCGCTCGAGGTCGTCGACGTGGAGGAAGGCGTGCACGCGCTTCAACAGATCTGCTTCGCCGGACTGTTCCGGTAGGTCGGCGAGGCCAGCGCGGCGTAAGACGGACGTCCATGAGTTGGACGACTTGTACAGCTCCTTGATTTCGCGGCGGCTCTCCCTGAGGTAGTCGGCGAGGAGCGGCGTATCGAAGGTCCTGACTTCCTTGGCGAGGGTCTGAACGGTCGCCTTGATCTGGGTGCGGATGTTGTCCAGAACGAGATCCTTGGACTTGCCTTCAAGGATGATCTGGCAGCCAGACGGCAGTAGGGGGAAGTCGCGCTCAGCGTGTTCGAGGAGTCGGTTGCGTGACAGGTTGGTCATCGCGCGGAACTGCTCCTCGAACCGGAACTCCGCACGATGCTGGCCGATGAAGTCGAGCACTGTGAGCACCGGCTTGTCTGGTGTGCGGCGCAGACCTCGGCCTAGCTGCTGAAGGAACACTGTGGCACTATTCGTCGGACGGAGAAGCAGAAGCGTATCGACGTCCGGGATGTCCAGCCCCTCGTTGAAGAGGTCTACCGAGAAGATGACCTGGATCTCCCCGGCCTTGAGCTCAGACAGCATCCGGTCACGGATCTCGGGCTTGGAGTCACTGTCCAGAGCCGCAGCCTTGATTCCCGCGTCCTGGAAGTACTTCGCCATGAAGTGAGCATGCTTCTTGGTGACGCAGAAGCCGAGCGCCCGCATGCTCGCTGGGTCGGACACCTTGTCCCGCACCTGCTTGATGACGATGCGAGCCCGGGCATGATCGGCGGTGAAGAACTCACCGAGTTGGCTCTGGTCGTAGGTGCCCGAGCGCCAATTGAGACGGGTGAGGTCGGTACCGTCGGGCACCCCGAAGTAGTGGAACGGACAAAGCAAGTCGTTGTCGAGTGCCTCCCACAGCCGCATCTCGGCGGCGATCCTGCCTTCGAAGAACTCGTCCTGCACATTGAGCCCGTCGGCACGCTCAGGGGTAGCGGTCAAACCCAGGAGCTGCTTCGGCTTGAAGTGCTGGAGGACGCGCCGATATGTCGTAGCCGTGGCATGGTGGAACTCGTCAACGACGATGATGTCGAAGTGTTCCGGGTCGAACTGGTCGAGTCGCTGGTCGGTGAGCGACTGGACGCTGGCGAACACGTGTTGCCAGTCCCGCGGTAGCTCTCCGCTGAAGAGCGGTTCCCCGAAGGACGCGTCGTCGAGCACTTCACGGTACTTGCGTAGCGACTGCTTGAGGATCTCCTTCCGATGTGCCACGAAGAGCAGCCGAGGGTAGTGCTTGCCACCCCACTGCTTATGCAGATTGCGGTAGTCAAGGGCCGCCATCACGGTCTTACCCGTCCCGGTCGCAGCGACGAGCAGGTTGTGACGGTGGCCGCGGACTTCTCGCTCGACCCGCAGCCGCTCCAGCATGTCCGCCTGGTGCGGGTATGGCCGAACCTCAAGCCCCGAGAGGCTGATCTTGGACTCCTGGCCGGCCGTTGAGTTGCCTGCCACACCCAGGGCTTCGTCCAACTTGAGGGCGTCGCGATCCGGGTCGTAGCTCTCAAATGCGATGTCGTTCCAGTACGAGTCGAAGCTGGCCTCGAACTTGTTCAACACAGTCGGTGTTGCGACGGACGACAGCCGTACGTTCCACTCCAAGCCGTCGAGAAGGGCGCTCTTCGAGAGATTGGAACTGCCCACGTACGCGGTATCGAAGCCACTATTGCGGCGAAACAACCAGGCCTTGGCGTGCAGGCGAGTCGAGCGGGTCTCATAGTTGACCTTCACCTCGGCGTCGAAATCGCGGACGAGACGGTCGAGAGCGTGTCGGTCTGTGGCGCCCATGTATGTCGTGGTGATGACGCGAATGCGCACACCGCGGTGGGCGGCTTCGCGAAGCGATTTCTCCAGGACGCGGATGCCGTACCACTTTACGAAGGCGCACAGCAGGTCGATACTGTCAGCCGTCGCCAGCTCCGCCCGCAGCTCAGCGCCGAGGCTCGGGTCGTCCGGAGCATTGGTGATCAACGCTGTCTCGGAGAGCGGCGTCAGCGGGCGGATGGCGTAGACGCCCGGAGCTTCCTGTTCGGCGAGGGCGAGTAGCTGTCGGGGGCCGTCGATGATGGTGCCGTTGCTCGCGTCTACGTGTGAGTCGGGAGCGTTGGCGGCGAGTGACTCCATGATCTTGTTCGCGACGGCCACCTGCTTGTCCTGCGGCAGCTGCGCCAATCGACGACCGACGGTTTCCCCGATGTGCCGAGCCAGCACGTGTGGAGTGGACTCCGGACTGACCTCCGCATCGATGGCTTTCCAACCGGTGGCCTCGAGGCCCTGTATCTGTTCCTGCAGCTCCTGAGTGACAAGTCGCTCGTGGACGCCAGCCTTGAGGTCCCCCGGTTCCGCCACGGCCGCTCCTTCTTTCCCTGCTGTCGCTGTGGATCTGTTCTAACAGCCGTCACTGACATACGAAGGCCAAGTGCCGAAAAGTGATCATTTCCCAGCAGGAATAGGCACGGGGGTGGGGCATGCAGACGGCGTTCGTTGAGCCGGTGCCGTACGGCCGCCCGCTTCTTTGCCAGTGTCGTGATTCCGCAGCCCGCATCAAGGGCGCTCCCTCCGGTCGCGTCGCCTTCGGCGATCGGCCTGCGGCCGACCCTTGACCCGGGCCGCGGAATCACGGGGGAGAAGCGAGCGGGCGGCCCGGGGAAAGCGGGGGCCAGGTGGGAGGTGTTCGGGGCGTCGACTTGCTGGCCGGAGCTGGGGCGCGGTCGCTTCGTGGGGGCACGCCGGGCAGGCTCAGCGGCTTGCGGTGCGTATGTGGGGTCGGGGGCGGTGTTGCCGAGTGGACGCGCGACCGGGCACAGATACGCCGACGCCCCGCCCGTCCACGAGATGGGCGGGGCGTCGGGGTGTGGGTCAGGCTCCGTGGCAGGTTTCGTACGGCTGGCCCGAGCCGCACCAGCACGCCGCCCCCCGTTGCGGCGGCCACTCCACGGCCCGCCCCCGGGCCGCCAGGGTCGTCGCGTACTGGGGGAGGAGTCCCGGGTCTGCGGGGGACGTGGCCTCTGAGGCTGCGAAGGCCTCGTAGGAGGGGACCGTTCCCGTGACGATGCCGAGGTTCGGGGTGCCGGAGGCGGAGAGTTCCCTCAGGGACGCCTCTATCGTCGTCAGGTGCTCCTCGTGGGAGGGGTACTCCGTGGTCAGGGTCGGGTACGCGTCCAGGAGTTCCGCCAGTTCGCCCTTGGGCCAGTGCAGGACCGCCACCGGGAACGGGCGGGACAGGGCCTCGCGGTAGGTGAACAGTTCCGCGCGCAGGCGGGAGATCTCCGCCTCCAGTTCCGCCGGGTTGTCCGAGCCGAGGGACCAGACGCGTTTGGGGTCGTGGAGCTCGTCCAGGGAGACCGAGGAGGAGTGGAGGGTGTCGGCCAGGCGGTCCCAGTCGTCGTGGGGGACGCCGAGCATGCGGCGGACCCGGTGGCGGCCGAACAACAAGGGGTGCGTGGAGTACGGGGGCTCCGGTACGTCGGTCAGGAGCAGGCGCGCTCCCTCCGTGAACGTCTCCTGGGCCGCCTCCAGCTCGTCGTGGGCCTCCAGGGCCTCCGCGACGATCACCCAGGGGGCCGGGTCGCGGGGGGCCGCCGCGCGGACGCCGGTGATGATGGCGCGGGCCTCGGCCTCGTGGCCGTACTCCCAGAGGTTGGAGGCCTTCAGGGCCCGTACCAGGTAGGGGTGCTCCAGGCCGGTCGGGGAGGAGAGCAGGCTGTCGTAGAGCGCGGTCGCGGCGGGGCGGTCGCCGGCGAGTTCCAGGTGGGCCGCGGCCTGCAGGAGCAGGGCTTCGGCGTCCTCGGGGTACAGGCCGGCGGTCCGCTCCAGGCGTGCCGCTTCGGCGGTGTGGTCGACGTTCTCGGCAGGCGTGTCGGGGCGCATGGACGACACCGTACTGCCGATGGCCTACGGAGGCGGAGGGAGGCGGGGGAGGAGACGGTGAGATGTGCGCAGGTCGTCGGTCCGCGAGGGGTGATGCGGGGGTGGATCACTTCGTTCCGGTTCGGGGGGAGGGGTGGGTCGCCGAAGACCGGGGGATGGGCGGTTCTTCGGTGTGCGGTGTGGTGCGGGTCGCGTACGTCATCACCGCCACCGCCGTCAGGACGATCGCCGCGCCCACGTACAGCGGCGCCCGGTAGCCGAGGCCCGCACTGATGGCCAGGCCGCCGAGCCAGGCACCCAGGGCGTTGCCGATGTTGGAGGCGGAGACGTTGGCGCTCGCGGCCAGGGGGACGCCGTGGGCCTGGTCGGTGACGCGGGTGATCATCCCGGGGACCGGGGCGAAGCCGAAGACGCCGAGGAGGAAGACCAGGGTGACGGCGGCCGGCTTGCTGTCCGCCAGGAGGCCGAAGGCCGTGAGGGTCGCGGTCAGGGCGGTCAGGCTGATGACGAGGGTGCGGTCGCGGTTGCGGTCGGCGCCGCGGCCGCCCGCCATGTTGCCGGCGACCAGTCCGGTGCCGTAGACCACGAGCAGCCAGGGGATGTCGGTGTCGGTGAAGCCGGTGACCTCGGTGAAGGTGTACGTGAGGTAGCTGAAGGCGCCGAACATGCCGCCGTAGCCGAGGGCCGTGGCGGTCAGGGTCAGCCAGACCTGGGGGGAGCGGAAGGCGCGGAGGTCCGTGCGGAGGCCTGTTCTGGTGGGCGGGACCGTGCCCGCCGAGGAGGGGACCAGGACGGCGATGGCGGTCAGGGCCAGCAGGCCGATCCCCGTGATCGCCCAGAACGTCGCGCGCCAGCCCCAGCGTTCGCCGATCAGGGCGCCGAAGGGGACACCCAGGACGTTCGCGACCGTCAGGCCCGCGAACATCACCGCGACGGCGCGGGAGGCCCGCTCGGGCGGGACCATGCGGCGGGCCACCAGTGAGCCGATACCGAAGAACGTGCCGTGGCAGGCGGCGGCCACCACGCGGCCGAGGAGCATGACCGGGTAGGTGGGGGCGATGGCCGAGAGCAGGTTGCCGGCGACAAACAGGGCCAGCAGGCCGATCAGGACCGCCTTGCGATGCAGGCCGGCGGTGAGGGCGGTGAGCGCGATCGCGCCGACGGCCACCGCGAGGGCGTAACCGGAGATCAGCTGGCCCGCGGTGGCCTCGGACACCCGGAGGTCGCGGCCGACCTGGGGGAGCAGTCCGGCGATCACGAACTCGGTCAGGCCGATGCCGAAACCGCCGAGGGCGAGCGCCGCGAGACCGGGTCCGGGACGCGGTCCGGGGCCGGGGGCGGACCCCGGACCGCGGTTCCCGTGGGGGGAAGTACCGCTTCCCAGTCAGATCACCACCCCGTCTATCTGCAGGGTCTGCACCGCCTTCGCGGCGAAGGGGACGGCGACCGTCTTTCCGCTCACGTAGGTGTCCGAGTACGACTTGTAGAGGTCGCCGCCCGTCGTCACCGTGTTCCAGCGCGGCACCAGACCGCCCGAACCGCCGCTCACGGTCGTGAAGTTGGAGAGGTTGAAAGTCAGCGTCTGGGCGGAGGTCGAGGTGTTGAGGGCGACGATCACCAGGCGCCTGGCGGAGGAGTCGTAGGCCGCCACCGCGTTGCTCACGCCCGTGTCGAGGATCTTCATGCCGGGGCGGATGTGCCGGCTGAACTGGGCCATCGTGTAGTACTTCGTCTGCACCGCGCCCGCCTGCAGGGTGCTCTCGTCGTACGCGATCATCGCCCAGTTCGTGGACGGGTCCATGACCTGCCAGTAGACCCAGGCGGTGGGGTGCAGCCAGCGGAAGTCGTAGAGGAGGTTGAAGGCGAGGGTGTAGCCGGTGCCGTCGTTGTCGCCGGTCTCGGAGTTCCACAGGGCCTTGCCCGCCGTGGTGACCACGTCCGTGTAGAGGAGGTCGCGGCGGCCGCCGGAGCCCTGGTAGCCGTGGACGTTGACGCGGTCCACGTACCCCTTCGTGGTGGAGCTGAAGGAGTTCCAGGTGGTGCGGGCGAGGTCGTAACTCGTCTCGTCGGACGCGGAGATCTTGGTGCCCGTCAGACCCCGCTTGTCCAACTCGCTGCGCAGGTACGGCAATACGGCGGACTGGACGGTCGAGTCGATGTGGCAGCCCTCCTGGGTGCCGGTCGCCGTCCACCAGCTGGAGCTGGGCTCGTTGAAGGCCTCGACGGTCGCGAAGTTCACGCCCCAGTTGTTCTTGGCGTAGAGGGCGACCGCGGCGAGGTGGGAGGCGTGCTGGCGGTAGTTCCAGGACTGGAGGTTGTTGCCGCCGTCGGAGGCGCCGGAGGGGTTGTGGTTCAGACACATCCACCACATGGGGGAGTTGGCGAACAGCTCGGTGGTCGCGCCGCGGGCCACCGCCTTCGTCAGCATCGCGCGCTGGGTGGCGTCCGCGGTCCACTTCCAGGCGGAGGAGGTGGGGTCCTCGTTGTTCCAGTCCTGCCAGTAGCCCTCGATCTGCTTGAAGGCGGGGATGTTGGGGGAGGCGACCATGGTCGTGCCGCCGACGCTGTTCCAGCTGCTCGCGCCCAGGTTGTAGCGGGCGATGTTCAGGCCGAGGCCGGGGAGCGAAGTGCCGTTGTACGTCGTTGACTTGGTGGTGAAGAAGATGTCGGCGAAGTCGTCCCGGCCGCCGAAGACGTTCGCCCACCAGGCCAGCGAGGTGCCCCAGCCCTCCCAGGTGCCGTATGACGTTCCCGGGCTGACGCTGATCGTGGCGTCCGCGCGTGCGGTGCCGGTCGCGAGGGCGCTGCCGAGGAGGGTGCCGCCGGCCGCGGCCAGCAGGGTTCTGCGTCTGATCATGGCTGCTACTCCGCTTCGCTCACGGGCCTGGGCGCACCGGTCCCTGAACCGGTCGCGGGGCCCGGCGTGGTGGCCTGTCCCGTTGGTGCCAGCACGAAGCATCGGGTGTGACGGGTGGGGTTGTCGAGAGCTACGACAGCCCTTTCTAAAACCTATGTACGAAGTACCGAACAATCGAAACGGCGCGTGTGGCTGGTGAGTTGCGGGACGGCCCCTTATGGTGCGGGCGGCCCGGTGCGGGACCCGGCCCAGGAGGCGGCGCGAGGAGGTCTGCGGATGCGCGTTCCCGTCGTGCAGCACAGCAGCCGGCGCCGCTCGGCCCGGCGCCGGCGCGCGCTGTGGAGCGGGGCCGAACTCCTCGTCACCGTCGGGGTGGTGCTGCTCCTCCTCGTCGGCCACCAGCTGTGGTGGACCAACCGGGAGGCCAAGCGGGGCGCCGAACGGAAGGTGGAGGCGCTGGAGCGGGAGTGGGGGAAGGGCGGGGGAGGCGCGGAGGGTGGTGGCGGGTCGGGTACGGCCGTGACGCCGGCGGTCCCCCGGTCGTACGGCGGCTCGGGCGGCGGGGGCGGTGGTACGGGTCGACGGACCACCGCCGTACGGCAGTCGAGCCCCTCCTGGTCCCAGGCGTACGCCGTGCTGGTCATCCCGCGCCTCGGCCTGCGCGTCCCCGTCGCCGAGGGCGTCGGCAAGCAGGCGGTCCTCAACAAGGGGTACGTCGGTCACTACCGCGGCACCGCTCAGCCCGGCCAGGCGGGCAACTTCGCCCTCGCAGGCCACCGCAACACCCACGGCGAGCCGTTCCGCCACCTCAACCACCTGCGGATCAGGGACCTGGTGGAGGTGGAGACCCGCGAGGCGACGTACACGTACTCGGTCGACAAGACCCTGCCGCAGACCTCGGCGCGGGACTCCGGGGTCATTCGGCCGATTCCGCGTTCCGTCGTCAAGCCGGGACACGGCTACGCCCAACCCGGCTACTACATCACGCTGACGACGTGCACACCGGAGTTCACGTCCCGGTACCGGATGGTGGTGTGGGGGAAGCTGGTGTCGATGCGGCCGAGGGGCTGAGTCGTGGACGGGCGGGGGGAGTTCGGCCGAGTCAGGCGCGCTCCCGCAGCGCCAGCACCGCCACCGCTGCCAGCAGCGCCAGCGCCGCCGACACCACGAGGGCGACGTTCGCGCCGTGGCCCAGGCCGCCCCCGGAGGACGTGACGATGGCGATCGTCAGGGCGACGCCGGCGCAGGAGCCGATGTAGCGGAAGGTCTGCTGGGCGCCGGAGCCCATGGCCGCGCGGGCCGCCGGGACGGACTCGACGGAGAGCAGGGGCAGGGCGGCGTTGAGCAGGCCGCTGCCCACGCCCCCGAGGACAAGGCCCGGCAGAAGGCGGTGCCAGGTGCCGGAGTCGATGGCGCCGAGCATCGTCAGCACACCGGCGGCGTGCAGGGTGAAGCCCGCGGCGAGCTGGTGGCGGGGCGGCACACGGCCGGCCAGGCGCTTGGCCTGGAGGGCGACCAGGAAGGACAGGCCGGACCAGAGCAGGAACAGCCAGGCCGTGTCCATGGGGGTCAGGCCGAGCACCTGCTGGAAGAGGACCGGGAAGAAGCTGAAGAGGCCGATCACCGCCAGGCCCGTGAACAGTCCGCCGGCCGAGGAGGCCAGGAAGCCGGGGCGGCGCAGCAGGGTCAGGTCGATCATCGGGGTCGCCGTGCGGAGTTCCACCACGGCGAACAGGCCCAGCAGGACGACGGTCGCCAGGAACAGCAGGCCGACCTCGGGGCGCAGCCAGCCGTCGCGGCCCAGGGTCAGCGCCGCCACCAGGGAGACCAGAGCGAGGCCGAAGGTCAGTGCGCCCACGATGTCGGGGCGACCGCCTCTCGGGGAGCGGGACTCCGACAGCGTACGGACGCTCAGCGCCGTGACCAGCAGGGTCGCCGCGCCCAGGACGCCGTACGCGAACCGCCAGTTCGGCAGGGAGCCCGCGAGCAGGGGACCCGCCGCGATGCCGCCGCTGACGAAGGCGCCCCAGACGCCGGTCGCGTGCAGGCGGCCGCGGGGCGTCGGGAAGGCGTGCACCAGCAGGCCGAGGCTGCTCGCCAGGATCGCCGCACTGGCCGCGCCCTGTGCGACGCGGGCCAGGGTGAAGAGCCAGGTGGAGGAGGCCAGGGCGCCCAGGGCCGTGGTGATGCCGAGGGTGAGGGTGCCGAGGAGGAAGATCCGGCGGCGGCCGTAGTCGTCGGCCAGGCTGCCGGCCACCAGGAGGAGGGCGGCGAGGCCGAGCGGGGTGCCGTTGATGAGCCAGGCCTGCGCGGAGAGCGGTGTGTGGAGGGCGGCGGCGGTGTCGGGGAGCGTGACGATCGGCGCGGTGTACGTCATCAGCGTCACGGCGGTCGCCGCGCTGGTCAGGGCGAGGGTGGCGCGGGGATGAGGGGGCGCCTCGGCGCGGGGGGCGGCTGGGTGGGAGGCGGATGGGTGGGACGCGGTCTGGTGGGAGGCGGTCTGGTGGGGCGCGGGGCCGGCGTGCGGGGCCTCGGAGGGGGTGAGGGTTCGTTCATTGAACCTAGTCATGTGGGCCACCGTAACACCGTAGGTTCGGTCATTGAACCAACCTCGCGAAAAATGGTTACAGTGGACGGCATGGCACTGGGCAAGGACTACGCGACTCAGGAGTGCTCCATCGCCCGCGCGCTGGAGGTCGTCGGCGAGCGGTGGACGCTGCTGGTGATCCGCGACGCGCTCTACGGCGTCCGGCGCTACAACGACTTCCTCGTCCACCTCGGCATCCCGCGCGCGGTCCTCGCCGCCCGCCTGCAGACGCTGACCGCGGAGGGGATCCTCGAGAAGCGCCGCTACCAGGAATCGCCGCCGCGTGACGAGTACGTCATCACCGAGCGCGGCATCGCCCTGTGGCCGACCCTCCGCCTGCTCGGCATCTGGGGCCGCGAGCACTTCCAGGAGGCCCGGCTGCGCTCCTTCCGGCACGCCGACTGCGGCACCGAACTCGGGACGTACGGCGAATGTCCCGCGTGCGGAACTCTCGTACCGGTCGCCGACGTTCTCATGGTGCCGGAACCCGGTCTCAGTCCGGACCCGGCCGATCCGGTCAGCAAGGCGCTGCTCAAGCCGAAGCGCCTGCTGGAGCCGGTGGAGACCACGAGCGCCTAGGGGGGAGGGGCATGATCCGCGACCGAGTGGTCGGGGACCGAGCGTTCCGGGACCGCGTGTTCCGGGACCGAGCGTTCGGGGACCGTGTGTTCCGCGACCGCCTCTCTACGCGTCCCTTCGCCGCGCTCCTCCTGCTGCTCCTCCAGCTCGCGCTCCTCGACGCCGGCACCCTCACCGCCACCGTCGCCCTCGCCGCCACCGCGGCCGTCGGTGCCGCGCTCGCCGCCTGCGCGCTGGTCGCCGCGCGGTGCGCCCCCGCCGTGCCCCCGACGCGCGTGCGTACGGCGATACGGGACCGGGCCCGTCGTACGGCCTTCCTGCCCCAGCGCGACCCCGACGCCAGGGGACGCACCCGGCCCCGAGCCCCCGGACGCGCCCTCCCGGCGACCGTCGCGTAGGGGCACGTCCGTGACCCCGCGCGGGTCGTCATGCCGTAAGCACCGCTCTCACCCCGGCATGACCCTCGGAGGGTTCACCCATGTCCGTCTTCACCGTCTTCGCCGACGTCGTCGACCAGCTGGCCGACCTGCTCCAACCGCTGTTCGGCGCCGCGGCGGCGGCCGCCGCGATCGTCCTGTTCACCGCGCTCGTACGACTCCTCGTGCATCCCCTGTCCCGGGCCTCGGCGCGCGGGCAGAAGGCCCGGACCGCCCTGCAGCCGAAGATCGCCGAGCTGCGCAGAAAGCACGCCGAGGACCCCGAGAAGCTGCAGAAGGCGGTGCTGGAACTGCACACGGAGGAAAAGGTGTCGCCGCTGTCGGGATGCCTCCCCGGGCTGCTGCAGCTGCCCGCGTTCTTCCTGCTGTACCACCTCTTCTCCAGCCCGAGGATCGGCGGGGAGAGCAACGGCCTGCTCGACCACCGGCTGCTCGCCGCGCCGCTCGGCGGGCGGTGGGCCGACGCGCTGGGGAGCGGGGGCGTGTTCGGGGCGGCGGGGCTCGTGTACCTGGGGCTGTTCGTCGTGGTCGCGGCGGTCGCCGCCTTCAACTACCG
The DNA here is from genome assembly GCF_053593695.1 of Streptomyces sp. NPDC002144. Taxonomy (NCBI): domain Bacteria; kingdom Bacillati; phylum Actinomycetota; class Actinomycetes; order Kitasatosporales; family Streptomycetaceae; genus Streptomyces; species Streptomyces sp. NPDC002144. The sequence continues at coordinate 178,873 of NZ_JBSFDB010000001.1, forward strand.
GCGCACCAAGCGGACGATGGCCGCCGGCAGTGCCCTGCCGGTGGGGGAGGGGGAGCAGGTTCCGGGGCTGGGAGCGGTGACCAAGGCGATGCCGTTCCTGTCCTTCGCCACGCTCTTCACCGTGGCCGTGGTGCCGCTGGCGGCCGCGCTGTACGTCGTCACCAGTACGGCGTGGAGCGCGGTGGAGCGGGCCGTGCTGTACCGGTGACGGGGCTACGGTCCAGTACGTGAACCAGGTATTGCATACCGCACGCCGAGCTTGGAGGATCGACCAGTCCTCCGATGGCTGCACCCATCGGGCGGGCGCCCGCGATCGAGGGAGACTGTGACCATGAAGCTGCTGCGAGTCGGTACGGCGGGAGCGGAGACGCCCGCACTGCTCGATGCCGAGGGGGTGCTGCGGGACCTGTCGGGTCTCGTGCCCGACATCGACGGGACGGTGCTCGCCGACGACGCGGCACTCGCGCGGATTCGCTCCGCGGGCGACGCCGGTGACCTGCCCGTCCTCGACCCGGCGGGGCTGCGGGTCGGCCCGCCGCTCGGGCGGATCGGCAAGATCGTGTGCATCGGGCTCAACTACCACGACCACGCCCGCGAGACCGGGGCCGAGCCGCCCGCCGAGCCGGTCATCTTCTTCAAGGCCGCGGACACGGTGGTCGGACCGAACGACACGGTGCTGGTTCCCCGCGGCTCGGTGAAGACCGACTGGGAGGTCGAACTGGCGGTCGTCATCGGACGTACGGCCCGTTATCTGGAGTCGGTGGAGGAAGGGCTCGCGCATGTCGCCGGGTACGCCGTCGCGCACGACGTGTCCGAGCGGGAGTTCCAGATCGAGCGCGGCGGGACCTGGGACAAGGGGAAGAACTGCGAGACGTTCAACCCGCTGGGGCCGTGGCTGGTGACGGCGGACGAGGTGCCGGATCCGCAGGCGCTGTCGTTGAAGCTGTGGGTCAACGGGGAGTTGAAGCAGGACGGGACGACGGCGGAGCAGATCTTTCCCGTGGGGGAAGTCGTGCGGTACGTCAGTCAGTTCATGACGCTGTATCCCGGGGATGTCATCAATACCGGTACGCCGGCGGGGGTGGCGTTGGGGCAGCCCGAGCCCAAGCCGTTCTTGCGGGCCGGGGATGTGGTTGAGCTGGAGATTTCGGGGCTTGGGCGGCAGCGGCAGGAATTCAAAGACGCCTAAGGGGTGGGGAGCTGCGCAATGTGGGCGGGTGCTGGTTGTTAGTGGTTGCTCGCGCAGTTCCCCGCGCCCCTGACGGGGCGCTTGTCGCTAGGCCAGTAGAGACGCGAGGCGGCGCCATGCCTCCCGCGGGAGGTGGTCTCGGTTGCCGCCGTCGACCACCTGGAGGGCCACGTGGTCGGCGCCCGCTGCGAAGAAGGCGTTGATGCGGGTGCTGATGGTGGTTTCGTCGCCCCAGGCGAAGACCGCGTCGACCAGGCGGTCGCTGCCGCCGTCGGCCAGGTCCTCCTCCGTGAAGCCGTGGCGGAGGAAATTGTTGGTGTAGTTGGGGAGGGCCAGGTACATGGCCAGGTAGTCGCGCGACACCGCGCGGGCCCGGGCCGGGTCCGTTTCCAGGACCACCTTCAACTCCGGGGCCAGCAGCGGGGATTCGCCCAGGATCTCGCGGGCGTACGCGGTGTGTTCGGGGGTGACCAGATACGGGATCGAGCCCGCCGCGCGGTCGCGGGCCAGCTCCAGGCTGCGCGGGCCCAGGGCGGCCAGCAGACGGCGGTCGGCGGGGACGCCCGCCTCGTCGAGGGCGTCGAGGTAGGCGACCAGCGCGGAGTACGGGCGGCGGTACTGGTCCGCGAGCTTGGCGTGGCTGACGCCGAGGCCCAGGACGAAGCGGCCGGGGTGGGACGACTCCAGGCCGGCGTAGCCCGCCGCGCTCTCCGCCGCCTCGTACTGCCAGATGGACTGGATGCTGGTGCCGACGGTGAGCGTCGAGGTCGCGTCGAGAAGGGGTGCGGCATGCCGGGGCGCGCTGCTGCCGCCGAGCCAGACGGCGCCGTAGCCGAGCTGCTCCAACTCGGCGGCGGCTTCCGTGAGTTCGCCCCGGCGGGACGGGTCCTCCGAGCGCAGGGCGGCGCTCCAGACGCCGTAGCGGCCGACGGATTCCTTCAGGGTGTCACTCACGGGTTCCCTTCCCTCCGGTCGGTGGCGCGTACAACCGCTTATAACCACGTACGACGGTGCCAACCGGAGGGGGGCCGAGGATCTTCCCCTTGCGGGCGTCAGTGCTTGAGGAACTCCTCGAGCGCCTCCACCACCAGCCGGTGGTCCTGCAGCTGCGGCAGTCCGCTCACCGTCACCGCGCCGATCACGCCGACCCCCTCGACGGTGATCGGGAAGGAGCCGCCGTGGGCCGCGTACTCGTCCGGGTCGAGGCGGGAGGAGTCCTCGAAGGTCGTGCCCTTGGCGCGGAAACGGGCGCCGACCAGGTAGGACGCGGAACCGTAGCGTTCGACGACCCGGCGCTTGCGGGCGATCCAGGCGTCGTTGTCGGGGGTGGAGCCGGGCAGGGCGGCGTGGAAGAGCTGCTGGCCGGCGCGGTGGATGTCGATGGCGACGGGGGCCTGGCGTTCCCGCGCCAGTTCGACGAGCAGGGAGCCGAGGGCCCACGCGTCCTCGTGGGTGAACTGCCGGAAGACCAGGCGCCGTTCCTGCGCCTCCAGTTCCTCCAGCGGCGGGGTGAGCTCCGGGTGGAACTTCGGGGTCAGCTCGGTGTTGTGCGTCACAGCTTCACCACCACTCCGTCGCGGGCCGAACGGCGGGCCGCCTCGAGCACGTCGAGCGCGGCGGCCGCCTCCGCGGCGGTCACCGGATTGGCGCCGTCGCCGTCGAGGGCCCTTTCCACGGCCGCATAGTACGCGGGGTAGTCCCCGGGCAGGGTCGGTACGGGAGTGCCGCCGCCGGTCGCCGGGGACTCCCCGGAGCCGATCCGGCCCCACGCCGACTCGGGCTCCCGCCCCCAGTCCGGGCCCGGGCGCTCGCCCTCGCGCAGGGCCGCCTCCTGCGGGTCGAGACCGTACTTGACGAACCCCGCCTTGGAGCCCAGCACCCGGAATCGCGGGCCGAGTTGGGCGGTGGTGGCGGAGACGTAGAGGTGGGAGCGGACGCCGCTCGCGTGGGTGAGGGCGATGAAGGTGTCGTCGTCGGCCTCGGCGCCGGGGCGGCGGACGTCCGACTCGGCGTACACGGCGGTGACGGGGCCGAAGAGGGTCAGGGCCTGGTCGACGACATGGCTGCCGAGGTCGTACAGCAGACCTCCGATCTCCGCGGGGTCGCCGGACTCCCGCCAGCCGCCCTTGAGCTGTGGCCGCCACCGCTCGAACCGGGACTCGAACCGCCACACGTCCCCCAGCTCGCCCGCGTCGAGGAGCCGTCGCAGGGTGAGGAAGTCGTTGTCCCAGCGGCGGTTCTGGAAGACGGAGAGAAGGAGCCCGCGGTCCTCGGCGAGCGCGGCGAGCTCGCGGGCCTCGGCCGCGGTGCCGGCGATCGGCTTGTCGACGACGACCGGGAGGCCGGCCTTGAGCGCGGTGGCCGCCAGCGTCACGTGCGTCTTGTTCGGCGAGGCGATGACGATCAGGTCCAGCTCGGCGGACCGCGCGAACAACTCCTCGGGGGTGGCCGCGATGCGCACGTCCGGAAACTCGGCGCGGGCCTGCTCCTGCCGCTCCGGGTTGGAGGTGACCACCGTGTCGAGGACGAGGCCCTCGGTGGCGGCGATCAGCGGGGCGTGGAAGACGGAGCCCGCGAGCCCGTAGCCGACGAGGCCGACGCGGCGGGGAGAGGCAGTCGTACCAGTCATGCCCTCCACTTTCGCAACGCTGTTGCCAAAGCGCAAGTGGCGAAGACAATGGAGGCGTGAACCTGAATGGAGGGGTGAACCTTCTCGCCCTGCGCAGCCACAACGCCGCCCTCGTCCTCGACCTGCTGCGCACCGCCGACGCGGACGGCATCAGCCGGCTCGAGCTCGCCGAACGGACGGGGCTCACCCCGCAGGCCGTCAGCAAGATCACCGCCCGGCTGCGGGCCGACGGTCTGGTGGCAGAGGCGGGGCACCGCGCCTCGACGGGCGGCAAGCCGCGGACGGTGCTGCGTCTGGTGCCGGAGGCCGGGCACGCGGTCGGGGTGCATCTGGACCGGGACGAGCTGCGGGCGGTGCTGGTCGACCTGGCGGGGACCGTGGTGGGAGAGCGCCGGGCTGCACTGGACTTCGGGGCGGGGGCGGAGGCGGTGGTACGGACGGTGGCCCGGGAGGTCGAGGCGTTGACGGGCGGCGGGGGAGTCAAGCCGTCGGCGGGAGGCGGGGCTGCCGCGGTGTCGGTGGGCGGCGGGGACGTTGAGGCGATGGAGAGCGCCGGGGTGGTCGAGCCGTCGGCGGGCGGCGGGGTTGCCGAGGCGTCGGTGGCCGTACGCCCGCCCGCGCCTCCGCCCCGCTCCCTCCTCGGCGTGGGCGTGGCTCTCCCCGGGCCCCTCGATCACGTCCGTGGAGTGCTGCACCGGGTCACCGGATTCCCCGAGTGGGACGGCTTCGCCCTGCGGGACGCGCTCGCGGGGAGGCTCGGGACGCCGGTCGTCGTCGACAAGGACACCAATGCCGCCGCGCTGGGGCTCGCCGTCGCCGGGGAGCGCGGATCGTTCGCGTATCTGCATCTGAGTACGGGGCTCGGGGCCGGACTGGTGATCGGCGGCACCGTCCACCGCGGCGCCCGTACCGGCGCCGGGGAGTTCGGGCACCAGGTGGTCCGGCTCGACGGACCCCTGTGCGGCTGCGGCAACCGGGGCTGTGTCGAGGTGCTGTGTCTCGACGCCGTGGCCCGCGGTGACCTCGCCGAGGCGGCCCGGGTGCTCGGCGTCGGGGCGGGCAACCTGGTCGCGCTGCTCGACGTGGACGTCGTCCTGCTGGGCGGCCGTACCGTCGCCGCCGCCCCCGAGGCCTTCGTACGGGGCGTCGCCGCCGTCCTCGAGGAACGGGCCCGGCGCGGCGGCGAGGAGCCGGTGCCGGTGCGGCTCGCCTCCGGTGAGGTCGCCGAGGGCGCGGCGCAGCTGCTGCTGGCGCCGCTGTTCGGGCGGGCGGACGGCTGAGCCGGCGCCCGTCTCGGCCGATCGAGGGGATCGGGGGCGCCGTACGGAGCGGCACACCGAAACCGCCGCCCGCACCCGGCATGGTCATGTGTTCATGCGACTGCACACGCCCCTGTCCCCCTGCCTGGCAGCCGCCGCCCTCCTCCTCCCCGCGGCGACCCCCACGTCCGCCGCCCCCGTCCCGAGCTGCTCCGAGGGCGGCCGCTTCCCCCTCACCTCCCGGATCCGCGGCGGCCCCGACACCTACGAGGCCGGCGGCGGTTACGGCACGTGGTACCTGGACCTCACCAACACCACCACCCGGACGTGCGCGGCCATCCACCCCGTCGTCGTGCTCGTCGACGACAAGCGGGCCCTGAAGCCGGACCAGCCCCGACTGGACTTCTACGACACCCACGACGGCCACCCGCACCCCGTCCGTTTCGTACGGACCGACGAGGACGAACTCGTCGGCGCCTTCGACGACGGCCTCCCCGGCTTCACCGTCGGCCCTCGCCGGACCGTCAGCGTCAAGGTCCGTCTCGCCCTCGCCCCCGACACCGCCCCCAACGACGTCACGGTCAACGCGGCCGTCGTCCAGCGGCACGAGGACGACGGCGACTGGGTCGGCCAGTCCGGCGACTACCGCTTCCGTGTCGAGGAGGGCGCCCCGGACGCCTCCACCCCCGGCCCGTCCAGCCCCTCCGCCTCGCCGGGCCCCCTCCCGGATCTGCCCTTCGCCGACGAACTCGCCCGCACCGGCCTCGGCACCCCCGGCGCCGTCCTCGCCGCCGTCACCGCCGTCCTCCTCGTCACCGGTGGCGGGCTGCTGCTGGCCCGCAGGCCCGGAAGGCGCCGCTGAGACGGCCGTTCCCCAAGATCCGGCCAGTGTCTAGGCTGGGGGGCCCAGGCAGTACCGCGCACGGGCGTACGGCAGGAGAACGCGCACATGGCAGAACGCAGGCCCATCGAGTCGTGGCTCACCGACATGGACGGTGTGCTCATCCACGAGGGCGTACCGATCCCCGGTGCCGACGCCTTCCTGAAGAAGCTGCGCGAGTCCGGACGGCCCTTCCTGGTGCTGACCAACAACTCCATCTACACCCCGCGCGACCTGCACGCCCGCCTGCGGCGCATGGGCCTGGACGTGCCGGTCGAGTCCATCTGGACCTCGGCCCTGGCCACCGCCCAGTTCCTGGACGACCAGCGGCCGGGCGGCTCGGCGTACGTCATCGGCGAGGCGGGCCTGACCACCGCCCTGCACGACATCGGGTACGTCCTGACCGACCACGAGCCCGACTACGTGGTCCTCGGCGAGACCCGCACGTACTCCTTCGAGGCCATGACCAAGGCCGTACGGCTCATCCAGGACGGCGCCCGCTTCATCGCCACCAACCCCGACGAGACCGGCCCTTCCACCGAGGGGCCGCTGCCCGCCACCGGCGCCGTCGCCGCGCTCATCACCAAGGCGACCGGCAAGAAGCCGTACTTCGCGGGCAAGCCCAACCCGCTGATGATGCGCACCGGGCTCAACGCGATCGGCGCCCACTCCGAGACCAGCGCGATGATCGGCGACCGCATGGACACCGACGTGCTGGCCGGCATGGAGGCCGGGATGCAGACGTTCCTGGTGCTCACCGGGCTGACCCGGCCGGAGCAGATCGAGGACTTCCCCTACCGGCCGTCCAAGGTCGTGGACTCGATCGCGGATCTCGTCGAGCGGGTCTGAAACCCGTCACCACCCGTTCGGAGCAGCAGGGGCCCCGCTCCGGATGCGGGGCCCCGCCGCACGGGGGAGTCTCCAGGTGTCTGGAGGTTCACGATGGGTTCAGCAAGAATCACTCTCTGTGCGGCGGCGGTGGCTGCGGCGGTCGTCTCCTTCGCCCCGGCGGCTCACGCGGGGGACGGGGGCGTGTCGGTCACCCCGGCCTCCCCGGCGCCCGGCAGCGATGTCGCCCTGCGAGTTGGCGACTGCGCCGAGAAGACCGCCACGGCCGTCTCCGCCGCCTTCGTCACGGACGTCCGGCTCGCCGTCACGGACGGCGCGCTCGTCGGCGAGACGCGCATCCGCTCGACGCTCACCGTGGGCACCTACGACGTGACGGTCACCTGCGGCAGCTCCGAGCGCAAGAGCACGATCACCGTCGGCCAGGGCACGGGCCGGCCGGCGACTCCCACCTCACCCTCCTCGCCGGTCGCCCCCGTGCCCGCCGGCGGAGGCGGCACCGCACACCTCGCCGCCACCGACGCGCACGCGGCCGGCCCCGGTACCGCCCACGCGGTGACCGGCCTGGTGCTGGCCGGGGCCGCCGCTGCCGCCGTCGCCGTGCTCAGCGGGCGCCGGAGACGCGGAACGGGCTGACCATGTCCGAACACGAGCGTTCCTCCGGCTCGGGCCGGCTGCTGACGGGGGTGGCCTGGGCGGTACTGCTGCTCGGGCTGTGGCTCTGGGGGCGGGGCGTCACCGACCTGCGGCAGGGCATATCCGCCCCGGCCACCGGCGACATGGCGGCGGTCGGACGCCCGCCGGACGCGCAACTCCCGCCCGCGGTACGCCCCTTGGGCGACGCGCTGCCGCAGCGGCTGGACATTCCCGACCTGCGGGTGCAGGCGCCGGTGGTGGCGCGGGGCCTGGACGCGAAGGGGGCGGTCGATCCGCCGCCCTTCGACCAGGCGGGCGTGGTCGGGTGGTACGCGGCCGGGGCCAGGCCCGGCGCGGCCGGCACCGCGCTGATGGTCGGGCACGTCGACACCGAGACCCGGCCCGCCGTCTTCTACCGGCTCAGCGCGCTCAAGCCCGGCGAGACGGTCCGGGTGGTCCGGGACGACGGCAAGGTCGCCGAGTTCACCGTCGACGACATCCGGGTCATCGCCCGCGACGGCTTCGACGCCCAGAAGGCCTACGGACAGCGGCAGTCGGGGCGGGCCGAGCTGCGGCTGATCACGTGCGGCGGCAGCTTCGACCGGGCGCGGGGGAGCTACACGGCGAACGTGGTGGTGTCGGCGTACCTGACGGGCAGCGGGCTGTAGAACGCGCGGCGGTGACTCGAACTCCTGGACAACCCTTGGCGTCCCTGGGGTGTCTGAAGGGTGGCGGGACGAGAGGCGTCCCGTGGGGAGGGACACCTAATGACCGACCGTCAGCGCAAGGCGGGGGCGGTGCTGGCCGCCTTCGCGGCCGCCGTCGCCGCATGGCTGCCCGCCACGTCCGCGCAGGCCGCGGACGGTCCGGTGGTGCACATCTCGGTGCGGAGCGACGACATCGGGATTCCCATCCCGGCCGGGGATGCGCCGCAGATCAGCTGGGGCCTGTTCAACGACGGCCCCGGCACCGCGAAGGACGTCACCGTCAAAGCGGACTTCAGCAAGGTCAAGGACTGGGTCACGGCCGACGGGAAGTCGGTCGACACCTACACCTGGTCCACGATCGCCAACGTCCCTGAGGGCAACGGCTGGGGCTACATCGTGGACCTGGCCGCGAAGCCCGGCACCCCGCTCGGCACCAAGGGCACGGTGACCCTGAGCGGCACGTCGTCGAACGGAACCGTGGTCTCCACCGACGTCGAAGTGACCGCGGGCAACGTGGAGTTGACCGTCAACAAACTGACCGACCGCAAGGGTGACAAGCCCGGCTCCACGATCGAGAACCCGGTCACCATCAGCAACACCGGCTCGCTGCCCGCCCACGGCGCCCAGTTGCAGATGCGTACCACCCCCGGCCTCTCCTACGCGGACCGCTACTCCAACTGCGTCTACTCCACGGTCAGGGATCCCGACTACGAGGCGACCCAGCAGGCGCTGTGCACCTTCGACACGGTGCTCGAGCCGGGCAAGCGCTACCGGCTTCAGGAGCCGGTCAAGCTGGACGTCACCGACCAGGCGCTGTTCGAGTACTTCCAGGACGACGTCCTGGCCTCGCCCGGTGACCCCGCCGGGAGGTTGTCGGGCGACAACAAGCTCTCCCTGGTCGAGGACGGCACGGCGACCCCCGGCGGATCGAGGACCGGCCGCCAGGTGATCACCGTCGACAGCACCGCCGACATGGTGGCCGGCGGTGACAAGGCCAAGGGCGCGCCGGGTGACGTGGTCCCCGTCGACATCTCCCTCAGCGACGAGGGCCCGGGCTGGGTGCATTACAACCTCAGCGACGACCAGCCGGCGCTGCTGTTCACCGTTCCCACCGGCACCAAGGCGGTGGAGATCCCCAAGGAATGCAGCGTGTGGAGCGAGGAAGCGCAGGCGGGCTCCGGCGAACAGACGCCGGGGGCACCGCAGTACGTCTGCGATCCCCGCGACAACGCCTTCGCCGTCGGGGACACCCGTACCTTCCACTTCGGCCTGGAGATCCGCAAGGGTGCGAAGACCACCACCGGTGAGGTCAAGGCGATGACGGCGTACGGCAACGTCATGACCTTCGACCACAACCACGCCAACGACACCGCGGCCGTCACCGTCAAGGTCGAGGGCGACGACAGCGGTACCGGTGCCTCGCCCTCCGCGTCCGCCTCCACCTCGGGCAGCGACGACGGCAACGCCCCCACGACCCAGACGGTCGCCGACACGGCCGCGACCGGCTCCCTCGCCAGCACCGGCAGCAGCAGCGTGCTGCCCGTCGCCGCCGCGGTGGGCGCGGGCGCGCTGCTCGCCGGTGGCGGTCTGGTGTTCGTCGTCAGACGCCGCAGGACCTGACCGCGGATTCGGCCGGAATCCCGGCACCCGGCCCGGTCGGCGGCCCGCTCCCCTGAAGCCACCGACCGGGCTGGTCCTCAACCGCGCGCGCTCGGGCTGCGGGAGTGACCCGGCGCCGGCGCGGGAGGTTCAGGGCCGCAGTGGTGCACTGCCGGCCGGGGCTCGGGCCATCTGAGAAGACTCTAGAACGGATGAGTGCCGGAGCCTAGAGGGTGGATGACGTCAGGTCCCCCTGTGGTGGCTCTCCGTCATACGCGCTGGTGGCCGACGCCTTCACGGGGGCTGTCGGTCCTTCCGAGGTGTAACAGGTCGCCGACAAGGGCGGGACGGCCTCGTGGGCGGCTCGGGTCGTATGTCAGGATTGAGACCAGGACCGTTGCACCCAAGGGGGGGTTGGATGTACGGCAGCAGGGGGGCGTGTGCGGCCGCGCTGGGGGCAGTGCTGCTGGTCGCCGGGTGCTCCTCCTCGGGAGGCGGCGGCGACGAGAAGGCCGGCGCGACGATCACCCAACAGCCCAAGGAACGGGACCCGTTCTGGGTCAACCCGGACAGCAACGCGGCCCGGCAGGTGAAGGCGTACGTGAGGTCCGGCAAGGACACCGACGCCGAGCAGATCCGCAAGATCGCCGAGCAGCCGACCGGCGAGTGGATCGGCCCGGAGAACCCCGAGCAGGAGGCCCGGGGCTTCACCGAGGCCGCCGACACGGCGGGCCGCACCGCCCTGCTCGTCCTCTACAACATCCCGCACCGCGACTGCGGCCAGTACTCCCAGGGCGGCGCCTCCGACGGCGATGCCTACCGCGCCTGGATCGACGCGGTGGCCGCCGGCATCGGGGACCGCGCGGCGATGGTCGTCCTCGAACCGGACGCCGTACTGCACCTGGTGGACGGCTGCACCCAGGTCCAGTTCCAGGAGGAGCGCTACAGCCTGCTCGGCTACGCGATCGGTAAGCTGAAGTCGCTGAAGTCCACCAAGGTCTACCTGGACGCGGGCAACGCCGGCTGGGGCCACCCGGACCAGATCTTCCAGCCCCTCACCCGTGCGGGCATCGCCCGGGCCGACGGCTTCGCCGTCAACGTCGCCAACTTCTACTCCACCCAGGACTCCATCGCCTACGGCAAGCAGCTCTCCGCCAAGGTCGGCGGCAAGCACTTCGTCATCGACACCAGCCGCAACGGCAACGGCCCCTACACGGGTGGCGATCCGGCCGAACGCTGGTGCAACCCCCCGGGCCGGGCGCTGGGCGAGACCCCGACGACCAGGACGGCGGACGACCTGGTGGACGCCTATGTCTGGGTCAAGCGCCCGGGGGAGTCGGACGGCACCTGCAAGGGGGGCCCGAAGGCGGGACAGTGGTGGGCGAGTTACGCACTCGCCCTCGCCAAGGCCGGCAAGTAGCCGACGGCTACGGCACCTTGACCCACTGCGCCTTCGAAGGCGTCCCCTGATCGTCGTCGACGAACAGCATGTACCAGCCGGACGTCACCAGGTTCCGGTTCTTGGGCATCCTCACCGTGATCTTGTTCCCGGACGTCGTGAAGTCCAGCGCGACCGACCGCTGGTCGACGTCCGTGACATGGGTCGACGCGCTCGGCCGGATCAGCCGTACCTTCTTGATCGCGGAGGCCTGCGGAGACGTGAACGTCCCCGTCCCGCCGCGGGCGATGGTCTGCGGACCGCCGGACAGCGACGGACGTGAATCCCGGTAGAGGTAGGGCGGCGTGTAGATCTCGATCCGCTGCTCGAACGTGCCCGGCTTGGTGTTGGCCTTGTCGCCGTACAGCGAGTCGGATCCGAAGAACATCACCCGCCCGTCCGGCAGCAGGATCGACCCGGAGTGGTAGTTCCGCCCGACCAGCGGATCCGCCACCCGGTCGAAGGAGTTGGTGTCCGGGTGGTAGATCCGCGCCTGGAGGATGTTGGAGGCGCCGCGCCCCCGGTAGTCCTCCGAACCGCCGGACACCAGCACCGTGTCGTCCGGCAGGATCGAGGACTGCGGATAGCGCGTGCCCTTCTCCAGCGTCGGCCCGTCCACGAAGTGCGGGTTCTTCGCCTTCAGGTCGATCAGCCGGGTCTTGTTGCTGGACAGCTTGGACTCGCCGACCCCGCCGCCGCCGATCACCATGAACTTCTCGTTCTGCGCGGGCGGCAGCAGCACCGTCCCGGACGTCTCCATCCTGTTGGCGTCGCTGAGCCCGGGCAGCTTGGTGAACCGGTTGGTGTCCACGTCCCAGATGCCCGGATCACGCCCGACGTTGTCCGGCCCGTAGCCCGCGTTGGACCCCGAGTAGAAGATCTTCCCGTTCTGCATGAGGAACAGCGCCGGGTAGGTCGGGAACTGGCGGATCTTCTTCGTGTACGTCCACTTCTTGCTCGCCGGGTCGAAGATCTCGTTCTTGCCCGGGACCAGCTGACCGATGTCGTCGAGCCCGGAGACGCTGAGGATCTTGCCGTCGCTCAGGGTGGTGAGCGTCGGGTACCAGCGGGCCTCGTTCATCGGGTCGACCTTGATGTACTTCTCGGCGACCGGATCGAACTCGAAGGCGTCCCGGATGCCCTGGAAGTCCTTCTTGTCCAGGGCGAGTTTCTGCGCGATGCCGTAGGTGTTGCGGGCGTCGGCGCCGGTCAGCCCGTGGATCGTGTAGTTGTCCTGGGTGCCGGTCTCGTACTTGGTGCCGCTGAGCCTCGCCTCGACATAGATCCGGCCGAGTCCGGGGTCGTTGCGCAGGAACTTGCCGGTCTTCGGGTCGAAGACCTTCTTGGCGCGGGGCACCAGCACCGGGTCCTTGGAGACGAAGGTCTTGCCGTTCTCCTTGCCGGTGAACACGGTCCCCGCGGGCAGCGTCATGGGCTTGTCCGGGTTCTCGTTGTGCACCACCATCAGGCCGCCGGCCTTGGTGACGTCACCCTTCAGCTTCTCGTAGCGCTTGGTGCCGCCCGCGATCAGCAGGTTGCCGTTGGCCAACTGGGTGTGCCCGGTGCAGAACAGGTCCTTCGGCGTCGGGATCTTCTTGATCGTCCCCTTCACCGGGTCCCAGATCCGGGTGTCGAACCTCTTCGCGTTGAAGTTGTCCTGGTTGTTGCCCGACCCGGCGATCAGCAGCACCTTGCCCGTCCGCAGCAGCGCCGCGTGGATGGTGTCCTGGCGGTACGCCTTCGGGAACTCGATGATCTGCCAGTGCCCGTTGTCCGCTTTGTACTCGGGTCTGTTGATCTGGTACTGGTGGTACTTCTCGGTGCCGAAGCGGTACAGCCAGGGCCCGTTCATCCCGCCCAGCGCCAGCACCACCGCCGTCCCGATCGCGAGCCTGCGGGCGCGGCGGCGGCCTGCACGGTCGTTCATTCCTTGCGTCCCCCGAGTCCACCGAGTGCGATCTGCATCGTCTGGTCTTCGCCCGGGTCCGAACCTCCCTGCGAGGAGGCCCAGTTGGGCTTCTGTCCGGTGCCGTGCCGCGGCGTCTGCCGCTCCGGCAGCGGTCGCGGCTGGTACGGCACGGCGAGCGGGGCGTCCTGCGGCTCGGCCTGCTCCTGCGCCGGAGCGGCGGGCTCCCGCTTCGCCTGGCGCAGCTGGTACCGCCAGGCGAAGATCGGCGACGCGGTGATCAGCAGGGCGAAGGAGGCCCAGACGATCATCGCGGGGTGCGAGTGCCCCAGGGTGAGACCGGCGGCGATCGAACCGCCGAAGACCAGGATGAAGAAGAGGTGGATGCGGAAGGTCCCCAGCAGGGTGTCCGGGCTGGCCGAGTCGCCCTTGGGTGTCACCACGAACTTGGACTTGCGGCGCAGTACGGCGTCCATCAGGGAGCGCGCGTATATGGGCGCCGACAGCGCGGACATCGCCATGCCCGCCACTCCGCCGGAGCCCTCCGGCTCGTGCGGGGAGACGTTGTGCCGGCGGTTCCAGACGTACAGGCCGATCTGCAGCGCGGAGGCGTTGCCGTACAGCATCAGCCACACGGTCGGGTCGATGTTCACACCCGAGGCGCCCAGTCCCAGGAACAGCGCGCAACTCAGCGCGGCCAGGATCCAGTTGAGGGCGGACATCGGGTAGAAGATGATCATCATGGTGTAGTTGAAGAGCTTGCCCGGAGGCAGTGAGAACCAGCCCTTCCAGTACTGTTTGAGGATCGTCTCGTACGTCCCCCGCGACCAGCGCAGCTGCTGGGTGAAGAAGTCCGTCCAGGCCGCCGGGCCCTCACCGACGGCGAGCACGTCCGGGGTGTAGACCGACTTCCACTTCCGGCCCGTCGCCGGGTTCTTGTGGCGGTGGATCTCGAAACCGGTCGCCATGTCCTCGGTGATCGAGTCGTACAGACCGCCGATCTGCTTGAGCGCGCTGATCCGCACGGCGTTCGACGTACCCACGAACATCGGGGCGCCGTAGAAGTTCCCGGCCCGCTGGATGAGGGCGTGGAAGAGGAACTGCTGGGACTCCGCCGCCTTGGTGATGGGGTTGTCGTAGTTGCCGTACACCTGCGGGCCGATGACGAAGCCGACGTCCGGGTCGCGGAAGAAGCCCAGCATCCGCTCCAGGTAGTTGGGCAGCGGCACGTGATCGGTGTCGACCGAGGCGAAGTAGTCGTACGCGTCACCGTGCGCCTGGAGCCAGGAGTTGTAGTTGCCGTGCTTGGTCCTCGCGCGGAACGGGCCCTTCTTGCGGTTCCACTCCTCGACGCCCTTGCGGGAGAAGTGGTGCACGCCCAGACGCGCGCAGACCGCCTTCACCTCGTCGTCGTCGCCCTCGTCGAGCAGCCAGACGTGCAGCAGGCCCCGGTGGCGCAGCCGCACGGCCGCCTCGAGGGTCCTGGTCACCATCTCCAGCGGTTCCTTGCCGGGCACGTACGTCGTGATGAAGGCGACCCTCGTGCCGGTCTCGGGCACCACCGGGACCGGGTCGCGGGCGACCAGGGTGGCGTGGGCGTTGGACAGCACGTTCATGCAGCGGAAGAACTCGATCAGACCGATCGAGACCAGCATCACGACGTCCAGCGCCGGCAGGAAGTCGAAGGTGGGGTAGTCGCGCTGGGTCCAGTGCTCCGGCTGCAGCAGCCAGGCGAGCAGGACCAGCGACAGCAGCGGCGCGGCGCCCAGCATCAGGGCGGCGCGGACCCGGTGCGGCTCCTGCGAGAGCAGTGAGCGGTACTGCACCTTGTAGGGCTTGTCGGGGTCGGGCTGGGTGAGGGGGCCGGCCAGCCTGCTGTAGTGCTCGTAGTCGTATCTGGGCAGTGTTCTCTTGATCCGCCGGAACTGGCCCGTGTGGCTGTTCCTTTGCGAAGGCATTCGTAGCTGTGTGGTTTCTGACGGGTCGAAATTATGCCGGGCGCCCGTCGGCGTCGACGTCATGAGTCATTACCCCCCACACGCGGGTCGCCGCGTGTTGTGTCGGTTCTCCTCACACCTGCCGGTGGTCCCCCTCGACCTTCGCAGGCGCAACGGTGGCTGGCCGCAGTCGCCGCACTCTCCACACCTCAGGACATGGAACGGCGGCCGTCCGGTTGCATGAATGCCCCCCTCGGCATCCGCTGGTGAACGGGGCCCCCTTAACCCCGCAGATCAGGCAACCGCTTCCTACTCCCCCAACTGCCGTGTAACCGCGGCATCTTGGACACAGGGTTCTACGGCGTTCGTCATGATCGCAAGACGCGAAACGCGGTGTTTACCGGTCATACGCGTTCATTGGGACACGTGTGGGGGTCTTGTGGACCTGCTGTGGACAACCGGGCGCGAATGTTGCCGAAGTGCTCCCTTATGGCCGCCTCGGCCCGTATCGCGTCCCCGGACCGTACCGCGTCGAGGATGTCCCGGTGCTGCCGGCAGGTGACCTTCGGGTCCTGCGGGGTGCCCCCGAGGTCGGTGTGCACGCGGTGGAAGGCGTCCCAGAACGCCTCCAGGACCTCGCCGAGCAGGGCATTGTCCAGGCCCCGGTAGAGGGTGGCGTGAAAGGCGCGGTCGGTGTCCGCGAGACCGGCGCCGCCCTGCGCGGCCTGCTCCTCCATGCGGGAGACGAGCGCGTCGAGTTCGGCGAGGTCCCGCTCGGGGATGCGTCCCGCGAGCCGGGAGACGAGCCCCGTCTCCACCGCCTCGCGCAGCTCCAGCAGCTGCAGCAGGGAGTCCTCGCCCCGGTAGTGCCCGGCGACCGTGCGGAAGGCGAGGCCCTCGATCATCGGGGCCAGGGACATGGGGCCGACGTACGTGCCGAAGCCGTGCCGGATCTCCACGATGCCCATCGCCTGCAGCGCCTTCAGCGCCTCGCGCACCGAGTTCCGGCTCGCCCCGAGGTACTCCATCAGCTCGGGCTCCGTCGGCAGCGGGGCTCCGGAGGGAAGCCGGCGGTCGATGATGAGCTTCTTGATCCGCTCCTGGAGGTCACGCGCTGCCATGGCCAGAGAGTATCCGGCCAAACAGCCGCCAGCCCCCTCGTTCAAACGAGGGGACTGCGGTGCGCGCGGTTGTGCTGCGGCGGCTTGTCGGCCCCGGGCGGCCGGGGTTCTGGCGAGGGGGTTGCGGTGCGCGTGGCTGTGCCTGGTGGGCTTCTGGGCTCCGGGCGGCCGGGGTTCCGGGGGAAGGGGGGTGTGGGTGGCGAAGCCCCCACCGCGCGCGGCGAAGCCGTGCAGAAACGGCGATGGCGAGACCGTTCGCGCTTTCCGCGAACATGCCTCGCCATCGACATCGTGCGCCGCCAGGGACTCGAACCCCGGACCCGCTGATTAAGAGTCAGCTGCTCTAACCAACTGAGCTAGCGGCGCCTGCTGACGTCGTAACTCTACCGGACCCCGGAGGGTGCTCCGGACCACCCCGGTCAGGGCACGCGGCGGGGCCGTACGTCATTCGGACCGTCAGAATGCGCGTCGGGAGGACAGTTGGGAAACTGATCGATGTGTATGAACGCGGTCATTTCCGTCCCGGGTGTGAGGGGAATCGCATGGAGACTCCGGTATTCGAGGAATTCGACCCCGCGAGCGACTGCGACTGCCCCGGATGCGCCCACCGGCGCGCGGCCCTGCGGCACTCGACGTCGGCACGGACGGCCCGGCATCCGGCCGCTCGCCCCTTCGTGATCGTCGCCGCCGCCTCCGCCGCCCTCGGCGCCGGTCACGCGGCACCGGCGGTCGCGGCTGAACGCGTACCCCCTGGACCCGGCGTCCCCGCAGGTGACGAACCCCAGACCCCGCAGGGGAGCAAGGCCCCCCTGCACGGCCCCGGGGGCAGGCCCGCGCGCCCGCAGAGCGCCGTACGGGTGCCCACCACCACCCGTACGGAGATCATCAACCGGGCCAAGACCTGGGTCGCCGCCGAGGTGCCGTACAGCATGGACGACTACTGGACGGACGGTTACCGGCAGGACTGCTCCGGCTTCGTCTCCATGGCCTGGGGACTGCCCGGGAACGAATGGACCGGCAGCCTCGACAAGTACGGGGTGCGCATTTCCAAGGAGGATCTGCAGCCCGGCGACATTCTGCTGTTCCACAATCCCGCCAACCCCGAGAAAGGCTCGCACGTCGTCATTTTCGGCGGCTGGACGGACTACACCCACACCTACTACATCGCCTACGAGGAGACGCCCCCGGGCGCCCGCCGCCAGGCCACGCCGTACGCCTACTGGAGCCACTCGGACCAGTACGTGCCCTACCGGTACAAGGGGCTGGGGGCGAACGCGGCGGGCCCGACGCAGAGCACGCTCAGCACGCCCACTACGCCCACTACGCCGAGCACGCCCGGCACACCGAGTGCGCCGGCCGCCGGAGGGAGTGCCGCGGCGTTTCCCGGGGCCGCGTTCTTCGGGCCGGGCTCGGACAACCCCTACGTCACCCGGCTGGGGCAGTTGCTCGTGGCGCGCGGCGGCGCACGGTTCTACGCCAACGGTCCCGGGCCGCGCTGGTCGGAGGCGGATCTGCGGGCCACCGTGGCCTTCCAGCTCGCTCAGGGCTGGACCGGCGCGGACGCCGACGGACTGCCCGGACCCCAGACCTGGGACCTGCTGGTGACCGGCAAGGGCAAGGACATCCCACCGGCCACGACCGGTGGCCCGGCGACCGGCGGGGCGGCCGGCGCACCCGGCGTACCCGCCTCCCACGGCGTCCCCGGCTATCCCGGGCGCGGGATGTTCCGGCCCGGGGCGGACAACAAGTACGTCACCCAGCTCGGCCGGCAGCTGGTGAAGAAAGGGTTCGGCAAGTACTACACGACCGGTCCCGGTCCGCGCTGGAGCGAGGCGGACCGCCGTAACGTCGAGGCCTTCCAGCGCGCCCAGGGCTGGCGGGGCGGCGCGGCGGACGGCTATCCGGGGCCGGAGACCTGGCGGCGGCTCTTTTCGTAATTCCCGACAGGGCGACGGGTTCTTCTCGTGGCGCAGCCGCTTCTGCTCGAGGGCAGCCGATCCGATCGACCCAACCCACTGTCATGACGCATCTGGCGCGGAGGCTGGAGGCACGCATGAGCACGACGACCACTTCACAGACACCCGAGTCCGAGGGACCGGCCAGACCAGGCCGGCTCATCCAGAACGAGTCGACCATGGAGATCCCCATCCATCTGCTCTTCCGCGACGACCCCGACCCGGCGCCGGTCCCGGCCCGACCGGCGGTCGTGGGCCGCCGGCAGGGCACCGGCGAGCAGCCGCGCCTGCGACGTCCTGTCCCGGTGAAGGCTCGTCCCGCGGTCCAGGTCGACCCCGAACTGGTCGAGCGGCGGGCGAGGGTGCTGCCCGGGGTGGTGGGGGTGCTCGCCGGGGCCTGCGGGGTGGCCGGGTGCGCGGTGACCTCCTGGTGGGCGGGGATCGTGCCGCCGCTCGCGATGGCGGCGCTGCGGCTTCCGGCGCACGCGGGGGCGGGGCTCGGGCCCGTCGAGTGGGCCGCCTACGCGGGGGCCGGTGCTCTCGGGCTGTTCGGTTTCGGTGGGCTCGCCCGGGGGCGGACCGGGCGGGCCTGGGTGCTCGGTCTGTTCGGGCGGTACCGGGGGACGGTCCGGCGTACCGGGCTGATGTGGGTCAACCCGCTGCTGCTGCGCCGCCGGGTGGATGTACGGCTGCGGCACTGGAGGAGCGAGCCGATCCCGGCGGCCGACGGGAACGGGGTCGCGCTCAGGGTGGCCGTGCTGGTGGTGTGGCGGGTGCGGGACACCGCGCGGGCCGTGCTGGGCGTCGAGGACCACGAGACCTATCTGCGCGAGTGCGTGGCGGCGGGGCTCGCGCGGGTGCCGGTGGAGATGCCGGGCGGTACGCGGGGCTCCGCCGAGGCGGCCGGGGACACGCTGACCCGGCTGGTCGCGGCGGACGCGGCACCGGTCGGGCTCGAGGTGTTCTCCGTGCGGCCGGTGCGTACCGAGTACGCGCCCGAGGTCGCCGCCGCGATGAACCGCCGCCGGATCGCCGCGCTGGACGCCCGGCAGCGGGCCGGCATGCTCGCCTCGGTCGTCGACTCGGTGGAGGACACGGTGACCCGGCTGACCGTGCGGGGGCTGGTGGAGCTGGACGACTACGAACGCAAGGCCCTGGTGAAGGACCTCACCGTGGCGTTCTGCGCGGGGCGCGGGGACCCGGGGCCGTGACCGGTACGCCGGACCCAGGGGCCGTAACCCAGCCCAGCATTGGTATGGACATGCTCAAGGTACGGCAATAATCTGGGACTTGGTCTAGACCTGCACCTCTCACGGAACTTCCCCCACGTCTCCAGGAGCGGCAGCATGCGCGGAAAGACCAAGTGGTACGCCGCCGCGCTCGGGCTCACCACGGCCGGGGCCTTCGTGCTCTCGGCCGGCAGCGCGAGCAGCCACGGCTACACCGACCTCCCCATCAGCAGGCAGAAGCTCTGCGCCAACGGCACGGTGACGAACTGCGGCGACATCCAGTACGAGCCGCAGAGCGTCGAGGGTCCCAAGGGCTTCCCGGCCGCGGGGCCCGCCGACGGTTCCATCTGTTCCGGCGGCAACGCCCGCTTCTCCCAGCTCGACAAGCCGAAGACCCCGTCCGGCGGCGCCTGGCCCACCACCAGGGTTACGGGCGGTCAGAGCTACACCTTCCGCTGGCAGTTCACGGCCATGCACGCCACGACCGACTTCAAGTACTACGTCACCCGGCAGGGCTGGAACCAGAACCACAACCTGGCCCGCTCCGACCTCAACACCACCCCCTTCCTCACCGTCCCCTACAACGGTCAGCGCCCTCCGGCCACGCTCTCCCACAGCGGCACCCTGCCGTCCGGGCTCAGCGGCCACCATGTGATCGTCGCCGTCTGGACGATCGCGGACACGGGCAACGCGTTCTACTCCTGCTCGGACGTCACGTTCTGAGGTTCTCTTGAGTCCGTGGCCCGGCCGGCGTGGGTAGGTTCCTCCCACGCCGGCCGAACGGAGGCGGCGTACGACCTCGGGGGATGCCATGGAAGCGTTCTTCTACCTCGTGCCCGGGCTCATGATCGCCTTCGCGCTCACCGCTCTGGTCGCACTGCTCCGCCGCGCCCGGCACATCAGCAGCGCCTGGAACAGCGGGCTCACCGCCGAGGCGCGGTGCCTGAACACCTACACCACGACCAGCGGGGGCGGTGAGACCTCCGTGAGCACGACACTCCACCACGTCTACGAGTTCACGACCCGCGAGGGCCGTCCCGTCCGCTTCGAGGAGAGCAACGGGCCGAGCACGATCGTCACCGGTGACGTCGTCATGGTGCGCTACGCGGCCGAGCATCCGGAGCGGGCCACGGCGAAGCCGCCAGCGCCCGGGCGGCTCATGGCGGAACAGGGCTGTCTGCTGGCCTTCTTCGGCGTGTTCATCGCCTTCTGTGTCGGGTTCATGGTTGTCGTGCATCTGGGCTTCGGCATCATCGACGGGGTCATGCCGTAGCGCTCCACATCTGACGGACCGTCAACTAACCTGCGGCTCCATGGACTCCAGGAGGCGCACGGTCGCGGAGCTGGTGGCCGGGCGGTGGGGCGACCACCGTCCTGGGCTGTGGTTCGAGGATCAGGTGCTCACCCATCACGAGGTGGCCGCCGGTGCCGCCGCCCGCGCGGCCCTGCTGGCCGACCTCCTGCCGCCCGGCGCGGAGCCGCATGTGGGTGTGCTGCTCGACAACACCCCGGAATATCCGCTGTGGTTGAGCGCGGCGGCCCTCGCGGGAGCGGCCGTCGCCGGGATCAACCCCACCCGCCGCGGCCCCGAGCTGGCCCGGGACATCCTGCACACCGAGTGCCGCCTCCTGGTCACGAGCCACACCCACCTCCCGCTCCTCAAGGACCTCGAACTCCCCGGGGTGCGCCTGCTGTTGACCGACACCGCGGAGTACGCCGACCTGCTCGCGCCCTATGCGGGTGCGGTGCCGGACGCCTCCCGGGCGACGCCCGACGACCGTCTGCTGCTGTACTTCACCTCGGGTTCGACGGGCGCCCCGAAGGCGGCGATCTGCAGTCAGGGCCGCCTGGCCGCCGCCGGGGCCTCGCTGGTCGGGCAGTTCGGGGTGCGGCGCGAGGACGTGCACTACGTCTGCATGCCCATGTTCCACGGCAACGCGGTGATCGCCGACTGGGCGCCCGCGCTGGCGGCCGGGGCGGGGGTGGCGCTCAGGCGGCGGTTCTCGGCGTCCGGGTTCCTGACGGACGTACGGAGGTTCGGGGCGACGTACTTCACCTATGTCGGCCGGGCCGTGCAGTACATCCTGGCCACCGAGGAGCGTGCCGACGACGCCGACAACCCGCTGCGGCTCGGCTTCGGCACCGAGGCGGGGGCGGTGGACGCGGCGGCCTTCCGGCGGCGGTTCGGGGTGCGGCTGGTGGAGGGGTACGGCTCCTCGGAGGGCGGGGCGGCGATCCAGTGGTCGCCGGGGACGCCGGCCGGGGCGGTGGGGAAGGCGGCGCCCGGTCTCGTCGTACTCGATCCGGAGACGGGGCGGGAACGGGCGCCTGCCGTGTTCGACGGGGCGGGGCGGCTGCTGAACGGGGACGAGGCGATAGGGGAGCTGGTCAACCGGGCGCCGAACCCCTTCGAGGGGTACTGGCGCAATCCGGGCGCGGAGGCCGAGCGGCGGCGGGACGGTGCGTACTGGACCGGTGACCTCTTCTACCGGGACACCGACGGCTACCTCTACTTCGCCGGCCGCGCGGACGACCGGATCCGCGTCGACGGGGAGAACCTGGCCGCCGCGATGATCGAGAACATCCTCGCCCGGTATCCGGGCGCGGACGCCGTCGCCGTGTACGCGGTGCCGGATCCGGTGACCGGGGACCAGGTGATGGCGACGATCGCGGGGTCCTTCGAGCCGGCCGGGTTCGCCGAGTTCCTGGCCGCGCAGCCCGACCTCGGCACGAAGATGGCGCCCCGGTTCGTGCGGGTGGTGCAGCGGATGCCGGTCACGGCGACCAACAAGATCCACCGGGCACGCCTACGGAAGGAGGGTGTCCGCTGCGGCGACCCGGTGTGGTGGCGGTCACCGGGGGAGCGGAGCTACCGCCCGCTGACCCCGGAGGACGCGACAGGTCCCCTCGTTCCCACGAGAGGCCCTTCCTGAGGGGGTGTGGGTGGCGGAGCCCCCACCGTGCGCGGCGAAGCCACGCAGAAACGGCGATGGCGAGGCGGTTCGCGCTTTCCGCGAACACGCCTCGCCATCGACATCGTGCGCCGCCAGGGACTCGAACCCCGGACCCGCTGATGCTGCATTCCCCGGGGGACAACCCCCGGACCCCCAGCCGCTGCTTTTGTGCCCCGCCCCAATGGCGAAGGTCCCCCGCGTCTGCGAAGGACCTTCACTCACTGTGCGCCGCCAGGGACTCGAACCCCGGACCCGCTGATTAAGAGTCAGCTGCTCTAACCAACTGAGCTAGCGGCGCATGACTCTCGTCACCGGCTCGAAGTGTTTCCCGCCGGTGACGACGAAGAAAATACTACCTGGTCCCGAGGGGTGCTTCCGACCACCCTCAGATGGCCAGGGAGAGCAGTACCGGTGCCGCGCTCCGGTTCAGGGCGTCCGCGGCCCGGCGGAGCCGGTGGGCGTCCTGGACGGGCAGCGACAGAGCCAGGCAGCCGACCGTGGAGCCGGCGGTGATCGGTACGGCGGCACACACCGTGCCGATCGCGTACTCCTGGAGGTCCAGGTGGGGCACGCTCGGCGGCTGGGACTCCAGGCGGTGCAGCAGCAGCTTGTCGCTGGTGATGGTGCGCGAGGTCAGCCGCGCCATCTTGTGCCGGGACAGATGGTCGCGCCGGCCGTTGACGTCGAGCTGGCCCAGCAGGCTCTTGCCGATCGCGGTGGCGTGGGCGCAGGAGCGGAAGTCGACCCACTCGTTGACCACGGGGGTCGTGGGCCCGTCCGCGTACTGGGAGACCCGCACCTCGCCGTCGACGTAGCGGCTCAGGTACACCGCCGCGCCGACCGAGTCGCGCAGCCGGTCCAGGGTGCGCTGGAGCTTGTCGCGCAGCGCCTGCTCATGGCCCTCGGCGGAGCTCAGACGGGTCAGGGCGTCGCCGGTGACGTAGGCGCCGTCGGCGATCTGCTCGACGTAGCCCTCGCGGCGCAGCATCCTCAGGAGGGTGGTCAGCCGCTCCGGGTCGAGGTCGGTGTGCCGGGCGAGTCGTTCGTCGGTGATTCCGGTGGTGTGCCGCGCCACGGTCTCCAGGACGCGCAGGGCGTCCTGGGCCGAGTGGTACGGCGCGGTCGGCTCGTGCTTCAGCGCCACGGTTCCCCCTGCGCTCGTTCACTACTGGGCCGTAATCCGGTCAGCGAATCATTACCACGATAACGGCCAAGAGGCTTGTTGTGAGCGGTTGTTGACGAGATAACGGGGCCCGTGCACGGCGCTCAGCAGGGGCGCAGGCACTCTGGCATATGCCAATGACATGACCCGCGCCCCCGACCTCGGAGATTGAACCGTGTTCAACTTCCGACGTCAGAGCACCGCGCTCAGAAATTCCCGCGTCCGGTCCTGTTCCGGCTCGCTGAAGATCTTCTCCGGCGGCCCCGACTCGATGACCCGGCCGGAGTCGAACATCAGCACCTGGTCGGAGATGTCCCGGGCGAAGTTCATCTCGTGGGTCACGCAGAGCATGGTGATGTCGGTGGTGCGGGCGATGTCCCGCAGCACGTCCAGGACGCCGGCCACCAGCTCCGGGTCGAGCGCCGAGGTCACCTCGTCCAGCAGCAGCACCCGCGGCCGCATCGCCAGCGCCCGGGCGATCGCCACCCGCTGCTGCTGGCCGCCGGAGAGCTGGGTGGGGCGGGCGCCGGCCTTGTCGGCGAGGCCGACCAGGTCCAGCAGGTCCAGGGCGCGCTGCTCCGCCTCGTCCTTGGACATCCCGAGCACGGTCACCGGCGCCTCGGTGACATTGCGCAGCACGGTCATGTTCGGGAACAGGTTGAACTGCTGGAACACCATCCCGATCTTCTTGCGGACCTCGCGGACCTGCTTCTCGGGCGCCGGGAAGAGCTGCTGACCGTCGACGGTGATGGTGCCCTCGTCGGGCTTGGTCAGCGTCATCAGCAGCCGCAGGATCGTCGTCTTGCCGGAGCCGGACGGGCCGATCAGGGTGACGTGCTTGCCGGAGTCGACGGAGAAGTCCAGCCGGTCCAGGACCGTGTTGTCACCGAACCGCTTGGTGACCTGCTCGAGCCGGATCAGCTCGCTGCCGTCCACCGGCGGGTTGGCGTGGGCGTCGGGTTCGTTCATCAGGGGGGCGTCAGTGGACAAGGCGTCGCTCCAGGGCTCGCAGAAGAAGGGAGGCCAGATAGGAAATGACGATGAAGGCCACGCCGATCACCGTGAGGGGCTCGGTGAACTGGAAGTGCTGCTGGGAGAAGAGCCGTGCCTGGCCGAGCATCTCCAGCACGGTGATCGCCATCAGCATCGGCGTGTCCTTGAGCATCGCGATGACGTAGTTGCCGAGGGCCGGCACCACCCGGCGGATCGCCTGCGGCAGGATCACGATCTGCCAGGTCCGCAGCCGTGGCAGGTTCAGCGCCGTCGCGGCCTCCCACTGGCCGGCCGGCACGGCCTCGATGCCGGCGCGGTAGACCTGCATGGTGTACGTCGAGTAGTGCAGGCCGATGCCGAGGACGCCGGTGGTCAGCGCCGACATCGTCAGGCCCCACTCGGGCATCACGTAGAAGAGGAAGAACAGCTGCACCAGCAGCGGGGTGTTGCGCACGAACTCGGTGACCACACCGACCGGCCAGCGCACCCAGCGGCTCGGCGTCCGCATCAGCAGCGCCCACACCAGGCCCAGGGCGAACGCGATCAGCGAACCCAGCGCGAGGGCCTGCAGGGTGACGAGCACACCGTCCCAGAAGTGCGGCATGAACTCGCTCACGGCGTTCCAGTCCCACTTCATCAGGAACCCCCTACGACACCGACGCCCGCGCCCACGGGCTCAGGAACCGTCACCTTGCGCTCGGGCGCCTTGCCGACCCCCGCCTTCAGCCTCTTCTCCAGGCCCCGCATGACCCGGGTGAGCAGGAACGCGATCACGAAGTAGATGAGCAGGACGTACGTGTAGATCTCCGCGCTCTGCTGCAGCGCGAGCCGCACCAGGTTGGCGCTGAACGTCAGATCGCCCATGCCCATGACCGACACCAGCGCGGTGCCCTTGAGCAGTTCGATCAGCAGGTTGGAGAACGGCGGGATCATCTCCGGCACCGCCTGCGGCAGCAGGATCAGCCGCATCCGCTGCCAGGGCGTGAAGCTGAGCGCGATCCCGCCCTCCTTCTGCGCCGGGTCGACCGCGCCGAGCGCGCCGCGCACGATCTCCGAGCCGTAGGCGCCGTAGGTCAGCCCGAGCGCGAGCGTGCCCGCCCACAGCGGCACCAGCTGCCAGCCGAAGGCCGGGGGCAGCACGAAGAAGACCCAGAAGATCATGACGAGGGCCGAGGTGCCGCGGAACACCTCGGTGTAGAAGCCCGCGAGGAAGCGGACGATCCACAGCCGGTGGGTGCGCGCGACACCGACGACGAAGGAGACGGCGGCCGCCAGCAGGCTGCTGAGGACCAGCAGCTGGACGGTGGTCCAGATGCCCTTGAGTACGAGTTCCCACAGTCCGGTGGTCATCCGCTCTTGCCTCCCCCGCACAGCTCCTTGGCGGTCAGGTCGGTCATCTCGTCCCGGGTGAAGCCGAAGGGCCTGAGGATGCGGAAGAGTTCGCCGCTCTTCTTCAGCTTGCGCAGCTCCACGTTGAAGGCGTCCCGCAGCCGGGTCTCGGTCGGCCGGAACGCGAAGGCGCCGCCGTCGACGTGCGGCTTGCCGTCCACGAGCGGCGCGAAGGCCTTGGTGGCCTCGGCCTTGCTCGACTTCTTCACCACCTCGCGGGTGGTGAGCGCCGTACCGGCGAAGACGTCGACGCGTCCGGCCTCGACGGCGTTCAGGCCCGCGACCTGGTCCGGGACGATCAGGATGTCGCTCTGCTTGTATCCGGCGTCGACGGCGTACTGGATCTCCGCATAACCGGTGCCGGTGGCGAACCGGGCCTTCTTCGCGACGACGTCCTTGTAGTTGTGAAGACCTTTTGGATTTCCCTTGCGGACGATGAAGGAATCGAGCATCTGATAGTCGGGATCCGCGAAGATCACCTGCTGGCAGCGTTCGGGATTGACATACATCCCGGCCGCCACGACATCGAACTGCTGGGAATTCAGACCGGGAATCAGCGAGCCGAACTCGGTGGGCACCGGCTGCACCTTGCCGATGCCCAGCCGCTTGAATATGACTTTGGCCAGCTCCGGTGCCTCACCGGTCAGCTCGCCGTTCTTGTCGATGTATCCGAAGGGGATTTCACCCGCGATTCCCAGCCGCACCACACCGGCGGCGCGCAGCCGTTCGAGCAGGTCACCGCCCTCGACTGTGGACGCGGTGGCCACGCGGCTGCAGCCCGCGGCCCCCAGCGCGCCGAGCGCCGCCACCCCCGCGAGCAGCGACCGGCGCGTGGTCCCGGGGGTTCCTCTGTCGTTTTTGTGATCGTTCTCGTACCGAAAAGGTGGAGCCATGGCGGCGCGGCTACCCGAAGGCATGCGATGTATGCACCATGGATGACATGGCCGACCGTTTCCTGGAAGTCTCGCTGGTCAAACGCGGAATCACCTGCACGGCAAAACTGCTGGACGACCGTGCTCCCCTCACCTGCGCGGCGGTGTGGGACGCCCTGCCGCTGGCGGGTGACGTCTATCACGCGAAATACGCGCGCAACGAGATCTACGCCCTGTTCCCTCCGTTCGCGACATCCGAACCACCCCTGGAAAATCCGACAGTAACCCCCATTCCGGGAGATCTCTGCTATTTCTCCTTCGCCGGGACGGAACTCGGCACGAAGGCCTACGGCTACGACCGCGAGGTCCGCGCGGGCACCACGGTCGTCGATCTCGCCCTCTTCTACGAACGCAACAACCTGCTGATCAACGCCGACGTCGGCTGGGTCCCCGGCATCGTCTGGGGCCAGGTCGTCGAGGGCCTGGAGGCGATGGCGGAGGGCTGCAACGACCTGTGGCGGTCGGGGGCGGCGGGGGAGACGCTCAGCTTCCGCCGGACGTGACCCCGGTCTCCCACAGCGCGTGGGCGGCCCGCAGCACCAGGTCGTCCCGGTGCCGGGCCGCCACCAGCTGCAGCCCGACCGGGAGGCCGTCCCCGTCCGTGCCGACGGGGACGGTCGCCGCCGGCTGCTGGGTCATGTTGAAGGGGTAGGTGAACGGCGTCCAACCCGTCCAGCGCCGGTGCCCCGAGCCCTTCGGCACCTCGACGCCCGCCTCGAAGGCGGTGATCGGGAGCGTCGGGGTGACCAGCAGGTCGTGGGACTCGTGGAAGCGGCCCATACGGCGGCCGAGCTCCATGCGGACGTCGACCGCGGCGAGATAGTCGAGCGCGGAGAAGCGCGCGCCCGCCGCCCGGATCTCCTTGAGGCCGGGATCGAGCGACTCCCGCTGCCGTGGCGAGAGCAGCTGGGTGACCCGGGCCGCGCCGGAGAACCACAGGGTGTGGAAGGCGTCCACCGGGTCGGCGAAGTCCGGGTCGGCCTCGGTGACGTACGCGCCGAGTTCCGCCAGCCGCTCCACCGCCCGGCGCACCGCGGCGGCCACGGCGGGCTGCACGGCCACCTGCCCGCCGAGGGACGGCGAGTACGCCACCCGCAGCCCCCGCACCCCGCCCGCGAGCCCCGCCGTGAACGACCCGGGCGCCGGTCCCAGCGCCGACCAGTCACGGCTGTCCGGCACGCCGATCACGTCGAGCAGCAGCGCCGCGTCCGCCGCGTCCCGGGTCATCGGCCCCACGTGCGCCAGCGTGCCGAAGGCGCTCGCCGGATACAGCGGGACACGGCCGTACGTCGGCTTCAGCGCGAAGATCCCGCAGAACGCGGCCGGGATACGGACACTGCCCCCGCCGTCCGTGCCGAGCGCGAGGGGCCCGGCGCCGAGGGCCACGGCCGCCGCCGCGCCGCCGCTGGAGCCGCCGGCGGTGCGGGACGGGTCGTGCGGGTTGCGGGTCACGCCGGACAGCGGTGAGTCCGTGACGCCCTTCCAGCCGAACTCGGGGGTCGTCGTCTTGCCGATGAACACGGCTCCGTGCTCCCGCAGCCGGGCGACGGACGGGGCGTCCTCGTCCCAACCCCCCTGCTCAGCGATGCTCTTGGAGCCCTTGAGGGTGGGTGCGCCCTTCAGCAGGATGATGTCCTTGACGGTCGTCGGGACCCCGTCCACCAGCCCCTTCGGCTCGCCCCGCCGCCATCGCTCCGTCGACTCCCGCGCCTGGGCGAGCGCCTGGTCCCCCAGCAGCCGTACGAAGGCGTTGACCTCCGGCTGGATCCGCTCGGCCCGCTCAAGCGCGGCCCGCGTGGCCTCCTCCGGACTGAACTCGCCCTTGCGGTACCCCTCGACGAGTCGTGCGGCGGTCAGCTCGGTGAGGTCGAGGTCCGTCATCTGCCCTCCATCGCTCGGCGGTTCAGCGTCCGGGTACATACCCCCGTTGCTTGTCGACCACGTTCAGCAGGGGCCGGCCGGTCTCCCAGCGCTCGTACAACTCGACGAACTGCGCGCCGAGTTCGTCGCGCCAGCCGACCGTGTCGCCGCTCATGTGCGGGGACACGATCAGGCCCGGAGCCCGCCACAACGGGCTGTCGGGGGTGAGGGGTTCGTGCTCGAAGACGTCCAGGGCGGCGCCCGCGATCCAACGCTTGGCGAGGGCGTCCGCGAGGGCCTCCTCGACGACCAGGCCGCCGCGCCCGATGTTGATGAAGCGGGCCGAGGGCTGCATCACGTCGAAGCGGCGGGCGTCGAACATGCCCCGCGTCTGCTCGGTCAGCGGGGCGGCCGCGATCACCCAGTCGGCGCGGGCGATCAGCCGGTCCAGGTCCTCGGGGCCGTGGATGCCGGTGTGCGGGGTGCGCCCGACCAGCGCGGTGGTGATGTCGAGCGCCCTGAGCGTGCGGGCGATCGTCCGGCCGATCGGCCCGGACCCGACCACGCACGCGCGGGTGCCCGCCACCCGCTGGCTCTCCCGGTGCCGCCAGGCCCGCTCCCGCTGCAGTTCCAGCGTCCTCGGCAGGTCCTTGGCCATGGCCAGGACGAGGGCGGCGACGTACTCGGCGATCGGCTGGTCGAAGACGCCCCGCGCGTTGGTGACCACGGTGTCCGAGGCGGCGAGTTCCGGACACATCAGATGGTCCACGCCCGCGCTCGCCGTGTGCACCCAGCGCGGCCGCGGCCCCTCGCCCGGCCACGCGGCCCGCACCGCCCGGGACGTGAAGTCCCAGACCAGCAGCACGTCCGCGTGCGGCAACCGCTCGGCCAGCGTCGAGGAGTCGGCGTGCTCGACACGGGCGCGACCCGTGAGGCGCCCGAGGCGCGGGAGGGGATCGGCGTCCAGGACCAGGACGGTGGGGACGGTCATGCGCGAGGACTCGATTCCGGAGCGGGGCGGCCGTCTGACATGCGAGGTTTGACCACGCTCGCACCCGAACCTACCTTCGTCAACACGGGCGTACGTACGGTCCGTTGCTCACCCCTTTCTCACAGTGAGGGCGGTGGCCGTCATGGACGTGTCCTTCCTGGGTGGTCCCCGGCCGCAGCGCGGTGTCGGAGTCGTCGCCCCGTTCGACTTCGCCCTGGACCGCGAGCTGTGGCGCTGGGTCCCCGACGAGGTGTCGCTGCACCTCACCCGCACCCCGTACGTCCCGGTCGAGGTCAGCCTCGACCTGGCCCGGCTGGTCAGCGAACACCAGACGCTGGACGACGCGGTGCGCACCCTCACCGCGATCACCCCCGAGGTCGTCGCCTACGCCTGCACCTCCGGCAGCTTCGTCGGCGGGATCGCCGGGGAGCGGGCGATGTGCGCGGCGATGACCCGGGCCGGCGCGGTCCCCTCGGTCACCACCTCGGGCGCGCTCCTTCAGGCCCTGGCGGCGCTCGGCGCGCGGCGGGTCGCGCTGGTCACGCCGTACACCGGGTCCGTCACAAGCGCGCTGGAGGAGTACCTCGCGGAGGCGGGGGCCGAGGTCACCGGGTGCGCGTACATGGGTCTGACCCGGCACATCTGGAAGGTGCCGTACCGCGATGTGGTCGCCATGGCGCACCGGGCGGTCCGGCGCGCCACCGACGTGCTGTTCATCAGCTGCACCAACCTGCCGACCTATGACGTCATCCCGCAGCTGGAGGCCGAACTGCGCATCCCGGTCATCTCGGCCAACCAGGTGACCATGTGGGCCGCGCTGGCCCGAATGGGTACCCGGGCGGTGGGACCGTATCAGGCGCTGATCGATCCGGCGGCGCGCTCCGGTCCCGTGGTGCCGGAACTCCCGGACGGTGAACAGCAGCAGGAAGGCAGGTCATGACCGCACTCGGATTCCTCTACCCGGGGCACTCCGCCGAGGACGACTACCCGCGCATCGAGCAACTGCTCGGCAGCGACATCCGCCTCGACGTCGTCCACACCGACATCGGTACGGACGCCCACCGGGTGGACGCCCTGCGGGAGATGGGCTCGGCCGAGCGGCTGGCGGCGGGCGTCGACGAACTGCGCATGGCGGGCGCCGAATCGGTGGTCTGGGCGTGCACCAGCGGCAGCTTCGTATACGGCTGGGAGGGCGCCCACGAGCAGGTGCGCACCCTCGCCGTCACGGCCGGGATGCCCGCCTCCTCCACGTCCTTCGCCTTCGTCCACGCGCTGGGCGAGCTGGGCGTACGCAAGGTGGCGGTCGCCGCGACCTACCCCGAGGACGTCGCGGAGCTCTTCGCGGACTTCCTGCGCGCGGGGGGCGTCGAGGTCACCTCCGTCCGCGGCGCCGGCATCGTCACCGCCGCCGAGGTCGCCACCTGGGGCGAGGCGGAGATCCATCTGCTGGCCCGCGAGGCCGACGGCCCGGACGCCGAGGCCCTGCTTCTCCCGGACACGGCCCTGCACACGGCGGCCCACATCCCGGCCCTGGAGAAGGAGCTGGGCAAACCGGTCCTCACCGCCAACCAGGTCACGGTCTGGGAGGGCCTTCGCCTCGCGGACCGCCGGGTGAACGCGCCGATGATGGGGTCGCTGTTCACCAGGGAGCCGCTCGTGCAGGTGTGAGCGCCCCTCGCCGATCGTCGGGCGTCGGGATCGCCGGGAATAAAGCGGAGACCGCCTCCTGTTAGCGGTGCGGGCATACCGCGTCGCACCAACAGGAGGCACCCACCGTGACGGCAGACGAGATCCGGGGCACCGTACAGGGCACCGCCCCCGTCCCCCTCTCCGTACTGGACCTGGTCACCGTAGGCGCGGGCAGCACCGCCACCGACGCGCTGCGCACCAGCGTCGAACTGTCCCGGTACGCCGAGTCCCGCGGCTTCCACCGCTACTGGGTCGCCGAGCACCACTCCATGCCGGGTGTGGCCTCCTCCTCCCCGGCCGTGATCCTCGCCCACCTCGCCGCCCACACGGACCGCATCCGCCTCGGCTCCGGCGGCGTGATGCTCCCCAACCACGCACCCCTGGTGATCGCCGAGCAGTTCGGCACGCTGGAGGCGCTGGCGCCGGGCCGCGTCGACCTGGGCCTCGGCCGCGCCCCCGGCACCGACGGCGCCACGGCCGCCGCCCTGCGCCGCACCGAGCGGCTCAACGAGGGCGCCGACGACTTCCCCGAGCAGCTCGCCGAGCTGACCCGTTTCCTGGACGACGACTTCCCGGACGGCCACCCCTACCGCCGCATCCACGCCGTGCCCGGCCCCGTGCAGTCCACCTCCCCCGGCGGCGGGCAGTCCCCGCACCGGCCGCCGATCTGGCTCCTTGGCTCCTCCGGCTTCAGCGCCCGCCTGGCCGGCGTCCTCGGCCTGCCCTTCGCCTTCGCGCACCACTTCTCCGCGCAGAACACCGTCCCGGCCCTGGAGCTGTACCGGGAGTCCTTCCGCCCCTCCGACGTCCTGGACGAGCCCTACGCCCTCATCGGCGTCTCCGTCCTCGCCACGGACGACCCGGCGGAGGCCCGCCGCCAGACCCGCGCGATGGCCCTGAACATGATCCGGCTGCGCACCGGCCGGCCGGGCCTGTTCCCCGACCCGGACGAGGCGGAGAAGCACGAGTTCAGCCCGTACGAGGAGGAGTTCGTCGCGTCCTGGACCTCGAACATCGAGCACGGCACGGCCGACGAGGTCGTCGCCGGTCTGGACGCCCTCCACAAGCGCACCGGCGCCGACGAGTTGATGCTCACCTCGCACGCCCACCGCGGCGAGGTGCGACTGCGCTCCTACGAACTCGTCGCGGACGCCTACGGGTTGCCGACCGCCTCGGTCTGAGTCCCCATCAACTCGCCGATCCGCTCGGGCGACACCGGCCGTGAGTACAGCCAGCCCTGGCCGGTGTCGCAGCCGATGCGGCGCAGCCGGGTCGCCTGGGCCGAGGTCTCCACGCACTCCGCGGTGACCGTCAGGCCCAGCCGGTGGGCGAGTTGGATCATCGCCTCGACAACGACCTCGTCGGCCGGATTGGGCGCCACCGTCCCCTCCTTGTCGCCCTCGTACTGGAAGCCGCGGACGAAGGAGCCGTCCAGCTTCAGCACCGACACCGGCAGACGGCTGAGGTAGGCCAGGTTGGAGTAGCCGGTGCCGAAGTCGTCGATGGCGATGCGGACGCCCATGTCGCTGAGCGCCTGCAGGGCCTGCAGCGGGCGGCCCGCGGAGCCCATCACGGCCGACTCGGTCAGCTCCAGCTGCAGCAGCCCCGGTGCCAGGTCCGTCTCCGCGAGGGTCTGGGCGACGTCCGCGACCAGGTCGGAGTCCCAGACCTGGCGGACGGCCACGTTGACGCTGACGAACAGCGGCGGGTCCTCGGGGTGGTCGAGCTGCCAGCGCCGGGCCTGGCGGCAGGCCGTGCGCAGCACCCACAGGCCGAGCGGCACGATCGAGCCGTCCTCCTCGGCCAGTCCGATGAACCGATTCGGCGTCAGGACACCGAACTGCGGATGGTTCCAACGGACCAGCGCCTCCACGCCGTTGACCCGCCCGTCCTCCATGCCCACCAGCGGCTGGTACTCCAGCACGAACTCACCGCGCTCGATGGCGGGGCGGAGATGGGAGGCGAGGGCCTGACGGGTCATGCGGTGGGCGTTGCGCTCCGGGTCGAACAGCGTCCAGCGTGCCTTCCCGTCGGCCTTGGCCCAGTAGAGGGTGGTGTCGGCCGCCTGCATCAGGGCGGTCGGGCTGGTGCCGGCCGCGTGCCGCTCCACGACCCCGATCGAGGCCGACACCGACAGCCGCTGACCGGCGAGGTCGAAGGGCGCCTGGACCGCCTTCAGGACGGACTCGGCGAGGTCGGCGAGCTGCTCGGTACCCGTCGAGTCCTCGACCAGCAGGGCGAATTCGTCGCCTCCGAGTCTGGCCACCAGCGGTGCGCTCGCTCTGGCGTACCCGGCCTCGTCCGCGCACCGCGTCAGCCGTTCGGCGACGGCGGCCAGCAGCCGGTCGCCGACACGGTGGCCGAGGGTGTCGTTGATGGCCTTGAAGCCGTCCAGGTCCAGATAGCACAGGCCGATCCGCCCGGTGCCGCTCTCCTCGTACGACCCCGCCTCCAGCGCGGCCGTCAGTCGCTCGAAGAACAGAGTGCGGTTGGGCAGCCGGGTCACCGGGTCGTGCATCTGCAAGTGCCGCAGTCGGCCCTGGAGTTCACGCTGCGCGCTGATGTCGGTGACGGACAGCAGGACACCGTCCTCGCCGGCCGGCAGCGGGGCGACCACGACCTGGACCCAGACGGACTGACCGTCGGGGTGCTTCATGCGCCGGGTGCAGCGCAGCCGGGCCTCGCGGCCGCGCAGCACCTCGCGATAGGCGTGCCAGGTACGAGCGTCGGAGGCCAGGTCCACCAGATCGGCGGCGACCTTGCCGGTCAGCGCGTCCGGCGGGCTGCCGAGCAGCGCGCCGAACCCGTCGTTGGCGGTGACCACCAGGCCCTCGCGGTCGACGACCGCCATGGCGACGGAGGCGGTCCTGAAGACGGACCGATAGATGCTGTCACTCTCTGTTACGGCGCCCCGGTCGAGGTCTGCCGCGGGCGCCGGCCCTTCGGACGTTCCGCTCACCGCTAGCTCCCGCAGTGCACTCGATCTCTGTCCGTGCAGGAAAGTGTGCCGATCATAGAGGCAGACCCAAGGGCCTTCCAGCCACTGTCCAGTGTCCCGGATCCAGCGGCACATCTGACAGATCGTTTCTGCCCGCAGCTGGACGGGTTCATGGGTGCTGAGACCACTTGTGACGTTCCGTGAGCGATTCGGGGGTGTCGGATCTGAGGATCCGTCGGCCGGCTCACTCATCTGGGGCAGGCAAACAGGGCGTAGTACGACAAATATGCACAGGCTGGGTGCGGTGTCCCGTGTACCGCTCCCGGAGGTCCCTGTGCCGCGTCAGTTCCCGTTCTTGGCTCCCCCCAAGGGATTCCGGGGCCCCCGACTGCGCAGCACCGCCGCCGTGTGCACCACCCTGTCCGCGCTCGCCGCGACCTCCCTGTTCACCGGGCCGTCGGTCGCCGAGCCCTTCTCGTCGGTGCCGTGCGCCCTGCAGCGCACCGAGGCCCACCACTCCGAGGGCCTCGACACCTGGAACGCCGCGTATCCGCGCCCGACCCGCGCGCTGGACGCGGTGATGGTCTTCCTGTCCTTCCCCGGCTCGGCCCCGCGCACCACGCCGGCCCAGCTGACCGCCGACCACTTCCCGGCCACCACCCGCTTCTACGAGCGTGCCTCCTACGGCAGGTTCACCCTGCGTCCGCATCCCCTGCAGCGCTGGATCCGAATGCCGCACCCGGCGACCTCGTACGCCATACAGCGTGACTGGAACCCCGAGCGCCGCGCCGCCTATCTGCGCGACGCGCTCGCCGCCGCCGACCCACGCGTCGACTTCTCCCGCTACGACGTCGTCTACTTCGTCGCCGACCCGGACGCGCCCGGCGTGGACTCGGACGCCACGAAGGTCGTCAACCTGGACGTCCCGCTGCGGGCGGACGGCCGGGACATCCGCCGCGTCGTCACGGTCTTCGAGAAGCATCCGCCGGACCGGCTGGTCCTCGCCCACGAGACCGGCCACGTCTTCGACCTGCCGGACCTCTACCACCGGCCGGTCGACGGCAAGGGCGACTGGGACACGTACGTCGGCGACTGGGACCTGATGGGCAGCCAGTTCGGACTGTCCCCGGACCTGTTCGGCTGGCACAAGTGGAAGCTGGGGTGGCTGGAGCCGCGGCAGGTGGTGTGCGTGCGGGAGTCCGGCACGACCCTGCTGACGCTGGAGCCGCTGGACGCGGCGCCGGGACCGCCGGTCACGGGAGCTGCCGGGACGCCCGCCTTCGGGCTCGGGCGGGGCACCAAGCTCGCGGTCCTGCGGACCGGTCCCGACAGCGTGCTCGCCTTCGAGGCGCGCGAGCCGGCCGGCAACGACACGACGACCTGCCGCTCCGGCATCCTCGTCTACCGCGTCCGCAGCGGCGCCCCCTCCGGCGACGGCCCCATCCAGGTGATCGACGCCCACCCCCGCACCGAGGCCTGCTGGGAGAACTCCGTCTACCCACCCCTTGCCGACGCCCCCATCGCCCCCGGCGAGACCTTCACGATCCCGGACACCAAGGTCCACGTCCAGGCGGAGGGGCGGACGGTCGCGGGGGAGTGGACGGTGAGGATCACGGACGGGTAGCCCTCGGCGGGGGGCTGCCGGGCCGACGTATGCCCGGGGAGTGGACGGTGAGGATCACGAACGGGGAGCTCTCGGCGGACGGCCGCCGGGCCGACGCCTGCCGGGGGTGTGGGTGGCGGAGCCCCCACGACGCGCGGCGAAGCCGCGCAGAAACGACGATGGCGAGACCGTTCGCGCTTTCCGCGAACATGCCTCGCCATCGACATCGTGCGCCGCCAGGGACTCGAACCCCGGACCCGCTGATGCTGCATCCCCCGGGGGATAACCCCCGGACCCCCAGCCGCTCCTGCCGTGCCGATGAGAATCCGGTACCGGTGGGGACTCGCCTCGATGGCGAAGGCCCCCCGCGTCTGCGAGGGGCCTTCACTGTCTGTGCGCCGCCAGGGACTCGAACCCCGGACCCGCTGATTAAGAGTCAGCTGCTCTAACCAACTGAGCTAGCGGCGCCTGCTGACGTCGTAGACCTTAGCATCCTGATCGGCGGGAGGAAAAATCGATATGCGGACGGCGGCTCGGGCCGCCCTTACCGCAGCCCAGAGCACGATTTCGGGGCCCGGCA
This sequence comes from Streptomyces sp. NPDC002144, assembly GCF_053593695.1. NCBI lineage: Bacteria > Bacillati > Actinomycetota > Actinomycetes > Kitasatosporales > Streptomycetaceae > Streptomyces > Streptomyces sp. NPDC002144. The sequence goes on from NZ_JBSFDB010000001.1 coordinate 215,295, forward strand.
GCCAGGGGCGACGGGTGTCGGGGGCGACCAGCCAGCGGGAGGTCGAGGGGGCGGCGGTGCCCAGCGGGGCCGGCACGGTCACCGCGTCACCGGGGCCGTGACACAGCAGCGGCGGGATCGCGCCCGTACGGCCGAACTCCTCCCAGCCCAGCAGCGACGGCAGCCGCTGGGCCGTGCCCGGCGCGGCGAACAGCAGCATGCGGCCCCGGAAGGCCGCGACCGGGCCGGAGCCCGGCCCCTCGTCCCACAGCCGGTCGACCATCCGGCGCCCGAAGACCGCGGGCGCGTTGACGACGTCGAAGACGGAGCCGCAGGCGAGGACCACCGGGGCGTGCGGGCGCTCCTCCCAGAGGGCGAGCGTGCTGCGCGGATACGTTCCGGCGGAGGCGAGCCAGGCGGCTCCGTCCGGGGTGACCCCGCAGGCGTCGAGGCCGTCGGAGAACGGGTCGATGCGTTCACTGCTCATGGAGGACATGTCTACCGGCTGTGAACGGGTGGTTTCCGAGGGTTGCCGGAATCCGGGACAGCGGCGGGCGGGAGCGGGTATCTTGCCCGCCTGGCATATGCCAAACCGAAGCGAGCCGTATTCAGACTGCTCAGACGGGGTCGGCGGACCCGGCACCCTCGACCCCACGCATCAGGTCCCGGCCGAACTCGACCATCTTCTTGGCGTAGTCCTCGGTCCATTCGGCCCGCTCCGCGATGTCCGCCGGCGTCAGCCGGTCGAAGCGGCGCGGGTCGGCGAGCTGCGCTGCCGCCATCGCCTGGAACTCCACGGCCCGGTCGGCCGCCGCGCGGAACGCCTGCGCCAGCTCCGTCGAGCGGGCCAGCAGGGCGCGGGGGTCGTCGATGGACTCCAGGTCGAAGAAGTGCTCCGGATCGGCGGCCGCCTCGGCGGGCTCGAAAAGCAGGGGCGCGGGGCGCAGCCGCGGTTCGTTCCGACGCGGCGTCTGCTCCGCCATGTCTTCTCCTCCTCGTACGTCGCGGAAGACCCTCCTGTGCACGGGCCACCGTCCATTGTCCCGCGCCCATGCAAGAGGGCCCCGATTCCCCCGGCCTGCATCGAGCGGGTGCTGTGCTGATCGCCTGTCCTGGTGCAGCCGGGCGGGTGATCAGGGCTGCCAGGGCACCCGGTGTTCCGCCAACCGTGCCAGTACCGCGTGGTTCGCTTCCCAGCCGTCCGGGGCTGTATTCATTGGCCGCCTCCGGCGGCGGGCCGGACTCCGTCCGGCGGGTGGGGGTGTTGTGCTGATCGCCTGTCCTGGTGGAGCCGGGCGGGTGATCAGGGCTGCCAGGGCACCCGGTGTTCCGCCAACCGTGCCAGTACCGCGTGGTTGGCCTCCCAGCCGTCCGGGAACTTCACCAGGGTTCCCAGCTGGACCGGTTCCGTGGACGGGTAGTCGTCCAGCAGGTCGCCGACGCCGCCTCGGCAGACCACGATGCAGGCGTGGCGGTGGCGGGAGGTCAGGACGCACAGGCGGCCCGTCTCCAGGTGGAACGCGGTGGCGTCGGGGCGCCCGGAGAGCGGGTGCAGGATCACCGTGACGTCGAACTCCATGCCCTGCAGCCGGTTCGCAGTGTCCACGGTGACGTCCGCGACGCCCAGCTCCGCCAGGGCCGCCCGCACGGCCGCCGCCTGGTCGCGGTGGGCCGTGCCGACGGCGATGCGGCCGGCGGTGAGAGGGGCGGGGACGGGTGAGCGTTCCGACGTCGCCGCACCCTCCCGGTCCAGCAGCCGCCGTACCACCGTCGCCACCGCCCGCACCGCCTCCGGATCCGTGCGCGGGGTGTGCCGCTCGGGCAGCTCCAGCAGGCCCCAGCCCGACTCGGCGGCCGCGTCGATCACCCGGTCGGGGCCGGAGCCGTCCGAGGGAACGGCGAAGGAGAGACGGCGGTCGTCGTGGTCCGTGCCGCTGCGGAAGGGCGTGTACGGGTAGAAGGCGTCCGAGACCAGCGGGGCCGCGGAGGCCGGGAGCCGCCAGGAGACCGGCAGGCGGTGCTGAGGAAGTTCCGGGTTGTGGGCCAGGAGAGTGGTCACGGCGGAGGCCGAGGGGTCGTACGACAGCCCCGCCCACTGCTCGCTGCCCACGATCGAGAAGGGGTCCAGCTGACCCGGATCGCCCACGAACAGCGCCCGCTCGAACAGCCCCGCCACCGCGAGCAGCGAGTCCGAGCGCATCTGGTACGCCTCGTCGACGATCGCGTGCCGCCACGGCTCGTCGGCCTTCACATGCGCCCACTTCGCGGCCGTGGAGATCACCACCGGGAGCCCCGCCAGCTCGGCCGCCTTCGCCGACTTGCGCACGTGCGGCAGCTCGTCCAGCGCCTTGTCGTACGGGTCGGCGTCACTGCTGTGCAGCCGGCCGACCGGAAGCTGCGGGCTCTTCTCGGCGAGCCGGACGACGAGGTCGTCGACCTGCGCGTTGGTCTGCGCGACGATCATCAACGGGCGCCCGGCGTCGGCCAGTTCGAGCGCCGCGCGGACGACCAGCGTGGACTTGCCGGCGCCCGGCGGGGAGTCGACGACCACACCTCGGTGACTGCCGTGCAGCGTGTCGTGGAGGATCGCGTCGGTGGCCTCGGCGGCCGCCGCCCCGGGGTCGAGAACGGTGGTCACAGGACGTCCTCCGCGGTCAGGGGATCGGCCGCCTCGGCCACGGCCTCACCGGGCGGTCCGCCGTGCGTCCACGGCGTCTGCTCCGGATCGGGCAGCTTGGGGCCGCCGCGCTGCTCGTGCTCGAAGAGGGTGAAGCAGACCCGGTCGCCCTTCTCCGGGACCGAGCCGGGCTCCGGCTCCTTGCCGCGGCCCATCTTGTCGAGCACGCGCAGCACGACGAGCGTGCCGCCGTCCTCGGACTCCTCGGCGCCGACGAACTCGGCCGACTGCGGCTTGCCGTCCAGCGAGCGGTACGCCTTGGCCCGCTCGCCGAGGTGCGGCCGGTCGTCGGTGCGGATCGTGACCAGCGGGCGCGGGCTCGGCCGCTTGCTCTCGCTGTACGCCATCACGACCTCCGTGACCTCGCCCGCGAACGCCTCCCCGGACAGCCGTCGCCCCGCCATCACCAGCGGATCGTCGAGGGCCTCCTGCGCCTCCAGCCGGGCCTGCTCCCGCTCGCGCGAGGCGAGCTTGTTCGCGGCGGTGACCGCGTCGTCGCGGCGCGGCTGCGGAGGCTCGCCGGCCGTGACACGGTCGCGGTGGGCGGTGAACGACCAGCGGTCGCGCGTCCACCGCTCCTCGACATGCGCTCCCTCGGGCAGGGCACGCAGCAGGCCGAGGCCGTCCCACACCCGGTCCCAGGTGGGCCGGGTGACGCCCGCGATCAGGTCACGGATCTCCCGTTCCGCGGCGGTGAGTTCACCGAGCCGGTCGTCGGCCTCCAGACCGTCCTCGGCGGCGGCGAGTGCGGTCCGCGCGCGGTCGTAGCGCTCGATGGCCGGCGCGAGGAGCTTGTTGTCGAACGCGGGGTCGGTGGCCGGGCCCGCGGGCGGGCACAACAGTTGGTCACGGGGGCCGCGGGCGAGCTCGGCCCGCAGCGCCGCCTCCGCTCCGGACATGCCCTCGGGCGGGGCGATCCAGGCGAGCAGGGCCCCCAGGTGCTGGTCCTCCAGGGTGGACTGGCCGGTCGCCCAGTGCCGGGACAGCACGTCGGTCATGGCCAGCAGCAGGGACGAGCCGGGGACACGGGCGCGCTCCCCGAAGTGGGTCAGCCACCGGCCGAGCAGCGGCACGCGCGGGGGCGCCGGGTACGGGGTCTCCGGGTCCTGCTCCGCCGTACGGCGAAAGCGCATGGAGCGGCCGAGCAGCCGTACGAAGTCGATGCCGGCGCGGCTCGGGACGATCAACTGCGGGGCGTCGGCGCACAGTTCGACCTCGACCTTGACCCGCTTGCCGGTCTCCGGGTCGGTCTCGGTCCGCTCGGTCGCCTCCACGTCCTCGGCGTGGGCGTCGATGTACGGCAGTACGACGTCCGCCAGCTCGGCCAGGAACGTGAACCGCAGGTCCCGGTCGCGGGGCTGCGGCACGACGAGCAGCCGGGGCGCGTCCCGTTCGGTGCCGACGAGCGCGCCCAGCGGGGCACCGGCCTCACCGGCGGTGGTCAACGGCACGAAGACGAGCGGCCGCTCGGCCAGGTGCCGGTGCCGGACGGTGGCGGCGGGCTGCGCCCGCCCGGTACGGACGGCCTCCAGCCGGCTGAGCGTGGAGATCAGGGACATGGTGACTCTCCGGTCCGCGCCTGCGGCGCCATGGCTTTCAGTGCCTCCGCGCGCAGTTGGGCGGCCCTTCGCAGCGCTGCCACGGCAGGGTCCGTCGGGTCGCCGGCTGTGCCCTGGGCCGCCGCCCAGACCTCCTCGACGGTCGTCAGGCCGCCGAGTTCGGCGCGGACCGAGCGGCCGAGGGCGGTGACCGTGCCCGCCTCGCGGGAGCGGGCGCGGCAGTGGAAGGCCAGTTCGCAGGCGGACAGGCACTCGGGTGCGTAGGTCGCCGGGACCGACTCGACGGCCGCCGTCAGCTCCTCGGCGGGCAGGTCGGGGGAGAAGCACGTGCCCGCCGGGAGCGTGTCGGCGATGTCCTCGACGCGGGTGAGCCGGGCCAGTTGGCGGGCGGTGACCGCGCGCTGCTTGCGGACGTCGACGGCGGAGGCGGTCGGGAGGTTGGAGAAGTCCTTCGGGCAGACGAGCAGGACCCGCTGCCGTACCACCGGAGCCGGATCGAGGCGGGCGGCGACCTCCTCCAGGGCCAGGACGTACACCGCCGCCTGCCGGGCGGCCGCGCCGACCTTGGCCGCGTCCGCGGAACCGTCCAGCATCGGGAAGGACTTGATCTCGACGACCGTCCAGCTGCCGTCGGGGTGGACGACCACCGCGTCCGGCTCCAGGAAGGCGGGGGAGCCGGCGACGTCGAGGGCGAGCATCGGGTGGTCGAGGAGCGTCCAGCCGCCCGGCTCGGCGGAGGCCTCGCGCAGGGCCAGCGCCGTGCGGGCCGTGCGCCCCTCGGGGCCGGCCGCGGTGAGGTCGGGCACCTGCGCCCCGGTGGGCGGCTCGGCGGTGCGGTCCAGCTTCTCGTGCGCCAGCCGCAGCAGCTCCGCGCCGCCGTCCGCCTTGACCTTCGCCTCGAACGCGTTGCCCCGGGTGAAGGCGAACTGTGACTGCCCGAACACCGACGGGGAGCCCAGCGAACTCGCCAGCGTCGCCTTGTTCACCCCGGCGCCGTCCAGGATGGCGCGCCGTCTGCAGCCCGGGTTGGCGGCGAGGGCCGCCAGGGCACGGGCGTCCAGCGCCTTGGCCGGGACGTCGGGACCGCGCAGCTCAGCGAGCCGCTGCCGCAGCGCCTTCCCCCGCGTCCGAGGGAGAGGCACCAGGCTCGGCTCCGCTTCCGAACCGCGACTCGCGCTGCCGTGGAATTCGCTCACCCGCGGAAGTCTGGCATCCGCCACTGACAATTGAGGAACCTGCGACGCGAGAGCGCCCTGCGGCGAACGGCAGCCGCGCCTTCAACGCGTCCACGCCCCGCAGCACGTACGGCGTCAGGAACAGCCCGAGGCCCATCACGCAGGCGCCCGCGACCGCGTCCAGGAAGTAGTGGTTCGCGGTGCCCATGACCACGATCGTCGTCAGCAGCGGGTAGGCGACGGCGAGGACCCGGGTCGTACGCGTCCTGCCGTACTTCCACAGCATGACCCCGCACCACAGCGCCCAGCCCACGTGCAGACTCGGCATGGCCGCGTACTGGTTGGTCATGCCGCCGAGTCCCTTCGGGGCGCTCGCGGCACCGCCCCACCAGCCGTACGAGCTGTACTGGGCCATCGTGTCCACGAACCCGTGGCCCGCCGAGAGGAGACGGGGCGGACACGTCGGCAGCAGGGTGAAGCCGATCAGGCCCATGAAGGTGGACGTCATCAGCCAGGTGCGGGCCGCCCGGTAGTGCGCGGCGCGCGAGCGGAACAGCCAGATCAGGATGGCCGGGGTGACCAGGTAGTGCAGCGAGGCGTACCAGAAGTCCGCCGGGACGCCGAGCCACGCCTCGCGCGTGAAGAGCCGGTTGAGCGGGTGCTCGGCGTTGATGTGCAGCAACTTCTCGACGCGCAGGATCGCCAGGCCGTGGTCGATGGCGCCGGAGGTGTCACCGCGGGCGAGGAGCCGGCCGGCCGAGTAGCAGGCGTACACCAGCATGATCAGCGGCAGTTCGGTCCACCAGCGCAGACGGGTGGGCGGGGCCGCAGCCTCGGTGCCAGGTGTCGTCTCGGTCTTCGGCATCCGATCGCCTCCCCCTTCATCCTCGCGCGGCGTCCCGTGGTCGCGGGTCGTGCCACTTTACGGCGTACGCGTGCGCCCCCGTGGGGCGCCCCCGGCCCTCAAAGACGCAGAGATCGACCGTCGGGTTGCCCCAGGACAGCGTGCGCGATGATGGAGGGGTTCCGCCTGCGAATAACTCGGAAGGTCTCCTCCTCATGGCACCGCGCATCCTGCTGGCCCGGCACGGACAGACCGAGTGGTCGCTGTCCGGCAAGCACACCGGCAGGACCGACGTGCCCCTCCTGGAGGAGGGCCGGCGCGGCGCCAAGCTGCTCGGCGAACGTCTGCACCGCGCGCCCTTCGAGGGCCTGGCCGATGCCGAGGTGCGCACCAGCCCGCTGGCACGCGCGCGTGAGACGTGCGAACTCGCCGGGTTCGGGGAGCGGGCGGCCCTCTGGGACGCGCTGCTGGAGTGGGACTACGGGGCGTACGAGGGGATGACGCCGGAGGAGATCCAGGACGTCCGCCCGGGCTGGCTGATCTGGCGCGACGGCGTCCCGGACGGCGAGTCCCTGGACCGCGTGACCGCCCGGGCCGACGCGGTGGTGGAGTGGGCGCGCTCGGCGGACCGGGACGTGCTGGTCTTCGCGCACGGCCACATCCTGCGCACGATCGGCGCGCGCTGGCTGGACCTCCCGATCGACTTCGCGGCCCGCATCCGCCTCAACCCGACCTCACTGTCCGTACTGGGCTGGGCCTACGGCGAACCGGCCATCGAGAGCTGGAACGACTTGGGGCACTTGGGCGGCTAGCGCACAGACGCTGCCCGGGTGGCTGAGGCGGTGGCCGGGCGGTGACCGGTGGCGTGGTGCTGGCCGGGTGGGCCTGGCAGCGTCCGGGTGACGCGGCCGGTGCGCAGGCGGCGCGGGTGGTGCAGCGGCGCGGGTGGTACGGCGGCGCGGGTGGTGCGGGCGGCGGCCGGTGGGTCACACCGTGCCCGGGCGGCTCCGACCGTGCCCACGGCTCGGGCTGTGGCCGGGTGGGTCAGGGCGTGCGTGGTGATGAGGCGTGGCGGTCCAGGAATGCCGACACGCCCGACGCCCGTCGGTGCGGGAGCAGCACGCGTGCGGTGCCCGCCAGCATGGTCTGGATGCGGGACGACTGGACCTGGTCCAGCAGGTCCAGCACCCGCATCCCCGCCGCCGCGGCCTCGTCCGGCCGGCCGCCCCGCGCCAGGTCGTCCGCGAGTTCCGCCGTGTAGAGCGCGATGTTCCGCGTGAAGTGCGGGTCCTGCAGCTGCGCGGCGCGCCGGGCGTGGCGGGACGCGCGCGACCAGTCGCCCAGCGTCGACCAGCACTGCGCCTCCAGCCCTTCCAGCTCGGCCTCCCCGTAGAAGCTCATCCACTCGGGGTCGGCCTCCGAGGGGCCCCGATCGTAGAGGGCCTGCGCCCGGGCCAGGGACTGCTCGCAGCCGGTGCGGTCGGCGAGCCCCGCCCAGCCGCCCGCCTCGCGCAGCGCCAGCAGCGACATCAGCCGGGCCGAACCCAGCGAACGGCCCACGCGTTGCGCGGCCTGCGCCGCCCGCACCGCCTCGCGCGGCCGGCCGGCGTCCCGCGCGAGGAACGCCGTGTTGCAGAACGCGTGCGCCTCCAGGGCGTCGTCGCCGGTCATCCGGGCGGTCGCGAGCGCCTCCGCGTAGTGCGAGCGGGCGTCGTCGAACCGCCCGGAGTCGTGTGCCAGCCAGCCCACCGAGATGGCGAGTTCACCGGCGCCCGAGTGCAGCCGCTCGGCGGTCGTCTGCCGGGTCGCGCCGGCGTCGAGGAGCGCGTACGCGGCGCGCAGCGGCTGCGACGCGCGCCGGTAGAGCCCGTCCGCGCCGTGCCGGTCGTCGAGCAGCCGGATTCTGCGGACGGCCTCCTCGAGCGCGTACGCGTCGCTCGCCCCGGGGCGGCGCACGGGGCGCCCCGCGGCCGCGGCGTCGAAGGCGAGCCCGATGGGGCCCAGCGAGGCGGCGGCCACGGTGGCGCCCCCGGTCATGAATGCGCGACGCAGCACGTCGCTCTCCTCGTCATCGTCGTACAACTCGTCGTTCTGCGGGTGCGGTGTCTCATACGGCTCGTACGCCCCCTCGGTCTCACCGGACCCGCGCCCCCCGCCGGTCAGGTGGACGGGGGGCGCGTCCTCGGCGGCGTGCGCCCGGCGTCCGCGGACGGACGAGCGGGGTGCGAAGCCGAGGTCGGTGAGCGTGCGGCCGGGGAACATGTGCAGGAACACCCGTTCGTACGCGTAGTTGGGGCAGCGGATCTCGCCCGCCTCGACCCGGCCCACATAGCGCGCGTCACAGCTGACCCGCTCCCCGATCTCGCGGGCCGCCCGCCGTACCGCGGCGGCGAACTCGGCCGGTGAGCGCCTGCCGCGCAGTCGGCGGAAGGCCAGGTTCGGCCTGGGTGGCCGGGTGGGCTGGGACGAGGTCAGCTCTGACGACGCCATGGCCGGGTCCTCTCGTGCGAACCGTCGAACCATGCCGGGATTGCGGTGAGTTGTTCGAGTGGCTCCCCGTTTCCGGCGGGCAAGAACGTACCTGCTGTGTCGGACCCGCCACGCAGGGTTTGGCTACAAACCGGATATCTCATCCCGGATCTGCCATGAACTGCCATCCTTTGCGGCGGTCTTCCGCCGTTTCTGTTGACGCGCGCGTGCGTTGAACACTGCGGACCGGGAGCCGCCCGTCTCCCGACCCGCTTCGTTCAAGGAGGGGTTCCGTGGTGGAGGCCGGGATGCAGACGACGATGCCGCCGACGACGGCGGGGCACACACCGACTCCGGAGTACAGCGCGCCACCCCTGCCGGGCGGCGCCTGCGACCTCGTCACCGTGCCGGCCCGGCAGGGGCTGGAGGCCGTGGACATCCTGCGCCGGGGGGCCCGCGAGGCGGTCGGCCCCGTACTGCACGACGGCGGCGCCACCCTCGGCTTCCTGGTCCCGCCCGGTACGGCCGCCGCCTGGGACGTCCCGGGCAGCACCTGTACGGAGACCGACGGCCGCGGACTCACCCTGAACCCCGAGCCGCCCGTCGAGGGCTCCGACTGGCTGCTGCCCCCCGGCGCCTGCGACCTCGCGACCGACCCGACGGTCCTGCGCGCGGCCCTGGGCGAGGCGGCCCGCACGATCGAGGCGGCGGACAGCTGCCGGTGAGGCGGGCGGGGCCGACTTTCGCGCCGGTGACCTGGGCCCGAGCGGGCAGGGCGTTGTGCGGCCGTCGATAATGGGGGCATGGGTAGGTCCAGGAACGGCCGGCGGGGCGGTGGTGTCGAAGCCGTCGTCGAGGCGGTCGACGGTGGGCTCGCCGAGCTGATACCCGACCGGGAGCGGGCGCGTGCCTGGACGCTGCTGATCGACGGGGCGCCGCAGTCGCACGTCGATCTGGACGACCCCGGCCACCTCTCCTTCGAGTACCAGCGCCGCCTCGGCCACGTCATCGACCTCGCCGCACCGCCCGGCCGCCCCGTGCACGCCGTGCACCTCGGCGGGGGCGCCCTCACCCTCGCCCGGTACGTCGCCGCCACCCGCCCCCGCTCCACCCAGCAGGTCGTCGAGCGCGACGCGGCCCTCGTCCAACTGGTGCGCCGGGAGCTGCCGTTGGACCCGAACGCCCGCATCCGGGTACGTGCCACGGATGCTCGCGAGGGGCTCGCCAAGGTCCTCGACGGCTGGGCCGACCTGGTCATCGCCGACGTCTTCAGCGGCGCCCGCACGCCCGCCCACTTGACGTCCACGGAGTTCCTCGACGAGGTCCGACGGGTCCTCAAACCGGGCGGTGTCTACGCCGCGAACCTCGCCGACGGACCGCCGCTGGCCCATCTGCGCGGCCAGATCGCCACCGCCGCCGTCCGCTTCGCCGAACTCGCCCTGGTCGCCGACCCGACCGTGCTGCGCGGCAAACGCTTCGGCAACGCCGTCCTGGTCGCCTCCGACACCTCGCTGCCGGTCGCCGAACTGATCCGCAGGGCCGCCTCCGACCCGCACCCCGGCCGCCTCGAACACGGCCGGGCGCTGCGGGACTTCACGGGCGGCGCGAGCCCGGTCACGGACGCCGCGGCGACCGCGTCACCCGCACCGCCGCCGTCGGTGTTCCGCTGAGCGCTCCGCTGGAAGTGCCGCGCTGTGCCGTCGGTCGTCCGCGGCGCCGTCGTGGCCGGTCGTGCACTTCCCGCGCCCCTTAGGAGGCACCACCGAACCGCTGCGGACTTCACCAGATCCGCTCAGCGCCGCGCGGGCCCCAGTGGGGGCCCTAGTAGTTGCCTACGTCCACGTGTGGCGGTCCGTCGTGCCAGGTGCAGATCACCGAGACCTTGTCGGTGCCCGAGGTGAACTCCACCCGGATCCAGGTGTCCGTCTTCCACGTCTGCATCGACCAGCCGGTGTCCGGGGTCGCCATCACGAGCGTCGCCGAGGTGGCACCGAGGTCGAACACCACCCGCCCGCCGTCGGTGTCGTAACTGCGCACCGTGCCGGACGTGGTCGGGGACGGCTTGGCGACGGGCGTCTTCGAGACGCTCGGCGTCGGCGTCGCGGACGGGCTGCTCCACCGCCCCCTCGAGGGTGAGGACGGCGAAGGAGACGGTCGGGGCGACGACGTGGCCAGCGGTTTCGCCTCCTGCGTGGTCGCGCCGGCCGCCCTGATCGGCAGGGCGCGGGGCGGGTCGTACGCCGTGCCCGCCATGACCGTGTGGACACCCCACCACGACAGCGTGACCGCCGCGCCCGTGGCGAGCGTCCAAGCCAGTACGTGTACGAGTCCTCTGCGCATCGCCGGTCATACTGCCTCACCCGCCCCACTGGCCGCACACGCTCGGAGTTATCCACAGGCCCGAGTGCGGCTCGCGCGCATGGCGTACGGTGCCGCGCATGGCAAGTGTGCTCGTGGTCGAGGACGACCAGTTCGTACGTTCGGCGCTGATCCGGCACCTGACCGATGCCGCGCACACCGTGCGCAGTGTGGGGACGGCGCTGGAGGCGCTGCGCGAGGTCGCCCATTTCCGCTTCGACGTGGTCATCCTCGACCTTGGCCTGCCCGACCTGGACGGGTCCGAGGCCCTGAAGATGCTGCGCGGGATCACCGACGTGCCGGTGATCATCGCCACCGCGCGGGACGACGAGACGGAGATCGTCCGCCTGCTGAACGCGGGCGCGGACGACTACCTGACCAAGCCGTTTTCGGTGGAGCACCTCTCGGCGCGGATGTCCGCGGTCCTGCGGCGCTCCCGCACCGCCCCGGGCGACGCGCCGCCCTCCACCGTCATCCGCGTCGGCGGCCTCACCGTCGACCCGCTGCGCCGCCAGGCCGAGTTGGACGGTGCGCGGCTGGACCTCACCCGGCGCGAGTTCGACCTGCTCGCCTTCCTGGCCGGCCGCCCCGGGGTCGTCGTCCCCCGCAAGGAACTGCTCGCCGAGGTATGGCAGCAGTCCTACGGCGACGACCAGACCATCGACGTCCATCTCTCCTGGCTGCGGAGGAAGTTGGGCGAGACGGCGGCGCGGCCCCGCTATCTGCACACCCTGCGCGGGGTCGGTGTGAAGCTGGAGCCGCCGGGTGGGGAGGCGCCGCGATGAGATGGGCACTGGTCAAGGTCTGTCTGGCGGTCACCGCCATGGTCGTGGTCGCCTTCGCGGTGCCGCTCGGGCTCGTCATCAAGGAGATGGCCCGCGACCGCGCGTTCTCCAACGCCGAGCGGCAGGCGGCCGCCGTCGCCCCGGCGCTGTCCATCACCACCGAGCGCGACCAGTTGGAGCGGGTCGTCGCCTCGGCCGGCTCCGACTCCGGGATGGCCGTGCACATACCGGCGGCCGGCGGTCAGGCGGCCGTGGACATCGGCAGGCGGCGCGCGGCCGACGAGGACATCGCGACCGTGCGCAGACTGGGGCGTGCCTCCACCACCGAGGTGCCGGGCGGCTCCACACTGCTCCAGCCGGTCGCGCTGAGCTCCGGCGCCATCGCGGTCGTGGAGGTGTACGTCCCCGAGTCCGAGGTCACCAACGGCGTCGGCACGGCCTGGGCGGTGCTCGCCGGGGTCGGCGTCGCGCTGATCGTGGGCTCGGTCGCGGTCGCGGACCGGCTGGGGGTGCGGATGGTGCAGCCGGCCCAGCGGCTGGTCGAGGGTGCGCACGAACTGGGGGAGGGGAAGCTCGGGGCGAGGGTGCCGGAGGAGGGGCCGAACGAACTGCGGCTGGCGGCGGTCGCGTTCAACTCCATGGCCGACCAGGTCGTACAACTGCTGGCGAACGAGAGGGAGTTGGCGGCCGACTTGTCCCACCGGCTGCGCACCCCGCTGACCGTGCTGCGGCTGAACGCGGCCTCGCTCGGGGACGGGCCGGCCGCCGAGCAGACCCGGGCCGCGGTCGCTCAGCTGGAGCGGGAGGTCGACACCATCATCCGCACCGCCCGGGACGCCAAGCCGCAGACCGCGGCCGCCGGGCCCGGCGCCGGGTGCGACGCGGCCGAGGTGGTGCGGGAGCGGATGGCGTTCTGGTCGGCGCTCGCCGAGGACGAGGGGCGCAAATGGCGGGTGGCCGGCGCCGACCGGCCGGTGCGGATACCGGTGGCCCGGACGGACCTCGCGGCGGCGCTGGACGCCCTGCTCGGCAATGTATTCCGGCATACCGCCGAGGGCACGGCCTTCGCCGTCGACCTGCACAACGGCGAGGACGCGGTGATCGTGCTCGTCTCCGACGCGGGGCCGGGCATATCCGACCCCGAGACGGCGATGGCGCGCGGCCGGGGGTCGGGCAGCGACGGCTCGACCGGGCTCGGGCTGGACATCGTGCGGCGGCTCGCGGAGTCGACCGGCGGCGATGTGCGGATCGGGTCGTCCGTGCTGGGCGGGACCGAGGTGCGGATCTGGATCCAGCTGGACGGGCGCGAGCGGACGCCGGGCGGGCGGGGGCACCGGTCGGTGCGACGGCGCCGGCAGCGGAAATTGGTCTCTACCTTTAACCGTCCCCGATCCCTTCCTTAAGCGCACCCTAAGATCCTCAAGCCCCGTCCGGATCAGGCGCTTTGCCCGTTTCCTGATCGCTAGCGTGCTGCCGCACCCCACCCCGTGAAGAGCGAAGGCAGGCACGCGCATGAGTACGCACCGGCGCAAGGTCAGTGGCAGGAACAAGGCGATCGGCTCAGCCGTCGCCGTGGCCGTGGTGGGCGGCGGAGCGCTCCTTCTCACCGGCACCGCTCAGGCGGCCGGAATCGGGGCCGCGTACACCAGGACCAGTGACTGGTCGACCGGTTACACCGCGCAGTACGTGGTGACGAACAACAGCGGCAGCACCGAGAAGACCTGGAAGCTGGAGTTCGACCTGCCGACGGGCGCCCGGCTCAGCTCCCTCTGGAACGCCGAGTCGAGCGTCAGCGGACAGCACGTCACCGTGACGCCCGCCAAGTGGGACACCGATGGTCTCGCGGCCGGCAAGTCGGTCACCGTCGGCTTCGTGGTCAACGGCAGCGGAGATCCGGACGGTTGCCGTATCGACGGAGCCTCCTGTTCCACGGACGGCGGCGCGACACCCGAGCCGAGCGGCCGCCCGACGCAGTCGCCGACCCCGACCCCGACACCGACCCCCACACAGCCGGCGACCCCCATCCCCACGCCGACCCCCACCCAGACCACCGGCACCGGCACCACCGCGAGCGCCGGATTCGCGCCCTACGTCGACACCTCCCTCTACCCCGCCTTCGACCTGCTCGCCAGCGCCAACGCGACCGGCGTGAAGAACTACAACCTGGCCTTCGTCACCGACGGCGGCGGCTGCACACCGAAGTGGGGCGGGGTCACGGACCTCGGCAGCGACGGTGTGGCCTCGCAGATCGGGGCGTTGCGCGCGAAGGGCGGTGACGTCCGGGTCTCCTTCGGCGGCGCCTCCGGCTCGGAGCTCGCGACGACGTGCTCCTCGGCGGACGCGCTGGCGGCGGCGTACGGCAAGGTCGTCGACGCGTACAAGCTGACCAAGGTCGACTTCGACGTGGAGGGCGGCGCGCTGCCCAACGCGACGGCCAACACCAACCGGGCGAAGGCGATAGCCAAGCTCGAGGCCCAACACCCCGGCCTGGACGTCTCCTTCACGCTCCCGGTCATGCCGGAGGGCCTCACCCAGGACGGCGTGAACCTGCTGTCCAACGCCAAGGCCAACGGGGTGCGGATCTCCGCCGTCAACATCATGGCGATGGACTACGGCGCCTCCTACAACGGCGACATGGGCACCTACGCCGAGCAGGCCGCCACCGCCACGCAGGCCCAGGTCAAGAGCGTGCTGGGGCTGTCCGACGCGGCCGCCTGGAAGACGGTCGCCGTCACCCCGATGATCGGTGTCAACGACGTCTCCTCCGAGGTCTTCAAGGTCGACGACGCCACCCAGCTGGTGAACTTCGCCAAGTCCAAGGGCCTGGGCTGGCTGTCCATGTGGTCGGCCACCCGCGACCAGAGCTGCGCCGGCGGCACCAAGCCCACCGCGGACGCCACCTGCAGCTCGATCGCCCAGGACAAGTTCGCCTTCTCGAAGGCGTTCGGCGCCTTCAACTGACCACCGCGGAACGGGGGCCCACGCGCCCCGGCCGGACTTCCCCCACAAGCCGGCCGGGGCGCGCACGCCCGCGTCAGCACCGGAGCCGTCCCCCACCATGGCGTGCTGTACCGATGCGCGGGACGCGGCACGCCCCCTCGACGCGCCGCGTCCCGTCCCCCGGTGCCCCCCGTGGTCAGTCGGACGTCGCCGGCGGCAGGGTGCCCGTCCGTGCCGCCTGGCCGTACCAGTGGGCGCTCGACTTCGGCGTACGGGCGAGGGAGGCGTAGTCGACGTACACCGCGCCGAAGCGCTTGTCGTAGCCGTAGGCCCACTCGAAGTTGTCCATCAGGGACCACAGGTAGTAGCCGCGCACGTCGGCGCCGTCGGTGATGGCGCGGCGCACCGCCGAGAGGTGGCCGTGGAGGTAGGCGATGCGCTCCGGGTCGTGCACGCGGCCGTCGGGGTCGGGCTTGTCGTCGTAGGCCGCGCCGTTCTCGGTGATGTACAGCGGCAGGCCGGGGGCCTCGCGGGTGTAGCGCATGATCAGCTCGTGCAGACCGGTCGGGTCGATCGTCCAGCCCATCTCCGTGCGCTCGCCCGGTGTCTGGTGGAAGGCGATGTCGTCCGCGCCCGGCCACGGGGAGTGCTCGCTCGCGCCGTGGCCGTCGGTGCGCGGGCCGTTCACCGGGCCCTCGCCGGCCGAGACCAGCGTCGGTGTGTAGTAGTTGAGGCCCAGCGCGTCCAGCGGCTGGTTGATGGTCTGCAGGTCGCCGTCGAGGACGTACGACCAGTCGGTGACCGACGAGGTCGCCGCGAACAGCGTCTCCGGGTACGCTCCGTGCAGCATCGGGCCGTGGAAGACACCGTTGGCCAGGTCGTCGATCTTCCGCACGGCCACCAGGTCCGCCGGGTTCTGCGGCGAAAGGGGCCTGACGACGGAGGAGTTGAGGCTGATGGCCACGGAGTTGCGGGCGGGCATGGTCGAGCGCAGCGCCAACGTGCCCAGGCCGTGGGCCAGGTTGAGGTGGTGCGCGGCGCGCAGCGTGGCCTCCGGCTCGGTGCGGCCGGGGGCGTGCACGCCGGAGCCGTAGCCCAGGAAGGCGCTGCACCAGGGCTCGTTGAGCGTGATCCACTGCTCCACCCGGTCGCCCAGCGCCTCGCCGACGATCTGCGCGTACTCGGCGAACCTGAACGCGGTGTCGCGCTCGGGCCAGCCGCCCGCGTCCTCCAGCTCCTGCGGCAGGTCCCAGTGGTAGAGGGTGACGGCCGGCTTGATGCCGTGCTCGAGCAGCTCGTCGACCAGCCGGCGGTAGAAGTCCAGGCCCACCTGCACGGCGGGCCCGCGCCCCGTGGGCTGCACCCGCGACCAGGAGATCGAGAAGCGGTAGGCGGAGAGGCCGAGGTCGGCCATCATCGCCACGTCCTCGCGGTAGCGGTGGTAGTGGTCGACAGCGATGTCACCGTGCTCACCGCCCACCGTCTTGCCGGGCGTGTGGCTGAAGGTGTCCCAGATCGAGGGCGTACGACCGTCCTCCCGCACCGCCCCCTCGATCTGGTAGGCGGAGGTCGCGGCGCCCCACAGGAAGCCGGGAGGAAAGGTCACCGGGGTCGCCGGGTGTGCGGACTCAGTCATGGAAGCGCTCCCATAAATGGTCGTGGAGACCGAAGAGTTGGAAGGAGTGGGGGCCGGGGCGGCGCTGACCCGGCCCCGAAGACGTGCGCCGGGGCGAACGGGGACCGGGCGTCAGCCCTTGATCGCGCCCTGCATGATGCCGCCCACGATCTGCTTGCCGAACAGGATGAACGCGATCAGCAGCGGCAGTGTGCCCAGCAGCGCGCCCGCCATGATCACGGCCTGGTCGGGGACGTAGCCGGTGCCGAGCGAGTTCAGGGCGACCTGCACGGTCGGGTTCTGCTGGTTCAGGGCGATGATCGGCCACAGGAAGTCGTTCCAGGCGAACACGAAGGTCAGCAGGCCGAGCACGGCCATCGCCGGCCGCGCCGCCGGGAACACCACGTGCCACACGACCCGGAGGCTGCTCGCGCCGTCCACTCTCGCGGCCTCGATCAGCTCGGTCGGCAGCGCCTGCACCAGGTACTGGCGCATGAAGAACGTACCGAACGCGGTCACGAGGGTCGGCAGGATGACGGTCTGCAGCTGGTTCGACCAGCCCAGGTCGCTCATCCACAGATACAGCGGTACGACGGCCAGCTGCGGCGGGATCATCATGGTGCCGATGGTCAGCAGCAGCAGCACGCTGGAGAACCTGAACCGCAGCTTGGCGAAGGCGAACCCGGCGAGCGTGGAGAACAGCACCGTCGCGACGGTGATCGTCCCGGCGACGACCGTGCTGTTGAACATCGCGGTGCCGAGCCCCGCCTGGTCCCAGGCCGCCTGCATGTTCTTGAACAGGTTCCCGCCGAACCACAGCGGCGGCGGCGTCTCGGCCAGCCTGCGGTCGGTGCGCGAGGCCGCGATGGCCGTCCACACCAGGGGCGCCAGCGAGACCAGGGCGAAGACCGTCAGGACGATGTAGGTCACCGGGCCCGCGTGCAGCTGCTTGCCCGCCCCCATCACCCGGCGCGGACGGCGCGGCTCCTTACGGACCTGAGGCAAGGTCAGTTCACTGGTGGTCATAGGGACTTCCTCAGGCGTCGGGTGAGCAGCATGTTGACCGCGGCGATGACCACCAGGATGAGGAACATCGACCAGGCGATCGCGGACGCCTTGCCCAGGTTGCCGATGATCCAGCCCTGGTCGTACATGTACAGACCCAGGGTCTGGTACTGGTGCTCGGAGCCGCCCTTGGACCCGCTGACCCCGCCGAACAGCAGGGGCTCACCGAACAGCTGGGTCGCGCCGATGGTGGACACCACGACGGTGAACAGGATCGTGGGCCGCAACTGCGGGATCGTCACGTGCCGGAACTGCTGCCAGCGGTTGGCGCCGTCCAGCGAGGCCGACTCGTACAGGTCCGTCGGGATGGCCTGCATCGCCGCCAGATAGATCAGCGCGTTGTAGCCGGTCCACCGCCAGATCACGATCGAGGACACCGCGAACTGCGAACCCCAGTCGGACTCACGCCAGTTGATCGGATCGACCCCGACGAAGTGCAGCAGCCAGTTGATCATGCCGCCGTCCCAGGAGTACAGCAGCGTGAAGACCAGCGTCGCCGCCGCCACCGAGGTGGCGTACGGGGTCAGCATCACGACCCGCCAGATCGTCGAGCCGCGCAGCCGGTAGTTGAGCAGATGCGCCAGGCCGATCGCGGCCATCAGCTGCGGCACGGTCGAGATCAGACCGATGGTGAAGGTGTTCTTCAGGGCGTTCCAGAAGAAGTCCGAGGACAACAGGTTCTTGTAGTTGTCCAGACCCGCCCAGGTCTGGGTGTCCAGCGAGGACAACTGCACGTTGTGCAGCGAGTACCAGGCGGTGTACAGCAGCGGGACCAGGGAGAAGGCCCCGAAGATGACGAAGAAGGGGGCGATGAACGCGTACGGGGACGCCTTCATGTCCCAGCGGTACAGCCGGCTGCGCCACGAGTCGGGACCCGCAGGCGGCGTACCGCGACCCTGAGCGCCCCGGGCCGCGCCCGGCGGGGTGCCGGGCGCGGCCTCGGCGCTCGACGCGGGATGCGCGAGAGCCTGCTTGGAGCTGGTCACTGGCCGAGCACGTCCTTGATCTCGTTCTCGGCCGCCTTCCAGCCCTGGTCGGGCGTCTTGCCCTTCTGCTCGACCTGGAGGATGCCGACGTCGGTGATCGCGGTGTTGATCGGCTGGTCCTTGATGCCGAAGTACTGCGACGGGATCGTCTTCGCCGAGTCCGCGAAGATCTGCGTGATCGGCGCGTTGGAGAAGTACGCCGTGGTGTCCGCGGCCGGCTTCAGGCTCGTGTACGCCGACGGGGTCGACGGGAAGCTGGCCTGCTTGGCGAAGACCTTGGCCTGCTGCTCGGGCGCGGTCAGCCACTTGGCCAGGGCGATGGCCTCCTTCTGGTGCTTGCCCGCCGTCGGCACGCCGAGGAAGGAGCCGCCCCAGTTGGACGCGGTCGGGGCCGCCGCCACGTCCCAGTTGCCCTTGCCGGAGTCACCGGACTTCTGCTCGATGTAGCCGATCATCCAGGCCGGGCAGGCCACGGTGGCGAAGGAGGCGTTGGCGTAGCCCTGGTCCCACGGCTTGTCGAACTGCTTCAGCTTCGCCGACATGTTGCTGGTAGCCACCGTCATCGCGACGTTCCAGGCCTTCTTCACGCCGTCGGAGGTGTCCCAGATGACCTTGTCGCTGCCCTTGTCGTAGTAGCGCTCGCTCGCGCCGCCGAGGGCCGCGTTGTAGACGGAGGAGGCCGAGTCCACGAACTTGGTGCCCTTGGGCGCCTTCTTCATGTACTGCTTGCCGACGTCCACGTACTTCGCCCAGTCGCCCTTCCACATGGAGGCGAGCTGGGTGCGGTCGGTGGGCAGACCGGCCTTCTGGAAGAGGTCCTTGCGGTAGCAGATCGCCATCGGGCCGATGTCGGTGCCGAGGCCGATCAGCTTGCCGTCCTTGGTGGTGGCCTGGGCGTTCTTCCAGTCCAGCCACTGGGATTTGTCGACGTCCTTGCCCAGGTCGACGAACTTCGACGCCTGCGTCTGCACGGCCTCGGTGATGTTGCCGACCTCGATCGCCTGGATGTCGTCGGTGCCGGAGCCGGCCTGGAGGCGGGTGAGGACCTTGGGCCAGTAGACGTCGGTGCGGGTGGTGACGTTCTCCTTGATGCTGATGTCCGGGTGGAGCTTCATGTACTCGTCGTACAGGCCGGCCTGCTTGTAGCCGAACACACCGAAGGTGCCGATGGTCAGCGTGGTCTTGCCCTTGGCGTTGCCGCCGCTGTCGTTCGACGAGCCGTTGTCCGAGTCCTTGGAGCAGCCGGCCAGCAGGCCCGTGGCCAGCGCGGCGACGGCCGCGAGGGCCATCAGCCTGCGGGACCGTCGGGTACTCGTGCCCATGTTGCGTCCTCCTGTTGCCTGACGTGCCGACCCCCCGGCCAACTGCATTGGTTGGGCCCGTTCGTGCTCGCTGCGGCTCGGGCGGGGAACGTGCGGGATGTGTATGTGTCAGGTACTGTGGGAGCGCTCCCACAAGTGATGTGTTGAAGGTTCGCGGGTCGGGGCGGGGGTGTCAAGGGAGCGGACACGGAGTTATGCGTTCAGTTATCGGGACGTTAAGTGGAATCGCGAGGTCCGTGACCTGGGTCCCCAGGCGTGCCGCCGGGGCGCCCGGGGACGGTCGCCACTGCTCACGGGGCTGTTAGATTCCAGGCCAACGTAGGTCCATGGGAGGCGGA
Source organism: Streptomyces sp. NPDC002144 (assembly GCF_053593695.1). NCBI lineage: Bacteria > Bacillati > Actinomycetota > Actinomycetes > Kitasatosporales > Streptomycetaceae > Streptomyces > Streptomyces sp. NPDC002144. The sequence goes on from NZ_JBSFDB010000001.1 coordinate 235,407, forward strand.
GCCAATGGCAACAGGCCACGGAGCGCGGAGCCGGAGCGGGGGCCGGCCCACCCTCGAGGAGGTCGCCGCGCGGGCCGGTGTCGGCCGCGGCACGGTCTCCCGCGTGATCAACGGCTCGCCCCGCGTCAGCGACGCCACCCGCGCGGCCGTGGAGGCGGCGGTCGCCGAACTCGGCTACGTCCCCAACACCGCGGCCCGCGCCCTCGCCGCCAACCGCACGGACGCGATCGCGCTGGTCGTCCCCGAGCCGGAGACCCGGTTCTTCTCGGAGCCGTACTTCTCCGACATGCTCAAGGGCGTCGGCGCCGAACTCTCCGAGACCGAGATGCAGTTGCTCCTGATCTTCGCGGGCAACGACCGCGAGCGCAGGCGCCTGGCCCAGTACCTGGCCGCCCACCGCGTGGACGGCGTCCTGCTGGTCTCCGTGCACGCCGACGACCCCCTGCCCGACCTGCTGGCCCAGCTGGAGATCCCGGCCGTGATCAGCGGCCCCCGCTCGGCCGCGGAGACCCTCACCTCGGTCGACTCCGACAACTACGGCGGCGGCCGCTCGGCCGCCGAGCACCTGCTGGCCGGGGGCCGCAGCAGGATCGCCCACATCACCGGCCGCCTCGACGTCTACGGCGCCCAGCGCCGCGTCGACGGCTACCGCGACGCCCTGCGCGACGCCGGCCACCAGGTGGACGAGCGCCTGATCGAGGCCGGCGACTTCACCGAGGAGGGCGGCCACCGGGCGATGACCGAGCTGCTCGCCCGCTGCCCCGACCTGGACGCGGTCTTCGCCGGCTCCGACGTCATGGCGGCGGGCGCCCGCCAGGTGCTGCGCGAGAAGGGCCGCCGCATCCCCGACGACGTGGCCCTGGTCGGCTACGACGACTCTGCCATCGCCCGCCACATGGACCCGCCCCTCACCAGCGTCCGCCAGCCCATCGAGGAGATGGGCCGCCGCATGATCGACCTCCTTCTGGAGGAGATCGCCGACCGCCGCCCGGCGGTGTCACGGGGGCTGGAGCGCCGGCAGGTGGTCCTGGCGACGGAACTGGTCACGCGGGCGTCTTCCTAGACGGCTTGTCACCCCGTCAACCGGGCAGCTCCAGCCGCCACCTCCGCTCGCCGTCCTGCTCCACCTCCGTCGGCTCGAGCCCGGCGGCCCGGGCGACCGCCTCCGAGGTCCGGTGTTCGGGACGGACGTGGGCGATCACCGTCCGCACACAGCTCTTCCCCGCGAGCAGGGACACGAGCCCACGGGCGGCCTCGGAGGCCAGGCCCCGCCCCTGCCACGGCGTCCCGACCACCCAGGCGACCTCCGCGACGGACCCCACGACCGTGGCCTGCACGGTTCCCACCAGCCGGGCCTCCTCCCGCAGCCGCAGCACCCAGTTGCACCAGGACACGGCCGGGTCGGGACACCCGGCGACCAGGCGTTCGTAGCGGGCGCGGAGGGCGTCGGGGGAGGCGGGGGTGCCGCCGATGAAGACGTGCAGCGCCGGGTCGGACAGTACGGCGGCCATCTCGGCGGCGTGTTCCACGGCGAGGGGGACGGCGTCCAGGCGTGCGGTGCGGAAGAACTCGGCCCGTAGGCGCGGGGGTTGTTCGGTCATGGTGGGAGTCAGCGGGGCGTCTTGGCGTAGATGTACGGCGCGGCGACACCCGCGCTGTGGTGGTCGGCGGCGCGGAGGGCGACGGTGAGACGCTCGCGCGGCTTCAGCGCGAGTTCGGCGGTGGCGTGGAGGGCGCCGAGGGCGAGTTCCTCGCCGCAGCCGACCGCCGCGTATCCGTCGGCGGGTTCGCCGACCTGGTAGTCGCTGTCCAGGACGAAGAGCCTGCCGTGCACGCCGACGAGGAAGGTGCCGGCCTGTTCCTGCTCGGAGTCCTTGCGTGCCCAGCCGCCGTCCTTGAGGCAAGCGCGGACGGCGTTGACGAAGGTGGTGGCCATGAAGCGGTCGAGGTCGCCCTCCGGGTGCGGGGCCTCGAAGGCGTGGTGGAGCAGCTGGCCCATGCGGAAGGAGGTGGTGAAGCCCAACGCGTAGGGGCCGTTGGTGAACACCTTGGGGTCGCGGCGGATGGTGAGCCGGTGGCCGTCGCTGCCGGCGGAATCGCCGGCCAGATGGACGCGTTTGCGGTGGACCAGGCCGACGATGACGGTCAAGTCAGCACCTCCGAGGGCGGGTTGAGACGCACGGCCGTAACGAGATCGTTCTGCCCGCAGCCCGGGCGGAGCTACCGCTTCCGCACGTGCACGAGTGCCCGGGCAGCAGCGCCGATACGACCGACCCGGCCCCGGAGGCCGCCGCCTACCGCCGGCCGCACAGCCCGTAACGCCTCCAGGCGTACGGCAGCGCCCCCCTCCGGCGGCGACCCATCCGGTGCATCGGTAATGTCCGCACTGATGCACGAGGCCCGCGGCACGGCGGACCGCCCGGAGGAGCACCAGCATGGCCGACAGCCAGCAGGAGACCGTGTCTGCGCGGCCCCCGGAGGCGCGCGGACAGCTCGCGCACGACTCGGTGCGTCTGGCGGTCGTGGTCGGCGCGCTCGGCGTGGTCTTCGGCGACATCGGGACCAGCCCGATCTACACCCTCCAGACCGTGTTCAACCCGGGCGACCCGCACCCCGTCCCGGTGTCCACGCAGAACGTGTACGGCGTGGTGTCACTGGTGTTCTGGTCGGTGATGATCGTCGTGACGGTGACGTACGTGCTGCTGGCGATGCGCGCCGACAACGAGGGCGAGGGCGGCATCATGGCCCTCATCACCCTGTTGCGGAGGTGGACTTCGCAGCGGGGCAGGCGGGCCGCGGCGGTCCTGGCCGCGCTGGGCATCTTCGGGGCGTCGCTGTTCTTCGGCGACAGCATGATCACGCCCGCCATCTCGGTGCTGTCCGCCGTCGAGGGGCTCAAGGTCGTCGAGCCGTCGCTGGACAGCGCGGTCGTGCCGATCACCGCGGTGATCATCGTGATCCTGTTCCTGGTGCAGCGCCGGGGCACCGCGGCGGTGGGCCGGGTGTTCGGGCCGGTCATGATCGCCTGGTTCACGGCGATCGGCGCGTGCGGCGTCAAGGGCATCACCGAGCACCCGGGCATCCTCAGGGCCCTGTCACCGACGTACGCCCTGGGCTTCCTGTTCGGCCACTTCGGCACCGCCTTCTTCGCCCTCGCGGCGGTCGTGCTCGCGGTCACCGGCGCCGAGGCGCTGTATGCCGACATGGGGCACTTCGGCCGCCGGTCCATCACCCGGGCCTGGCTCTTCCTCGTCTTCCCGGCCTGCATCCTGAGCTACCTCGGACAGGGCGCGCTCATCCTCGAGAACCCGAAGAACATCAGCAGCCCCTTCTTCCTCCTCGTGCCCGACTGGGGGCGGTGGCCGATGATCCTCCTGGCCACCGCGGCCACGGTGATCGCCTCCCAGGCGGTGATCACCGGCGCGTACTCGGTCACCTCCCAGGCGGCTCAGCTCGGCTACCTGCCGCGGCTGCGGATCGCGCACACCTCCGAGTCGACCGTGGGCCAGATCTACGTGCCCTGGGTCAACTGGCTGCTGATGGTCTCGGTCCTCACCCTGGTCTTCGCCTTCCGCAGCTCCGCGGCGCTGGCCTTCGCGTTCGGCATGGCGGTCACCGGCACCATCACCATCACCACCCTGCTGTTCTTCTACGTCGCCCGCGCCAAGTGGGGCACACCCCGGTGGCTCATCGCCATCGGCGCGACCGTGCTGCTCTTCGTGGACCTGCTGTTCGTGGCGGCCAACCTGACCAAACTGGTGCACGGCGCGTGGCTGCCGCTGCTGATCGGCCTGACCGTGTTCACGGTCATGACGACCTGGCAGCGCGGCCGCAGCATCGTCACGGAGGAACGGGCCCGGCACGAGGGCCCGTTGCCCGAGTTCATCGAGGACCTGCGGACCGGGCGGACGTCGACACGCGTGGTCCCCGGCACGGCCGTCTTCCTCAACCGGGGCAAGGAGACCGCGCCGCTCGCGATGCGGGCCAACGTCGAGCACAACCACGTACGGCACGAGCAGATCGTGATCCTGTCCATCGAGACCGAGCCCGTGCCCCGCGTCCCGGCCGACGAGCGCCTCGTCGTGGACAGCCTCGGCTTCGGCGACGACGGCATCGTGCATGTCACGGCCCGGTACGGCTACATGGAGACCCCGGACGTGCCCGCCACCCTGGCCGTGCTCGAACCGGCCGACACCGAAGGGCCGTTGGACCTCGAGCGGGCGTCCTACTTCCTGTCGAAGATCGAGCTGCGCCGCGGCAAGGCACCGACGATGGCCCCGTGGCGCAAGCGCCTGTTCATCGCGACGTCCTACATCACGGCCGACGCCGCCGAGTACTTCGGCCTGCCCGGCGACCGTACGGTCATCATGGGCTCCCACATCGAAGTCTGACCGTGGCCCCTGCCCGGCCGCGTCACCGCCGCCCGGCCCGGTGATCTCGCTCGCACAGGTGTTTGGCCTTGAGGGTCGTGGGCTACCCGCACCGGAAAGCCCGCGCACGGCCGGCAGCCCGCGGTGACCTGTGGGAATGCTCCACGGAGCTTCTCCCGTATCGGGAAACCGGAGCGCGGACTCGGCGAGGCAGTGCGCGGGGTGGGATCCCATGGACGGCAAAGGGGCTGGTTGCGATGAGCGTGACAACGCAGCAGGGCGGCGGCGGAGGTTCCAGTGGCCTCTACGACGTGCTGGAGCTGATTCTCGACCGGGGGCTGGTGATCGACGCGTTCGTGCGGGTCTCCCTGGTCGGCATCGAGATACTCAAGATCGACATCCGGGTCGTGGTGGCGAGCGTGGACACGTATCTGCGCTTCGCCGAGGCGTGCAACCGACTCGACCTGGAAGCGGGCCCCCGCAAGCCGGCCGGCCTGACCGAACTCACCGGCCAGCTCACCGAATCCGGTGCCCGAGGCAAGACCAAGGGCGCGCTGTCCGGGGCCGCCGAGACGATCTCACAGGCCTTCCAGCAGGCCCGTGACGAGGGACGCCAGAAGCAGGCAAACCGTTCCGCGAGCCAGAGGGAGGACGAGCGATGAGCACCTACGTCTACGGAATCACCCACGCCTCACACGCCTCGCTCACTTCGCTCCTCAAGGACGTGGACGGCGTGGGTGACCCACCGCGACCGGTGCGCGTGCTGCGCCAGGGCGAGCTGGCGGCGGTCGTCAGCGACGCCCCCGAGGAACTCCGGCCCAAGCGGCGTGACCTCCTCGCCCACCAGCGCGTGCTGGACGCGGCCGGGGAGGACGGCGTGGTCCTGCCGATACGCTTCGCCAGCGTCTCGCCCGACGACGAGACGGTGACCGGCGTGCTGGCCGAGCGTGCGGATCATCTGCTGGAGCGACTGCGGGCGCTGGACGGCAAAGCGGAGTACAACCTCAAGGCCAACCACGACGAAGAGGCCGTGCTGCAGCTGGTGGTGGCGGACAACGACGAGATCCGCTCCCTGGCACGAGCGAACCAGCAGGCCGGCGGGGGCTCGCAGGAGGACAGGATCCGGCTCGGGGAGATGATCGCGGCCGCGCGCCAGGCCCGCGAAGCAGCCGATGCCGACATGCTCCAGCGGGAACTGGGCCCCGCGGCCGAGGCGGTCAGCGCCGCACCGTCGAGCACCGGCTGGCTGGCCAACCTCTCCTTCCTCATCGACCGCGACTCGGCGGCACGGTTTCTGGAGGCGGTCGACCGGCTCCGCCGGCAGCACCCCCATCTGGAGCTCCGCGTCAACGGTCCGCTGCCGCCGTACAGCTTCGTCGACGACGCCTCCCCGCACGCCGAGGACACCGCCCAGGCACTCGAAGGCGCAGCCGATCAGACGAACGGATGAGCCGCGCCTCTCCACGACCGCGGCAGCAGCCCCCACCCGGCAGCTGGTCAGTCCTGCCGCTCGCACCCGAGCGGCAGGCTGCTGATCAGGGCAGATGGAGAACCGGGACGCGAGTATCTAGGGTCTGCCCGTGGCTTTCATCCTGGTGTGCGAAGACGACGCGGCGGTCCGCGGCATCCTCAGGCGCGCCCTGGAGCACGACGGCCACACCGTCTCCGTCGCCGCCACGGCCGACAGCCTGCTGCGACAGCTCGCACCGGCGCCCCATCTGATCGTCCTCGATCTCGGGCTGCCGGACGCCGACGGCCGCGACGTCTGCCTGGCGCTGCGGGCCCGCGGCGTCGACGCGCCGGTGTTGATGCTCACGGCCCTGGACGGTCTGCAGCACAAGGTGGGCGGCTTCGAGGCCGGCGCCGACGACTACATGACCAAGCCCTTCGACATCCCGGAACTGCTGGTGCGCGTGCGCGCGCTGCTGCGCCGGGCCACCGTGGTGGCCGCACCGCACGAGGTGGTCCTCGATCCGGCGAAGCATGTGGTGACCTGCGACGCGGTGACCATGAGCCTGACCCCGACCGAGTTCCGGCTCCTGGGCCGCCTGATCGCCTCGCAGGGAGAGGCGGTACGCCGCCACGCCCTCGTCGCCGCCGGCTGGCCGCACGGAGCGCAGGTCAGCGACAACACCCTCGACTCCTTCGTGCGCCGGCTGCGGACCAAGCTCGGTCCGCTCGGTGTGGCCGAACGTCTGGCGACCGTCCGCGGTGTGGGCTACCGATGGCAGTGACGGGCTTCCGCAGCAGGGTCGTCGCGCTCACCGTGCTGATCGCCACCGCCGTGGTCGCGATCCTGGTCGTGGTCTCGCACGTGCTGCTGAGCCGGGTGACGGACGCCGACGCCCGCGACCTGGCCCACGCCCGCGCCGAGGCGGTCGCCGGGAACGTCACCGCCGAGGGCGGCCGGGTCGTGCTCACGGAGAACGGCAGCGAGGCGCTGGACGAGGTCGCCTGGGTGTACGCCGACGGCCGTCTGGTCGACGGGGACGTGCCGCCGAGCGTGGTCGATCGCGTCGAGGCGCTGGCGGACTCGGGGCGATCGCGGACCGAGTCGGTCGGCGACTACCTTCTGTACGCGCGTCGGGTCCCCGTCGACGGCCACCGCGTCATGGTGATCGTCCGGGTCGACCTCACGCCCTACGAGACGTCCGAGCAGCGCAGTCTGACCTTGTCATTGATTCTGGGCGGCCTCACCATCCTCCTCGCCGGCGGTGTCGCGCACCTCGTGGTGCACCGCGCGCTGCGGGTCGTGCACGAGATGGCCGCCCTCGCCGACGAATGGGGCCATCACGAGCCCGGGCGCCGTTTCGACCTCGGGGTGCCCCGCGACGAGTTCGGGGAACTGGGACAGACCCTGGACCGCCTCCTGGAGCGCGTCGACAACGCGCTGGCGGACGAGCGCCGGCTCACCGACGAGATCGCCCACGAGCTGCGGACCCCGCTCACGGTCCTGCGGGGCGAGGCGCAACTGGCACAGCTGTCCGGCGAGCCGGTGCCGCCCAAGGCGGTCCTGAGCGAGGTCGACCGCCTCGACACGGCGATCACGACGATTCTGCGCGCCGCGCGCGCTCGGACGGACGACGGGACCCGGTGTGATCTGCGCACCGCCGCGCGGCAGGCGATCGGCTCCCGCTCGGTCGAGGTCGCCTTTCCCGCGAAGGTCGAGGTGGCCGTGGCGCCCGACGTCGCGGTGTCACTGCTGTCCCCCCTGCTGGAGAACGGCCTGCGGCACGCACGGTCGCGGGTGTGGATCACCGCGCGCAGCGAGGGCGAGGCGATCGTGGTCGATGTCCTGGACGACGGCCCCGGGTTCGATCCCGCCGACGTGGAACGGGTCTTCGAGGCGGGGGTGACCGGCGGCGACGGATACGGGCTGGGGCTGCCGGTGGTCCGGCGCGTCGCCGCCTCGGCCGGTGTGGAGGTCCGGGCGATCGCGGACGGCCGCGGCCACGTCGAGGTGACGTTCCCGGCGGCGCGTGCGGTCACGTAGTCAGGTTGCTTGCAGGTTCCCCGCGTAAACCTCCGTGCATGACAACGACAACGGAAGCACGCACGCGCAGCGGGCGCCTCATGCTCAACAAGGTCCCCGAGGTCACCGTCTGGTTCTGGGTGATCAAGATCCTGTGCACCACGGTGGGCGAGAGCTTCGCCGACTGGATCAACATGAAGCTGGGCGTCGGCCTGGTGAACACGGCCTGGATCTTCACCGCGGTGTTCGTGGTCGTCCTGGCCGTGCAGTTGCGGCTTAAGCGGTACGTCCCGTTCCCGTACTGGCTGACCGTGGTCGTCGTCAGTGTCACGGGCACCCTGTACACCGACATCCTCACCGACCAGCTCAACGTGCCGCTGTGGATCAGTTCGGCGGTGTTCTCCGTGCTGCTCGCCGTGGTCTTCGGCACCTGGTGGCTGCGCGAGCGCACGCTGTCCATCCACTCGGTCACCACGCTGCCGCGGGAGTCGTTCTACTGGCTCGCCGTTCTCGTCACCTTCGCCCTCGGCACCGCGACCGGCGACTGGACGCTGGAACTGACCGGCTGGAGCCCGGGCGCCTCGGTGCTGCTGCCGCTGGGTCTCATCGCGGCGATCACGGCCCTGTGGCGGTTCGGCGCGAACCCGGTGCTGTCCTTCTGGCTCGCCTACATCCTGACCCGCCCGCTGGGCGCCAACATCGGTGACTGGCTGGCCTCCCCGAAGATCGCTCAGCCGGGCGAGCCGACCGGTCTCGACCTGGGCACGTTCACCACCAGCCTGATCTTCCTCGGCCTCATCCTGGCGACGGTCGTCTACCTCACGGTGACGCGCTCGGACGTGACCGAGACCTACGAGGCCGCCCATGCGGCCCACGCCGCCCAGACCACCGGCGACCCGCGCAGGGAGCGCGTCGGGCTGGCCGGCTTCGCACTGCTCGCCGTCGCCACCGCGGGCCTGCTGGTCTGGGCCCACAGCCAGCCGCACGTCGGCCCGGCGCCGGAGGAGGACAACACCTCCGCCGTCCAGATGGCTCCCGGCGAGGCCGTGAAGAAGTTCCCGCCCGCCAAGGTCACCGCGCTGAAGGCCCTCGCCTCCACCTCGCTCAAGGACGCCCGCTCGGGGGACGCGAAGGGAGCGCACGCGGCCGCCCAGTCGCTGCGTGACCTGTGGGACGCCGACCAGGCCTCGCTGCAGCCGCTGGACCAGACCGGCTGGACCTCCATCGACGCCCAGATGGACAAGATGCTCAAGACCTTCGGCATCGACCACTCCAACCCGCCGATGCCGCCCGCCCAGCAGGAAAAGGAACTGTCCACCCTCCTGACGGACATGGGCTGACCGACCGCACAGCGTTCGGGCGACGGGGCGCGTGCGCCAGGCGGCACCCGGCCGGGGGTGTCGGGGTGTTCGCGGAGGGGACTTGGTGTGCAGGCCGGTTCGGCGGCGTTTCCCCTGGGGGCCGGGCCGGCTCAGGCCCCTCCGGTTCAGCCAGGAGCCGGGGGAGCCGGCTAACGGCCGGGTCAGGACAGGCTGCCCTGTTCGCAGACGCGGCGGGCCACCTCGCGGAGTTTGACGTTGTTCTCCTGGGAGTAGCGGCGCAGCACGTCGAAGGATTCGTGCTCGGTGAGGTGATGTGTGCCCATGAGGATGCCCATGGCCTCCCCGATGATGTGGCGGGTGGCGACGGCCTGCTCCATCTGGGCGTGGGTGCGGGCGCTGGAGAAGGCGACGGCCGCGTGGGAGGCCAGCAGCCAGCCGGCGGTCTCGCTGTCCGGATTGAAGGCGCCGGGCTTGCGGGAGTAGAGGTTCAGCGCGCCGAGGTCCTCGTCGTCGGTGAACAGCAGGAAGCCCATCATGCTGCCCACCCCCAGGAGATGGGCCCGGGGGGCGTAGGCGGGCCAGCGCTGGTGTTCGGCGGTGAGGTCGGCGATGCGGAAGACGCGGTCGCCCTGCGAGCTGCGGGCGGCGTCGAAGCAGGGCCCTTCCCCCATCTGCTGCTGAAGGGCGTCGCTGTCGGTGACGAAAGGGTCGATGGGAGCGAGGGTCTCCACCTGCGTGCCGTGCACGACGAGCAGGCCGGCCGCGTCGCAGCCCTCGACCAGCTCGGTGGCAGAGGCCGTGATCCGCTCCAGCGTCGCGGTGACCGAGTCCTGGGCCAGCAGGTCCCGTGCCATCGCCGCCATCTGCTGTGCGAACCGTGCCCAGTCCACTGTGCCCTCCGTCACCCGCCCGGCCTGGACAAACCTCATACCCAGCTTTTCACGCGGCCTTCACCACGCAAGAGGGAGCCGCTCCGCGCGGCGGGCACCGTGCCGACTCGGCAGCCGTGACAAAAAGGCCCTTGGCCCGCGTTTCCGCGGGCCAAGGGCCTTTCTCGTAAGGGTGAGTGACGGGACTCGAACCCGCGACATCCTGGACCACAACCAGGTGCTCTACCAGCTGAGCTACACCCACCACGACCAGCGGTTGAAGTCTGTGGTTTCCCCGACCGGCCGAGAAAAAGTGTACAGGGTCCGAAGGGGTGCTCGCGCACGGCTTTCGCGGGGACTCTCCAAGGACCCCGGGGACGCTACTGAGCAGGCAGGACGTGCTTCGCGGCGATCGTCCTCGCGGTCTCCGAGTCGGGGCCGGGCTGGGGTACGAAGATCGCCTCGCGGTAGTAGCGGAGCTCGGCGATCGACTCGCGGATGTCGGCGAGGGCGCGGTGGTTGCCGTTCTTCTCGGGGCTGTTGAAGTAGGCCCGCGGGTACCAGCGCCGGGCGAGTTCCTTGATGGAGCTGACGTCGACGATGCGGTAGTGGAGGTAGTCCTCGAGAGTGGGCATGTCGCGGAGGAGGAAACCGCGGTCGGTGCCGACCGAGTTGCCGCACAGGGGCGCCTTGCCGGGCTCCTTGACGTGTTCGCGGACATAGGCGAGGACCTGGTCCTCCGCGTCCGCCAGGGTGGTGCCGCCGGGGAGCTCGGCGAGCAGCCCGGACGCGGTGTGCATCTGACGCACCACCTCCGGCATCGTCTCCAGCGCCTGGTCCGGCGGCCGGATGACGATGTCGACTCCTTCGCCGAGTACGTTCAGCTCGGAGTCGGTGACGAGGGCGGCAACCTCGATGAGCGCGTCGTCGGACAGCGAGAGGCCGGTCATCTCGCAGTCGATCCACACCATGCGATCGTTCATGCGACCACCCTAGAGCGGGCGCTCGCTTTTGGGATGCCCGGTGCCGGGGTCGGCGCACCCGGGGCCCCACCGAAGGGCCCGAACGCCGGGCGGGCTGGAATCCGCCCGGCGTTGCGAGTCAGGCTCCGCTGCGCTGGCCCGGCACGCTCGCCCGGCCGGTGACGTACATCTCGCGGCTGTTGTCCACGGACGCCGTCGCGGCCGTCGAGAGGGTCGCTCCCGAACCCACCGCGCTCGCCGCCGCGCGACGGCTCTGCAGCGGGACCGGGCCCTCCGGGTGGAGGGTCGGACCCGGGGCCGCGGGACCCGGCGTCGGTTCCACGTCCGCCGGCTTGTCGCCCTGGGGGCGGCGGGCCCGGTACGCGGCGCGGTACGCCGCCGGCGACGAGCCCAGCTGACGGCGGAAGTGGCCGCGCAGGGCCACCGGCGAGCGGAAGCCGCAGCGGCCCGCGACCTCGTCGACCGAGTAGTCGGAGGTCTCCAGGAGACGCTGGGCCTGGAGCACTCGTTGCGTGATCAGCCACTGGAGCGGGGCCGAACCCGTCAGCGAGCGGAAGCGGCGGTCGAAGGTGCGGCGGCTCATGTACGCGCGTGCCGCCAGCGTCTCGACGTCGAACTGCTCGTGCAGGTGCTCCAGCGCCCAGGCGACGACCTCGGCGAGCGGGTCGGCGCCGATCTCCTCTGGTAAAGAGCGGTCCAGGTAGCGCTCCTGGCCTCCCGTCCGGCGTGGCGGGACGACGAGACGGCGGGCCAGGGCGCCGGCTGCCTCGTTGCCGTGGTCGGTGCGCACGATGTGGAGGCAGAGGTCGATTCCGGCCGCCGTACCGGCGGACGTCAGTACGTCTCCGTCGTCGACGAAGAGTTCCCTCGGATCCACGTGCACCGACGGATAGCGCTTGGCCAGCGTCGGTGCGTACATCCAGTGCGTCGTCGCGGGGCGGCCGTCCAGCAGGCCCGCCGCGGCCAGGACGAAGGCGCCGGTGCACAGCCCGACGATGCGGGCGCCTTCCTCGTGCGCCCGGCGCAGTGCGTCGAGCGCCTCCTCCGGCGGCGGGGAGGTGATCGAACGCCAGGCCGGTACGACGACCGTCCCGGCGCGTGAGATCGCCTCCAGGCCATGTGGCGCGGTGAGTTCCAGGCCCCCTGTGGTCCGCAGCGGGCCTTCCTCGCCGGCCGCCACCAACAGGCGGTAGCGCGGCACGCCGGCGTCCTGGCGGTCAATCCCGAACACCGACAGCGGAATGGAACTCTCGAAGATGGGGCCGCCGCTGAACAGCAGCACCGCGACGATCTCCTTGCGGCGTCGCCCGGAAAGCTTCCGGGCCGCGGCTTCCGGCGCGGCAGTGGAGTCGTGGCTCATACTGCTAAGCCCCCCTCGGTGGTCGCGGCTCCTCGGTTGTGTCGCTCCTGCACGTTTCCCCTCGGTCCTGCACGAGTCCCCCGCCGTAAGACGTCAAGATCGAATCTACTGTGTCCCGTGGTGCCGGGGTGACCCAGTTCGGGAACCGGCACATTGTCGACATGGCAACTTGGCGTGAAGCATTCGATCACGAAGCGTTGCACTCGTGGGCCGTGCAGGGAAGTGCGCCTTGTCGCAGTGGCCAATCCACATAGGGTGCGCGGGGGCCCGTACCCCCTGTATGTGCAGGTCGAACGGGGGTTGGGGGGTGGTGCCGGGTGGCGACAAGCGGTCGTGGGAAGTTGGCTGAAAAGCGCCGGGCGCGTGCGCGGAAACCGGTCAGCCGACCGGTGTATTTCCACCAGTGTGACGAGCGCCTCTGTGCGCCCCCGTTCCGGTCCGGTGCCGACGGCCGCGACGGGGCGCCCCCTCGTCGGTGAGCAGGTGTGCCGCGCCCCGCTCCGACTGGCGCAGCAGCAGCCGGCACGCGGCGGTGACGGCGGCGAGACCGAGGGCGGTGCCCGCGGCCCCGGCGAGCGAGGTGCCGTACCAGAGGAGGACCACGGGGACCAGGACGCAGGAGAAGACCGCCCAGCGGACGACATCGGTCGCGGTGTCCTGGGGCGGGTCGGCCGCGCGGGGAGGGTCGGGGGTGCGGTGCGGTGCGGACATGCGTGCTCCCTGGGACGTGGGTTACGGGGTTCAACGCGTGTTCGACCGGTCGGTCACTGTGCGCCCGCCCCGGTCGGCCGCCGGGTAGGTGAATCCCGTGCGAACCGCCTGTACAGCGCAGCAACCATTGCGTTACGGGCGTCCCCTCGTGCATGCTCCCTGGAACCCCCACGGACCGTGGGCGGGAACTGGGCTAAGGAGGCGTGGCGCCGTACCCTTGGGGGTATGGGGCGGGAAAGATGATTCCCGGACACAGCTCCGCCGCACACTGTCGTCCCTCCCATAAAGGATCAAAACGCCGAGACAGCCATGGCCGGTCACGAATTCTTCGAACCCAGGGACCGCAAGCGGCCCGTCGCCGACCCCACGGCGGCCGAGCCCCTGGCGGCGGAAGAGCCACGCCATTCCTGCGATCCCGCGTTCAAGCACGGCGTGGTCGTCGGTTTCGACGGCTCCACGTCCAGTGAGCGCGCTCTCGCCTACGCCATCGGCATGGCCCATCGCTCCGGCTCGGGTCTGATCATCGTCCATGTCGCCAACCGGCTGCCGACCACGGTGTGGGCGGGCTGCGAACCGCCGGTCTTCGTGGACGTGCCGGACCACCGCACCGAGGTGCTCGGACTCGAGCTCGCCTGCGCCGACTATCTGGCCGAGGTGCCCTGGATCCTGGTCGAGCGCGGCGGTGACATCTGCCATGAACTCGAAGAGGTCGGGCGGGAGTACGAGGCCGACGCGATCGTCGTCGGATCGACGCACGGCATCGTGGGGCGCATCTTCGGCTCCGTCGCGGGGCGGCTCGCCAAGCGGGCGAAGCGGCCTGTCATCGTCATTCCCTGAGTCCTGGCCCGGTCTTCCGACTGACCGTCAACTCCCTGTGTGCAGCCAGAAACTACTCGTGCGTAGAGGTGTTTGTGCCCTTGTGAAGGGCATATACGGATCACCGCACAACTGCACATGCACGAAGGGAGCCCGCCGTGGACAAAGATGTCTCCGCCGGGAGCGCGACCACCACCGTGGTCGGCCGACTCGCCCTGGGAATCACCCTGTTGGCGTTCGGCCTCGGACACACCGACGTGATCAACGGGGTCTCGGCCGCTGACGCGGTGTCACTGGCCCACTATGTAGGCGGCGTCGCGCTGTTCGTCGCCGGTCTGTTCGCCTTCCGCGACCGTGACGCGGTGACAGGTACGGCCTACTCGGCGCTCGGCGCCCTGTGGTTCACCTGGGCCGTCACGGCCGGCAACGCGATGTCCGCCCACGCGGCAGGGCTGTTCCTGCTGCTGTTCGCCCTCGTCACCCTGACCCTGACCCTCGCGGGCGGGGACCAACTCGACCAGGGCGCCTACGGGTTGTTCTTCGTCTCCCTCGTGTTGCTCGCCATCGCGCAGTTCGCGACGAGCGGTTCACTCACGAAGGTCGGCGGCTGGTTCGCCGTCGCGGCGGGGGCCGTTGCCTGGTACGCGGCGACGGCCCCGCTCGCGCACTGGCCGACGGTACTTCCGCGACGCGCTGCGGGCCGGGGTGTGACGGCCACCGGTTAGCTGCGCCGGCCGGGGGGTGGGCGACTTCCCCGGCGATATGGACGGACCCCCCGTGATTGGTGGCATCACGTGGGGGTCCGTTCTGTTGTGTGGCCTCCGCGGGGCGGTGGGGGCTGATCGCGGCCACGCGGCGGAGCCGCATATTGACACAGCCCCGCGCCCCTAAAGGCAAGGGCCCTCTACTCGACCGTCACCGACTTTGCGAGGTTCCTCGGCTTGTCGATGTCGCGGCCGAGGGCAAGTGCCGTGTGGTAGGCCAGGAGTTGGAGGGGGATGCCCATCAGGATGGGGTCCAGTTCGTCCTCGTTCTTCGGGACGACGATCGTCTCGTCGGCCTTCTCCTGGTGCTGGTGGGCCACCGCCAGGATCCTGCCGCTGCGGGCCTTGATCTCCTCCATCGCGGCGCGGTTCTTCTCCAGGAGGTCGTCGTCGGGGACGATCGCGACCGTGGGGAGGGCCGGCTCGATGAGGGCCAGGGGGCCGTGCTTGAGCTCGGAGGCGGGGTAGGCCTCCGCGTGGATGTAGGAGACCTCCTTGAGCTTCAGGGAGGCCTCGCGGGCCACCGGGTAGCCGCGGACCCGGCCGATGAAGAGCATCGAGCGGGCGTCGGCGTACTGCTCGGCCAGCTTCTTGATCTCCGCCTCCTGCTTCAGGACCTCGGTGATCTGCGCGGGCAGCTTGCGCAGGCCCTCGATGATGCGCTTGCCGTCGCGCACCGAGAGGTCCCGGGTGCGGCCCAGGTGGAGCGCGAGGAGGGCGAAGGCGACCGTGGTGTTCGTGAAGCACTTCGTGGAGACGACGCAGACCTCCGGGCCCGCGTGGACGTAGATGCCCGCGTCCGCCTCGCGGGCGATCGCCGAGCCGACCACGTTCACGATGCCGAAGACCCGGGCGCCCTTGCGCTTGAGCTCCTGGACGGCGGCGAGGACGTCGTAGGTCTCACCTGACTGGGAGACGGCCACGTACAGGGTGTCGGGGTCCACCACGGCGTTGCGGTAGCGGAACTCGGAGGCCGGCTCGGCGTCCGCGGGGATGCGGGCCAGCTCCTCGATCATCTGGGCGCCGATCATGCCCGCGTGGTAGCTGGTGCCGCAGCCGAGGATCTTCACGCGGCGGATCTGCCGGGCCTCGCGGGCGTCCAGGTTGAGGCCGCCGAGGTGCACGGTGGAGAAGCGGTCGTCGATCCGGCCGCGCAGGACGCGGTCGACCGCCTCGGCCTGCTCGTGGATCTCCTTGTGCATGTAGGTGTCGTGGCCGCCCATGTCGTAGGAGGCCGCCTCCCACTCCACGGTGGTCGGCTCGGACGTCGTACGGGTGCCCTCGGTGGTGTAGGTGCGGAAGTCGTCGGCCTTGAGGGTGGCCATCTCGCCGTCGTCGAGGGTCACTATCTGCCGCGTGTGGGTGACGAGGGCGGCGATGTCGGAGGCGACGAACATCTCCTTCTCGCCGACGCCGAGGACGACCGGGGAGCCGTTTCGCGCCACCACGATGCGGTCGGGGAAGTCGGCGTGCAGCACGGCGATGCCGTACGTGCCCTCGATGACCCGGAGGGTCTCGCGGACCTTCTCCTCCAGGGTCTCGGCCTGGGAGCGGGCGATGAGGTGGGTGAGGACCTCGGTGTCGGTCTCGGAGAGGAACTCCACGCCGTCCGCCTCCAGCTTGCGGCGCAGGTCGGAGGCGTTGTCGATGATGCCGTTGTGGACGACGGCGACCTTGTTCTCCGCGTCCAGGTGCGGGTGGGCATTGACGTCGGAGGGGGCGCCGTGGGTGGCCCAGCGGGTGTGGGCGATGCCGGTGGTGCCCTTGAAGCGGGCCGGGACCTTCGCCTCCAGGTCGCGCACGCGGCCCTTGGCCTTGACCACCCTCAGACCGGCGGCCTTCGGGGAGGTCACCACGATGCCCGCCGAGTCGTATCCGCGGTATTCGAGGCGCTGCAGGCCCTCCAGCAGGAGGGGAGCCACATCACGCTTCCCGATGTATCCGACGATTCCGCACATACAGATGAGTCCCTCAGCCGTAGACGATGCGGCGCAACTGCCTGAGCGTAAGCTCCGGCGGCGCGACCGCCCGGTATTTCAGGTCCGCCTCGATCCGTTCGAAGATCTCCGCGTTCACCAGGCCCTGGGCCTGCAGCTCGCGGTGGCGGCGACGGACGTACTCGGTGGTCGTCTCGTCGAAATAGGCGAGCACGTCCTGGATCACCCGCAGTGCCTCGCCCCGGCTCAGGGGCGTGGACCGCGTCAGATGATCGACAAGTTCGTCGTGCACCCGGTAGATCCTGAGGTACCGGAGAGGGTTTCGCAAGAATCCTGCCCGATATCGGGCAAGCCGCTGGCGGCGTTCTTTGGTGTTCTTATGAACCTCTGTTTGCGATCTGTCCATCCTGGGTCTTGTGGGCCGTTGCCCATGTGGACGAGTTTCAGTCGTCATGGACATACCTCGTATGGGAGTACCGGAGCAGCTGGCCGAGCGCATGAGCATGGCCGAGCAGCACGAGTACCTGCGCGCGAGATTCTCGCGGCGCAACCTGATGAGAGGCGGTGCCGTGACGATCGGCGCCGTCGCCGGTGGCGCGTTCGTGCCGGGTGCGGTCGCCCAGGCCGCCACGCCGACGCAGAGCCACACCCGGACCGAATACGTCGACGGCTCGCTCGTCGCCCCGTTCGGCCGGCACCTCGCGTTCGGCAACGACGCGAGCACCGAGATGACCGTCTCCTGGCAGGTCCCGGTCGCGGTGAAGAAGCCCTTCATCCGCATCGGCGCCCACCCGTGGGACCTCTCCCGCAAGATCGAAGCCGAGATCCGCACCCTCTACACGCCGGCCGGCGTGGGCGCGAGCGCGGACCACACGCAGTACTACGTGCACGCCAAGCTGACCCACCTGCGCCCGGGCCGGACCTACTACTACGGCGTCGGCCACCAGGGCTTCGACCCGGCCGAGCCGCACCTGCTCGGCACCCTGGGCACCTTCACCACCGCGCCCGACCGCGACAAGCCGTTCACCTTCACGGCCTTCGGCGACCAGGGCGTCAGCTACCACGGCCTGGCCAACGACAGCCTGATCCTCGGCCAGAACCCGTCCTTCCACCTGCACGCCGGCGACATCGCCTACGCGGACCCGGCGGGCGCGGGCAAGGCAGCCGACACCGGCTTCGACTCCCGCGTCTGGGACAACTTCCTCGCGCAGACCGAGTCGGTCGCCAAGTCCGTGCCGTGGATGGTGAGTTACGGCAACCACGACATGGAGGCCTGGTACTCGCCCAACGGTTACGGCGGCGAGGAGGCCCGCTTCTCGCTCCCGGACAACGGACCGGACAAGGCGAACCTGCCGGGCGTCTACTCCTTCGTCTACGGCAACACGGCGGTCATCTCGCTGGACCCGAACGACGTCTCCTTCGAGATCCCGGCCAACCTCGGCATCTCGGGCGGCACGCAGACCAAGTGGTTCGAGGCGCAGCTGAAGAAGTTCCGGGCGTCGAAGGACATCGACTTCATCGTCGTGTTCTTCCACCACTGCGCCTACTGCACCTCCACCGCGCACGCCTCGGAGGGGGGCGTGCGACAGGAGTGGGTGCCGCTGTTCGAGAAGTACACGGTGGACCTGGTCATCAACGGCCACAACCACCAGTACGAGCGCACCGACGTGATCAAGGGCAACAAGGTCACCAAGAAGCTCCCCATCGGCGAGACCGCGTACCCCGAGACCGAGGGCGTCGTCTACGTGACGGCGGGCGCCGCGGGCCGCAGCCTGTACGCGTTCACCGCGCCGGACTCCTACGAGGGCCACCTGAACGAGGTCGACTCGGTCGCCTCCTTCATCAACACCAAGGACGGCAAGGTCAACGAGACCGTCGCCTGGTCCCGGGTGCGCTACCTCAACTACTCCTTCCTGCGCGTGGACGTCGAGCCCGCGCAGAAGGGGCGTTACGCCAGGCTGAAGGTGTCGGGCATCGCCGAGACCGGCGACCGCATCGACCACTTCACGGTGGCGCGCCGGGCCAAGTAGCGCCCGACGCACGGCAGTCCATGTGCCCGGAAGGCGGGGCGCACACCCGGCAGGCGGTCCTCGTCGCGCTACATGCGCTTGAGGATCGCCTGTTTGGCCATCTGGAACTCCTCGTCGGTGAGCACCCCGGTGCGGTGCAGCTCGCCGAGTTCCCGCAGCCGCCGCAGCAGCGCGTCGTGGTCGTGCTCGCGCTCCTCGGCGGGCCCGAGCCGCTTGGGCTCCGCGGGCGGTGCGTCCGGCTGGGCCGCCGCCGTCGGATGCGGCAGCCGGGCCTGCACGGCCGCGGCGACCAGCGCCATCAGCGGATCCTTCTTGAAGCCCCACAGCTCCACCGAGTTGGGGTCGTACTTGGCCGGCGCCTTGGTCTGTCCGCCGCGCACGGTGAACCGCAGATGCCCGTTCTCCAGGCCGACCGCGGGCTGCCACTCCACGGCGAGGACGTCCGCGAGGGCCAGGACGCGGTTGCCGGCGGCGGCCTTGGCGTCCTCCGTCTTCCAGTTCCACTCCAGCCGTACGCGCTCGCCGTCGAAGCTCGCCGTGCCGTCCCCGGCGGACACCGACAGCGGCACGGACGGACCCGGCAGCAGATACTCGGTCGCCGGGTCGGCGGGGACCTCGTCCAGCAGCAGGGCGTTCCTGACCTCGTCCGTGAAGTACTCGGCGACGCCGTAGCGGTCGGACTCGACGAGGAGCTGGTACGGGTCGTTGGGCTCGGTGAGGCGGCCGCCGGAGGCCTGCAGCAGCGGGTCGGCGCCGTCGCGCAGCCGGAGTCTGAGCCGCCCCGACTTCTTGCCCTGCTCGAACGAGATCCCGGCCAACGCGCCCAGCGGGACGACGAGTTCACCCAGCGTGCGGCGCAGCAGACTGATGTTGCGGTCCCGTCCGGGGGTCAGCCGCAGGGCGTCGCCGTCGAAGGCCCAGGTGCCGTCCTTCTGGATGATTTCCGCCATGGGGGGATTGTTTCACCGGTTCTGCGGGAGAGTGGTCTCTACCAATCGGAGGGAGTGCATGTGAGACTGCACCGCGTTCTGGGATCGCTGCTGCTCGTGGCGGCGGCAGGCACCTTCACGGTAGGAGCGACGACGGTGACCTCGGTGACGAAAGAGAGTCCGGCCCCTCTCGGCCGGGTGGTTCCCGCACCCGAGTCGGTCAGACCGGGCGCCGAGCCGTACCGGATCACCGGCACCACCGTCATCCGCGTCGACGACTCCCTGAAGGCGCGCCGGCTCGGCCAGTACCTCGCCGACATCCTGCGCCCGTCGACCGGCTACCGCCTGCCCCTGGTCACGCACGGCAGCACCGGCATCCAACTGCGCCTGACCAAGGGCCGTTTCGGGGCGGAGGGCTACCGTCTCGACAGCGGACCCGACGGCGTCCGCATCACCGCCGACGAGAACGCCGGCCTCTTCCACGGCATCCAGACCCTGCGCCAACTGCTCCCGGCCGCCGTCGAGAAGGACTCCGTACAGCCCGGGCCGTGGCTGGTCGCCGGCGGCACCATCACGGACCGCCCGCGCTACGCCTACCGGGGCGCGATGCTCGACGTCTCCCGTCACTTCTTCACGGTGGAGCAGGTCAAGCGCTACGTCGACCAGCTCGCCCTCTACAAGATCAACGAACTGCACCTGCACCTCAGCGACGACCAGGGCTGGCGCATCGCCGTCGACTCCTGGCCGCGTCTGACCACGTACGGCGGCTCGACCGAGGTCGGCGGCGGCAAGGGCGGGTACTACACCAAGGCCGACTACCAGGAGATCGTCCGCTATGCGGCCTCCCGCTATCTGGAGGTCGTCCCCGAGATCGACATGCCCGGCCACACCAACGCGGCCCTCGCCTCCTACGCCGACCTGAACTGCGACGGAGTGGCACCCCCGCTCTACACCGGCACCGACGTCGGCTTCAGCTCGCTGTGCGTCGGCAAGGAGATCACGTACGACTTCGTGGACGACGTGATCCGCGAGCTGGCCGCGATCACCCCGGGCCGTTATCTGCACATCGGCGGCGACGAGGCGCAGTCCACCAGCCACGAGGACTACGTCAGGTTCATGGACCGGGTGCAGCCGGTCGTCGCCAAGTACGGCAAGACGGTGATCGGCTGGCACCAGCTGACCGGCGCGCACCCGGCCAAGGGGGCCATCGCCCAGTACTGGGGCCTCGACGACACCGACGCGGCGGAGAAGGCGCAGGTCGTCAAGGCGGCCCAGAACGGCACCGGGCTGATCCTCTCGCCCGCCGACCGGATCTACCTCGACATGAAGTACACCGAGGACACCCCGCTCGGACAGGACTGGGCCGGACTGGTGGACGTGAAGCGGGCGTACGACTGGGACCCGGGCAGCTACCTCGCCGGGGCGCCGGCTTCGGCGATCAGGGGTGTCGAGGCGCCGCTGTGGACCGAGAACATCGTGACGGACGCCGACATCGACTACATGGCCTTCCCGAGGCTGGCGGGCGCCGCCGAACTCGGCTGGTCCCCGGCCGCCACGCACGGCTGGGACGCCTACAAGGCGCGGCTCGCGGCGCAGGGCCCCCGGTGGGAGGCGCTGGGCATCGACTACTACCGCTCGCCGCAGGTTCCGTGGCCGGCGAAGTAGGGTCCGGCGGAAGAGCCATAGGGTGAACGGGCACCCCGGAGGACCGTACTCCGGGGTGCCCGTCCGTTCCCGGTCAGAACCCGGCGATCGGGTTCTTCAGGTTGCCGACGAGCTGGAGCGCGCCGGAGGGGTCGGCCAGGTCCACCATCTGCCGGTTGTCGCGCAGCTGGAGCCGGTTGAGGCAGGACAGGGCGAACTCGGGGGCGAACAGGTCGTACCGCTCGAACTTCTCGGCGAGTTCCGGCACCGACTCCTGGTACTCGCGGGTGACCTCCGCGACCGTCCGCCAGAAGTCGTCCTCCTCCAGGATCCCCTCGGTGGCCAGGTCGGCCGCGAGGAAGCGGAAGAAGCAGTCGAAGACGTCCGTGAAGACGGACAGGAGTTTCTTGTCCTCGGGGACGTCGACCCGCAGCCGCTCGACCGTCGGCGGCAGCACCGCGTCCGGGTCCATCACGGCGATCTCCTCGGCTATGTCCTTGTAGACCGCGCGCTGCACGACTCCGTCCTTCAGGACGAGGATCACGTTCTCGCCGTGCGGCATGTAGACCAGGTCGTAGGCGTAGAAGCTGTGCAGCAACGGGGTGTAGTACGCCCGAAGATAGCGCCGCAGCCACTCCGTCGGCGCCAGACCCGACCGCTCGATCAGCGCGCCCGCGAAGCAGGCGCCCTCGTGGTCGACGTGGAGGAGGGAGGCCATGGTCGCGAGCGACTCGCCGTCCCGGAGGGAGGCCACCGGGCTCTCCCGCCACAGCGCCGCGAGCATCTTCCGGTACGGCGAGTAGCGGTCGGTCGCCTTCTCGTACTCCAGGTGCCGGTAGCCCACGGCGGCCCGCTCGCGGATGACGCTCACTCCGGTCGACTTGAGCACCGGGTCGCCCTCGATCAGCTGGGCCAGCCAGTCGTTGATGGCCGGGGTGGCCTCCATGTACGCGGCCGAAAGACCGCGCATGAAGCCCATGTTGAGGACCGACAGGGCGGTCTTCACATAGTGCTTCTCGGGGTGGGAGGTGTTGAAGAAGGTCCGGATGGACTGCTGGGCCAGGTACTCGTCCTCGCCCTCGCCGAGGCACACCAGGTGGCGGCGGGCGACCTCGGCGGCGAAGGTGACGGTGAGCTTGTTCCACCACTGCCAGGGGTGCACGGGGATGAGCAGGTAGTCCGCCGGGTCGAGGCCCTGGTCGCGCAGGACGCCCTCGAAGCGCTCGACGGTCGCCGCGCCCAGCTCGTCCCGTACGAAGGACTCGTACTCGATCCCGACGCCCGCCGTGAACGCGGCACGCGACCGGTGGGCCGCCAGCCAGACGAGCCGGACCGGGCTCGCGGTCTCGGGCGCGTACGACAGGTACTCGTGGACGCCGAAGCCGAGCCGGCCGTTGTTGGCGACGAAGCAGGGGTGGCCCTCGGTCATCCCGGTCTCGATCGCCTGGAAGCCGGACCGGGCCAGCTCGGCGACCGGGACCTGCGGTTTGGTGAGCTTGTAGCAGGTGCCGGAGAGGGTGGAGGAGATCTCCTCCAGGTAGACCGGCAGGATCTCGTCGCTCAGGCCGAGGGAGTCCTTCAGCTCGATGAAGAAGTCCAGCGCGGCGAGCGGGAGTTCACCGCCGTCGCGCTGCCGGGTGATGGAGCCGGCGTCGACCTGCCAGTGGTCGAGGGCTCGGCGGGTGGCGGTGAAGCGGTAGCGGGTGAGGCCGTCGTCGCTGCGGACGACGTACGCGTCCCCGTCCCGCTCCGGCGTGATCAGCCGCTCGTGCGCGAACTCGGCGAGCGCCTTGCGCAGCAGCAGACGGTTGGCCTTCTCCCAGCGCTCGGGGGAGAGATGGGCGACGGCGTCGGCGAGGGTCATACGAGCACCGCCTCCTCGAACTGCTCCCGGGTGCAGAAGCTCAGCAAAGCCTTCTTCTCCGGCTTCTGTATCTCCCGTTCGGGCACGAACCCGACGGCCGCGTTGAGTGCGTGGACGGCCGTGTTGGAGACGTCCGGCTCGACGACGACACGCTCCACCGCCGGGTCCTCGAAGAGGTGCGCCATGACGGCGGTGATGACGGCACGGGTGAAGCCGCGCACGGGCGTGTCGGTCGGCGGGGTGAGGAAGTGCATGCCGATGTCCCCGGGCAACGGCTCGTACAGTCCGACGAGTTCGCGGTGGGCGGGGTCGTACTTCTCCATCAGGAAGGCCGGTTCGCCGTCCCGGTCCAGGCCGAGCAGCGCGTGGTGGTGCTCGTCGGCCACGATGTCCATGTAGGCGCGCTCGACGTCCTCCAGCCTGGCGTCCTGCATCATCCAGAACGCGGCCTTGGGGTGGGTGACCCAGGAGTGGAGGAGTTCGGCGTCCTTCAGGGGGTCGAGGGGGCGGAAGGTGAAGGTCATACGGCGAACTCCTGGAACGCGATCGTCTTCTCCACCGGGTAGTACTCGGTGCCGAGCAGTTCGCGGATGATGTAGCTGTTGCGGTAGGCGCCCATGCCCAGGTCGGGGCTGGTGATGCTGTGGGTGTGGACGCCGGCGTTCTGCAGGAAGACGCCGCGGCCCGTGACGTCGATGGCGTAGTTGCGGGCGACGTCGAAGTTGCCGTGGGAGTCGTAGCGCAGGCGGTCCCTGATCGGGGCCAGGAACTCCGGCTCGGTGTAGCGGTAGCCGGTCGCCAGGACCAGGCCCTGGGACTCGATCTCGAAGTCCTTCTCCTGCTCCTCCTGACGGAAGGCCAGGCTGTAGGTGCCGTCTTCCCAACGGGCGCCGGTCAGAGCGGAGTTGGTGAGCAGACGGGTGGGGACCGGCCCTGCGAGGTTCTTCTGGTACAGCAGGTCGAAGATGTCGTTGATCAGGTCGCCGTCGATGCCCTTGAACAGGCCCTTCTGCTGGTCGGTGAGCCGGTAGCGGGTGGCCTCCGGCAGCCGGTGGTAGTAGTCGACGTACTCCGGGGAGGTCATCTCCAGCGTGAGCTTGGTGTATTCGAGGGGGAAGAAGCGCGGGGAGCGCGTCACCCAGTTCAGCCGGTAGCCGTGGACGTCGATCTCGCTCAGCAGGTCCTGGTAGATCTCCGCGGCCGACTGCCCGGAGCCGACGATCGTGATCGACTCCTTCTTCACCAGCTCGCTTCTGTGCTCCACGTAGCGGGAGTTGTGGATGAAGTCACCGCCCAGACCGCGCACGGCCTCCGGGTGGTGCGGTGAGGAGCCGGTCCCGAGGACCAGATGGCGGGCCCGGAAGGTGTCGCCGGTCTCCGTGCGCACGAGGTAGTGGCCGTCCTCGTACGTCACCTCGCTCACCGTCGTGTCGAAGCGGACGCTGCTCAGCTTGCCCGCCGCCCAGCGGCAGTAGTCGTCGTACTCGACCCGCAGCGGATAGAAGTTCTCGCGGATGTAGAACGAGTACAGCCGCCCCTTCTCCTTGAGGTAGTTGAGGAAGGAGTACGGGGAGGTCGGGTCGGCGAGGGTGACCAGGTCCGACATGAACGGGGTCTGCAGGTGGGCGCCGTCCAGGAACATGCCCGCGTGCCACTCGAAGTCGGGCTTCGACTCCAGGAAGACCCCGTCTAGTTCGGCGATGGGCTCGGTCAGACAGGCCAGGCCCAGGTTGAAGGGGCCGAGCCCGATGCCCACGAAGTCACGGGTGCGCGGGGCGGGTTCAGGAAGCGCGGTCAAGGGACTCTCCCAGGTACTGCTCGGCGTGGCCGGCGATCAG
Source organism: Streptomyces sp. NPDC002144 (assembly GCF_053593695.1). Lineage (NCBI taxonomy): Bacteria > Bacillati > Actinomycetota > Actinomycetes > Kitasatosporales > Streptomycetaceae > Streptomyces > Streptomyces sp. NPDC002144. The sequence continues at coordinate 260,316 of NZ_JBSFDB010000001.1, forward strand.
GTCGAGGACGGCGGCGATGTCGGACGCCTGTGTCTCGGGGTTGAGCAGGGTGAACTTCAGGTAGTGGCGGCCGCCCACCTTGGTGCCCGCGACCACAGCGTCCCCGGAGGCGAACAGGGCCTTGCGGGCGTGGAGGTTGGCCCGGTCGATCTCGGCCGGGTCGCTGACGGCGGCGGGGATGTAGCGGAAGACCAGCGTCGACAGGCTCGGGCGGACGACCACGTCGAAGCGGGGGTCGGCCGCGAGGTGCCGCCAGCTCTCCTCCGCCAGGTCGCACACCTCGTCGAAGAGTTCGCCGATGCCGTCGGCGCCCATGACCCTCAGGGTCATCCACAGCTTGAGGGCGTCGAAGCGGCGGGTGGTCTGTAGGGACTTGTCGACCTGGTTGGGGATGCGTTCCTGCACCATCCGGCGGGGGTTGAGGTACTCCGCGTGGTAGGTGGCGTGGCGCAGGGTCGAGCCGTCCCGGACCAGCACGGCGGAGGAACTCACCGGCTGGAAGAAGGACTTGTGGTAGTCGACGGTGACCGAGTCGGCGCGCTCGATGCCCGCGAGGCGGTCCCGGTACTTCAGGGAGGCGAGCAGTCCGCAGCCGTAGGCCGCGTCGACGTGGAGCCAGGTGCCGTACTGGGCGCACAGCTCGGCGATCTCGGGCAGCGGGTCGATGGAGCCGAAGTCGGTGGTGCCTGCGGTGGCGACGACGGCCATGGGGACGAGGCCGTCGCGGCGGCAGCGTTCCAGCTCGTGGGCGAGGGCGACGGTCTGCAGGCGCTTGTCGTGGTCGACGGGGACCGAGACCACCGACTCCTGGCCGAGGCCGAGCAGTTTCGCCGACTTCTTCACGCTGAAGTGGCTGACCTCGGATGCGAAGACGCGCAGTTTGGCGAGGCTGACTGCTTCTTCCCACCCTGCCCGCCCTGGCTTGGCCTCCTCCCGGGCCAGCAGCAGCGCCTGGAGGTTGGACTGGGTGCCGCCGGAGGTGAACACGCCGTCGGCGGCCGTGCCGAGGCCGATGCGTTCGGCCGTCCAGTCGATGAGCCTGCGCTCGATGAGGGTGCCGCCGGCCGACTGGTCCCAGGTGTCGAGGGAGGAGTTGACGGCCGACAGGACGGCCTCGCCGAGCACGGCCGGGATGACGACCGGGCAGTTGAGGTGGGCGAGGTAGCGGGGGTGGTGGAAGTAGACCGCGTCGCGGAGGTAGACGTCCTCGAGTTCGTCCAGGGCCAGGCCGGCGTCGCCCAGCGGCCGGTCCAGGTCGATGGCGTCGATCCGGGGGGCGAGGGCGTCGACGGTGACACCGGTGAACGGACGGTTGGTGGTGGCGAGTTTGGCCGCCACCCGCTCGACTCCTTCGGTCACGGAGCGGCGGTAGTGCTCCGCGGTCAGGTTATTGAGCAGGTGCGAGCGCATGTGGGGGTCCTCCGGTGGGGACAGTCCGAGCGGGTGGGTGAGGGGCGAAGTCACGGCTTCAAGGTCGAACTTAGGTTAGCCTAACCTAAGTTTAAAGCCCCTAATCCTGCCCCTCCCGTGACCGCCGTCACTCCTGCTCGCGCAGCTGCTCCTCGCTCAGGCCCTGTCGCCAGTAACCGACGAAGGTGACCCGCCGCCGGTGGATGCGGCGCTCCCCGACGAAGTGCCGGCGCAGCTGCTTCACGCAGCCCGACTCGCCCGCGATCCAGACGTACGGCCTTTCGGCGGCGGGGAGTCGGGCGGCGCGCAGGGCGTCGAGGGCCATGGGGGACCCCTCGGCGCCGTCCGTGTCCTGGACCAGCCAGGTGATCTCGGCGTCCGCCTCGGTCGCCAGGTCCTGGATGTTCCCGGCGTCGCGCACCTCCAGCCATACGCGGACGCGGGCACCGGCCGGCAGGGACTCGAGGATCGCCGACACCGCGGGCAGGGCGGTCTCGTCGCCCCAGATCAGCGTCAGGTCGGTGTCCTCGGGCGGGCGGAAGCGGATCGCGCGGTTGTCCGCGACCGCCGGGCCGAGCAGCACGACCCGGTCACCGGCGGTGGCGCGCGCGGCCCAGGCGGACGCGGGCCCGGCCGGGGTGTGCAGTACGAAGTCGACGTCGATCTCGTCGGGGCCGCGGCGCAGGCTGCGCAGGGTGTACGAGCGCATCACCGCCCGTACGTCGTCGGGGAGTTCACGCCACGCCTGCCACCAGCCGTCGCCCAGCTCATAGGGGACGGCTGGCTCGCTCTGCCCGGGGTGGGGGAGGAAGAGGGACAGCGACTGGTCGCGTCCCTCGGAGAGGAAGTACCGCAGGTCGTCCCCGGCGAAGGTGACGCGGACCAGGGACGGGCCGAGCCGCCTCGTCCGTACGACCTGCAGGGGGAAGAAACGGAACGGGGCGGCCACGGCCGTAGTCATGTCAGCTGACCTTCTTCGCCTTCTCGATGGCCTCGGCGAGGCTCGTGAGCAACGGCACGCACTTGTCGTACGACAGGATCGGCTCGGGGTTGCGGGCGATGACCTGGCCGGCCTTCACGGCGGGCAGCTTCTTCCAGGTCGCCTCGGTGATGTCGGCGGGCTGGATGGCGGAGGTCCGGTTGTCCATCATGATGATGTCCGCCGGGTACTTGTCGACGTTCTCCCAGCTCAGCGACTCGTACCAGCCGCCGCCCTTCGCCTTGGCCTTCTCCGGGGGCTCGACGAAGTCCACGCCGAGGGCCTTGAAGTACTCCAGGTCGACGGAGAGGTTGGAGCCGGAGACGTAGAAGAGGTCCTGGCTCGCGGAACCGGCCATCACCTTGATACCGGGCTTCGCCTTGGCGGCCGCGCGCAGCCGGGCCGCCGCGTCCTCGAACCGCTTCTTCGCCTCGGTCACCTTGCCGGACGCGGTGTCCGCGCCGAGGGACTTGGCGAGCGCGAGCATCCGCTGGAGCGGCTCGGTCAGCTGGCGGTCGTATACGGAGATGCCGACGCTGGGTGCTCCGACGGCGAGGATCTTCTTCTTGGACTCGTCCGGGACGTACCAGAGCGTGCCGGCGTCGTCGAACATCGTGGAGATCAGGACGTCGGGCTGGAGGGCCGCGTACTTCTCGATGTTGAACTGGCCCCACTCGTTGCCCAGCACGGTGACCTTGCTGACGTCCATGTCGCCGGCCTGGACGTCGGCCTTGCCGTCCTTGGTCGTCGTCGGGCCGAAGACGCCCTTGGCCTCGATGCCGTAGTCGTACAGCGCGGCGGCGACGCCGACGAAGGCGACGATGGCCGAGGGGACCTTGTCGGCCTTCGCGGTCTCGCCGCGGTCGTCCTTGAAGGACCAGGGGCCGGTATCGGCGGCGGCCGTCCCGTCGCCGGAGCCACTGCTTTTCGCCTTGTCGTCCCCGCAGGCGGCGAGCGCGGCCCCGAGGCCGAGGGCGCCGCCCGCGGCCAGGATGCCGCGTCGGGTCGGATGGGTGGCACGGGCAAAAGGCATGGGTATGGCTGCTTTCGAACGGGGCGGAGCGCCCGCCGGACACGTCAAAGTGAGGTTAGCCTAACCTCAGCTGATGTCCAGAGGGTGGTCCGCCCCGTCTCCCGGCCCGGCCCTACCCCGCGAGCCCCAACTCCCGTGCGATCAGCATCCGCTGGACCTCGCTGGTGCCCTCGCCGATCTCGAGGATCTTGGAGTCGCGCCACATCCGGGCCACCGGGTACTCGTTCATGAAGCCGTAGCCGCCGTGGATCTGGGTCGCGTCACGGGCGTTGTCCACCGCGACCGTGGAGGAGTACAGCTTCGCCAGCGCCGCCTCCTTCTTGAAGGGCGCGCCGGAGACCAGACGGGCGGCCGCGTCACGCCAGGCGAGGCGGGCCGTGTGGGCCTTCATCTCCATGTCGGCGATCTTGAACTGGATCGCCTGGTTGGCGCCGATCGGCCGCCCGAACGCGTGCCGCTCCTTGGCGTACTTCACCGACTCGTCCACGCACCCCTGCGCCAGGCCGGTGCCGAGAGCGGCGATCGCGATCCGGCCCTCGTCCAGGATGCGCAGGAACTGGGCGTAACCGCGGCCCTGTTCGCCCAGCAGGTTGGCGGCGGGCACCCGGACGTCCTGGAAGGACAGCTCACGGGTGTCGGAGGCGTTCCAGCCGACCTTCGAGTACGGCGGCGCGACCGTGAAGCCCGGGGTGCCGGAGGGGACGATGATCGAGGAGATGAGCGGCTTGCCGTCGGGCTTGCGGCCGGTGACCGCGGTGACCGTGACCAACCCGGTGATGTCCGTGCCGGAGTTGGTGATGAAGCACTTGGTGCCGTTGATCACCCATTCGTCCGTCTCCGCGTCCAGCCGGGCCGTCGTGCGCGTCGCCCCCGCGTCCGAGCCGCCGTCCGGCTCGGTCAGGCCGAAGGCGCCCAGGATCTCGCCCGAGCACAGCCGGGGCAGCCAGGTCCGCTTCTGCTCCTCGGTGCCGAACAGGTGCAGCGGCATCGCGCCCAGCGAGACACCGGCCTCCAGCGTGATGGCGACGGAGGAGTCGACACGGGCCAGCTCCTCCAGCGCCACGCCCAGCGCCAGATAGTCGCCGCCCATGCCGCCGTACTCCTCCGGGAACGGCAGCCCGAACAGGCCCATGCGGCCCATCTCGCGGACGATCTCGTACGGGAACTCGTGCCGCTCGTAGAAGTCGCCGATCTTGGGCGCCACCACCTCGTGCGCGAACTCCTCGACAGTGCGCCGGAGTTCCTCCAGCTCGGGGGAGAGTCGGTAGTCCATGGCTGTGATCACTGCTCCTGGTGGGAGAGGGCTCGGACGGTGCGGGACGGGCTGGGTCGGCCCAGGTGGTCGGCCATCCACACGCTGGTGGCGACGAGGCGGCCGAGGTCGACTCCGGTGTCGATGCCGAGACCTTGAAGCATCCACACGAGGTCCTCGGTGGCGAGGTTGCCGGTGGCGGACTTGGCGTACGGGCAGCCGCCGAGCCCGCCGGCGGAGGCGTCGACGGTGGTGACGCCGTGCCGCAGCGCGGCCAGGGTGTTGGCGAGGGCCTGGCCGTAGGTGTCGTGGAAGTGCACGCCGAGGGAGGCGGTGGGCACGCCCGCCTCGTTCAGCTCGGTCAGCAGGGCCGCCACATGCCCCGGGGTCGCCACGCCGATCGTGTCGCCGAGGCTCAGCTCGTCGCACCCCATGTCGGCCAGCGCCCTGCACACCCGCACGACCTGGGCGACCGGCACCGCGCCCTCCCACGGGTCGCCGAAGCACATGGAGAGATAGCCGCGGACGTGCCCGCCCTCGGCCTTCGCCCGCCCCACCACCGGCTCGAACATCGCCAGCGCCTCGTCCACCGTGCGGTTGAGGTTGGCCTTGGCGAAGGACTCGGTGGCGCTGGCGAAGACGGCGACCCGGCGGGCGCCGAGGGCGAGGGCGCGGTCCAGGCCGCGCTCGTTCGGCACGAGCACCGGCAGATCCACGGGCAGATCGGAGATCCGCGGGAACAGCTCCTCCGCGTCCGCGAGTTGGGGCACCCACTTGGGGTGCACGAAGCTGGTCGCCTCGATCGTCGTCAGTCCCGCGTCGGCCAGGCGGCGCACGAACTCCGCCTTCACCTCTGTCGGCACCGTGGACTTCTCGTTCTGCAGCCCGTCCCGCGCGCCGACCTCGTGGATCCGCACCCGCGGGGGCAGGTCCTGGTCCGGTACGACCATGGGGAGAGTCACTGGGCCTCCTCTGCCGAGCTCTCCAGCGGGGTGATGACCGCGAGCACCTGGTCCATGGCGACCGTGGTCCCCGGCGTGACATCCAGTTCGGCGACCGTGCCGGCGTGCGGGGCGGAGATGACGTGCTCCATCTTCATCGCCTCCACCACCAGCAGGCTCTGACCGGCGCTCACCTCGTCCCCGACGGCCACCTTCACGACGGTGACCGTCCCCGGCATCGGCGCGGTCAGCGAGTCGGCGCCCGCGTGCGCCGCGTGCGTGAGGGACGCGGCCACGGGGTCGTGGTCCCGTACCTGCCAGGCGTCGCCGTCCCGGCCGATCCACTCGCCGGCCCGGTGGAAGGTGTGCCGGACGCCGTCGAGGGTCACGGAGACGGTGTCGTCGGTGACGGTGTGGGCGCCGCGCGGCACGTACGCGACGGGTTCCTGGACCCGCAGGTGGAAGGCGACGGGCTTTGGCACTCCGCCCAGCCGCCAGCCGCTCGGCACCGAGAAGGGGTCCGTCCAGCCCTCCCCGCGCGGCTTCAGCGCCTGAAGACGTACGGCGGCGGCGGCCTCGTACACCTCCTCCGGCACGTCCGTGGAGACCAGGTCGTCCACCACGCGCTCCACAAGGCCGGTGTCCAACTCGCCCGCCACCACCGCCGGATGCGCGAGCAGCCGCCGCACGAACCCCGCGTTGGTCTGCACGCCCAGCGTGACCGTCTCCGCGAGGGCGGCCCGCAGCTTGCGCAGGGCGGTCTCGCGGTCAGGGCCGTACGCGATCACCTTGGACAGCATCGGGTCGTACAGCGAGCCGACCTCCGTGCCCTCGCTGAGCCCGGAGTCGGTGCGGACCCCGTCGCCCTGGGGCTCGGCCAGCCGCAACACCGTGCCGCCGGTGGGCAGGAAGCCGCGCGCCGGGTCCTCGGCGCACACACGGGCCTCGATCGCGTGCCCGGTCAGCGTGATGTCGTCCTGCCCGAAGGCCAGTCGCTCACCGGCCGCCACCCGCAGCTGCCACTCCACCAGATCCAGGCCCGTGACCAGTTCGGTGACCGGGTGCTCCACCTGGAGGCGGGTGTTCATCTCCATGAAGTAGTACGACGAGGGGTCACCGCCCGGCACGATGAACTCCACCGTGCCCGCGCCCCGGTAACCGCAGGAGCGGGCCGCCTGCACGGCCGCCTCGCCCATCGCGGCCCGGGTCTCCTCGTCGAGCAGCACACTCGGCGCCTCCTCGACGACCTTCTGGTGCCGTCGCTGCAGCGAGCACTCGCGCTCGCCGAGATGGACGACGTTCCCGTGGCCGTCCGCGAGCACCTGGATCTCGATGTGCCGGGGCCGGTCCACCCACCGCTCCACGAGCAGTGTGTCGTCGCCGAAGGAGGTCCGGGCCTCCCGGCGGGCGGCGGCGATCTCCTCCTCCAGCACGGCGAGGTCCCGCACCAGCCGCATGCCCTTGCCGCCACCGCCGGCCGACGGCTTGAGCAGCACGGGCGCACCCAACGCGCGGGCCGCCTCGGCCAGTTCGGGGTCGCGTCCGCCGGGCACGACCGGCACCCCGGCCGCCCGCACGGTCTCCTTGGCGCGGATCTTGTCGCCCATGAGGGCGATGGCCTCGGCGGGCGGTCCGATGAAGACCAGCCCCGCGTCGGCGCACGCGCGCGCGAAGGCCGCGTTCTCCGCGAGGAAGCCGTATCCCGGGTGGACCGCCTGGGCGCCGCTGCGGGCGGCGGCCTCGAGGAGCCGCTCGATGGACAGATAGCTCTCGGCGGCCGGTGCCGGGCCGAGCCGTACCGCCGTGTCGGCCTCCCGGACGTGCCGTGCGTCGGCGTCCGCGTCGGAGAAGACGGCCACCGAGCGCACGCCCAGCGAGCGGAGTGTCCGGATCACCCGGACGGCGATCTCGCCCCGGTTGGCCACCAGCACTGTGTCGAACATGGGTTCCCTCCCCGTCACATCCGGAAGACGCCGAACTGGGGGTCACCCAGGGGCGCGTTGGCACAGGCGGTCAGCGCGAGGCCCAGCACCTGCCGGGTCTCCAGCGGGTCGATCACGCCGTCGTCCCAGAGGCGGGCGGTGGCGTAGTAGGCGTTGCCCTGGCGCTCGTACTGCTGCCGGATCGGCGCCCTGAACGCCTCTTCCTCCTCCGCGGGCCACTCCTCGCCGCGCGCCTCCAGCTGGTCCCGCTTGACCGTCGCGAGGACGGAGGAGGCCTGCTCGCCGCCCATGACGGAGATCTTGGCGCCGGGCCACATCCACAGGAAGCGGGGGGAGTAGGCCCGGCCGCACATCGAGTAGTTGCCCGCGCCGTACGAGCCGCCGACGACGACCGTCAGCTTGGGCACGCGCGTGCAGGCCACCGCCGTCACCATCTTGGCGCCGTGCTTGGCGATGCCGCCCGCCTCGTAGTCCTTGCCGACCATGAAGCCGGAGATGTTCTGCAGGAACAGCAGCGGGATGCCGCGCTGATCGCACAGCTCGATGAAGTGGGCGCCCTTCTGGGCGGACTCGGAGAACAGGATGCCGTTGTTGGCGACGATGCCGACCGGGTGGCCGTGGATCCGGGCGAAGCCGGTCACCAGGGTCTGCCCGAACTCCGCCTTGAACTCCGCGAACCGCGAGCCGTCGACCACGCGCGCGATGATCTCGCGGACGTCGTAGGGGGTGCGGGGGTCGACGGGCACGGCGCCGTAGAGGCCGTAGGGGTCGACCTTGGGCTCGACGGACGGCACGACCTCCCAGGGCAGGGTCCCGCGCGCGGGGAGCGTCGAGACGATGTTCCGGACGATGCGCAGCGCGTGCGCGTCGTTCTCCGCAAGGTGGTCCGTCACACCGGAGACGCGGGAGTGGACCTCGCCGCCGCCCAGCTCCTCCGCCGTGACGACCTCGCCGGTGGCCGCCTTCACCAGGGGCGGCCCGCCCAGGAAGATGGTGCCCTGGTTGCGCACGATCACGGCCTCGTCGCTCATCGCCGGGACGTACGCCCCGCCCGCCGTGCACGAGCCGAGGACCGCGGCGATCTGCGGGATCCCGGCGCCGGACATCCGCGCCTGGTTGTAGAAGATCCGCCCGAAGTGCTCACGGTCCGGGAACACCTCGTCCTGCATCGGCAGGAACGCGCCCCCGGAGTCGACCAGGTACACGCACGGCAGCCGGTTCTCCAGGGCCACCTCCTGGGCGCGCAGGTGCTTCTTCACCGTCATCGGGTAGTAGGTGCCGCCCTTGACGGTGGCGTCATTGGCGACGATCACGCACTCGCGCCCGCTCACCCGCCCGATCCCCGCGATCACACCGGCCGCCGGGGCCGCCCCCTCGTACATCCCGTCGGCCGCCAGGGGGGCCAGCTCCAGGAAGGGCGAACCCGGATCGAGGAGCGTGTCCACCCGGTCGCGCGGCAGCAGCTTGCCGCGCGCGGTGTGCCGCGCCCGTGCCTTCTCGCCGCCGCCGAGCCGGGCCGCGGCCAGCTTGCCGCGCAGCTCCTCGGCCAGCGCCCGGTGCGCCTCCTCGTTGGCCCGCCAGGCCTCCGACGCGGGGTCGGCCGCGCTGTGGAGCTCCGGTGCCTCGTGCATCCTTGCGGTCCCCTCACCCAGTGATCGCCTGTTAATGAGCGTTAACCATCTCCTTCAGGTTAACGACCGCTAACCTCCCTGTCTAGAATTGCCTCCATGGCCACCAGAACCGACGCCCCCACCCGCCGCGAGCAGATCCTCAAGGAGGCCGCGCGGCTGTTCGCCGAGCGCGGTTTCCACGGGGTCGGGGTCGACGAGATAGGCGCCGCCGTCGGCATCAGCGGCCCCGGTCTCTACCGTCACTTCGCGGGCAAGGACGCGATGCTCGCCGAGCTGCTGGTCGGCATCAGCGGGCAGCTCCTGACGGGGGCGAAACGGCGGCTGCAGGAGGCCGACGGGGTGGCCTCGGAGGCGGTCCTCGACTCGCTCATCGAGGGGCACATCGACTTCGCGCTCGACGACCGCCCCCTGATCACCCTGCACGACCGCGAGCTGGACCGCCTCCGGGACAGCGACCGCAAGCTGGTGCGCCAGCTCCAGCGGCAGTACGTGGAGCTGTGGGTGGAGGTGCTGCGCGAGGTCTACCCGGGGCTCGCGGAGCCGGCCGCCCGCTCGGCCGTGCACTCGGTCTTCGGGCTCCTCAACTCCACCCCGCACCTGGGCCGGCCGGGCTCACTGCCGGGCCGGGGCGCGACCGCGCAGCTGCTGCACCGGATGGCGAGGGGGGCCTTCGCGGCGGCCGGTACGCAGTGAGCGGTGCGAACGCCGCCTTCCTCGGCGCCCTGCTCCGCCGCCTCCCTTTCTCAGTGGCGGCGTGACGAGCGTTACGGTCCGACTCCTCTGGACGGGTGAACGTACTCGCCGGTACCTTTGTGGTCTGAGCAAGCGCTTAGACATGGACCCTTGAGCCAGCTGGAGGTGGCGGCGTGCGCCGTACGGTGTTCAACGAGGATCACGAGGCGTTCCGGGAGACCCTCCGGGCCTTCATCGAGGCCGAGGTCGTCCCGGTCTACGACGAGTGGTTCGCGGCGGGCCAGGCGCCGCGCGACTTCTACTACAAGCTCGCCGAGCTCGGCGTCTTCGGCATCCGCGTCGACGAGGAGTACGGCGGCGCCGGCATCGACTCGTACAAGTTCGAGGCCGTGATGTACGAGGAGACCGCGCGCGCGGGCGTCCAGTTCGGCGGCTCCGGCGTGCACGTGCTGCTCGGCCTGCCGTACATCAAGATGCTGGCCACCGACGAGCAGAAGAAGCGCTACCTGCCGAAGTTCGTCACCGGCGAGGAGATGTGGGCCCTCGCGATGACCGAGCCGGGCACCGGCTCCGACCTCGCGGGCATGAAGACCACCGCCAAGCTCTCCGAGGACGGCACGCACTACGTCCTCAACGGCGCCAAGACCTTCATCACCGGTGGCGTGCACGCCGACCGCGTCATCGTCTGCGCCCGCACCTCGGCCCCCACCGCCGAGGACCGCCGCTTCGGCATCTCCCTGTTCGCCGTGGACACCAAGTCCGAGGGCTACTCCGTCGGCCGCAAGCTGGACAAGCTCGGCCTGAAGACCTCCGACACCGCGGAGCTGGCGTTCGTCGACGTCAAGGTCCCGGTCGAGGATCTGCTCGGCGAGGAGAACAAGGGCTTCTACTACCTCGGCCACAACCTCGCCTCCGAGCGCTGGGGTATCGCCTTCGGCGCCTACGCGCAGGCCAAGGCCGCCGTCCGGTTCGCCAAGCAGTACGTCCAGGAGCGCACCGTCTTCGGCAAGCCGGTCGCCTCCTTCCAGAACACCAAGTTCGAACTGGCCGCCTGCCAGGCCGAGGTGGACGCCGCCGAGGCGGTCGCCGACCGCGCGCTCGAGGCCCTCGACGCCGGTGAGCTCACCCCGGCCGAGGCCGCCAGCGCCAAGCTGTTCTGCACCGAGGTCGCGCACCGCGTCATCGACCGCTGCCTCCAGCTGCACGGCGGCTACGGCTTCATGAACGAGTACCCGATCGCCCGCCTGTACGCGGACAACCGCGTCAACCGCATCTACGGCGGTACCAGCGAGATCATGAAGACGATCATCGCGAAGGACATGGGCCTGTAAGGCCCCCGCAATTACCGGCCGGTAGAAAAGGTGCCATGAACGAGGCACTCCAGGACCTCCTCGATCTGCTCGACCTCGAGCAGATCGAGGAGGACATCTTCCGCGGCCAGTCCCGGTCCGCCGTCGTCCCGCGCGTCTTCGGCGGACAGGTCGCGGCCCAGGCGCTGGTCGCGTGCGGCCGCACGGTCCCGGCGGACCGGCACGCCCACTCCCTGCACGCGTACTTCCTGCGGCCCGGCGACCCGGGCGCGCCCATCGTCTACACCGTGGAGCGCATCCGCGACGGCCGCTCCTTCACCACCCGCCGGGTGGTCGCGGTCCAGCACGGCCGGCCGATCTTCTCCCTGTCGGCGTCCTTCCAGACCTACGAGGACGGCCTCGACCACCAGGCCCCGATGCCGTCCGCGCCCGACCCCGTCACCCTGCCCACCTCGCAGGAGCGGCTGCGCGGCTACGACCACCTCGACTCGGGCATCGTGGAGAAGTTCCTGCAGGCCCGGGAGGCCATCGACCTGCGCTACGTCGAGGAGCCGCCGTACGGGAAGTACGGCGAGCCGCGCGAGCCGCACTCCCAGGTCTGGTTCCGCACCAACGGCAAGCTCGACGACGACCCGTTGCTCCACGTCGTCCTCGCCACCTACGTCTCCGACATGACCCTGCTGGACTCGGTCCTGCTCGCGCACGGCCGTGGCGGCTGGGCGGTGGGTGACGTGGTGGGGGCCTCCCTGGACCACGCCATGTGGTTCCACCGCCCGTTCCGCGCCGACGAGTGGCTCCTGTACGACCAGGAGTCCTCCTCGTCGTACGGCGGCCGTGGCCTCGGTCAGGCCCGCATCTACACACAGGACGGGCGGCTGGCGATCTCGGTGATCCAGGAGGGCGTGGTCCGGGTCCCCCGCTGACGGGGGACCGTCACGTCAGGCCAGGCCCGCCTCCGCCAGCAGGAACGCGGTCATCGGGTCGTAGTGCCGGGGGCTGACCACATGGTCGTCGAGGGGGACGGTGACCTGCAGGGTTCCCTCCGACTCGCCGAGGAAGAGGGCGGGGTCGTTGCAGTCGGCGTAGCCGACCGAGTCGACCCCGTGCTGTCCGGCGTACCCCGCCCAGCCGTGGTCGGCGACCACCAGGTCGGGCAGCGGGCGGCCCTCCCGCTCCAGCGCCGTGAGGATCGCCTTCATCGGCTCCGGCGAGTGGGTGTGCCACAGCGAGGCGCCGTGCTCCAGCACCGCCACGTCCGCGAACTGCATGACGTACCCCTCGTCCGTCTGCAGTCCCTCCGGGATGACGACGATCTCGCAGCCGGCGCCGCGCAGGGCGTCCGCCGTGGCGCGGTGCACGTCGAGCAGGCCGCCCGGGTGGCCGGTGGCGAACAGCACCCGCTGCTGCCCCTCGGCCGCCTTGCGCAGCCGGCCCGCGAGCCGCTCCAGCGCGGCCACCGTCAGCTCGGGATCGATGGTGTCCTGGCCGTACCGGTACTCGGGGTCGTCGTTCACGCCGACCCGCTCCGCCATCACCGCGAGCACGTCCTGCTCGTCGCTCCAGCGGTCGCCGAGCTCCAGACCGAGCCAGTAGTGGCGGTCGCCGTTCGCCAGCCTGCGGTAGTGGCTGAGATTGTTCTCGCGTGGCGTCGCGACGTCGCCCGCGATACGGGTCCGGACGAGGTGGTCGACGAGCTCGGCGCGGCTGGGGGTCCCGGGTATCGGCATGTGTCCCATTGTGAGGCAGCCGCCCGCGCCGGTCCCTGGTGTCCCGCACGCTGGGACGTGGGTCACGTACTCATCCGCCTGGTAGGTCCCGCCTATTGCCCGCCTATTGCCGCCGCAGCGCGAACCACAGCTCCATGCGCACGTCGGGGTCGTCCAGGTCCGTGCCGAGCAGCGCCGCGCACCGGGCGATCCGCTGCCGCACGGTGTTGCGGTGCACGGACAGGGCGACCGCCGTACGGTCCCAACTGCCGTGCAGGGACAGCCAGGTGCGCAGCGTCTCGGTGAGTGCGGGCGCCTCGGCGATCGGCGCGAGCAGCACACGCGCGTGCACGGCGGCCTCGTCCGCCGGCACCAGGTCCGCGAGCCCCGCCCGCGCACCGTGCCGGACCAACGCGGCCCGCGTCGCCCGCGCCCGCGCCAGCGCCCGCGCGGCCTGCGCGTCGGCCACCCCCCACGCCTCCGGCCCCACGACCCCGCTGACCCCGAGCACCCACCCGTCCTGAGCCACGGGCTCCCGCCCACCGGGGACGAGGACCCGCACTACCCGCTCCCCGAGATCGACCAGGGACGACCCGAGAGCGGCCCCGAGGGCGGCGGCGGCCAGGGGGTCCGGGGCGATCGCGGAGCCCCCGGGCGGGGAGGGACGGTCCCCCGGCGACGGAGAGGAGTGGACCCGGCCGCCGGTGGGGGCCGCGGGACGGGCGTCGGGCCGCTCGTCGGAGGGGTGCCTCCCGCGGGGGTCGTTTCGCCGGTCGGACGAAACCGTCGGGCGGGGGCCCGCCGCCCGGTGCCCGAGGGCTGTCGCGCCGGGTGCGTGCGCGGTGGGTGCGGCGTGGACGATCAGCCAGCGTGACGTCCCGCCGTCGTCGCCGAGCAGCGGGGCCACCTCCTGCGGTGCGGCTCCCAGGAGCAGTCGTACGAGGGCCGAGGAGCGGGCCGTTCCGGAGCCGCTCTGGTGTTCGTCGGTGAGGAGGGAGAGCAGGACGGCCGCGACCGAGGCGATGGTGTGGTCGCCGGGTTCGCGGGTGGGGGAGGCGACCCCGAGCGCGAAGCCCCGGCCGGCGCCGAGCGCGTACGCGGCGAGGTGGGTGCCGCCGGCGCTGGAGTCGGTGGCGGAGGTGGGGGTTCCCGGGCCGGTGGGGTGGACGACGCGGGTGAGTTCCGTCAGGGCGTCGAGGACGGCGTCCGGCAGCGGGCGCCCCGCCGCCGCGACCTCGGCGCCCTCCGGCCCGTACAGCACCGCCCGGCCCCCCACCCGCTGGGCCAGCTGACGCAGGACCGACCGCACCGGGTCCGGGCGGGACGCGGCGCCGGCCAGGCTCTGCTGGGCCTCCGCGACCCGGCGGAGTTCGGCGAGCCGCGCCTGCGCCATGAGCTGCCAGACCGCGCGGGCGATGCCGGAGAACGTGGTCCGCGGCGGCACCTCGACGAGCGGCAGCGCGTACGCCTCGCAGGCCGCCACCAGCGCCCGCGGGACCGTGTCGTGCACGGGAGCCAGGCCGAAGCCGAGGGCCGCGCCGCCCGCCGCGACGATCCGCGACACGTAGTCGTCGAAGTACGTGCCGGTACCGGCGGCCTCCGGCACATGGACCCCGGCCGTCAGCAGCAGCTCCCCGCCCAGCAGATACGGATACGGGTCCGCCATCTCCGAGGTGTGCGCCCAGTGGATCACGATGTCCGGATCGGACGGCCCCGCGATCTGCCGCAGGCCCAGGTCCTCACGGGCCAGCAGGGAGGCGAGGGGCACCGGGGGAGTCGGGGGAACCGCGGGATCAGGCATGGTGTGCGTACCCTCCACCTCGTACCGCCCAAGTGGATGAAACGTACACTTCGCAGTCGCTTTCCGGCCACCTACTGTCGAGGAAACCCCGCGAAGGAGGCTGCCGTGGCCGTCGACTACACCGTGATCGTCGTCTACCTGGCCGGCATGCTGGCCATGGGCTGGTGGGGCATGCGCCGCGCCCGCTCCAAGAGTGACTTCCTGGTCGCCGGACGCCGGCTGGGCCCGGCGATGTACTCCGGCACCATGGCCGCGATCGTCCTCGGCGGCGCGTCCACCATCGGCGGCGTCGGACTCGGCTACCAGTACGGCCTCTCCGGCGCCTGGATGGTCTTCACCATCGGCCTCGGACTGCTCGCCCTCTCCGTCTTCTTCTCCGCCCGCATCGCCCGGCTGAAGGTCTACACCGTCTCCGAGATGCTGGACCTGAGGTACGGCGGCCGGGCGGGCGTGATCTCCGGCCTCGTCATGTGGGCGTACACCCTCATGCTCGCCGTCACCTCGACCATCGCCTACGCCACGATCTTCGACGTCCTGTTCGACATGAACCGCACCCTCGCGATCGTCCTCGGCGGCTCGATCGTCGTCGCGTACTCGACGCTCGGCGGCATGTGGTCGATCACCCTGACGGACATGGTGCAGTTCGTGGTGAAGACCATCGGCGTGCTGCTCCTGCTGCTGCCGATCGCGGTCGTCAAGGCGGGCGGCTTCGGCGAGATGAAGGCCAAGCTGCCCACCTCGTACTTCGACCCGCTGGGCATCGGCGGCGAGACGATCTTCACCTACGTGCTGATCTATACCTTCGGCATGCTCATCGGCCAGGACATCTGGCAGCGCGTCTTCACCGCCCGCGGCGACCGGACGGCGAAGTGGGGCGGCACGGTCGCCGGCACCTACTGCCTCGCCTACGCCCTCGCCGGCGCGGTCATCGGTACGGCGGCCAAGGTGCTGTACCCGAACCTCGGCAGCCCGGACGACGCCTTCGCGACCGTCGTCAAGGACGAACTCCCCGTCGGCGTGCGGGGACTGGTGCTGGCCGCCGCGCTCGCCGCCGTGATGTCCACCTCCTCCGGCGCGCTGATCGCCTGCGCGACCGTCGCCAACAACGACATCTGGTCGCGGATCCGCGGGAAGGCCAGGTCCGGCGAGCAGGACGAGGTGCGGGGCAACCGGGCGTTCATCCTGATCATGGGCCTCGGGGTGATCGGCACGGCGATCGCGCTGAACAACGTCGTCGAGGCGCTGACGGTCGCGTACAACCTGCTCGTCGGCGGACTGCTCGTCCCCATCCTCGGCGGGCTGCTGTGGAGGCGCGGCACCGTGCACGGCGCCCTCGCCTCCGTGATCGTCGGCGGCCTCGCGGTCATCGGCCTGATGGCCGGCTACGGCATCCTCGCCAACGAACCCGTCTACTACGGCCTGCTGTCCTCCCTGGTGGCCTACGTCGTCGTGTCCCTGGCGACCAGGCCCACCGACGAGACCGTGCTGGCCACCTGGCGCGAGCGGCTGGCGGGCCGCGGCGCCCCCGGACTCGCGTCCGAGCGGGTTCCGGCCGCCCAGTAGAGTCGTACACCGAAGCAGTACATACGCGATGAAGCGTAGGAAAGAAGGCATTACCCCATGAGCAGCAACGAGACGCCCCGCGGCCCCGTCGACTCCTCCCGCATCCCGCGCTACGCCGGGCCCGCCACCTTCGCCCGGCTGCCCCGCCTCGACGAGGTCGGCCGTACCGATGTCGCCGTCGTCGGGGTGCCGTTCGACTCGGGTGTCTCCTACCGGCCGGGCGCCCGCTTCGGCGGCAACGCGATCCGCGAGGCGTCCCGGCTGCTGCGGCCCTACAATCCGGCGCAGGACGCGTCCCCGTTCGCCCTGGCGCAGGTCGCGGACGGCGGGGACATCGCGGTGAACCCGTTCAACATCAACGAGGCCGTCGAGACGATCGAGGCCGCCGCCGACGAACTCCTCGGCACCGGCGCCCGGTTGATGACCCTCGGCGGCGACCACACCATCGCGCTGCCGCTGCTGAGGTCGGTCGCGAAGAGGCACGGCCCGGTCGCGCTGCTGCACTTCGACGCCCACCTCGACACCTGGGACACGTACTTCGGCGCCGAGTACACGCACGGCACACCGTTCCGCCGGGCGGTGGAGGAGGGCATCCTCGACACCTCGGCGCTCTCCCACGTCGGCATCCGCGGCCCCCTCTACGGCAAGCAGGACCTCACCGACGACGAGAAGATGGGCTTCGGCATCGTCACCTCGGCGGACGTCTACCGCCGTGGCGCCGACGAGGTGGCCGACCAGCTGCGGCAGCGCATCGGCGACCGTCCCCTCTACATCTCCATCGACATCGACTGCCTGGACCCGGCCCACGCGCCCGGCACCGGCACCCCCGAGGCGGGCGGCATGACCTCCCGCGAGCTGCTGGAGATCCTGCGCGGTCTGGCCTCCTGCCAGCTGGTCTCCGCCGACGTCGTCGAGGTGGCCCCGGCGTACGATCACGCGGAGATCACGTCGGTGGCCGCGTCCCACACGGCGTACGAACTGACCACGATCATGACCCGCCAGATTGCCGAGGCCCGCGCGAAGTGACCCACGACCACGACCTGGAACTCCGCCCGACGCCGGCCCAGACGGAGGCCGCGCTGAACCCTCCCCCCGGCCGCAACGGCGGGGACCTGGTCGTGGAGACGCTGGCCGGGCTCGGCGCGACGACCGTCTTCGGGCTGCCCGGTCAGCACGCGCTCGGCATGTTCGACGCGCTGCGCCGCTCCGACCTGCGGTATTTCGGTCTGCGGGTGGAGAACAACGCGGGGTTCGCGGCGGACGCGTACGGCCGGATCACCGGCGAGGCGGCCCCGCTGCTGCTGTCGACGGGCCCGGGCGCGCTGACCTCGCTCGCCGCGCTCCAGGAGGCGGCCGCGGCCTCGGCGCCCGTGCTGGCGATCAGCAGCCAGATCCCCACCGCCGGTCTGGGCGGCGGCCGGCACGGCTATCTGCACGAACTCCCTGACCAGGCGGCCTCGTTCCGGGGCGTGGTCAAGTCCGTCCACACCGTGCGCACCCAGTCCCAGATCCCGTCCGCGGTCGCGGCAGCGTGGAAGTCGGCGCTGACGGCCCCGCACGGCCCGGTGTGGGTGGAGATCCCGCAGGACGTGCTGCTGGCAAAGACGCCGGTCCCGGTGGTCACGGCGGTGGACGCGACCCCGGACGCCCTTCCCCCGCGCCCCGAACTCACCGCCGTGGCGGCCGACTTGCTGTCCCGAGCCGCCCGCCCGGCGATCATCGCGGGCGGCGGAGTCGTCCGCGCGGACGCGTCCGGCAAGCTCAGGCAGCTCGCGGAGACGCTCCAGGCGCCCGTCGTCACCACTCCCGGCGGCAAGGGCGCGTTCCCGTGGCAGCACCCCCTGTCCCTCCAGTCCTGGATCGAGGACCGGCACACCACGGACTTCCTGGAGGACGCCGACGTCGTGCTGGTGGTCGGCTCCGGCCTCGGTGAACTCTCCTCCAACTACCACACGTTCAGGCCCCGTGGCCGGCTGATCCAGATCGAGGCGGACCTCGGCAAGCTCGAGTCCAACCACCCGGCGCTGGGCATCCACGCCGACGCGCGCCTCGCGTTGCAGGCGTTGCTGGAGACGGTCTCCCCGAGGGAGGACGCCGGGGCGCCCGAGCGGGTCCGCGCGGTCCTCGCGAAGGTCGCCGACCGCATCGCCGCCCAGGAACTCACCCTGGAACAGGACGTGTTGGCATCGGTCCGCAAGGCGCTCCCCGCCGACTCCCCGTCCTTCTGGGACATGACGATCCTGGCGTACTGGGCCTGGTCGGCGTTCGACGCAATGGGCCCCAACCGCATGCACTCCGCGCAGGGTGCCGGCGGCCTCGGCTACGGCTTCCCGGCGGCTCTGGGCGCGGCGGCCGCGGACCCGACGACCCCGGTCCTCGCGGTCTCCGGCGACGGCGGAGCCCTGTACTCCGTCGCCGAGTTGGCGACCGCCCGCCAGTACGACCTGAACGTCACCTGGCTGATCGTCGACGACGGCGGCTACGGCATCCTCCGCGAGTACATGACGGACGCCTTCGGAGAGGCCACGGGCACGGAACTGACCCGCCCGGACTACGTGTCCCTCGCCGAATCCTTCGGCGTCCCGGGGATCCGCGCGACCCCCGAGACCCTCGAGAGCGACCTGACGAAGGCCCTCGGGTCACCGGGCCCATCGGTGGTCGTACTCCCGGCGGTGCTGCGGATGTTCGCGCCGACGCATCTGTAATTCTCTTGAAACGGTAAAGAAAGTCCCATAGGTTTCCCCCTGTCCCTGCTGCACCGCATGGGCACATCAATTTCATAGCGGGCTCTGGGGAGAGCCCGGGGGGAGACAAGGGCATGACCAACCCTTGGTTCCGGCGGCTTCGTGCTGCCCGGACGCTCGGCGTGCTGCTCGGCGGCGCCGTGGTCCTGGGCGCGTTGCCCGCCGTCACCAGTCCGGCCGACGCGGCCGGCAGTACACCGGCCTCGGCCGAGGCGGCCGCCTTCCAGCGGGCCGCCGACACCGGGAAACCGGTGGAGATCGTTCAGCGCCGTACCGAGGACGAGCTCGTCTTCGCCAATCCGGACGGCAGTCTCACCAGCGAGACCAGCGTCCAGCCGCAGCGGGTGCGGCGCGCCGACGGCGGCTGGGAGAAGGCCGATGCCACGCTGGAGCGGCGGGCCGACGGCACCGTGGGCCCGAAGGCCGCCGTCGTCGACCTGGCCTTCGCGGGCGGCGGTTCGACCGACCTGATCACCCTCGGCGACCAGGGCAGGTCCTTCACCCTGCGCTGGCCCGAGCCGCTGCCCGAGCCGGTCCTGGACGGCGACACCGCCGAGTACCGCGAGGTGCTGCCGGGCGTCGACCTGCTGGCGAGCGCGACGGTCACCGGGTACTCGTACGTGCTGAAGGTGAAGACCCCCGAGGCCGCGCACAACCCGGAGCTGGCCCGACTGCGGCTGCCCGTACGGTCGCAGGGCCTGGACCTGACCACCGGTCCGGACGGCGGACTGCAGGCGGTGGACGCCTCCGGCGAGCGGCTCTTCGGTGGCCAGGCGCCCAAGATGTGGGATTCCGCCACCGCCGCTGAGAAGGTCCCCGCGGACGCCGTACCGGCCTCCGGCTCCGGCGCCCCCGTCGAGGCCGCGCCCGACGCCGCCGCGAAGATCGCCGACATGGACCTGGACGTGACCGCGTCCGCCGTCACCGTCGAGCCCGACCGCTCCGTGCTGACCGCCGCCGACACCGACTTCCCGGTCTATCTCGACCCGGAGGCCGGCATGTCCAAGAGCGAGTGGCTGTACGTCTCCAGCGCCCACCCGAGCACCGAGTTCCACAAGTTCAAGAAGGACGAGGGCGTCGGACGCTGCTCGTACGCGTCGATCGGCGGCACGTACTACGTGTGCAGCTCCTCGCCGTACACCAACCGCATGTACTTCCAGTTCGACACCTCCGGCTGGAAGAACCGCACCATCTCCAAGGCGGTCTTCGAGGTCTACGAGACCTTCTCCTTCTCCTGCCAGAAGAGCACCGTCAACCTGCACGCGGTGGCCGAGGGGGGCGTCGACTCCGCCACCAACTGGAACAACAAGCCCAAGGACGGCGACCTGATGGTCGACCGCACGGTGGCCTACGGCCGCGGCGACAGCTGCAGCCCCGACGCGCCGCCCAGTTGGGTCGACTTCCAGGACAACCCCGACGAGAGCAACGAGAACCTCACCGCCACCGTCCGCAAGAAGGCCAAGGCCGAGGACCCCATCGCCTTCTCGCTGCGCGCCGCCGACGAGGACGACGCCAACTCCTGGAAGCGGTTCCGCGGCGACAACGCCAAGCTCGTCGTCACGTACAACACCACCCCGGGCAAGCCGTACAACGAGCGGCTGACCAACCCGGAGGAGAAGACCTGCACCACGGACAACACCAAGCGGCCGTGGATCCGTGACGACACCCCGACCATGGCGGTCAACGGCACCGACGCCGACTCCTACAGCGACGGCACCGGCCAGAACCTCACCGCCACCTTCCGCGTCTGGGACCAGGTCGACGGCCGGCCCATCGTCTACGAGGGCAAGGACGGCCCGCAGAACGAGGGCGTCTTCGAGGAGAACATCCCCGTCAGGGAACTCACCCACGGCCACGGCTACAAGTGGCACGCCCAGCTCTACGACGGCTCCACCGGCAAGCTGAAGGACTCCGGCTACTCCGACTGGTCCGACTGGTGCGAGTTCGTGGTGGACGTGAAGCCGCCCAGCACCAAGCCGCTCGTGACCGCGGCGGACGGCGAGGCCGACCTCCCGGTGGGCGCCAGGCGGCACTTCACCCTCTCCGCGAACGGCAACGCCGACCCGGTCTTCAAGAACGACGTCGAGTACTACGAGTGGGACCTCGGCAGCGACACCCCCGGCCGCCGGGCCACCCCCGCGAGCCTCGGCGGTGACGCCGCCATCGAGGTGCCGACCTCCACCTTCGGACCGAACGTCCTCTACGTCCGCAGCGTCGACCAGGCCGGCAACCGCGGCCCGCTGGAGAAGTACGTCTTCACCGCGGACCGGGCCTGCCCCGACGCCCTCGCCGACACCTGCGCCGCCGCCGTCTACGGCCTCGACCAGACCTCCGGCGCCACCGCCCCCGACACCTCCGGCCACGACCGCGACCTCACCGTCAAGGGCGCCGACTGGGTCGCGGGCAACCACTCCGCCACCGAGGCCGACGACAAGGCCCTGCGCTTCAACGGCAGCAGCGACTACGCCACCGCCGCCTCCGCCGTCCACACCGGGCAGGCGTTCACCGTCTCGGCGTGGGTGCGGCCGACCTCGCTGAGCGAGAACATCTCGGTGATCAGCCAGGCCGGCGGCAGCGGCAACGGCCTCAACCTCTACTACTCGACGGCCTACAAGCGCTGGATCTTCGGCCGTCACCTCGCCGACAAGGACGGCTCCGAGCTCGTCCGCGCCATGGCGACGAGCGAGCGCCCGCCGACCGTCGGCAAATGGACCCACCTCGCCGGGACCTACGATCCGGCGGCCCGGAGGTTCACCCTCTACGTCGACGGCGAGGAACAGGGCAGCGCCACCGTCACCGGCGTCTGGAACGCCACCAAGGGCCTGAACATCGGCCGTGCCCAGTACGACGGCGCCTGGAGCGACTACTTCGCCGGCGACATCGACGACGTACGCCTGGTGCCCGGCCTGCTCTCCGGCGCGGAGATCCACCGGCTGGCGAACGACTAGCCGCCGCTGACCACGGCTGCTGCGCCCGGGCGCCGGGCATCCACTGGCGCCCGGGCACCCCACATCACACGGGAGGGGAGCGCGCATGCGCTCGACACGCAGACATCACGCCCATAAGTGGGCGAAACATCTGGCCGCGGCGGTGTCCGCGGCCCTGACCCTGACCCTGCTCCAGGCCGCCCCCGCCCTCGGCGACGACGACGCCCGGGAGCAGCGCCGCCCCAAGACCCAGGACGTGCCCTCCACCCCCGTGGTGGAGGAGGGCGGCCGGGTCACCCCGCTCAAGCACCTTGCCGGATACGGCAGTTCACCCGCCCCGAAGGCGTCCTGGCCGAGGCCGGGCAGTGCCACCGTCGCCCTGGACGGATCCGGTGCCCGCGCGGGCATCCGCGCGGGCGGTCTGCCCGTCCGCCTCGCCGCCCCCAACTCCCGCTCGGCGAAGGCGGCTTCCCCGACCCGCGCCAAGGTCGACCTCCTCGGTCACGCCGCCGCCCGCAAGGCGGGCATCGACGGCCTGCTCCTGAAGGTCACGCGCGCGGACGGCCGCACGGCCACGTCCGGCAAGGTCGCCGTCCAGGTCGACTACGCCGCCTTCGCCCAGGCCTACGGCGGCGACTGGGCGCAGCGCCTGCGCCTGGTCCAGCTGCCCGCCTGCGCGCTGACCACCCCGAAGGCGGCCGCCTGCCAGGGCGTCACCCCCCTCAGCACCGGCAACGACGTCCGCGCCCGGAAACTCACCGCCGACGTCCCCGTCGGCATCGGCGCGGCGGCCCCGCTGCTCGCGGTCTCCGCCGCGCCCTCCGGCAGCTCCGGCTCCTACACCGCGACCTCCCTGGCGCCCTCCGCGTCCTGGCAGGTCGCCGCCCAGACCGGCGCCTTCACCTGGCAGTACCCGCTGCGGGTTCCGCCCGCCATCGCGGGCCCCTCCCCGCAGCTGGGCCTGGCCTACAACTCGGCGTCCACCGACGGCCGTACCGCCTCCAGCAACAACCAGACGTCCTGGGTCGGCGAGGGCTTCGACCTCAGCGCCGGATACATCGAGCGGTCCTACCGCTCCTGCACCGAGGACGGCCACGACGAGGCCGGATCGCAGAAGTACGACCTGTGCTGGCACTCCGACAACGCCACCATGAACTTCGGCGGCCGGGCGGGCGAGCTGGTCAAGAAGTCGGCGAACGAGTGGCGCCTGAAGCAGGACGACGGCACCACGATCGAGCGCAGGACCGGCGGCTTCAACGCCGACGACAACGGCGAGTACTGGGTCGTCACCACCACCGACGGCACCCGCTACTACTTCGGCAAGGGCAAGCGCGAGGCCGCCGACACCGAGTTCACCGGCTCCTCCTGGGAGGTCCCGGTCTTCGGCGACGACAAGGACGAGCCCTGCCACAAGGACACCTTCAAGGAGTCCCGCTGCCAGCAGAGCTGGCGCTGGAACCTCGACTACGTCGTCGACGTGCACGGCAACACGATGACGTACTACTACGGCACCGAGACCAACAAGTACGACACCGTGCGCGGCGACAAGGTCGTCTCCTACGACCGCGGCGGCTGGCTCAAGCGGATCGAGTACGGCGAGCAGGAGGGCAAGGAGAACTCCACCGCCGCCCCCGCCCGGGTCGTCTTCGACACCGCCGAGCGCTGCACCGGTGCGGCCGCCGACTGCGAGCCCGGAGACCTGAAGGAGTCCACCGCCAAGCGCTGGCCGGACGTGCCGTTCGAGCAGATCTGCACCTCCGACACCGAGTGCAAGGACCAGTGGTCCCCGACCTTCTTCTCCCGCAAGCGCCTGACGAAGGTCACCACCCAGGTCCTGAAGTCCGACGGCAAGACGTACGACGATGTCGACGAGTGGGAGCTGGCGCACAAGTACCAGAGCGCCGACACCACTCACTCCCCGTCCATGTGGCTGGAGTCCATCACGCACTCCGGCAAGGACGGCGCGAACAAGCTCCCGAAGGTCACCTTCTACGAGCGGCAGGACGCCAACCGCGTCGACACCGGCGCCGACGACCGCCTGCCCATGTACAAGTGGCGCATCCGGGCCATCCAGTCGGAGACCGGCGGCACCATCTCGGTCAACTACAAGCCGACCGAGTGCACCCCGTCCAGCCTCCCCACCCCCGAGACCAACACCAAGCGCTGCATGCCGTCCTTCTGGTCGAAGGAGGGCACGGTCGGTGAGAAGGAGGACTGGTTCCACAAGTTCGTCGTCGACACGGTGACCGAGGACGAGGTCACGATCACCGGCCCGAACAAGGTCACCTCCTACGACTACTCGGGCGCCGCCTGGGCCTTCGACGACAGCGAGCTCGTCAAGACCAAGAAGAAGACCTGGAACCAGTGGCGCGGCTTCCGCACGGTCACCGTGCGGACGGGTGACGAGAACAGCAGGCAGCTGCGCACCCAGACCACCTACCTCCAGGGCATGGACGGCGACCGCGAGAAGGAGTCCGGCGGCACCAAGTCCGTCTCGGTCACCGCCTCCGACGGCACCAAGGTCCGCGACGACGCCCGCCACCAGGGCTTCCAGCTGGAGCAGCGCACCTTCAACGGCTCCGCCGAGGTCAGCGCCACCGTCAGCACCCCCTGGAAGTCCGCCGCCACGGCCACCGAGGGCAGCGACGAGGCGACGTACGCGGCCGTGAAGTCGACGAAGACCCGCACCGCGCTCGACGACGGCAAGGTCCGCCGCGCCGCCATCGAGCACTTCTACGACTCCTACGGCATGCTGGAGCGCTCCTCCGACTCGGGCGACCTGTCCGACCCGGACGACGACACCTGCACGACCAACACCTACAACCGCAACACCGACGCGAACCTGCTGACGCTGCTGAAGCGGGTGACGGTCGTGCCGGTGGTGTGCGACGACGGCCCGCCGTCCTACAAGGGCGAGGCGATCAGCGACGTCCGCACCTGGTACGACGACCCCGACACCTACGGCACCAAGCCCACCAGGGGCGACGTGGTCCGCAGTGAGAAGGTCAAGGGTTACGCGGACGACGGCACCCCGCAGTACGTCACCACCTCGACCGCGAAGTACGACACCCACGGCCGGGTGACGGAGTCCGCCGACCAGCAGGGCAACGCGACGAGGACGGCGTACACCCCGACGACCGGCGGCCCGGTGACGGGCATGAAGGTCACCGACCCGGCGGGCAACTCGACGACCTCCACGGTGGACCCCCGCTGGGGCCTGGTCACCGCCACGGTCGACGCCAACAAGCAGCGCACCGACCTGGACTACGACGCCCTCGGCCGCCTGCTGAAGGTGTGGCTGCCGGGCCGCGCGAAGGCCTCGGACACACCGTCCCTGGAGTACGCCTACCTGGTCCGCAACAACGGCCCGGTCGTCACCACCACGAAGTCGCTCCTGCCGAACGGCTCCGTCGCGGTCAGCCAGCAGCTCCAGGACGGGCTTCTGCGCGAGCGCCAGTCCCAGACCCCGGCCGCGAACTCCGGCCGCGTCGTGACCACCACCGAGTACGACTCCCGCGGCCTGGCCGTCAAGGAGATCGGCCCCTTCTACAACTCCGCCGCCGTCGGCACGACCTTCGTGGGCGTGGCGGACGCGTCCGAGGGGACGCCTCGGGAGACGGAGACGGTGTACGACGGGGCGGGCCGGGCGACGGACGAGATCTTCCGGGTGGCCGGCGCCGAGAAGTGGCGCACGAAGACCGAGTACCACGGTGACCACACGACGGTCGACCCGCCGGCCGGCGGCACGCCCACCGCGACGTACACCAACGCGCAGGGGCAGAAGACCAAGGTCCTGGAGTTCAAGGCATCCTCGCCCACGGGGGCGGCGGACACCACGTCGTACGACTATGACGCGGCGGGCCGCCTCACGGAGGTCAAGGACACGTCGGGCAACCTCTGGTCGTACGAGTACGACGTGCGGGGGCGGCAGATCCGGGCCGTCGACCCCGACGCGGGTACGACCTGGACGACGTACAACGACCTCGACCAGGTCAAGATGGTCCGCAACCAGCGCGACACCACCCTCACCTTCACCTACGACAAGCTGGGCCGTCAGCGCTCGCTCCACAACGGCGACAAGAAGCTGACGACCTGGGAGTACGACAGCGCCACCGTCCCCAACGGCAAGGGGCGCCTGGCGTCGGCCACCAAGTGGGTGGGCGACGACGCCTACACGAGTTCGGTCGACGCCTACGACGCGGCGGGCCGCCCGACGAAGACCTCGGTGACGATCCCCGCAGCCGAGGGCAAGCTCGCCGGCACCTACACCTCGACGGCGTCGTACAAGCCGGACGGTTCGATCGACGACGTCGGCGTCCCGGCGGCGGGCGGTCTCCCGGCGGAGACGGTCACCACCGGCTACACGGCGACCGGACTGCCGTCCTTCACGGTGGGCGACACCACCGACTACGCCCGCGAGTCCCGCTACTCCAACTACGGCGAACTCCTCCAGCTGACGCTGGGCACCGCCAGCGCCGACAAGTACACCTGGCTCACCAACACCTACGAGGAGGGCACCCGGCGCCTGGAGCGCGCCCGCATCGACCGGGAGATCGTCAAGACCCCCGACTCCGACATCACCTACGGCTACGACGCCACCGGCAACATCCGCAAGGTCGCGGACACGCCCGAGGGCAAGACCGCCGACGTCCAGTGCTTCACGTACGACTACCTGCGCCGGCTGACCGAGGCGTGGACCCAGACGGCCACCGACTGCGCGGCGAGCGCCGGTGAGGCGACCGTCGGCGGCCCGGCGCCGTACTGGCACTCCTACGCGTACGACGCGGCGGGCAACCGCACCGGCGAGGTCCGCCACGCCACCGGCACGACCGCCGACGCGGCGATCACGCAGTCGACGACGTACGTGCCGACGGCCCAGGACCCCAAGGGCGGCACGCACGCCCACGCCCTGAAGTCGGCGGAGGTGCGCACCTCGACCTCGGGCTCGCCGGCGAAGGAGGTGACGGCGGCCCAGAGCTTCCAGTACGACGAGACGGGCAACACCGTCCGCCGTACCAAGGTGGCGACGGACCTCTCCCCGGCGGTCGACCAAAAGCTGGACTGGGACGAAGAGGGCCGCCTGAGCGCGGTGACCCCGTACCTGTCCGGAGACGACCTGGACGAGGCGAACAAGACCTCGTACGTGTACGGCGCCGACGGAAGCCGCCTGCTCCGCAAGGAGAAGGGCGCGGTCACGCTGTACCTCGGCAGCCAGGAGATCCGCCTCGACACGGCCAAGAACTCCCTGTCGGGCACGCGTTACTACGCACACGGCGGCAAGCTGATCGCGGTGCGGACGTCAGCCGGGGTGACCTGGCTGGTGGGCGGCCAGAACGGCACGGCCGAGATCGCGATCAAGGCGGCGGACTCATCGATCGTCCAGCGCCGCACCCTCCCGTTCGGTGAGGTGCGCGGTGCCGAGCCCACCGCAGGCGCCTGGCCGGGCGACAAGGCCTTCGTGGGCGGTACGGCCGACGCCACCGGGCTGATCCACCTCGGGGCGCGTGAGTACGACCCGGCCGCCGGCCGTTTCGTCTCGGCCGACCCGGCGCTGAACCTCGACGACCCGCAGCACCTGAACGCCTACGCGTACGGGCGCAACAACCCGCTGGCCTTCCCGGACCCGACGGGCCTGTACTGGGGCGAGTCCTGGATCAGCCCGATCGGCCACGGAGCCCTCGACGTCGTCGGCCTGGTGCCCGGCTTCGGCGAGCCCGCGGACCTGATCAACGGCCTGTGGTACACGGCCGAGGGCAACTACATCGACGCGGGTCTGTCCTACGCCTCGGCCATCCCGATCGCCGGTTACGGCGCGTCGGTGGCCAAGGGAGCCCGGTACGTCAACAAGGCCGTGGACGCCGTCGACACCGCGACGGACGCCGCCAGGGCGGCCGACAAGGTCAAAGACGCCAAGAAGGTCGCGGACGACCTCACCCCGCCGGTCACCCCGAAGCCCAAGCCCGCTCCCAAGCCGGCACCTCCGGCAAAGGCGAAGGATGCGCCGACGGCCAAGAAGGGTGACTCCGGCGGCAAGAAGGGCGACGGCGCCGGCAGCAAGAGCGACACGGCGGACGGCGCGAAGAAGTCGGACTCCAAGGCGGGTGTCGAGGACGGCGCCGACGAGCCGGTGAAGCTCTACCGTTCGCCCGGCGAGGGAAAGCGGGCGAGCGAAAGAAACGGTCTCAGTGTCAAGAACCACGCGGGGGACCACCCCACGGCATACCTCTCCAACATGCCGGAGGGAGCCGCGCAGTATGCCGGAAACGGGCATGATCCAGGCTTCCATGTCTTCACGATGAAGCCAGGATTCAGAGAAGCATTCGGTGATCTCGAATTCCCCCTGCCGAACAAGAACGGACTGAAGGGGGTTACCGAGTGGCGGATCCCTTCACATAGGTTCGAAGAGTTCAACTCTTACATCGATCACGCCAAGACCGAATGGTGGTACTCGGAGAAGGGTCACTTCTTCCCGTCGTAAGAAGTAAAATCGATGTTCTAGGATGGGTGTGATGGGTGCCTCCGGGGATCTCCATGGAGGCACCCATCCGTCGTCGTCCGAACCGTGCAGAAATGAAGGGGCTCAATGAACGAAAACGACACCGATGTCCGGTTCTCTCGTTACCTGGAACAGCTGCTCCTGCTCACAGGGAAGAAGCCGACAGAGGTTCGCGAGATCGCGCCCGCGAAGCCGGAGGGTGGTCGCGTACGAGCCGTCGTCCATGCCGACACTCCGGAACCCGGATATGTCACGGGTTTCAGTTACGGACTTTCTCTCGTGCGTCACCCGAATTGGATGTCGAACGTTCGAGAACTGGTGATCACGGTCCGGTCCGACGACATTGGTTGGGCAAGTGTTCCCGCCGAGACGGCGGCGGCATTGCGTGGTATCTGTGCCTATGCTCACGGCCAGGCCATCGGCTACATGAAACCCTATGTCGAGAGTTCAGAAATGAGCAGCATCGTGGTGGCGGATCCCGCTGTCCGCTGGAGTTCCGGCCCGATCGATCTCGGTCCGGCCGGCATCGACCGGACCGGCCGGGATCTTGTCGATCTGGTCGGGGTGTATCCCGTGTATGCCTCTGAGCGGGACTTCGTTTATGCGAAGGGTTTCGACGCGCTGTGGGGACTTGAATGGGATCGTTTGGACCCGCTGCGGCTTCCGGTGGCGTGAAAGGGCCGCATGTCGGACCAAGAGGCACACCGCGGTACCGCGAGGGCGTGCCCGACTGGCACTCGTCGTGCGGCTGGTGCAGAAGAACTCTGGGAGGAAAACCGGCTTCGATCACCCGCGCCATCCGCTCGATCCGGGGACGCACAGCTGCGAACTGAACGCCGAGCATGCGAGTCGCATCGTCAACGGTGAAAAGCTGAAGGGATACGAGCAGCGAACGGGCGAGAAGCTGACGCCCGTGGGCACGGCGGCTTCCGGTCCTCTCGTGCTCCTCGTCGCCGATGGGGGCCGGGCGTACGGCGCCTCTGATGTCGACAGAATCCGTCCCGAGGGGCTGGACTGACGGCGCATTGAGAGCGCGGGAACAGTGACCGATGGCGAGGTGACCGAGGCCGAGATGGGCCTGGTGGGGAGCATCGTCGAGGGCGACGCCATCGACGTCTTCCGCTGGGGAGTCATCGTGGACCTGGGCCTGTCACGGGACGGCCTCATCGAAGTCCTCTACATCGACGACGGCGACAAGTATCAGGTGGGTGACCGCGTGTCCTGCTACCTGGACGCCTTCGACTGGTCGTCTCGAGTAGCCGACCCACAGTCAGGGGCCCCGTCGGATTCGTCCGGCGGGGCCACTCGTTCGGTCCGTGGACTACCAGATCGCGTCCACCCACTCCGGGTGGTCGATGAACGGGTTGCGGTTGTGCTGGTAGGTGTCGTAGATGACCTGGTTGCGGTTCTCCTCGAAGGCGCTCGGCGGGTCCTCGTCGTTCCACTGCTTGAGGACCGAGAGCTTGCCGATGTACGGGTTGGAGCCGTTGTTGACCTTGTCGTCGGGCTCCAGGTTCGCGAAGCCGTCGTCGCCCTCGTAGCGGACGGCCATGTAGAGGATCATGCGGGCCACGTCGCCCTTGACGGCGTCGCGCGGCTCGAAGGAGTCCGAGTCGACCTTGCTGCCACCGCTGTTGGTGAAGGTGGAGCCGCCCTCGTCGAAGTCGAGGTTGCCGCGCTTGCCGTTGACCGCCACGTCCTCCGGGCGGATGTGGTGCAGATCGGTGCCGGGGCCGGTCGAGGTGGTGAGGTCGCCGTGCGAGATCGCCCACACGTGCTCGCGGTTCCAGTCGCCGCTGTCACCGCCGTTGAGGGACTTGCTGCGGGAGATGCCCGAGTACAGCAGGATCACGTTGTTGCTGTTGTTCGGGTCCTGGTCGGTCTTCTTCAATGCGTCCCACAGCGCCGAGTACGACAGCTTCGTCACGCCCGAGCTGATGATCGTGTGCAGGGAGGACTTGAGGCTCGTGCCCGTCTTGCCGATCGCGTTCTTGTAGTACGTCGAGTCGTACGCGGTCGTCGTGGCGGCGGCCGGCGTGGCCGTCAGCGCCGGGGCCGCGAGGCCCACCATCACGGCGGCGGTGGCCAACGCCACCGACTTCCATCGCCGTACGCGTGTCACCGGCATAAAGGTTGTCCCATCTACGCGGGTTGAATGGAGGCGGCAAGAGGGAGGGTGACATGGACATGAGGTCTTGTCGATGAACGGGACGTTAAAAAGGGAAGTAAAGAACGGCCCCCGACCATGGGGTCGGGAGCCGTTCGGGGTCGGTCTGCGTCAGCTGACGTCGGACGGGTCCAGGCGGTAGAGCGACGCGGTGCTCGTGCTCGACGTGGAGGCCGAACTCTTGCTGTACGCGCTCGACTTGACCGCCGTGCCGTGCTGCTTCACCCAGGTGGACACCTGCGTGCTGAGGGTGTTGCCGCCGCCGGGACCGCCCATACCGCCGCCCATGCCGCCGCTGCCGATCTGGATGTAGTGCAACTCGCCCTTCTTCACCAGCTCCTTCAGCTTGGCCACCGTCATCGCGTTGTCGGAGCCGGTGAAGCCCCACATGGAGATGACCGGTTCCCGGGCGCTGAGCTCGATCTGCGCGGCGCTCTGCGAGTTGGAGACCGCGAGCAGCCACTCGGCGCCGTCCTGGTGCTTCTTCAGGTACGAGATGAGCTCGCTGTCCGCGCCGCCCATACCGCCGGGCCCGCCGCTGCCGAAGCCCCCGCGCTGTCCGGCCGTACCGCCGCTCTCGCCGGTGCCGCCAGGAGCCGTACCGCCCGCCGTGCCGGTGCCGCCCGGAGCCTGGCCGGTGCCGCCCGCCTGGGGCAGTTCGCCGTTTCCGCCGCCCGGCGTCATCTGCCCGCCGCCCGGCAACTCGCCGTTCTGGCCCTGCTGTCCGCCCGGGAAGCCGCCCTGCGCGTCACCGCCGGCCTGGTTACCACCCGGCAGCTCGCCGCCCGCCTGGCCGTTGCCGCCCGGCGTCTCGCCGCGCCCCGGGAAGCCGCTCCCGCCGCGCATGCCGCCGGGGCCGCCCATGCCGCCGCCCGTGGAGGGGCCGGCCGTCGGGTTCGTGCCGCCCATCATGCCGCCCGAGGAACCGAAGGCCGGCGACGCGGCGTACGCCGTCGGGCCCGCCAGTGCCGCGACCAGCGCCGCCGCCAACGAGGCCATGAGCAGCCGGACTCGGTTGCCGGAGCGGAAGACCAGCATGCCCACGATGCCGGCCACCGTCAGGACGCCGATCGTCGGCCACAGCCAGGTGTTCCAGCCGGAGGCGCGGCGCAGCAGGGCGATGGCCCAGATGCCGGTGATACCGAAGGCGGCCGGGAGGACCCACACCCAGCGCCTGTCGCGGCGGAAGGCGTCCAGCAGCATCACGCCACCGCCGCCGCACAGCACAGCGATGCCCGGGGCGAGCGCGGTGGTGTAGTAGGGGTGCATGGTGCCCTGGGCGGTCGCGAAGATCACGTAGTGCAGCAGGGTCCAGCCGCCCCACAGCACCAGCGCCATCCGCCGGAGGTCGGTGCGCGGGGCGCGCCCGCACAGCACCAGGCCGCCGACCAGGGCGATCGCGGAGAAGGGCAGCAGCCAGGAGATCTGGCCGCCGAGGATGTCGTTGAACATCCGGCCGAGGCCCGAGGAGCCGGAGAAGCCGCCGCCCCCGCCCCCGCCCCCGCCTCCGCCTCCGCCGCCGTTGCCCTCGCCGCCGAGGACACGGCCGAGACCGTCGTAGCCCATGATCAGGTCCCAGGCGGAACCGTCCGTGGAGCCGCCGATGTAGGGCCGGTCGGAGGCCGGGACCAGGGACACCGCGAGGGCCCACCAGAAGCTGGAGACGGCCAGGACGACCGCGGCGAGCAGCAGATTGACGATCCGCTTCGCCCAGGGCGCCCTCGACGCGTACAGGTAGAGCGCGAAGACGGCGGGGAGGGCGATCCAGCCCGCGAGCAGCTTGGTGTTGAAGGCCAGACCGAAGCAGGCCGCCGAGCCGAGCAGCGGCTGCAGCCTGTCGTCACGGGTGGCGCGGAAGGCGAGGGCCGCGCCCGCGACCATGAGGAACACCAGGAGGGTGTCGGGGTTGTTGTCGCGGTTGATGGCGACGGTGATCGGGGTCAGCGCCAGCACCAGCGCGGCGACGGTCGCCGCGCCGTGACCCCACACCCGCTTCACGGTGGAGTGCAGGATCCAGATCGTGGCGAGGGCCGCCAGTATCTGAGGCGCCATCATCTGCCAGGTGCCGAAGCCGAAGACGCGGCAGGACAGGCCCATGACCATGGTCGCGAACGGTGGTTTGTCGACGGTCAGGAAGTTGCCGGGGTCCAGCGAGCCGAAGAACCAGGCCTTCCAGCTCTTCGTGCCGGCCCAGATGGCACCGCTGTAGAAGGTGTTCATGCTGGATCCGGACAGGTTCCAGGCGTAGAGGACCGCCGCCAGGACCAGGATCGCGATCAGGGCGGGCAGCGACCAGCGCGGTGCCCGGTCCGGCGGCGCCGCGGGCGGGGCGGGCGGCGGCCAGTCGGCGGACACGGGCTCGGTGTGGGGGTGCGGATCGGTGGCAGATGTCACCCGGGCATCGTGCGGAAGAGGAGTGGGTGCGGGCTGTGCTGAAGCTGGCCCCCGGCTGTGAATCGGCCAAGGGGGCGGTAACGCCTTGGGCGCACTTTGCCCAACGGGGCCCACGCGTACAACCTTTCGGGCGAAGTCGAGCGTCAACAGGGGCATGACACCAGGGAAATCAACCAGACGCGCCAGAGCGCTCGCCACGGGGGCCCTCGGGCTCGGCGTGCTCATACCCGGCGTGGCCGCCGCCTCGCCCGCCGCGGCCGCCACGACACCCACGGTCAGTTGCACGTCCGCCCGGACGGGCCTGGCCACCAAGCTCCAGAAGGACATCACCGCTGCCCTCGCCGGCCGTCAGGGCACCGTCGCGGTCGGGCTCTACGACCGCTCCACCAACACCACGTGCTCGCTGCGGGCCACCTCCTCCTACGACTCCGCCAGTGTCGTCAAGGTGACCGTCCTCGCCACGCTGCTGTGGGACGCGAAGAAGCACAACCGGTATCTCACCGACACCGAGACCTCGTTGGCCAAGGCCATGATCACCAAGTCGGACAACGACGCGACCAGCAGGCTGTGGAAGCAGCTGGGGCTGACGAAGATCAAGGGCTTCCTGAGCGCCGCCGGCATGACGAAGACCGTCCCCGGCGCGAACGGCTACTGGGGTCTGACCCAGATCAACGTCACCGACGAGCAGAAGCTGCTCAAGCTGATCACGGCGAAGAACGCGGTGCTCAGCGACAACTCCCGTGCCTACATCCTGAAGTTGATGGGCCAGGTCATCTCCTCGCAGCGCTGGGGCACGCCCTACGGCACCCCGTCCGGCGTCTCCTGGCACGTCAAGAACGGCTGGCTGCAGCGCTCCACGCACGGCTGGCGGGTGCACAGCGTCGGCACCTTCAACGGCGGCGGCCACGACTACATGATCACGGTGCTCACCTGGGGCAACAGCACCATGAACTACGGCATCTCCACCATCCAGGGCGTGGCGAAGGTCATCCACAGGGACCTGGCGGCGGCCTGACACGTCCCCGCCGCCGCGCCCGCCACCCGGAGCGGGGCGCTCCGGCGCTCCGCGACCCAGGCTCCCCACACTTGCGTGAGGGCCCTCGCACGCCGCGCGGCCGGCCCGACGGTGGACGGCGCGATGTGTCCGGCCCCTGCCGCGAGTTGACGCCCGCCGGTCTCCCGCGTGTCACCGGCGGCGCCTCGGCTCACATGTGTCTGAGGACAAAGGTCGCGACGGCTACCGCGGTGCTGCCGCTAGTTGACGCCCGCCGGTCTCCCGTGCGTCACCGGCGGCGCCTACCGTGGCGCGCATGCGCCTGAGAACCGTACTCGCGACCGTCACCGCGGCCCTGGCGGCGGCCACCACGCTGACCGCCGCCGGGCCCGCCCCGGCCACCCCGCGGACGGGCCACGCCTGTTCGCCCTCCGTCTCGATCGACCGCTTCTCCGACGCGCTGGACAAGACGACGTACGACGGCACGTTCGTCGGCAACTTCTCCGCGCTCGCGGTGGACAAGGACGGCTCGATCGCCGCCCTCGAGGACCGCTCCTCCCTCTTCGACCTGGACGCGAGGACGCTCGCCCCGAAGCGGGTCGTCCGGCTCGCCGACGAGAAGGGGGCCGCGCTGGACAGCGAGGGTCTCGTCGTCGACCGGGACGGCACCCGGCTGATCACCTCGGAGACCGAGCCGTCCGTACGCCGCTACAGCACCGACGGCGGGATCCTCGACCGGCTCCCGGTCCCGTCCGCCCTCCTCGTCGCCCCCGCCGGACGCGCCACGTCCAACCAGACCTTCGAGGGCCTGACCCTCCTGCCCGGCGGCCGCACCCTGCTCGCCTCGATGGAGAACGCGATCTCCGGCGACTCCACCGACATCGTCCGCTTCCAGACCTGGACCCGGACCAAGGACGACCATTTCCGCCTCGCCGCCCAGTACGCCTACCGCGTCGACGCGGGCCTGGGCGTCCCCGAGGTCCAGGCCACCCCCGACGGCCGCCTCCTCGTCCTGGAGCGCGGTTTCACCGCCGGCGTCGGCAACACCGTCCGCCTCTACCTGGCCGACCCCCGTCACGCGACGGACACCGGCGGCATCGAGAACCTGACGGGGCAGCCGGGTGTGCGGCTGATCAGGAAGACCCTCCTCGCCGACATCGCCGACTGCCCGTCCCTCGGCGCCACCGCGAAGCAGCCCCAGCCCAACCCGCTCCTCGACAACATCGAGGGGATGACCGTGACGGGGTACTCGAAGGGCCGCCTGAAGGTCCTCCTGGTCAGCGACGACAACCAGAACGCGGCGCAGGTCACGCGGTTCTACTACCTGCGGGTGCGCGTCTGACCCCTCCCTGCTGTGGTCCCTATTGTTGCGGAGGGATGAAATCCGCTTCTTCTCGTGTTGGTGCCTTCCGGTAGATCAGGACGATCGGAGGGCACCCGCGTGAGCGAGCAACGGGGATGGGCACGGCGACTGGCCGGATACGCGTGGCGGTATCCGAAGGACGTCGTGCTGTCCCTCGGGTCCTCCCTGGCGGGCATGGCCGTCACCGCGCTCGTCCCCCTCGTCACCAAGGTGATCATCGACGACGTGATCGGCGATCACAGCCGGGGCATGGCCCCCTGGGCCGGTGCGCTGGTCGGCGCCGCCGTCCTCGTCTACGTCTCCACCTACGTCCGCCGCTACTACGGCGGCCGTCTCGCCCTCGACGTCCAGCACGACCTGCGGACCGAGATGTTCGAGACGATCACCCGGCTCGACGGGCGACGGCAGGACGAGCTGTCCACCGGTCAGGTCGTGGGGCGCGCCACCAGCGACCTCCAGCTGATCCAGGGCCTGCTCTTCATGCTCCCCATGACCATCGGGAACGTCCTGCTCTTCGTGATCTCCCTGGTCATCATGGCCTGGCTGTCGCCGCCGCTCACCCTCGTCGCCCTCGCCGTCGCCCCGGCCCTGTGGTGGATCGCCAAGCGCAGCCGCTCCCGGCTGCACCCCGCCACCTGGTACGCGCAGGCCCAGGCCGCCGCCGTGGCCGGCGTGGTCGACGGAGCCGTCAGCGGCGTACGCGTGGTGAAGGGGTTCGGGCAGGAGGAGCAGGAGACGGGGAAGCTCCGGGAGGTCGGGCGGCGGCTGTTCGCCGGGCGGCTGCGGACCGTACGGCTGAACAGCACGTACACCCCCGCCCTCCAGGCCGTCCCCGCCCTCGGCCAGGTCGCCATGCTCGCGCTCGGCGGCTGGCTCGCCGTGCGCGGTCACATCACCCTCGGTACCTTCGTCGCCTTCTCCACCTACCTCGCCCAGCTCGTCGGCCCGGTCCGCATGCTGGCGTTCGTCCTCACCGTCGGGCAGCAGGCCCGCGCCGGCACCGAGCGCGTCCTGGAGCTGATCGACACCCGGCCGACCATGACGGAGGGCACGAAGGAGCTGCCCGCCGACGCGCCCGCGACCGTCGAGTTCGACGACGTCTCCTTCGGCTACGACCACGAGCGGCCCGTCCTGCGAGGGCTGAGCTTCGAGATCCGCCCGGGGGAGACCCTCGCGGTCGTCGGTTCCTCCGGCTCCGGAAAGTCCACGGTCTCCCTCCTCCTCCCGCGCTTCTACGACGTCACGCACGGCGCCGTCCTGATCGGCGGGCACGACGTCCGCGAGCTGACCTTCGACTCGCTGCGGGCCGCGATCGGGCTGGTCCCCGAGGACTCCTTCCTCTTCTCCGACACCGTCCGCAACAACATCGCGTACGGCCGCCCGGACGCCACGGACGAGGAGGTCGAGGCCGCCGCCCGCGCCGCCCAGGCGGACCGTTTCATCAGGGAGCTGCCCGAGGGCTACGACACCAAGGTCGGCGAGCACGGCCTCACCCTCTCCGGCGGCCAGCGCCAGCGGGTCGCCCTCGCCCGCGCGATCCTCACCGACCCCCGTCTCCTGGTCCTGGACGACGCCACCTCCGCCGTGGACGCCCGCGTCGAGCACGAGATCCACGAGGCGCTGAGGCACGTCATGCGGGGGCGTACGACCCTGCTCATCGCGCACCGCCGCTCCACCCTCAACCTCGCCGACCGCATCGCCGTCCTCGACGGCGGGCGCCTCGCCGACCTCGGCACGCACGAGGAGCTGCAGGAGCGGTCCGCGCTCTACCGCCGTCTGCTCACCGACCCCGACGAGCTCGGCGGTGTCTCGCCCGGCCACGCCCGGCCCGCCCAGCCCGCCGAGGACACCTCCGTGCGGGACGAGCTGGACGCCGAGTTCGACGCCGAGCGCGGGGTGACCCCACGGCTGTGGACCGGCGACCGGCATCCCAAGGACCACGCGCTGTCCGGGATGCCGGCCACCCCGGAACTGCTCGCTCAGGTCGAGGCGCTGCCGCCGGCGACCGACACCCCGGACATCGACGAGGCGCGGGCGGTCATGCCCGAGGACTCCTACGGACTGCGCAGGCTGCTGCGGGGCTTCGGACCGCCCCTGCTGATCAGCCTCGGACTCGTCGCCGTCGACGCCGGGATGGGCCTGCTGCTGCCGGTGCTGATCCGCCACGGCATCGACAAGGGCGTCAACGCCCTGGCCCTCGGCGCGGTCTGGTCGGCCTCGCTGCTCGGGCTGCTCGCGGTCGTCGCGCAGTGGGCCGCGCAGGTCGGGGAGACCCGGATGACCGGCCGCACCGGCGAGCGGGTCCTGTACTCGCTGCGGCTGAAGATCTTCGCCCAGCTGCAGCGGCTCGGCCTCGACTACTACGAGCGGGAGCTGACGGGCCGGATCATGACCCGGATGACGACCGACGTCGACGCGCTGTCCACGTTCCTGCAGACCGGGCTGGTCACCGCGTTCGTCTCCGTCGTCACGTTCTTCGGCATCCTGGTCGCCCTGCTGGTGATCGACGTCCAGCTCGCGCTGGTCGTCTTCGCCACCCTGCCGCCGCTGGTCGTCGCCACGTACTTCTTCCGCCGGGCGAGCGTGAAGGCGTACGAACTCGCCCGTGAACGCGTGTCGTTGGTGAACGCCGATCTCCAGGAGTCGGTCTCCGGGCTGCGGATCGTGCAGGCCTTCTCGCGCGAGCGGGACGGCGGGGCGCGGTTCACGGAGCTCAGCGACAGCTACCGCAGGGCGCGGGTGCGCGGGCAGTGGCTGATCTCGATCTACTTCCCGTTCGTGCAGTTGCTGTCGTCGGTGGCCGCGGCCGCCGTGCTGATCGCCGGTGCGGGACGGATCGACGACGCCACGCTCACGACCGGGGCGCTGGTCGCCTACCTGCTCTACATCGACCTGTTCTTCGCGCCGGTCCAGCAGCTCTCCCAGGTCTTCGACGGCTACCAGCAGGCCACCGTCTCCCTCGGGCGGATCCAGGAGCTGCTGCGCGAGCCGACCTCCACCAAGGCCGCCGACGAACCCCTCGAAGTCCTCTCCCTGCGCGGCGACATCGCCTTCGAGGACGTGCACTTCGCCTACGGCGACGACGAAGAGGCCCTGTCCGGCGTCGATTTGACGATCCCGGAGGGCCAGACGGTCGCGTTCGTCGGCGAGACCGGCGCCGGCAAGTCGACGCTGGTGAAGCTGGTGGCGCGGTTCTACGACCCCACCCGCGGCCGGGTGACGGTCGACGGCACCGACCTCCGGGCCCTGGACATCACCTCCTACCGCCACCGGCTCGGTGTCGTCCCGCAGGAGGCGTACCTCTTCCAGGGCACCGTCCGCGACGCCATCGCCTACGGCCGCCCCGAGGCGACGGACGCCGAGGTCGAGGCGGCGGCCCGGGCGGTCTGCGCGCACGAGATGATCGCCACCCTCGACGGCGGCTACCTCCACGAGGTCGCCGAGCGCGGCCGCAACCTCTCCGCCGGCCAACGCCAGTTGATCGCGCTGGCCCGCGCCGAACTCGTCGACCCCGACATCCTGCTCCTCGACGAGGCGACCGCCGCGCTCGACCTGGCCACGGAGGCCCAGGTCAACCAGGCGACCGACCGCCTGGCCGGCCGCCGCACCACCCTCGTCGTAGCCCACCGCCTGACCACAGCAGCCCGCGCGGACCGCGTGGTGGTGATGGACCACGGCCGGGTGGTGGAGGACGGTACGCACGAGGAGTTGATCCAACTCGGCGGGCGGTACACAGAGTTGTGGCGCACGTTCGTCGGGGAGGACGAGCCTTTGGCGGCCTGAGTGCCTGGCAGCGAGGTTCCGCGAGTCGTGCGAAGCCCGGGAGGCCCGCCGGGGCCGAGCGGTGCGAGGGCGACCTCGGGAGGTTCAGCCCACGGCCGCGTGGTGGAGGACGGTACGCACGAGGAGCTGATTCAACTCGGCGGGCGGTACGCGGAGTTGTGGCGGACCTTTGTCGGGGGGCCCGGCGCGGAGGAGGCGGTCGGGGTTACGCGGTGAGGGTGTGCTGTCTGTTCGCTGTCGGTTTCCTGATGGGCGTGCAACCATCCGACATACGTCCGGCGTCCGTACACCCGTACGCTCTTTGTCGGTCGTAGGGGAGGGACGACAGTGGACTCTGGTGCGATACGGCGCCGGATCGCGCTCGGCATGGCCGTGCTGACCGCGTCCGGGGCGCTCGCGCTCGCCGCGTCGGGCAACGCGCACGCCGACCCGTACTGCTCCGGGCGCAAGGTGCGGGACCTGACCTTCTCCACCGGTGTCGTGCACGTCTACAAGGCCGACGGCTACGTCTGCGCCGTGACGTTCCCGAAGCACGCCTCCACCGCCAAGCGCTCCATGTCGGTCAGCGTGCAGGCCCGCGGCAACCGTCCGGTCGTCGACAGCGGACAGTACGTCCACCACGCCGGACCGGTCACGGTGCACGCCGGACACCGCTGCGTGCGGATCAAGGGCTCGGTGGAGGGCGGATCCGTGAGCTCGGGCTGGATCCTTTGCTGAGTCACGGGAAACCCACAAGTATTTCTTGAACTCCCCTGGTGCGTCCGCCCGTTGCGACGCTAGCGTCCGGCGGACATCTGTACTCACAGGGGAGGGTGCATGCGCAAGGCGCTCAGATGGCTGCTCGCGTTCGCCGTGCTCATAGGCACGTTGAGCACGGCGGGGGCGGCCACCGCCGCCCAGCCGGCTGCCACGGGGACGAAAGCGGCGACCGACATCAAGGACCGGTTGCTCGCCATCCCGGGCATGAGCCTGATCGAGGAGAAGCCGTACCACGGATACCGCTTCTTCGTCCTGAACTACACCCAGCCGGTCGACCACCGGCATCCGTCCAAGGGCACCTTCCAGCAGCGGATCACCGTGCTGCACAAGGGAGTCGACCGCCCGACCGTCTTCTACACCGGCGGCTACAACGTCTCCACCACACCGAGCCGCCGCGAGCCGACCCAGATCGTGGACGGCAACCAGGTCTCCATGGAGTACCGCTTCTTCACTCCGTCCCGGCCGAACCCGGCCGACTGGTCCAAGCTGGACATCTGGCAGGCGGCGAGCGACCAGCACCGCATCTTCAAGGCGCTGAAGCCGGTCTACCCAAAGAGGTGGATCTCCACGGGCGGTTCGAAGGGCGGCATGACCGCCACGTACTACGAGCGCTTCTACCCGCGGGACATGGACGGCGTGGTCGCCTACGTCGCCCCGAACGACGTCGTCGACGACGAGGACTCCGCCTACGACCGCTTCTTCGCCGGCGTCGGCACCAAGGAGTGCCGCGACCGGCTGAACGCCGTGCAGCGTGAGGCGCTGGTGCGCCGGGAGCCGCTGGAGAAGAAGTACGCGGCGTACGCGGCCGAGAACGGCTTCACGTTCACCACCATCGGCAGCCTGGACCGTGCCTACGAGGCCGTCGTCCTCGACTA
The DNA here is from genome assembly GCF_053593695.1 of Streptomyces sp. NPDC002144. Lineage (NCBI taxonomy): Bacteria > Bacillati > Actinomycetota > Actinomycetes > Kitasatosporales > Streptomycetaceae > Streptomyces > Streptomyces sp. NPDC002144. The sequence continues at coordinate 301,080 of NZ_JBSFDB010000001.1, forward strand.
CGTCTGGGGCTTCTGGCAGTACAGCCTGCTCTCCGACTGCGCCACGATCCCGGCGGACGCCGAGCACGCCACCGACCAGGCCATCTGGGACTCCGTCGACACCATCTCCGGGTTCTCGTTCTACACCGACCAGGGCCTGGAGCCGTACACGCCGTACTACTACCAGGCCGGCACCCAGTTGGGCGCGCCGACGATCCACTTCCCGTACATCGAGAAGAAGTACGTCCGCTACGGCTACCAGGCGCCGCGGAACTTCGTGCCGCGGTCGATCCCGATGCGGTTCCAGCCGGGGGCCATGCGGGACGTCGACGGCTGGGTGCGGCACCACGCCCACCACATGCTCTTCGTGTACGGCCAGAACGACCCGTGGGGAGCGGAGCGCTTCCGCGTCGGCAAGGGCGCGAAGGACGCGTACGTCTTCACCGCGCCGGGCCTCAACCACGGGGCGAACGTCGCCGGTCTGGTCCCGGACCAGAAGGCGCAGGCGACGCAGCGGATCCTGGACTGGGCGGGGGTGGCGGACGAGACGCCGGTCGCCGAGCCGCTGGCCCGGTTCGACCGGAAGCTGGACGTGCGGGACGTGGAGCGCGAACCCGCGCTGCGTCCCTGACTCCCGTGCTGCGCCCGACCGTCGGTCAGACGCGCCGGGCGCAGCCCACCGGTTCCTCGCCGTCGAGGTGGACGTAGAGCGCCGTCGACGGGGGGCAGGACGCCCGCCTGGCGACCGCCCTGACCAGCTTGTACTGCGGCTTCTTCGCGCCGCCGCCGTCGCACCTGGTCTCCCGGACCTGCCCGCTGCCCGAGCCGTAGACACAGTCGCCGACGATGGTGCGCGGTCCGCCCCCGCCGCCCGGATCACCGGGGTGCGGCGGCTCCAGGTTCCGCATACAGGCGTAGCCCTGCGGCACCGAACCGTCGCCGTCCTCGTCGGACGACGGGCTCTGCGCGCTGATGTGCAGCACGAAGTCCGTGGTCGCCGGGCACAGCGGACCGTCGGCCACCGTGCCGTCGTAGCGCGCGACCACCCGCGCCGCCGCCCGCTCACTGGTGCACGGCACCTCGGTGAAGCTCGTCGTACCGAACGAACTGCACTCGTCGACCCCGAGGAACACCGCCCCGTAGCCGGAGGGCCGCGTCGAGGCCGCCGCCGGTGTGACAGTGGGCCCGGCGTCCTCACCGGACGCGGACGACAGCGCCTGGCAGCCGGTCAGCACCGCGGCGACCAGCACCAGCAGAGCACAGACCACCCCCACCGAACATCTCTCACGCATCGCGTCCCCCCGGGCGCCTCCCCGCGCACCCCTGTCCAGCGTGACCCGCCGAAGCTGGTCACGCCAGACGCGCGGGAGGCATTGGGTCAGTTGGGGGGTGTACGCCGGTTGTGCGGCGTATGCGCTCTACGCCCCTCTTAGTACGTCAGTCCGTAACCGATGGGGTACAGCACCTGCGCCGGATCGTCCGCGCGCTGCACCGGCACCGGCAGCCTCCCGCGCGGCGCCACCTTCCCGGCGATCACCCGTGCGGCAGCCCGCAGTTCGACGTCCGTCCAGGAGTAGGCGGCCAAGTAGGCCGGTACGGAGGGGAGTTGTGCCACGTCGTAGGGGTTGCGGACGGCGATCGCCACCACCGGCCTGCCCGTCGCCACCAACTGCTCGGCGAGGGTCTTCTGGGAGCTGCCCGCGGTGACGTTGTACGTCGCCACGACCACCGCGTCCGCGTCCCGTGCCGCGGCCACCGCCGAGGCGATGGCGGCGGAGGACGGCGCCGTGCCGGTGGACAGGGCCGTGGCCGTGAAGCCGAGTCCGGTCAGGGCCCTCGCGAGGACACCCGTCGGCGGGCCCGTCGTACCGGACGGCGAGGCCGGATCGGCCCCCACGACCAGGAGTTTCGCGTGTGCACGGGGGGACAGCGGCAGCAGTGACCCCTCGTTGACCAGCAGCGTCGTCGTGCGCTCGGCGATGCGGTCGGCCGCCGCGAGATGTGCCTTCGTGCCGACCACCCGGTCCACACCGGCCCGGCTGGCATACGGCCGCTCGAACAGCCCGAGCCGCGCCTTCAGCCGCAGGATGCGCAGGATCGACTCGTCCAGCCGCGCCTCGGTGAGCTCCCCGTCCCGCACCGCCTTCAGGACGGCGTTCCAGGCGCCGGACAGGTCCGGCGGGTTGAGCAGCTGGTCGACACCGGCCTTCAGGGCGAGCACCGGGACCCGGTCGTCGCCGTACTTCGTCCGCACGCCCTCCATGCCCAGGGAGTCGGTCACCACGACCCCGTCGTAGCCGAGTTCGCCGCGCAGGATGCCGGTGAGGATCGGGTGGGAGAGGGTGGCCGGGTCACCGGAGTCGTCCAGGGCCGGGAACTGGATGTGCGCGGTCATGACGCAGTCGACGCCCGCCCTGATCGCCGCCCGGAAGGGGACGGCGTCCAGGTTCTCCCACAGCTCACGGCTGTGGGTGATCACCGGGAAGCCGTAGTGGCTGTCGACGGCCGTGTCGCCGTGCCCGGGGAAGTGCTTGGCGGTCGCCGCGACCGACGACCGCTGGTACCCGGCGACCTCGGCGGCGACCAGGCCGGCCACCGCCTGCGGATCGGCGCCGAAGGAGCGGACGCCGATGACCGGGTTGGCCGGGTTGATGTTCACGTCGGCGTCGGGGGAGTAGTCCTGGTTGATGCCGATCGCGCGCAGTTCCGCGCCGGAGACGCGGCCCAGCGTGTGGGCGTCCGCGCGGGAGCCGCCCGCTCCGACGGCCATCGCGCCCGGGAAGAGGGTGGCGGGGCTGCCCACGCGGCAGACGATGCCGTGCTCCTGGTCGGTGGTGACGAGCACCGGCAGGCCGCGGGGGACGCTGAGGGACGCCTTCTGGATGCCGTTGGACAGGTCGGCGATCTGGTGCGGGTCGCGGGTGTTGTCGGCCCAGGTGAAGTAGATGATGCCGCCGACGCGGTACTTGGAGATCAGCTCGGCGGCCGTACGGACGCCGATCTCCTTGAGGTTGGCGTCGATGGCGGCCTGGTCGGGGGCGGTGGCGGAGTGGCCGTAGACCCGCATCACGAAGAGCTGGCCGACCTTTTCCGGCAGGGTCATACGGGAGATGAGGGAGCGGAGCTTCTTGTCGTCGGCGTGAGCGGTGCCGCCGACCGCGAGGGATGCGGTGACACCCATGGTCGCGGCGAGGACGGTACGTCTGGAGGGCACGTGCGCTCCTTCCGGAGATGATCCACTGAAGGAAACTTCCGTCCGGGAAGCAATATCCGGGAAGTTTCTGCCAGTCAAGGGAGCGCGCACGCCACCCGGAAACCGGGTGCCGAAAGGGTTCTCCGCGAAGGGGCCGCCATCGGCGCTGTTGGAGGGGGGCGCGCCGATGGCGGCTGTGCTGCCGGCCGCAGTACGGCGGAGAGGGTGGGTCAGCGATCGCAGCCAGCAGCGAGGGCCGACACCGCACAGCGGAGACTCATCCGGCAACTTGCGGGTTGGACGAACCGTATTCGGGCCGGGTTCCCCCCTTCCCGGCGATTCCCGGAAGTCGGTGCCGGTGGGGCCCGCGGGACGGGTGAGCCGTCTCCCCGGGCGGCCTCTCCTGCCAAAGACGTACGGCCCCTGCGACCGCCGGACGACAGGCCGCTCGCCCCATGCCGTCGGTGACCGGCGGGCGACGGGAAGGGGTCCATCCCGTGGACGTGCGGGCGCCGCGGCCCCCGCGCGGTCGATCATGAATCATGCCCGTAGTCACCATCCCCGGTTCCAAGTCCATCACCGCCCGCGCCCTGTTCCTGGCGGCAGCGGCCGACGGTGTCACCACCCTCGTGCGCCCGCTCCGCTCGGACGACACCGAGGGCTTCGCCGAGGGCCTGGTACGGCTCGGCCACCGCGTAGGCCGCGCACCCGACGCCTGGCAGGTGGACGGCCGCCCGCAGGGCCCGGCGGTGAGCGAGGCGGACGTCTACTGCCGGGACGGCGCGACCACCGCCCGCTTCCTGCCGACGCTGGCCGCGGCGGGCCGGGGCACCTACCGCTTCGACGCCTCGCCCCAGATGCGCCGCCGCCCCCTGCTCCCGCTCACCCGCGCCCTGCGCGACCTCGGCGTGGACCTGCGACACGAGGAGGCGGAGGGCCATCACCCGCTGACCGTACGGGCGGCCGGGGTCGAGGGCGGGGAGGTCACCCTGGACGCCGGCCAGTCCTCGCAGTACCTGACCGCGCTCCTCCTGCTCGGCCCGCTGACCCGCAAGGGCCTGCGCATCCACGTCACCGACCTGGTGTCCGCGCCGTACGTGGACATCACGATCGCGATGATGCGGGCGTTCGGGGCCGAAGTGGGCCGGGAGGGGAACGTCTTCGTCGTCCCGCCGGGCGGCTACCGCGCCACCACCTACGCGATCGAGCCCGACGCCTCCACCGCGAGCTACTTCTTCGCGGCGGCCGCGGTGACTCCGGGCGCGGAGGTGACCGTGCCGGGGCTGGGGAGGGGCGCGCTCCAGGGCGACCTGGGGTTCGTCGAGGTCCTGCGGCGGATGGGCGCGCAGGTGTCCGTGGGAGCGGACGCCACGACCGTCCGGGGCACGAGCGAACTCCGCGGCCTGACGGTCGCCATGCGGGACATCTCCGACACCATGCCGACCCTGGCCGCCATCGCCCCCTTCGCCTCCGGCCCGGTCCGCATCGAGGACGTGGCGAACACCCGGGTGAAGGAGTGCGACCGGCTGGAGGCGTGCGCGGAGAACCTGCGGCGGCTCGGGGTCGGCATCGACACGGGCCCGGACTGGATCGAGATCCGTCCCGGCACACCCACGGGCGCGGAGATCAGGACGTACGGCGACCACCGCATCGTGATGTCCTTCGCGGTGACCGGCCTGCGCACGCCGGGTATTTCGTTCGACGACCCGGCCTGCGTACGGAAGACTTTCCCCGGTTTCCATGAGGCGTTCGCGGAGTTGAGGAGCGTGCTGGGGGATGACCGGTGAACTGCGCGCCGTGCTCTTCGACTCGGGCGGGGTGCTGATCCAGCCCGTCGGGGGTCGCTGGAACCCCCGGGTGGACTTCGAGGAGACCGTCCTGCGTCACGACCCCACGGTCACACCGGAGCGGTTCGCGGCGGCGATCGCGGCGGGCGAGGACTTCTTCGCCGCGTCGGCGTCGACGCCGGACTACGACGACTACCACCGGGTCCTGCTGCGCCACCTCGGTCTGGAGCCGACACCGGGTCTGCTGGCCGACCTCAGCCGGGAGATCCCCGTCACGTCGGTGGTGGAGCTGTGCCCGGGGGTGGCGGAGACACTGGACGAGCTGCGGCGCCGGGGTGTGCGGATGGCGGTGGTCTCGGACGCCTGGGCCGGACTGCCGGACATGCACGCCGCGTTGGGCATCGGCGACCACTTCGAGGCGTACGCGATCTCGGCGCTCCTCGGCTGCCGCAAACCCGACCCGCGCATGTACCGGCACGCGAGCGACGCGCTGGGGCTGCGGCCCCAGGAGTGCCTGTTCGTGGACGACGACCCGGAGTTGGTCGCCGCGGCCGTCGAACTCGGATACACGGGCCGGGTGATGAGTCCCGGCGAAGCCGCACCGCCACCGGGGGCGCCGCCGTCCGTCACGAGGCTGACCGAGATCCTCGACCTGTTCTGACCGTGCTGATGGTGCTGACCGTTCTGAAGGGACGTCACCGCGTGGGCTACCTGCTGCAAGGGCCGCTGCTGGAGGGCGCGTTGGTGCGTCTGGAGCCGTTGGAGCACCGGCACGCGGCCGATCTGGCGGCGGCCGCGGAGGAGGACCGCGGCACCTACGACTACACCTGGGTGCCCAGGGCCCACGAGGTGGAGGGCTACATCGACGCGCAACTGGCGCGGGCGGCCACGGGACGGCTTGCGCCGTACGCGCAGGTCTCCCTGGCCTCGGGGCGTGCGGTGGGCGCCACGTCGTACTGGGAGCCGCGCTGCTGGCGGTCGGAGGACCGGCTCGACGCCGTGGAGGTCGGCTTCACCTGGCTCGGCGCCGGCGCGCAGGGCACCGGCGTCAACGCCGAGGCCAAACTCCTGCTGTTCCGGCACGCCTTCGAAGAGTGGGGCGTGTCCAGGGTCGACCTCAAGACCGACGCCCGCAACGAGCGCTCCCGCGCCGCGATCCAGAGCGTCGGGGCACGTTTCGAGGGTGTCCTGCGCAACTGGTCGCGCTCCTGGGCCCCGGGCGAGGAGGGCCGACTGCGCGACTCCGCGATCTTCTCGATCACCGCCCCGGAGTGGCCGGAACGCCGCACCCGCCTGGAACAACGGCTCGCCAGCTTCACGACCCGGCCCACCGGGTAGACCGGACCTGTGTCTTGGCCGGTCCGGGCCGGCGGCCCGCCTCTTTGCCGAGTGGGACCGCCCGGTTCGCTTTGTGGCCGATCCGGACCGGCCAGCCCGCTTCTTGGCCGATCCGGTCCGGCGAGCCCGCTTCTTGGCCGACCCGGGCCGCTGGCCCGTCTCTTGGCCGACGCGGCCCGCTGGGCTGGTCTCTTGGCGGATCTGGACCGCTGGGCTCGTTTCTCGGCGACCCGGGCCGTCGGCCCGCCTCCTGGCCGACCCGGGCCGCCGGGCTCGCCTCTTGGCCGACCTGGACCGCCGGGCTCGTTTCTTGGCCGACCCGGCCCGCCCGGCCCACCGCCTAGCCGACCCGGACTGACCCGCCCGGCCCCGCCGCCTTCTGGGTCGCCCCGGAGCCGGCCTGGACCCCTGCACCGGTTCTCGGTCAGCATGATCTGCATGACCTCGCACTTTCTGATCCTCCACGGCTGGCAGAACCACCGGCCGCCCGCCCACTGGCAGCACTGGCTCGCCGATCGGCTCGACGGGCTCGGGCACCGCGTCACCTACCCCCAGCTCCCGGATCCCGACGACCCGAGCCTGGAGGTGTGGCTGTCGGAGCTGGGCAGGTATGTGGAGGGGATGGACGGCGAGGAGAGGGTCGTGCTCGCCCACAGTGCCTCCGCCGTGCTGTGGCTGCACGCCGTCGCGCGCGGGATCGTGACGGACGGTGCCGTCGACCGGGTGCTGCTGGTGGCACCGCCGTCCGCGTCCGTCCTCTCCCGGTATCCCGAGGTTGCCGAATTCACCCCGCCCGCCCTGGACTTCGCCCTTCCGACGTCCACCCGTCTGGTCGCCGGGGACGACGATCCGTACTGTCCCGAAGGGGCGCGGGAGCTCTACGGCGACCCTCTCGGCATCCCGACGGACCTCCTTCCGGGCGCCGCCCACCTGGACCTGGACGCGGGCTACGGCTCCTGGCCGGCCGTACTGGAGTGGTGCCTGGACCCGACGGCGAAGATCACCGTCCGTCCGGTGTGACCGCACCGCCGTCCCGCAGCTCGGGCGTTCTCACGGCCACCGCCAGCACGGCCAGCAGGCACATCAGTCCGCCGGTGAGCAGGGCGGTCGTGGCCGAGGTGCGGGCGGCCACGAGACCGGCGCGGAGGTTGCCGATCTGGGGCCCCGCCTGACCGACGATCGTCTCGGCCGCCGTGACCCGGCCCAGCAGCGCGTCCGGCGTGCGGGTCTGCACGATCGTGGCCCGGGAGAGCACGGCCACCGCGTCCGCCGCCCCCGCCAGTACCAGCGTCCCGAGGCCCGCCCAGCCGCTGGTGGTCAGGCCGAACAGCGCGAGGGCCGCGCCCCAGGTGCCGGAGGCGCACAGCATCACCGGACCGGGACGGGCCAGCCGGGTCACCGGGCCGGACAGGGCGGTCGCGACGACCCCGCCCACCGCCAGCGCGGACAGGAACAGACCGAGGGTGCGCGGGTCGCCGCCGAAACGTTCCGAGTCGACCAGCGGGAACAGGCTCACCGGCATGGACAGGACGGTCGCCGCGAGATCCGTCAGCAGCGCGCCGCGCACCACCCGGTGGCCGGTGAGGAAACGCAGCCCGTCGAGGACGCCGTGCAGTCCGGGCCGGGACTTCCCGCCCTCGGGCGGCAGCGCGGGGAGGCCGTAGGCGCCGTAGAAGGCCATGCCGAAGCTGAGCGCGTCGAGCAGATAGCAGACGCCCACACCCCACCAGCCGAGGACGACGCCCGCCACGGCCGGCCCGAGCAGCATCATCGACTGGCCGGTGACCTGCTGGAGGGCGAGCCCGGCGCCCACCTGGTCCCTGGGCAGCAGCCGCGGCAGGAACACGCCCGACGCGGGGGCGCCGACCGCCGTGAACGACGTCTGCACCGCCACCAGCGCGAGCACCACGGCCGCCGGGACGTGCCCGGTGAAGCCCTGCACGGCCAGCATGACGGCGCAGACCGCCGAGCCGACCGTGCTCAGCAGGAACACCCGGCGCCGGTCGGCCCGGTCCACCCACGCCCCCGCCAACAGCCCGACCGTGACCAGCGGCACCGCCTGCGCCAGCCCCACCGCGCCGGTCCACACCGAGCTGTGCGTCATGTCCCACACCTGGTACATGACGGTCACGACGGTCATGAACCCGCCCAGCGAGGACACCGTGCGCCCGATCAGCAGCCGCCGGAAGACGGGGGAGGTCCGCAGCGGCCGGACGTCGACGAACGTACGGCCGATGCTCATGAGGGCATGACGGGGTCGCGCGGGGCGGGCTGGGGCACGGCGGGGACCCTAGCCAGCGGCTCCCGGCCGCGGCCAGCGAATTACGCCGGCGTCACGCGCGCCGCCCGCTCACGCCGAGTCGTTGAGCAGCCGGGCCAGGTGCAAGCGGCCGGCGCCCAGCAGGTCCTCGAGCGGCGCGGCCTCCTCGTACCACCGCTTCTCGTACTCCCAGCACAGCCAGCCGTCCCAGCCGTGCCGGGACAGGACGTCCACGCACTCGGTGAGCGGCAGGACGCCCGCGCCGAGTCCGAGAGGGGTCTTGTCCTCGGCGGAGGCGATGTCCTTGACCTGGACGTAGCCGAGGTGGGGCGAGAGGGCGGCGTACGTCTCCGAGGGCTGCTCACCGCCGAGCCAGGTGTGCATGACGTCCCAGAGAGCGCCGACGTACCGGTGGCCGACCAGACCGAGGACGCGGATCGCGTCGGCGCCGGTGCGGTGCGAGTCGTGCGTCTCCAGCAGGATGCGGACGCCGAGGTCGGCGGCGTGCTCCGCGGCCGTACCGAGCCGCCGGGCGGCGATGGCGTCGGCGCGCTCGGGGGTCTGCTCGTGGCCTCCGCCCGGGAAGACGCGCACGTAGGGGGCGCCGACGTCGTGGGCGAGGTCGAGGAGGCGGCGGACCTCCTCGATCACAGGTCCGTCGTCGCCGGGCGCGGCGACCCGTGTGTAGCCCGCGAGCCCCAGGATCTCGATGCCGCCCGCCTTGAACTCGGCGGCCACCTCGGCCCGTTCGTCCGGACCGATGCCGGGATGGACCGGCTCCTCCGGATGGGCGCGCAGTTCGACGCCGTGGTAGCCGTGGGTGGCCGCGAGCCGGACCACGTCCGGGATGGGCAGGCCGGGGACGCCGAGGGTGGAGAACGCCAGTCGCATGGTCCCTACTGTCACTCGTGTGTGCGCTACAGGTCCAGGCACCGTGCCCGACCCCTGACGCCCACCTACCCACAGCCCCGCACCTCTCACCCAAACCCACCCCACCCGCCCGACTCCACCCCGCGCAGACCAGCCGCCTCTCCTACCGCTTGAGACCCGGCCCACTCCGGAGGCCCGCCAGCTTCCCCGCCCCCTTCACTCCTGCGGACCCTCCAGATTCAGCCGCCGCCCTGGCTCCTGAGGAGCCACCACTCCGGAGGCCCGCCAGCTTCCCCACCCACAAGCCGCAGCCACCAGCTCCGGCCTGCGGAATCCCCACTCCCAGGCGCCTGCTTCCCGGCCCTCACCCCCAACCGACACCCGCGCAGATATGGCCGCTCCTTGGCCCATGGGCCCGGCGCCTCCCCAGACCGTGCCACCTTCCCGCCCGCACTACTGCCGCGCCGCGCAGATACGGCCGTCAGGCCCAGCCGCTGATGACCCGCACTCTCGTCGGGCCCGCCGCGTGACTCCTGCGGCTCCGTGCTTTTCCAGCCCTGAGCCCCAGCCGCTGATGCCCCGCGCACTCCGCGCCCGCCCGCTTCCCCGGCCGCGCCACTCCCGCGCGCTCTCCGCTTCAGCCGCCGGTCTGGCCCTCGAGGTACCGCCCGCTCTCCAGGTGCCGTCGCTTCCCCACCCACAAGCCGCAGTCCCAGCCCCGACCTGCGGAATCCACTCACTCCCAGGCGCCCGCCTCCGCGCCCCCGTCACTCCTGCGTGCCGTGCAGGTCCAGGCGCCAGTCCTGGCCGTTGAGGTCCTTGCCGAAGGAGCGGTGGGGTTTCTCGGCGGACAGGACGAAGCCGTGGCGCTGGTAGATGCGGCGGGCGGCGACGAGGACGTCGTTGGTCCACAGGACGAGCTCCCGGTAGCCCACGCCCCGCGCGAAGTCGATGACGGCCCCCACCAGCCGGTCACCGATCCCGAGCCCCCGCGCCTCCGGCTCCACGAGCAGCAGCCGCAGCCGGGCCGTGCCGGGCGCGTCGTCCCGTACACACATCACGCACCCCACCGGCCGCCCGTCCAGCTCGGCGATCCACACCCGCTCCAGATGCGGGTCGTGGTCCTCGGCGAAGTCCGCGACGATCCGCGCGACCAGCCCCTCGTAGTCGGTGTTCCAGCCGAACTCGGCCGCGTACAGCGCCGCGTTGCGCGACACGATCCACCCCAGGTCACCGGGCCCCGGCTCGCGCAGGACGACGTCCTCGCGGCGCGGCGGGCGCCCCTCGGAGAGGATCTCGCGGACGGCTCGCATCGCCTCCGCGAGCCGCGTCCGTTCGGCCGACGGCACGGTGGACAGCAGCGCGCCCACGGACTCGTTGGCCCGCTCGGCGAGCAGGTCGGCGGTCTCCCGGCCACGGGCGGTGAGGGTGATGCGCCGCCGCCGGGGGTCGGTGTCGGAGGGCGCGCGCTCGATCAGCCCGGCCTCCTCGAACTTGTTCAGGATCCGGCTCAGATACCCCGCGTCCAACGACAGCTCGGCCCGCAGATCGGCCACGTCGGTACGCGGTGCGTGCGCGAGCTCGTACAGGACGCGGGACTCGGTGAGGGTGTACGGGGCGTACAACTGGCGGCTGTAGTCCAGGGCGCCGATGACGTTCGTGTAGAAGCGGTTGAAGGTGCGGATGTCCTGGACGGTCATGCTCATCGACCCCCGGATGGTTGACTCAGTCAGAGATACCGACGAGCCGAGCCTAGGACACCCGCTGCCCGAGGGCTAGCCCCTTTCGGCGGCGCGGTACACGCTCACCTGCGCGCCGGTCTTGGCGGCGGTCGTGGAGACCAGCTCCAGCGGCCGCTTGACACCGTCCTCGGGGAAGATGGACTTGCCGCCGCCGAGGAGCACCGGCATCTGGACGAGCTGCAGCTCGTCGATGAGCCCCGCCCCGAGCAGGGCCCGTACGAGCGTGGGGCTGCCCATCATCGCCAGGTCCCCGCCGGGAGCGGCCCGCAGCTCCCGGATCCGCGCGACGGCCTCACTCCCCGGGATCCTCTCGGTGTTGTTCCAGGTGAGCTCCGCGTCGCCGAGGGTGTCCGTCACCACGTACTTCTTCATAGCGTTGAGCCGGTCCGCGAAGGGGTCGCCTGCCCGCTCGGGCCAGGCCCCGGCCATCGTCAGATACGTGCGCCGCCCGTACAGCAGCGCCTCCGCCCGTTCCAGCCCGGACGCGAAGGCCCCGCCGACGACCTCCGGATCGAAGTACGGATGCGACCACCCGCCGTGCGCGAATGCGCCGTCGGTGTCCTCCTCGGGGCCGCCGGGTGCCTGTACGACCCCGTCGAGACTGATGAACTCGCTGACCACGATGCGCATGTGACGCGCTCCCTCTGTCCGTGTGCGGTGTGCGGTGCCTCGATGTGCGTTACGGCCATCAGACCGAGAGCCGGGCGGAAAGTCATCGGTCGGACGGTGGTGTGTCGGCTCAGTCCCACCAGAACCGCCACTCGGTCTGGCCGACCAGGCCGGCGGCGTACTCGGGGAAGGGCGTGGGCGGGTCGTCGACGATGTTGTCGGCGGTGGACAGGACGTGCTCCAGCGCGAGTCGCTCGGCGTGCGGGAGGTCAAGGGGCGGGCGGGCGACCGAGACGTACAGGTCGCTGCCGACGGTGGCCACGACCCGGGCTCCGAACCGGTCCTCCCAACTGCGCAGCAGCGCGCACAGCAGGGGCAGCGGAGCCTCGGCGTCCCAGCCCGTCACGGCCGGTATGTCGGCGCTGCGGCGGGCGGGGACGAGGACGAGGACGCACGCGTAGGCGTAGGGATCGGTGCCCAGGACGTCCTCGACGGTACGTGCGGCGGCCTGCGCCGGCTCGGCATCGCCGGGCACGGGCGCCGCGAGCCCCGGCCAGCTCTCGAAGGGCGGTCCGGGATCATGCGGCCAGGGCGCGACGCCCTCCGGCAGATCGTCATCGTCGTCGTCCTGAGGGGGCGCCGACCACGAGGGCAGCCGACGTCGCCGGTACTCCGCGAAGTCGGCGGCCAGGACGGGTTCCAGACGTACCGCGTCCACCTCGGCCAAGTCCAGCGGAGAGTCCAGCGCGTCGCGGTGGCAGAGGTACGGATACAGCCCGCTGACCTCGGCACGCTCCATCAACCGCGGCCACAACTCGACGATGTCCCCGGGCAGTTCCTCGGACACCCACACTTCGACAGCACCCAGCCGCACGAACCGCCCGCGCGGCAGCCCCTCGGGCAACGAAAAGACCATGCCGGGACGATAAACACCACCACTGACAACGCCCCCCAACCCGAAAGACGCCGACAGGCTTTGGGGCCGAGCCCCGCGCACCTGCAAGGCCCTGCCAGTCTTGGGCGTTCAAGCCCGGGCCCCCGGAAGAGGCCGGCCGTCCTTGCGCTCTCAGCCCCTGATCGCCTGGAAGGACCGTCGCCGCTTTACGGCCTGGGGCCTGAACCTCACCCCCGAGGCCCCCCGGAAGACCCCCGCACCATCAGCTCCCCCCGAACCGTCGCGATCCCCCCGGGCGGTGGCTCCTCGCGGCCCATTGCGATCCGCCCCGCCCGCGCGCCCGCCTCGGCGAGCGGCAGCCGTACCGTCGTCAGCGAAGGCACCGCGTCCACGCTGAACGGCAGGTCGTCGAAGCCGGCGACCGAGACGTCCTCCGGGATCCGCAGCCCCGACTCCCGCAGCGCCGCGCACGCCCCCAGCGCGACGGAGTCATTCGCGGCGACCACCGCCGTCAGGGAGGGATCGCGCCGCAGCAGCTCCAGCGTCGCCTCGTAGCCGGCCTGCCGGTCGTAGCGCCCCCACACCGTCCAGCGCGGGTCCTCCTCGATCCCGGCGGCGGCCAGCGCGGCCCGGTGGCCCTCCAGCCGGTGCCGGGTCGTCGTCCGCTCCTCCGGCCCCGCGATGTACCCGAGCCGCCGGTGTCCGAGCCCGATCAGATGGTCGGTCAGCCGCTGCCCGCCCCCGCGGTTGTCGAAGGTCAGCGCGATCGCCCCGGTGTCCGGCGCCGGCGGCCGCCCGCACAGCACGACCCGCGTCCCGGCGGCCGTCAGTTTCGTCAGCTTCGCAGCGACCGCCGCCGCATGCGGCTGGTTCTCCACGGCCCCGCCGGTCAGCACCACGGCGGCCGCCCGCTGCCGCTGCAGCAGCGTCAGATACGTGAGCTCGCGCTCCGGCGAACCCCCCGTGTTGCAGACCACGGCCAGCCGCTCACCGCCCGCCCGGCCTCCGGGCCCGCCGATCTCCGACTGGATCGCACTCGCCATGATCCCGAAGAAGGGGTCCGCGATGTCGTTGACCAGGATGCCGACGAGGTCGGAGGTGGCCGCCGCGAGCGCGCTCGCCGGTCCGTTGAGTACGTAGTCCAGCTCGTCGACCGCCTTCAGCACCCGCTCGCGGGTGGATGCCGCCACGGGATAGTTCCCGTTCAGCACGCGCGACACCGTCGCGGGCGAGACCTGCGCGCGCGCCGCCACGTCCGCCAGGGTCACCGTCATCTCGTCGTCCTCCGGTCGCGCATCTTCGTACGTCCACATACGTGCTCGTCGACAGGCCACGTACGTGCTCGTAGACAGGCCGCGGGCGGCCATGGTTCCGAATGTTTTCGAGCAGACCTTACGGGTCAAGCTCCGAGTTGTTCGCCCCCTCGAACAACTCGACTGAGTCACGGTCTTGTCCAGACCACGATCAGAGGCTAGCTTCTTACCGTATAGAAAGCGCTTGCTGTGACGCTCACCAGTAGGAGACAGGGCGTACGCGGCGCACACCCCGCGTACGAAGGGAATGACGTGACACGCAAGACGGTGCGCATCGCCATGAACGGCGTGACCGGACGCATGGGCTACCGCCAGCACCTGGTCCGCTCCATCCTGGCCATCCGGGAGCAGGGCGGCCTCGACCTCGGCGACGGCACCGTGCTGTGGCCGGAACCGATCCTGGTCGGCCGCCGTGAGCACGCGCTGCGCGCGCTCGCCGAACAGCACGGACTGGAGCACGTCTCCACGGACGTCGACGAGGTCCTCGCCGACCCGACGGTCGACATCTACTTCGACGCCCAGGTGACCTCCGCTCGCGAGGAGGCGATCAGGAAGGCGATCGCCGCGGGCAAGCACATCTACACCGAGAAGCCGACCGCGACCGGGCTGGAGGGCGCCCTGGAGCTGGCCCGGCTGGCCAAGGACGCCGGCATCAAGCACGGCGTGGTCCAGGACAAGCTCTTCCTCCCCGGCCTGCTCAAGCTCAAGCGCCTGATCGACGGCGGCTTCTTCGGCCGGATCCTGTCCGTGCGCGGCGAGTTCGGCTACTGGGTCTTCGAGGGCGACTGGCAGTCCGCCCAGCGCCCCTCCTGGAACTACCGCGCGGAGGACGGCGGCGGCATCGTCGTCGACATGTTCCCGCACTGGGAGTACGTGCTGCACGAGCTGTTCGGCCGCGTGAAGTCCGTCCAGGCCGTCGCCACCACCCACATCCCCCAGCGCTGGGACGAGAACGGCAAGCCCTACGACGCGACGGCCGACGACGCCGCGTACGGGATCTTCGAGCTCGAGGGCGGCGCGATCGCCCAGATCAACTCCTCCTGGGCCGTCCGCGTCAACCGCGACGAACTGGTCGAGTTCCAGGTCGACGGCACGGAGGGCTCCGCGGTCGCCGGTCTGCGCAACTGCCGTGTCCAGCACCGCAGTCTGACCCCCAAGCCGGTCTGGAACCCCGACATCCCGGCCACCTACTCCTTCCGCGACCAGTGGCAGGAAGTGCCCGACAACGACGACTTCGACAACGGCTTCAAGGCCCAGTGGGAGCTGTTCCTCAAGCACGTCTACGCCGACGCCGACTACCACTGGGACCTCCTCGCCGGCGCCCGCGGCGTCCAGCTCGCCGAGCTGGGCCTGAGGTCCTCGGCCGAGGGCGCCCGTCTCGACGTACCGGAGATCTCGCTGTGACCATCCATCTCCCCGACTCCGAGGGGCGGTTGAGGGCCTACGACCCGCGCCCCGAACCCCTCGCCCTCACCCCGGGCGCCCCCTTCACCTCGCGTACGGTCTTCTCCGCCGCGCACGTCGTGGCCGACCCCTTCGCCGACGTCAGCCCCGACTCCCCGGCCGCCGTCGACTGGGACGCCACCCTCGCCTTCCGCCGGCACCTGTGGTCGCACGGGCTCGGGGTCGCGGAGGCGATGGACACCGCCCAGCGGGGGATGGGCCTGGACTGGGCGGGCGCGGCCGAGCTGATCCGCCGCAGCGCCGCCGAGGCCAAGGCGGTCGGCGGCCGTATCGCCTGCGGCGTCGGCACCGACCAGATCACCGCCGGGTCTCTCGTGGAGGTCCGGGCGGCCTACGAGGAGCAGCTGGCCCTCGTGGAGGAGTCCGGCGCGCAGGCGATCCTGATGGCCTCCCGCGCCCTGGCCGCCGCCGCGTCCGGCCCCGAGGACTACCTGGAGGTCTACGGCCATCTGCTGCGCCAGGCCACCGAGCCGGTGGTGCTGCACTGGCTGGGCCCGATGTTCGACCCGGCGCTGGAGGGCTACTGGGGCTCGTCCGACCTGGACGCGGCGACCAACACCTTCCTGGAGGTCATCGCCGCGCACCCCGACAAGGTGGACGGCATCAAGGTGTCACTGCTGGAGGCCCGGCGGGAGATCGACATCCGCCGCCGGCTCCCGCAGGGCGTGCGCTGCTACACCGGCGACGACTTCAACTACCCCGAGCTGATCGCCGGCGACGAGCAGGGCTTCAGCCACGCGCTGCTCGGCATCTTCGACCCGCTGGGCCCGCTGGCCGCCGAGGCGGTACGGGTGCTGGACACCGGAAATGTTGTCGGTTTCCGTGAACTCCTCGATCCCACGGTCGAGTTGTCCCGCCATCTGTTCCAGGCGCCGACCCGTTTCTACAAGACGGGCGTGGTCTTCCTGGCCTGGCTGGCGGGCCACCAGTCCCACTTCAGCATGGTCGGCGGCCTCCAGTCGGCCCGTTCCCTCCCGCACTTCGCCCGCGCCTACGAACTCGCCGACGGACTGGGCCTGTTCCCGGACCCGAAGCTGGCGGAGGAGCGGATGAGGAACCTGCTGTCGCTCTACGGGGTGGACCGGTGACCGACCTGACGCGTTTCTCCATCAACCAGATGACGGTCAAGCAGCTGTCGATGCCGGAACTGGTCGACGCCTGCCTGGAATTGGGCGTCCCGGGCGTGGGCCTGTGGCGGGAACCCGTCCAGTCGTACGGCGTGGAGGCGACGGCCAAGCTGGTCCGCGACGCCGGTCTGACCGTCACCACGCTGTGCCGCGGTGGCTTCTTCACCGCGATCGACCCGGCCGAACGGGCCGCCGCCCTGGCCGACAACCGGCGGGCGATCGACGAGGCGGCCACGCTCGGCACCGAGGTGCTGGTCCTGGTCTCCGGCGGTCTGCCGGCCGGCTCCAAGGACCTGCGCGGCGCGCGGGAGCGGATCGCCGACGCGCTGGGGGAGCTGGGCCCCTACGCCGAGCGGCACGGGGTCCGGCTGGCCATCGAGCCGCTGCACCCGATGTACGCCTCCGACCGCTGCGTGGTCTCCACCCTCACCCAGGCACTCGACATCGCGGAGCGCTTCCCGGCGCACCAGGTGGGCGTGACGGTGGACACGTACCACATCTGGTGGGACGACAACGCGCCCGCGCAGATCGCCCGGGCCGGCGCGGGCGGCCGTATCCACACCTTCCAGCTCGCCGACTGGACCACCCCGCTCCCGGCCGGCGTCCTCAACGGCCGCGGCCAGATCGGGGACGGCTCGATCGACATGCGGGAGTGGCAGGGATATGTGGAGGCGGCCGGGTACACCGGTCCCATCGAGGTCGAACTCTTCAACGACGGCCTGTGGGCCCGCGACGGCCGTGAGGTGCTCGCCGAGACCGCCCGGCGCTTCGTGGAGCACACCGGCTGACCCCCGGCGCACACCTCCGCCCCGCACCGAGCGGCGAACGGTGCGGGGCGAAGCGGAGCCGGTCCTTTGAGGATCAGGCGGTTCCCCGGAGCCTGGCGAGGTGCGCTCGACGCTCCTCGACGAGCGGGGCGATGTCGTCGACGGTCTCCAGCGTCAGGTCCTCCGGCGCACCCCGGCCGCTGACCAGGACGTGGTGCTCGCCGACGGCGGTGCGCAGCTGCCACACCCCAAAGCCCCGGCGCAGCAGGGCGGGGACCGTCCGGTCGTCGACGCCGACCCGCAGCTCCTCCTCCGGGGCGGCGGCGAGGCCCGGCAGGACGTCCGGCTCGAAGTCCTGGCCGGGCAGCTCGCGCCAGGTGATGACGCGGACGTGGTCCTCGGCGGTCTTCCACGAGCCGTGGACGATCATCGCGGACTGCCAGACGCCGTTCACCTCGTGGCACTCGGCCAGGGCGCTGGGCGTGTGCCACGGGGAGCGCAGGCGGTAGAGCACCAGCCGGCCCTCCGCGAACGCCTGGATCACTCTGCGGTTCAGTCCCTCCCGCAGTTCCTGCGCGCGATCACCGGATTCGACGCGATGCATGACCGTGAGTCTGGCAGGCATTCGCGGCGGAGGGCAGGGGCCGAGCCCGGAAAAAAACTTCTCGCGGACCGTACAACCCTTCCCTGACCTCGCGGGTCGTACTTGGTGTCAGGACCGCTGGAGGGGGATCCGGGGGGATCGCGGGGGTTCTGATGTTGGAGGGGAAAAGCCGAGGGGGCCCGGTCGACGGATCGGGCCCCCTCGAATTTG
The DNA here is from genome assembly GCF_053593695.1 of Streptomyces sp. NPDC002144. Taxonomy (NCBI): domain Bacteria; kingdom Bacillati; phylum Actinomycetota; class Actinomycetes; order Kitasatosporales; family Streptomycetaceae; genus Streptomyces; species Streptomyces sp. NPDC002144. The sequence continues at coordinate 319,238 of NZ_JBSFDB010000001.1, forward strand.
TCCGCCGCGGCGGGCGGGCCGCGAGAAGAAGTCGCTGGAAGAGCCTGCTGGAAGAAGCCGCTAGAAGAACACCCCGCACCTCAGCAGCACGTTCGCGTACGGCCGGGCCTCGCCCGTGCGCACCACCAGGCGGGCCTGTGCCGACAGTTCCTTCAGCCGCTCGTGCGGGACCAGTTCCAGCTCCGGGAACTCGTCCTCCAGCAGCGCCGACACCGCGGGATTGGCGCCCTGGACCTCCTTCGCCGCCGTGGCGCCCTCAACCACCAGCTCCGCCAGCAGCCCGTCCAGCACCACTGCGAAGGACGGCACTCCGGCACGGAAGGCCAGGTCGACGACCTGCGGCCCCTTCGGTATCGGCATGCCCGCGTCGCACACCAGCACCCCGTCCCCGTGCCCCAGCTCGGCGATCGCACCGGAGAGATGCCGGTTCAGGATCCCTGCCTTCTTCACAGCGCGTCGACCTCCTCCGCCGTCGGGAAGGACACCTGCGCGCCCTCCTTCGTGACCGCGGCCGCGCCCACCCGGGCCGCGTACCCCGCCGCCTCCGCGAGCGACGCGCCCGATCCCAGCCGGAACGCCAGCGCCGCCGTGAACGCGTCCCCCGCACCCGTCGTGTCCACAGCGTCGACCTTCACCGACGGCACCCGGGTGACCTCCGCCGAGGACGCGACCAGGGCGCCCTCGGCGCCCAGGGTGACCACCACCGACCGGGGGCCCTTGGCGAGCAGCAGCCGCGCCCAGTCCTCCGGCCGGTCCGACACGCATGCCTCGCCGAGGATCACCCGCGCCTCGTGCTCATTGACGATCAGCGGATCGCAGGCCGCCATGACCTCGCCCGGCAGCGGCCGCGGCGGCGACGGGTTCAGCACGAAACGGTTGTCGGGACTCAGATCGCGCACGACCTCCACGACGGTCTCCAGCGGGATCTCCAGCTGCGTCGAGACAACCCGCGAGGCCTGGAAGAGACACGCGGCGGCCTTGACGTCACCCGGTGCGAGCTTCCCGTTCGCCCCCGGCGACACCACGATGCTGTTGTCCCCGGACGGGTCGACGGTGATCAGCGCGACCCCCGTCGGCGCCCCGCCCACCAGCACCCCCACGGTGTCCACGCCGGCCGCCCGCTGGGAGTCCAGCAGCAGCCTGCCGTACGCGTCGTCCCCGACGCGGGCCAGCAGCGCCGTACGGGCGCCGAGCCGGGCCGCCGCGACGGCCTGGTTGGCGCCCTTGCCCCCCGGATGGACGGCCAGGTCGGAGCCGAGCACGGTCTCGCCCGCCCCCGGCCGCCGTTCGACGCCGATCACGAGGTCGGCGTTGGCCGAACCCACGACCAGCAGGTCGTAGTCGTACATGAATAAGACTCCCCAGATGAGTGACCCAGATGAGTGACCCAGATCAGTGCCCCGGGGCAGGCGGTCCCCCTGACCGCCCGCCCGTTCCCCTGTGCCGGTCGCTGACCACCGTCAGCCGCTGAAGCCGGCCACGTTCTGCTGGGTGACCACCTTCACCGGCACCTTCACCGTCTCCTCGACCTTCTTGCCCTGCAGCGCCTTCAGCGCGTTGTCCACGGCGATCCTGCCAAGTTGTGAGGGCTGCTGTGCCACGGACGCGTACAGCGTGCCCCCCTGGACCGCCTTCAGGCCGTCCGGGGTGCCGTCGAACCCGACGACCTGGACCGACTTTCCGGCCTTCGAGCCCAGCGCCTTGATCGCGCCGAGGGCCATCTCGTCGTTGGCGGCGATGACGCCCTGCACATCGGGATGGGCCTGCAACAGGTTCGACATCACGTCGAGGCCCTTGGTGCGGTCGAAGTCGGCGGGCTGCTGGGCGACGACCCGGATGCCGGGGTAGGCCTTGAGCCCGGCGGCGAAGCCCGCCGCACGCTCCCGGGCCGCCGACGTGCCCGCCTGCCCCTGCAGGATCACGATCTTGCCCTTGCCGCCCAGCTTCTCGGCGATGGTCCGCGCGGCCAGCTCGCCGCCCTTGACGTTGTCGGAGGCCACCAGGGCGTCCACGTCCGCCTCGTTGACCCCGCGGTCGACCGCGATGACCGGGATCTTCGCCTTGTCGGCGGCCTTCACGGAGTTGCTCGCGGCATCGGAGTCCACCGGGTTGACGATGATCGCGCCGAGGTTGGAACTGGTGAAGTTCTGCAGCTGGTTGGCCTGCTGCGAGGCATCGTTCTGGGCGTCGGTGACGGTCAGGTCCACGCCCAGCCTCTTCGCCTCGGCCTGGGCGCCGGAGCGGATCTGCACGAAGAAGGGGTTGTTGAGGGTGGACAGGGACAGGCCCATCTTCGGGGTGGTGGAGGACGATCCGCCGTGCAGGAAGGAGGTCGCGCCGACCAGCGCCACGGTGACGACCGCCGCGAGCGCGTACGTCCCCGCCTGCCGGCCCTTGTTGCCGCCCGTCCCGGCGGCCACCGGACTCGCCCCCGCCTTGCGCCGCAGCGTGTCCAGCAGCACCGCCAGCGCGATGACGACACCGATGACGACCTGCTGCCAGAAGGCGGAGACGTTGAGCAGGTTCAGGCCGTTCCTGAGCACCGCCAGGATCAGCGCGCCGATGAGCGTGCCGGACGCCTTGCCGGTGCCGCCGGCGAGCGAGGCGCCGCCGATGACGACCGCGGCGATCGCGTCCAGTTCGTAGCCGTCGGCGGCCTGCGGCTGCGCGGAGGAGAGACGGGCGGCGAGCACGATGCCCGCGACGGCCGCGAACAGCCCGGAGAAGGCGTAGATCGCGAGCTTCTGCTTCTTCACCCGCAGCCCGGACAGCCGGGCGGCCTCCTCGTTGCCGCCGATCGCGTACATGGAACGGCCGATGTAGGTCCGCCCGAGCACGAAGGCCGCGAGCAGCCCCATGACCACCATGACCAGCACGGGCACCGGCAGCCAGCCGCCGAGCGTGTCGCCGAGGTGCGAGACCGAGCCCGGGAAGGGGATCGGGGAGCCCTCGGAGATCACCAGCGACAGACCGCGGGCCACCGACAGCATGGCGAGCGTCGCGATGAACGGCGGCAGCTTGCCGTACGCGATCAGGAAGCCGTTGACCAGGCCCGCGGCGATGCCGGTGGCGACCGACAGCACGACCGCCAGGACGACCGGCACCCCGTGCGAGGTGGCGCTCCAGGCGAGGACGGTGGCGGAGAGGGCGGCCACCGAGCCCACCGACAGGTCGATGCCCGCCGAGACGATCACGAAGGTGACGCCGAAGGCGAGGACGGCGGTCACGGCCGCCTGGACGCCCACGTTCAGCAGGTTGTCCGTGGTCAGGAAGTCCCCGGAGAGCGCCGACAGGGCGATGACGAGGACGATCAGCGCGGTCAGCGCGCCGTTGTCGAGCAGCAGCCGGCGCAGCCCGCCCGTGGCGCCACCGGCGCCCGCACGGCTCTTGAGCGTGTCAGTGGCCACGGCTGGCCTCCGTTTCGGTGGTGGGAGTGGATACGGCGAGGGCCATCAAGGCGTCCTGCGTGGCCTCGCCGGCCGCGAGCTCGCCCGCGATCCGGCCCTGGGCCATGACCAGCACCCGGTCGCTCATGCCGAGCACCTCCGGGAGATCACTGGAGATCATCAGGACGGCGGCCCCGGCGGCCGTCAGTTCGTTGATCAGCTGGTAGATCTCGACCTTGGCGCCGACGTCGATGCCGCGCGTCGGCTCGTCGAGGATCAGCACCCTGGTGTCGGCGAGCAGCCACTTGCCGATGACGACCTTCTGCTGGTTGCCGCCGGACAACGTCCGTACGTGCTGCCCGAGTCCGGCCATCCGCACGCCCAGCTGCCCGGCGATCCGCTCGGCCGCCGCGTGCTGCCCCCTGAGGTCGACGAGCCCCGCGCGCGTGGCGGTCCGCATCGTCACCAGGCCCAGGTTCTCCTCGACGGAGGCGTCCAGGACGAGCCCCTGCTCCTTGCGGTCCTCCGGCACGAGCCCGATACCCGCCGCCATGGCCGCGTTGACGTCGTGCCTCTTCAAGGACGCCCCGGAGACCTTCACGACCCCCTTGTCGTAGGGATCGGCCCCGAACACGGCCCGTACGACCTCCGTACGGCCGGCTCCGACGAGCCCCGCGATGCCGACGACCTCACCGGCGTGCACCTCGAAGCTGACGTCGTGGAAGACGCCGTCCCGGGTCAGCCCCTCGACGGTGAGCAACGCGGCGCCCTTCTCGGGCACTTCACGCGGATACTGCTGCTCGATGGAACGGCCCACCATGAGCCGTACGAGCTCGTCCTCGGGGGTGGTGGCGGGGACCTGGCCGACCGACTTCCCGTCGCGGATGACGGTCACCCGGTCGCCCAGGGCGGCGATCTCCTCCAGGTGGTGGGTGATGAAGACGATCCCGACGCCGTCCTCGCGCAGGGTGCGCACGATCGCGAAGAGCTTCTCGACCTCCTCGGAGGTGAGCACGGCGGTCGGCTCGTCCATGATCAGCACGCGCGCCTTCAGGCTGAGCGCCTTCGCGATCTCGACCATCTGCAGCCGCGCGATGCCCAGTTCACGCACCCGCGCGCGTGGCGCGACGTTCACCCCGACGCGCTTCAGCAGGACTTCGGCCTCGGCCTCCATCCGCTTCCGGTCGATCATCCCGAGCCGGCGCGGCTGCCGCCCCAGGAAGATGTTCTCGGCGACGGTGAGATCGGGGACCAGGTTGAACTCCTGGTAGATGGTGGCGATGCCCAGCCGCTCGGCGTCCTGCGCCCCGCGGATGCGCACTTCCTCGCCGTCCACCAGGACGCGGCCCTCGTCGGGGTGGTAGGCGCCCGACAGCATCTTGATGAGCGTGCTCTTGCCGGCGCCGTTCTCGCCGAGCAGCACGTGGACCTCGCCCCGGCGCAGGTCGAAGTCGACGCCGTCGAGCGCGACCACGCCGGGGAACGTCTTCCGAATGCCCTCGATGCGCAGCAACTCGTCCCGGTCGCTCACGTCGTGCTCCTTTGCACTGGGGTGGGGTCCTCGCCGCAGGAGCGGCGTACGACGAGACGGGCGGCGAGGGTGACGGACTGCGGGGGCCGCCCCTCGATGCGGTCCACGAGCGCGCGGACGGCGGCCCGGCCCAGCTCGCCGGTCGGTTGGGCGATCGCGGTGACCGGCGGGTCGGTGTGGACGAACCACGGGATGTCGTCGAACGCGGCCAGCGCCAGGTCGTCCGGCACCCGCAGGCCACGCGCGCGTACGGCGTCCAGGGCGCCGAGCGCCATCAGGTTGTCGGCCGCGAAGACGGCCTCCGGCGGTTCCGGCAGGTCCAGGAACCCCTCGGTGACCCGGCGCCCGCTGTCGGCCTGGAAGTCGCCCTGTCCGATGTAGGCGTCCGGCAGTCCGAGCCCGTACTCGGCGAGCGCCTCCCGGAAGGCGTCGACCCGCTCCCGCCCGGTCGTGGTGGCCGCCGGCCCCGCGATGATGGCGACCCGCCGGTGCCCGAGCCCGTACAGGTGCGAGACGAGATCCCGCACCGCCGCCCGCCCGTCGGCCCGCACCACCGGCACGTCGACGCCCGGGATCCACCGGTCGACGAACACCATCGGCGTCACGCGCGCGGCGTCCAGCATCAGCGGGGACCCGCCGTCGGTGGGGGAGACGAGCAGCCCGTCGATCCGCCGGTCGAGCAGCGTCCGTACGTGATGATCCTGCAGATCGGGCCGCTCGTCGGCGTTGCCGATGATGACGCTGTAGCCGAGTGCGCGGGCCTCCTCCTCGACGGAGCGGGCGAGTTCGGTGAAGTAGGGGTTCATCACGTCGCTGATGACCAGCCCGAGGGTGTGGGTCTGGTCGGTGCGCAGCGAACGGGCGACGGCGTTCGGGCGGTAGCCCAGCGCCTCGACGGCGGCCAGCACGCGCGTGCGTGCGTCGGCGCTGACCGACGGATGGTCGTTCAGGACGCGCGAGACCGTGGCGACGGAGACCCCCGCCTCGGCAGCGACGTCCTTGATGCTCGCCATCGCCGCTCCACCTCCTCGTGGAACTCGGTGAAACCCATGGAATCGATTACACGACTTCGTGCAGAAAGGATTGGAATCGATTACACGAGCGGTTCGCAAGCCCCCGAGACCGGATCGTGATGAAGGGAGGAGGGCGTGGCGCCTTGAGGCGAATCAGCGGTGGCCGACGTAGGCGACGAGTCCGCCGATGGTCAGACCCACCGAGCATCCGAGGCGGAAGGCTCCGCGGCGCATGCGCGGGGTGTGCTGCGCGTCGGTCATCCCGTACGGGGCGCGGACCCCCAGTGTCACGCCGCACAGGCACACGACGTAGCCGTAACGCAGGGCGGCGGCCGCCCACTCGGGGTCGTGCGCGACCCAGGTTCGGGAGTAGAGCTCACCGAGGGGCGTCCGCAGTTCCAGCCGGGAGTAGGTGTATCCGAGGCGCTCCGCCAGTTTTGGCTGGTCGTCGGGTATCTCGTGCAGCTCCCATCCAGGGATCGAGACCAGGTCGGGGTCGCGGGGCGGCCTGAGTCTCATGCTGAAGCAGAGCTCGGCGGGGCAGATCCCGTCGTCGTCGGGTTCTGGGCGGTAGGGCGGACGCAGGTCGGGGAAATCGGGCGGTAGGCGCCTCATGCCGAACAGGATGGCGCCTTCGATCCGCGGTTCCTCGGGTATGCCCTCGGTCGAGGCGTTCTGCGGCACGACGTACCCGAAGTCGCCCACGCCCACGGCATGCACGAACTCGAAGAGGGCGGTGGGCATGTGACGGGTCTGCGCGTGATCGAGGATGACCGTGCCTTCCGCGGTCTGTAGACCCATCGGCACGCATGCGATCCGCAGCGCGGGGTCGTTGCTGAACAGGATCTCCCCGAGGTCGTCGACCTCTTCGAACTGATGCCGGCTCATCTCCTGCAGCCCTCCGGTTGGTCACCGTTCCGCGTCCGCGAAGCCGACGGCTGGATGTTGAACCATCCTATTGAAGGATCGTTGAACAATCCATACGTTGGGGCAGGGCGGGCAGGCCTGCTACGCCGCCGCGAGTTCGCACCACACGTACTTGCCCCGGTTGCCGTGCCGGGACAGGGGATGCCAGCCCCAGACCTCCGAACAGGCCCGCACCAGCACCAGCCCCCGCCCTTCCTCCGCCTCGCCGAGCCGCGCCAACGGCACCGGTGGCTCGGGCGGTTCGGGGTCGGCGTCCCACGCCCCGATCCGCAGCGTGCCGGGCGGCGCCCAGCGGACCCGCAGGGCGGCGGGTCCCTTCGTGTGCCGTACGGCGTTGGTGACCAGCTCGGTGGCGACCAGTTCGGCGACGTCGACTAGGCCGATCAGTCCGTGCGCGGTGAGGATCAGCCGGAGCGTGCGGCGACTGATGCTGACGGCACGCGGGTCGTTGGGGATGGAGAGGCAGTACTCCCAGGGTTCGGGGGTGTTTTCGGGCATGCGGCGACTCCGGTGGGGTGGTGGGGGGTTGGCGGTGGCTTCGCCGCGGCCGTCTGGGTAGGCAGGACGGAGCGGTGCACTTCCGCAGAGTGAGCGTTGCGTCACCGACGGTAGGGGTAATCTTTAATCCCGGGCAAGTCGATCGCGTAATCCGCCCCCGAACGAGGAGCAGTTGATGGTCCAGAGGCGCGAACCAACCGCACGTCAGCTGCGCCTGGCGATCGAACTGCGCCGGTTGCGCGAGGCGGCAGGACTTACCCCCCTCGAAGCGTCGACGTTGCTCGGCGTGAACCGAGTGCAGATCAGCCAGATCGAGTCCGGACTCGTGGGCGTGAGCGAGCAGCGCGTGCGGCGCATGGCGTCCCACTACGCCTGTATGGATGAGGAGTTCATCGACGCCCTGGTGGTGATGGCCACCGACCGCACACGAGGTTGGTGGGAGGAGTACCGGGGTCTGCTGCCCACGCCGTTTCTGGATCTGTCCGAGCTGGAGCATCACGCCCGGTTCCAACGCCACGTGGCGATCCTGTACGTGCCGGGCCTTTTGCAGACCGAGGACTACTCCCGGGCCGTCTTCTCAGCCAGGCTGCCTGAACTCACCGGCGAAGAGATCGAGTTGCGCATCCAGCATCGCAAGGCGCGCCAGCGGTTCACCATCCCGTACGAGGCGGTGATCCACGAGGCGGCGCTCAGGATCAGGGTCAGTGACCGTGCCGTCTCAAGAGCCCAGCTGCACCGGCTCGTCGAGCTGTCCGAAGCGGATCACATCAACGTGCGCGTCATCCCCTTCGACCTGGACGGCTTTGCCAGTGCCGCAGGCACGATGACGTACGTAGGTGGCGCGGTGCCCAGGCTGGACACGGTGGTTCGGGACGCGCTGCACGGCTCGGCCTTCATCGATTCCGAAGCTCAGCTCACCACCTACCGAACGAGCTTTCGTAAAGTGGAGCGCGCGTCGCTCGACCTTGTGGCGTCGCGCGAGTTCATCCACAGGCTGGCGAAAGAGCTGTGAGGTACCCATGGACAACTGGCGTAAGTCGTCCTACTCGGGCCCGGGCGACGGCAACGAGTGCGTAGAGCTCGCCTCCACCCCCACCCACATAGCCCTCCGCGACTCAAAGGCCCCCACCCGAGCCACCCTCACCTTTCCCGCCCCCGCCTTCACCACGTTCCTCGAAGCACTGAAATCCACATCCCTTCGCTGACTGTCAGTCCCCACCAGTACCGTCGGATCATGGCTCAACAGGCGGGGAATGCGACGGGTGAACGGCGGCTCGCCGTGCTCGAAGGCGTGCTGGAGCGCATCACGTACGCCAATGAGGACAACGGCTACACCGTCGCCCGCGTCGACACCGGCAGAGGCGCCGGCGACCTCCTCACGGTCGTCGGCGCGCTGCTCGGTGCCCAGGTGGGGGAGTCCCTGCGGATGGAGGGCCGCTGGGGGTCGCACCCCCAGTACGGCAAGCAGTTCACCGTTGAGAACTACACGACCCTGCTGCCGGCCACCGTCCAGGGCATCCGCCGCTATCTCGGCTCCGGTCTGGTCAAGGGCATCGGGCCGGTCTTCGCCGACCGCATCACCCAGCACTTCGGGCTGGACACCCTGAAGATCATCGAGGAGGAGCCCAAGCGGCTCATCGAGGTCCCGGGCCTCGGCCCCAAGCGCACGAAGAAGATCGCCGACGCCTGGGAGGAGCAGAAGGCGATCAAGGAGGTCATGCTCTTCCTCCAGACCGTGGAGGTGTCCACGTCGATCGCCGTGCGCATCTACAAGAAGTACGGCGACGCCTCCATCTCGGTCGTCAAGAACCAGCCCTACCGCCTCGCGTCCGACGTCTGGGGCATCGGCTTCCTGACCGCCGACAAGATCGCCCAGTCCGTCGGCATACCGCACGACAGCCCGGAGCGGGTCAAGGCCGGCCTGCAGTACGCGCTGTCGCAGGCCACCGACCAGGGCAACTGCTATCTCCCGGAGGAGCGGCTGATCGCGGACGCGGTGAAGCTGCTGCAGGTCGACACCGGGCTCGTCATCGAGTGCCTGGCGGAGCTGGCGGAGGTGCCCGAGGACGGCGAGGACCCCGGTGTCGTACGGGAGAAGGTGCCCGGGGAGCACGGCGAGCGGGTGACCGCGATCTACCTCGTCCCCTTCCACCGCGCCGAGCTCTCCCTCTCCGCCCAGCTGCTCAGACTCCTGCGCACCGGCGAGGACCGGATGCCCGGCTTCCGGGACGTGGCCTGGGACAAGGCGCTGGCCTGGCTGAAGGGCCGTACGGGAGCCGACCTGGCGCCCGAGCAGGAGGCGGCCGTCAAGCTGGCGCTGACCGAGAAGGTGGCTGTCCTGACCGGTGGTCCCGGCTGCGGCAAGTCCTTCACCGTCCGGTCGATCGTCGAGCTGGCCCGGGCGAAGAAGGCCCGCGTCGTCCTCGCCGCCCCCACCGGACGGGCCGCAAAGCGGCTGGCCGAGCTGACCGGCGCGGAGGCCTCCACCGTCCACCGCCTGCTGGAGCTCAAGCCCGGCGGTGACGCGGCCTACGACAAGGACCGGCCGCTGGAGGCCGACCTGGTGGTGGTCGACGAGGCGTCGATGCTGGACCTGTTGCTCGCCAACAAGCTGGTGAAGGCCGTACCGCCCGGCGCGCATCTGCTCTTCGTCGGGGACGTCGACCAGCTGCCCAGCGTCGGCGCCGGGGAGGTGCTGCGGGACCTGCTCGCCGAGGACAGCCCGATCCCCGCGGTGCGCCTCACGCGCGTGTTCCGGCAGGCCCAGCAGTCCGGCGTGGTGACCAACGCGCACCGGATCAACTCCGGGCAGCATCCGGTCACCGACGGCATGAAGGACTTCTTCCTCTTCGTCGAGGACGACACGGAGGAGGCCGGCCGGCTCACCGTGGACGTGGCCGCGCGCCGCATCCCGGCCAGGTTCGGGCTGGACCCGCGCCGGGACGTGCAGGTCCTCGCGCCCATGCACCGCGGGCCGGCCGGCGCCGGCACCCTCAACGGACTGCTCCAGCAGGCCATCACCCCGGCTCGCCCGGACCTGCCGGAGAAGAGGTTCGGCGGCCGGGTCTTCCGCGTCGGCGACAAGGTCACCCAGATTCGCAACAATTACGAGAAGGGGGAGAACGGTGTCTTCAACGGCACCGTGGGCGTTGTCACCTCGCTCGACCCGGTCGACCAGCGCCTGACGGTGCTGACGGACGAGGACGAGGAGGTGCCGTACGAGTTCGATGAGCTGGACGAGCTGGCCCACGCGTACGCGGTGACCATTCACCGCTCGCAGGGGAGTGAATATCCCGCCGTGGTGATCCCGGTCACCACCGGAGCCTGGATGATGCTCCAGCGGAACCTGCTCTACACGGCGGTCACCCGGGCCAAGAAGCTGGTGGTGCTGGTCGGTTCGCGCAAGGCGATCGGTCAGGCGGTGCGCACGGTGTCGGCGGGCAGGCGCTGTACGGCCCTGGACTTCAGACTCATCTCGAAAAATGATCGATCAAATGAGTCGTGAAGGTCACAGAGCACTTCCGGATCGGGAAGACAGGGGGCAGGATGGGCAAGTTGGCGGCACTCAGTGCCGCCGATAGGCCCGATGGTCGACCCCGAGTGCACTCTCCTGAGCCAATTGGGGGAAGGTAGAGACAGTCAGGGCAACCTCGAAGATGAGGCACTACGTCGGTGAGGGAAGACGTGAGCGACAACTCTGTAGTACTGCGGTACGGCGACGGCGAGTACACCTACCCGGTGATCGACAGCACCGTCGGCGACAAGGGCTTCGACATCGGGAAGCTCCGCGCCCAGACCGGGCTGGTCACCCTGGACAGCGGCTACGGCAACACCGCCGCCTATAAATCCGCCATCACCTACCTCGACGGCGAGGCGGGCATCCTGCGGTACCGCGGCTACCCGATCGAGCAGCTGGCCGAGCGCTCCACCTTCCTGGAGGTCGCCTACCTGCTGATCAACGGGGAGCTGCCCACCGTCGACGAGCTCGCCACGTTCAAGAACGAGATCACCCAGCACACGCTGCTGCACGAGGACGTCAAGAACTTCTACCGGGGCTTCCCGCGCGACGCCCACCCGATGGCGATGCTGTCCTCGGTGGTGTCCGCGCTGTCCACGTTCTACCAGGACAGCCACAACCCCTTCGACGAGAAGCAGCGCAACCTCTCGACGATCCGCCTGCTCGCCAAGCTTCCGACGATCGCCGCGTACGCGTACAAGAAGTCGATCGGCCACCCGTTCGTCTACCCGCGCAACGACCTCGGCTACGTCGAGAACTTCCTGCGGATGACCTTCTCGGTGCCGGCGCAGGAGTACGACCTCGACCCGGTCGTCGTCTCCGCCCTCGACAAGCTCCTCATCCTGCACGCGGACCACGAGCAGAACTGTTCGACGTCGACCGTGCGCCTGGTGGGCTCGTCGCAGGCCAACATGTTCGCCTCCATCTCGGCCGGCATCAACGCCCTGTGGGGCCCGCTGCACGGCGGTGCGAACCAGTCGGTGCTGGAGATGCTCGAGGGCATCCAGGCCGGCGGCGGCGATGTCGACTCCTTCATCCGCAAGGTGAAGAACAAGGAGGACGGCGTCCGTCTGATGGGCTTCGGCCACCGGGTCTACAAGAACTTCGACCCGCGCGCGAAGATCATCAAGGCCGCCGCGCACGACGTCCTCTCGGCCCTCGGCAAGTCCGACGAGCTGCTGGACATCGCGCTGAAGCTGGAGGAGCACGCGCTCTCCGACGACTACTTCGTCTCGCGCAGCCTCTACCCGAACGTGGACTTCTACACCGGTCTGATCTACCGCGCGATGGGCTTCCCGACCGAGATGTTCACGGTCCTGTTCGCCCTCGGCCGGCTGCCGGGCTGGATCGCCCAGTGGCACGAGATGATCAAGGAGCCGGGCTCCCGCATCGGCCGCCCGCGCCAGATCTACACGGGCGTCGTCGAGCGCGACTTCGTTTCCGTCGAGGAGCGCTGACGCCTCCGGCGGGAGAGCCGATCGCCTAGGACTTCGTTGCTGAAGGAGCGTGGGCGACTGCGGGCCGGCTGTGGCTGGTCGCGCAGTTCCCCGCGCCCCTGGCGGGCGTTGCGCTGAGCGAACCTCGGAATGTGAACCAAAAGCGGAAGGCGCCCTGACGCCGGTCCCCCCACGGGCCGACGACCAGGGCGCCTTCCCATGTCCCGGTGCGGATTCCCCCCACGGGATCCGGCCGGGCGCCTGAGAGACCAGCGCCTGAATCGCTGTTCTTTCGGTACTGCTGGTACTGCGGTTGAGCAGAACGAGCAGAACTCGTCGTACTCATGGGTGATGTGCGGTCTGCCGGGACAGCGCACGCTCGGGAGGGCCGCTCAAAGCTTCCCGAAGTACGTGCCCCGGCAACGCATCTCTGGAGAAGTCCCCCAAGACATCCCCAGATGCCGGTTCGCGCCCCCCAAGACGCTCTCCGACATCGCCAACTTAGACCTTCGAACCCCTTCGATGGTTACGTTCACATCACTGTGATCTGCGTCTCTTGCATTTGTCCGTTTGATGCGCAAGAGCCCCGACGCGTTGATCGGGACCCAAGCGTAAGGATGATGCGCGAGCCTTGTGAAGAGCTTATGTGAGCCCGGCGCCGGACTCTAGGGGTGCTCTTACTTCGACTGCCGGTAACCGGCAGTAACTTGGGCTCAGTTCAGTGAAACGTCCGCAATCTGAGACTGTTGGTGACCACGAAGACGGATGAGAAGGCCATCGCGGCCCCGGCGATCATCGGGTTCAGCAGCCCTGCGGCGGCCAGCGGCAGCGCGGCGACGTTGTATCCGAACGCCCACACGAGGTTTCCCTTGATCGTGGACAGCGTCCTGCGTGACAGCCGGATCGCGTCCGCGGCCACCCGCAGATCCCCGCGCACCAGCGTCAGGTCGCCCGCCTCGATCGCCGCGTCCGTCCCGGTGCCCATCGCCAGCCCCAGATCGGCGGCGGCGAGCGCGGCCGCGTCGTTGACGCCGTCGCCGACCATCGCGACGACCCGCCCCTCCTCCTGCAGCCGTCGTACGGCGGCCACCTTGTCCTCGGGCAGGACCTCCGCGATCACCTGCTCGATCCCGACCTCCCGGGCCACCGCCCCGGCCACCGTCCGGTTGTCCCCGGTCAGCAGCACCGGCGTCAGGCCCAGCGCGCGCAGCCCGCGCACCGCCTCGGCGCTGGTCGGCTTCACCGCGTCGGCGACGGCGACGACACCGCGTGCCACCCCGTCCCAGCCGACCACGACGGCCGTACGACCGCCCCTCTCGGCCTCGTCCCGGGCACTGGCCAGTTCCTTGGGCAGAACGTCGTAGAGGCGCCCCACGGCCACCTCACGGCCGTCCACGCGGCCACGGACGCCCCGCCCCGGCACGTTCTCGAAGTTCTCGACCTCGGGGAGCCGTCCGAGCCGCTCCTCGGCGCCCGTGGCGACCGCCCGGGCGACCGGGTGCTCGGAGGCGTGCTCGACGGCGCCCGCGAGCCGCAGCACCTCCTTCTCGTCGGCGCCGTCGGCGGCGTACACCTCGTGGAGGGTCATGCGGCCCGTGGTGACCGTGCCGGTCTTGTCGAGGACGACCGTGTCGACGCGGCGCGTGGACTCCAGCACCTCGGGGCCCTTGATCAGGATGCCGAGCTGGGCGCCACGCCCCGTGCCGACCATCAGCGCGGTCGGCGTGGCCAGGCCCAGTGCGCACGGGCAGGCGATGATCAGGACCGCGACGGCCGCGGTGAACGCGGCGGCCGTGTCACCGGTGACGCCGAGCCACGTCCCGAAGGTGGCGAGGGCGACGAGGATGACGGCCGGCACGAAGACCGCCGAGATCCGGTCGGCGAGCCGCTGCACCTGCGCCTTGCCGTTCTGCGCGTCCTCCACCAGCCGCGCCATCCGCGCGAGCTGCGTGTCCGCGCCCACGCGCGTGGCCTCGACGACCAGCCGTCCGCCGGCGTTGACCGTGGCCCCGGTGACCGTGTCGCCGACGCCGACGTCCACCGGCACCGACTCGCCGGTCAGCATGGACGCGTCCACCGCGGAGGCGCCCTCGACGACGGTGCCGTCGGTCGCGATCTTCTCCCCGGGCCGTACGACGAAACGATCCCCCACGGCCAGCCGGGACACCGGGACGCGCACCTCGCGCCCGTCGCGCAGCACGGACACGTCCTTGGCGCCCAGTTCCATCAGCGCCCTGAGCGCGGCCCCCGAGCGCCGCTTGGCGCGGGCCTCCAGATAGCGGCCCAGCAGGATGAGCGCGATCACTCCGGCGGCCACCTCGAGGTAGATCGAGGAGGCGCTCTCGGTGCGCGAGACGGTGAACCGGAACTCGTCGTGCATGCCGGTCATGCCCGCGTCGCCGAAGAACAGCGCCCACAGGGACCAGCCGAACGCGGCCAGCGTGCCGACCGAGACCAGCGTGTCCATGGTCGCGGCGCCGTGCCGGAGGTTCGTCCAGGTGGCCCGGTGGAAGGGCAGACCGCCCCAGACGACGACGGGAGCGGCGAGGGTGAGCGCCAGCCACTGCCAGTTGTCGAACTGCAGGGCGGGGATCATCGACAGCGCGACGACCGGGACCGCGAGCAGGGCGGAGACGGTGAGGCGCTGACGCAGGGAGGCGAGTTCGGGATCGTCCTCGGCGGCCTGCGGCTCCTCCTCGACGGGCCGCGGCGGCGCGGGCTCCTCGGCGGTGTAGCCGGTCTTGACGAGGGTGGCGATCAGGTCGGCGACCTGGATGCCGGCGGGATAGCTGACCTTGGCCTTCTCCGTCGCGAAGTTCACCGTGGCGGTGACCCCGTCCATGCGGTTGAGCTTCTTCTCGACGCGGGCCGCGCAGGAGGCGCAGGTCATGCCGCCGATCAGCAGCTCGACCTCCGCCGCGTCGGCCGGTGGTGTCTCGGTGGGCGTACTGGTCATGTCCGGACTCCAGACATCGGACCGGACCACGCGGAGCCAGTATCAGCTGGTCGGCGCGGCCCGGTCGGAGAACAGAACGGAAGCGCGGCCGCTCAGGCCTGGCCGACGAGCTCGAAGCCCGCCTCGTCCACCGCGGCGCGCACCGCGGCCTCGTCGAGCGGGGCCTCGGAGACGACGGTGACCTCGCCGGCCGGGGCGACGGCCTTGACCGAGGTGACACCGGGAAGCTCCGAGATCTCGCTGGAGACGGAGCCCTCGCAGTGTCCGCAGCTCATCCCGCTCACCTTGTAGACGGCGGTGACGGAACCCTGGGTGTCGGACTGGGCGGTCATGTCGTTCTCCTCGTGGAGGCGTGTGGGGCCTGCGGGACCCACGGTGGGGCCCCGCCTCTCACACTATACCCCTAGGGGGTATGACTCAACGAGGGATCGCCCGCGGTCCGGCCCAGCCGGTCGCCCACCAGCGGCTCGAGATAGCGGATCAGTACGTTCTTGATCTCCCGGGTGTAGGCGTCGCGCTCGGTGCCCTCATGGGCCAGGACCAGCTCCAGCCCCGCCTTGTACATCCCGAGGCAGACCTGCGCGGTGCGGGTGAGGTCGGCGGCGGGGGCGTCGGGCAGGAGGCTGGAGAGCAGCCCCTCGATCCGGCCGAGCAGGGTCGCGTGCAGAGCGTCGTGCTCCTCGGCGATCCGGCCGGGCACGTCCGGGCCGTGCATCAGCGCGAAGAAGACCGGATGGTCGCAGTTGAACGCGATGAACCGGTCGACGGCGGCGCCGACCGCCTGCTCCAGGGGGGTCGCGGGGTCTATCGGGGCGAGCGCCTCGCCGTAGGTCTCCCGCATCTCGTGCATCAGCCGGTCGCCCAGCTCGATCGCGATCGCTTCCTTGTTCGGGAAGAACTGGTAGAGCGTGCCGGGTGAGACGCCGGCCTCGCGGGCGATGGCGTTGGTGCTGGCCGCCGTGTAGCCGGTCGTGCAGAACACGGTCGCGGCCGCTTCGAGGAGCTGGGCGACCCGGCGCTCCCCGCGGGCCTGCCGACGGCGCGGCTGCTCCTGCTGCTGCTTGTCGGGCACGTGTTATCCCCAGCTCTCCGAACACGATTGACAAACACGAGCGGTCGCTCGCATTCTGTGGGTGGATCAAATGCGAGCGTTCTCTCGTGTTTGTCAGTTTACGGTTTCCACGGTGAAGGGGACACCGCACCATGACCGAAGTCAACAGCCCACCCAGCAGCACGGCCCGGCCCGGCGGATGGACCCGGTTCGTGACCGCCCGACCGCGACTGTCGCTGCTGGTCGCGCTGGTGATCACCGCTCTCGCCGTGCTCGCCGGCAGCGGGGTCGCCGACCGGCTGGGCAGCGGCGGCTGGGAGGACCCGGCCGCCCAGTCCACCTATGCGACCAAGGCCCTGGAGCGCGAGTTCCCGGACTCCCAGCCCAACCTCCTGCTCCTCGTCGACTCCGGCGGCGCCTCCGTGGACGCGCCCGCGGTCGCCGCCGAGGCGCAGCGCCTCGCCACCCGCCTCGCCGCCGAGAAGGGCGTCATCGGCGTCGGCTCCTACTGGCAGACCAAGTCGCCCGCCCTGCGCGCCGAGGACGGCCACGAGGCGCTGATCGCCGCGCACATCAGCGGCGACGAGAAGACGGCGAGCGACACCCTGGACCGCATAGCGCCCCACTACCGCGGCACGCACGGCCCGGTTCAGGTCAAGGTCGGCGGCATGGTCGCGGTGCGCGGCGAGATGCAGACGATCATCAAGGAGGACCTCGCCCGCGCCGAGATGATCGCCCTGCCGGTCACGCTCCTGCTGCTGGTCATGGTCTTCGGCTCGGCGATCGCGGCCCTGCTGCCGCTGGGCATCGGCATCGTCGCGATCCTCGGCACGAACGCGGTGCTGCGCGGCCTCACGGAGTTCACCGACGTCTCGGTCTTCGCCCTGAACCTCACCACGGCCCTCGGCCTGGGCCTCGCCATCGACTACGCCCTGTTCATCGTCCGCCGCTTCCGGGAGGAACTGTCCGCCGGGGCCGAGCCGCCCACGGCCGTCGCCACCACCCTGCGCACCGCCGGCCGCACGGTCCTCTTCTCGGCCCTCACGGTCGCCGTCTCCCTCGCCGCGATGCTGGTCTTCCCGCAGTACTTCCTGCGGTCCTTCGCCTACGCCGGGATGGCGGTGGTCCTGCTGGCCGCCGCGGCCGCCCTGATCCTGCTCCCGGCGGCCCTCCTGCTGCTCGGCCACCGCGTCAACTCCCTCGACCTGCGCAAGGTGTTCCGGCGCGGACGCCCGGCCAGGACGTCCGGCGAGGAGGGCACCGCCTGGGCGCGCACGGCGGCCCTCGTGATGCGCCGGGCCCCGTTCTTCGCCCTGGCGACGACGGCCGTGCTGGTCCTGCTCGGACTGCCCTTCCTGGGCGTGAAGTTCGGCACCGCGGACGACCGCCAGCTCCCCTCGACCGCCGAGTCGCACGTCGTCCAGCAGCACATCCGCGACGGCTTCCCCGGCAACCCCGGAGGCGGCCTCGAAGTGCTCGCGGAAGGCAGGGCGACAAAGGCGCAGTACGCCGCCTACAAGGACCGGATCGCCGGCCTCCCCGGTGTGCTGCGGGTGGACGGCCCGCTGGTGAGAGGCGACTCCGCGTACTTCACGGTGCTGCCGAAGGGCGAGGCCGTGGACGACACGGCCCAGCGTCTGGTGGGTGAGGTGCGTGCCGCGGACGCCCCGTTCGCCACCAAGGTGACCGGCACGGCGGCCGTACTGGTCGACTCCAAGCACGCGATAGCCGAGCGTCTGCCCTGGGCGGCCGCCGTCATCGCGGTCGTCACCCTGCTCCTGGTCTTCCTCCTGACCGGCAGCGTGCTGATACCGGTCCAGGCCGTGCTGCTCAACGCGCTCAGTCTGACGGCGATGTTCGGCGCGGTGGTCTGGGTCTTCCAGGACGGCCATCTCTCGGGCCTGCTCGGCTTCACCAGCCCCGGCTCCATCGAGACGACCCTCCCGGTCCTGATGTTCTGCGTGGCCTTCGGCCTCTCCATGGACTACGGCGTCTTCCTGCTCTCCCGCATCAAGGAGGAGTACGACAGAACGGGCGACCACAACGCCGCGGTCCGCCACGGCCTGCAGCGCACCGGTGGCCTGATCACGGCGGCGGCGGTGATCCTGGCGGTGGTGATGGTGGCGATCGGCACCTCCCGCGTCACCAACACCAAGATGCTGGGCCTGGGCATCGCGCTGGCGGTCCTGATGGACGCGATGATCGTCCGCAGCCTGCTGGTACCGGCGGTGATGAGACTGACGGGCACGGCGACATGGTGGGCACCGGCCCCACTGCGAAGGTTCCACACACGGTTCGGATTGAGCGAGGGGGACGCGAAGCGCCCCGTAAGGGACGCGGGGCTGTGTCCATGTGCGGCTCCGCCGCGGGGCGCGACCAGCCACGATGGACCCGCGGAGAACGACGGCGAGGGGATGGCAGATGCGAGCGGTGGTCTTCGAGCAATACGGTGAACCCGCCGAGGTGCGTGAAGTCCGCGACCCTCACCCGGCCCCCCACGGAGTGACCGTCCGCGTCGAGGCCACCGGCCTCTGCCGCAGCGACTGGCACGGCTGGCAGGGCCACGACCCGGACATCACCCTCCCCCACGTTCCGGGCCATGAACTCGCCGGTGTCGTCGAGTCCGTCGGCGCCCGCGTGAGCAACTGGCACCCCGGCGACCGTGTCACCGTCCCCTTCGTGTGCGCCTGCGGAACCTGCGGCGCGTGCGCGGCGGGCGACCAGCAGGTCTGCGAGCGGCAGACCCAGCCCGGCTTCACCCACTGGGGCTCCTTCGCCCAGTACGTGGCGCTGGACCACGCGGACGTGAACCTCGTGGCGGTGCCGCAGGAGCTGTCGTTCGCCACGGCGGCGGCGCTCGGCTGCCGGTTCGCGACGGCGTTCCGGGCGGTGGTGCAGCAGGGCCGGGTCGCCGCGGGGGAGTGGGTCGCGGTGCACGGCTGCGGTGGGGTGGGACTGTCCGCGGTGATGATCGCGGCGGCGTCCGGGGCACGGGTGGTCGCCGTCGACGTGTCACCGGCGGCGCTGGACCTGGCGCGGAAGTTCGGGGCGACGGACGTGGTGGACGCGACGCGGGTGCCGGACACGGCGGCGGCGATCCGCGACCTGACCGGTGGCGGCGCCCATCTGTCCCTGGACGCCCTCGGCTCGCCGGTGACCTGCGCCGCGTCGGTGAACGGCCTGCGCCGCCGCGGCCGCCACGTCCAGGTGGGCCTGCTGCCCTCCCCGGACGGCACGACCCCGGTCCCCATGGCCCGCGCCATCGCCCTGGAACTGGAACTCCTCGGCAGCCACGGCATGGCCGCGCACACCTACCCGCCTATGCTGGAACTGGTCCGCGCGGGCGTCCTGCGTCCCGACCTCCTGGTCACCTCCACCATCCCCCTGGACGCGACCCCGACCGCCCTGACAGCGATGGGGACGGCACCGGGAGCGGGGGTGACGGTCATCGAACCGTGGAGCTGACGGCGCCGGGCCGTCCGCGGTGGACGGCCCATTCACGGTCGAGGAGAGCCATGACCACCTCGTCGACCCACACCCCGTCCCGCCACGCGGCCTCCCGCCGCACTCCTTCCAGCACGAACCCGACTTTTTCGTAGACGTGCACAGCACGCCGATTGTGACCGTAGGCCTCCAACTGGATGCGATGCAGTCCCAGTTGCTCGAATCCGTGGCCGACGACGAGCCGGGTGGCCTCCTGCCGACACCCCGGCCACGCCCCCGGGGCCCGATGAGCGTGCGGAACGTACAACTGCGGGCCCCCGGGTCCCACTCGTGCAGGACGACCTCTCCGAGGAGTTCGCCGGTGGTGGGGTCGGTGACGGCCAGGTCGAGGCGGTCGGGGGCGGTGGCCCGGGAGCCGTACCAGGACCGCAGCCCGCTCAGGGTCAGCTCGGTGGACGGTTCGAAGGTGAATCGGATGACCTCGGGGTCCTGGACGATCTCCCAGACGGCCTCGGCATCGGCCTCGGTGAAGGGGCGCAGGACGGCCTTCTCACCGGCCAGGACGGGTTTCGTGGAGAAGTCGCTCATCGGGCGACTGTGCCCCACGTAACGGGTGGGGCACAGGTGGGTTTTCGGAAGGAGGGGGTCAGCCGTCTCGGCGGCCCCGGTTGCCCGGGCGGGAGGCGACCCAGGCGCGGACCGTGTCGGCGTACCAGAAGGGCTTGCCGCCCTCGACGTGGTCCGGTGGGGGCAGCAGCCCGTGCTTGCGGTACGAGCGCACGGTGTCCGGCTGCACCTTGATGTGCGCCGCGATCTCCTTGTACGACCAGAGCCGTCGGTCGGTCATGAGATGCACCTCCCTGCGCGCACCACGGGGGCGGCCGGGGGCGGCCGTCGGGGGAGCCGGGCGCTGCGCTGGCGATCACAAAGCCTGTGACCCGTGAACGACATGGCTCGGGACGGGTCAGGGCCTGTGCGCGGGATGTGACGCAGGACCCGCGTACACGCGACATGTGTGACACGAGGGGGGCGTTTGTGACACGAGTGCCGCAAAGGCGTACGCGGGCTCACGGGCGCGGCGCGTTGACTTCGCCGGAGTTTTCCGCCCCCGCGCGAGCGGTCCGCGTGAGGTGGGCCGGACCCGCTGCGCCGGGCCCGGCCCACCGGCTCCCCCGCTTCCCCCTCTGCGGGTGCCGTCGGCGGTGGTCTCCCCCCGAGGACCGGCCGCCGGACGATCAGCGTGCAGTCAGCGCACCCTGCCGGTCTTGGAAAAAACCGAACTGCGGGCCGACGTCAGCAAGAGACTCGTCGCCTCGCCGGTCATCCGGTCGGCCGTCGGCACCCCGGGCTGCGACACCGGCGGCAGTCCCCGGGCCGTCGTGAACTCACGCGGCGTGCACCCGGTCATCGCCCTGAACTCACCGCTGAGATGGGCCTGGTCGTAGAACCCGCAGATCGCCGCCGTCTCCGCCTGCCCGCGCCCCTGCGCCAGCAGCCGCCGAGCCCGCTGCAGGCGCAGCACCCGCGCCGCGACCTTGGGCCCGAGCCCGATCTGCTCCCGGAAACGGTTCTCCAACTGCCGTACGCTCCAGCCCACGTCGTCGGCCAGATCCCGTACCGGCATCGCACCGCCCGTCCGCACCAGCTCCGACCAGGCCCGCACCACCCGCGCCGAACTCGGTGTCCCCGCCTCCGACCAGCGGACGAAGACGTCGTCCAGCAGGCCGAACCGGGCCTCCCAGGTCGGCAACGAGGCCAGTGCGGCGGCCAGTTCGGCGATGGTGTTGCGCCGGCCGCCCACCGCCCGCGTGCCCAGCACATGCGGCAGCTCGTCGGGATCGACGGTACGGTCCGTCAGCTCGTACTGCGGGGTCCCGAACAGCGTGAACGCCGCCCAGGGCGTCAACAGCACCTCGATCCCCGACAACCGCCCACCGTGCTCCCCGACGGCCGGCGTGGTCGTGGGCCCGCAGTACACCGACACGAGCGTGGACGTCGGCCGCCCGGCCCGCGTGATTCGCACCGGCTGCTCGAACCCGAGCAACAGGGTCGCGGCCCCGATCGGCACCTCCAGCCGCCGCCGCGGCCGGTCGAGCGCCAGCCGCAGGCCGCGATAACTGATCACCCCGGGTCGCAGCAGTGGATGCGGCCGCGCAAGAACGGTCTCCCAAGACCCCCAGGCCCCATGCCCCGACCGAACGGCTCTTGTCATCCCCCTATGCTGCAACCCGCCAGGGGCGCGGGACAGTACCAATTTGCGGCTACGCCGCGTGGGCGCGACAAGCCACAACGCAGCCGCACTCGCCGGCGAAGAGCGCCCGGCAGACGACTAGGCCCGCCCCTATGCCCCACAGGACCGAAGAAACGCCCGCGTCCGCTGAGCGATGGGCAGCGGCTTGTCCGGCTCGCACGGATACATGTCCTGCTCGACGATCGCGAACAGCTCCACGTCCAGCTTCTGCGCAGCCTCCAGCACCGGCCCCAACGCCGGCACGCCGGCAGGCGGTTCGCACATGACGCCCTGCGCCACGGCCGGTCCGAACGGCGTCCCCTTCGCCCGTACGTCCGCCAGGATCTCCGGATCCACCTGCTTCAGATGCAGGTACCCGATCCGCTCCCCGTACGTCTCGATCAGCTTCACGCTGTCGCCGCCGCAGTACGCGTAGTGCCCCGTGTCCAGACACAGCGACACCAGCGAGGAGTCGGTCCCGTCCAGGAACCGCTCCACGTTCTCCTCGCTGTCGATGTGCGTGTCGGCGTGCGGATGCACCACGATCTGCAACCCGTACCGCTCCCGCACCTCACGGCCCAGCCGCTCGGTCAGCGTGGTCAGATTGCGCCACTGCTCGGCCGTCAGCGTGTCGGACTCCAGCACCTCACCGGTCTTGTCGTCCCGCCAGAAGGACGGGATGACCACCAGGTGGGACGCCCCCATGGCCTGCGCGAGCACCGCGTTGTCCGCGACGTGCGCCCAGGTCTTGTCCCACACCGACTCGCCGTGGTGCAGGCCCGTGAACACGGTTCCGGCGGACACCTTCAGGCCACGCCGGGAGGTCTCCTCGGTGAGGACCGCGGGGTCGGTCGGCAGGTACCCGTACGGGCCCAGCTCGATCCACTCGTAACCGGAGTCCGCCACCTCGTCGAGGAACCGCTGCCACGGAACCTGCTTCGGGTCGTCCGGGAACCAGACGCCCCAGGAGTCGGGAGCCGATCCGATCCGGATGCGGGACAGTGAGGACTGGGGTGACAGGGAGCTCATGCCGGTCAGCTTCCGGGGACCGGTAAGCGCTGTCAAGGTCTCGTCCGTATGTCTGGACAAAACATTGACAGGGCTCCTCGCCCGGGGCTACAAACGCGGGGAGAGCCGCAACGAAGGGAAGCCGATGGCGTACGACCTGATCACCATGGGGCGGATCGGTGTGGACCTGTATCCGCTCCAGACCGGCGTACCGCTGCCGCAGGTGACGAGCTTCGGCAAGTTCCTCGGCGGCTCGGCGACGAACGTCGCGGTGGCCGCCGCCCGCCTCGGCCGGAACACCGCGGTGATCACCCGCACCGGCGACGACCCGTTCGGCACCTACCTGCACGAGGCCCTTCAGGGCTTCGGCGTCGACGACCGCTGGGTCACCCCGGTCCCGGGCCTGCCCACGCCGGTCACCTTCTGCGAGATCTTCCCGCCGGACGACTTCCCGCTGTACTTCTACCGGCAGCCCAAGGCGCCCGACCTCGAGATCGACGCCCATGAGCTGGACCTCGACGCCATCCGCGAGGCCCGCGTCTTCTGGATGACCGGCACGGGCCTGAGCGAGGAGCCCAGCCGTACGGCGACGCTCGCGGCCCTCGCGCACCGCGCCAAGGCCGGTACGACGGTCTTCGACCTCGACTGGCGCCCCATGTTCTGGACGGACCCCGCCTCCGCCCGCCCCTTCTACCAGGAGGCCCTGCGCCACACGACCGTCGCGGTCGGCAACCTCGACGAGGTGGAGGTCTCGACCGGCGTGCGCGAACCGCGGGCCGCCGCGCAGGCGCTGCTGGACGCCGGTGTGGAGCTGGCGGTCGTCAAGCAGGGCCCCAAGGGCGTCCTCGCCGTCAACGGCAAGGGTGAGTCCGCCGAGGTCCCGCCCCTCCCGGTCAAGGTCCTCAACGGCCTCGGCGCCGGTGACGCGTTCGGCGGCTCCCTGTGCCACGGACTGCTGGAGGGCTGGGACCTGGAGACGATCATGCGGCACGCCAACGCGGCCGGCGCCATCGTCGCCTCCCGCCTGGAGTGCTCCTCCGCCATGCCGACCCCGGCCGAGATCGAGGCCGCGCTCACCGCGGGAGCCGTCCTGTGACCGTCGACGTGACGGAGCTGGTCCGTCTGCGCACCCAACGCCCCGAGGCGATCGCCGAGGCCGCCGCCCGCCGTGCGCGGCGGGCGCTGGTGGGGGAGAGCGGCCGCCTGATGATCGTGGCCGCCGACCACCCGGCCCGCGGCGCGCTCGGGGTGGGGGACCGCAGGTTCGCCATGGCCAACCGTGCCGACCTCCTCGAACGACTGTGCCTTGCGCTCTCCCGGCCCGGCGTGGACGGAGTCCTCGCGACCGCCGACATCCTGGACGACCTGCTGCTGCTCGGCGCGCTGGAGGGCAAGGTCGTCATGGGCTCGATGAACCGCGGCGGCCTGCAGGGCGCCAGCTTCGAGCTCGACGACCGCTTCACCGGCCACCGCCCCGAGGACATCGAGCGGCTGAACTTCGACGCGGGCAAGCTGCTGCTGCGCATCGACTACGACGACCCCGGCTCCCTGACCACGCTGGAGTCCACCGCCCGGGCCGTCGACGCCATGGCGGCCCGCCGGCTCCCCGTGTTCGTCGAGCCCTTCATCAGCCGCCGCACCGACGAGGGCCGGCTGAAGAACGACCTGTCCGCCGAGGCCGTCACCAGGTCCATCGCCATCGCCTCCGGCCTCGGCGGGACCTCGGCCTACACCTGGCTGAAGCTCCCGGTCACCGAGAACCCCGACGACATGGCCGAGGTCATGCAGACCTCCACGCTGCCCGCGGTGCTGCTGGGCGGTGAGGTCGGCGGCTCCGTCGAGGAACAAGCCGGGGCGTACGAGAAGTGGCGCGGGGCCCTCCAACTGCCCACCGTGCAGGGGCTGGTGGTCGGCCGTTCGCTGCTGTACCCGGCGGACGGCGATGTGGCCGCCGCCGTCGACACCGCCGTAGGACTGCTGTGAGGGCCGCATGAGCAGCAACGGGCTGTACATTCCGCGGGGCGCCACCGCCGACGCCAACTACGCGTTCGACGTGGATCCCAAGCGCGCGGGCTGGGAGTACTGCAGCCTGCGGATCGTGGAGCTGGCGCCGGGCGGTACACACACGTTCACCACCGGTGACAGCGAGTGGATCGTGCTTCCGCTGGAAGGCGGATGTACGGTGCAAATGGCGGATGAACAGTTCCAACTCCTGGGCAGGGCAAGCGTTTTCGAGTCGGCCACCGACTTCGCCTACGTTCCCCGTGACGCCCGGGTCCAGATCGCCTCCGGCGCGGGAGGCCGCTTCGCCCTGGCAGGAGCGAAGTGCGAGCGACGACTCCCCGCCCGCTACGGCCCCGCGCCGGAGGTCCCCGTCGAAGAGCGCGGCAGCGGCACGCAGTTGCGGCACGTCCGCAACTTCGCCTCCGCCGACGCCTTCGACTGCGACCGGCTCATCGCCGTCGAGGTCGTCACCCCCGGCGGCAACTGGTCGTCCTACCCACCGCACAAGCACGACGAGCACCGGCCCGGCGTGGAAGCGGAGTTGGAGGAGATCTACTACTTCGAGATCGCCGGCCCGAACGGTTTCGGCTATCAGCGCGTATCTCCCTCCCGTGAGGGCGGATCCGACGTCCTCGCCGAGGTCCGCTCCGGCGACGCCGTCCTCGTCCCCGACGGATGGCACGGCCCGTCCATCGCCCAGCCCGGCCACGACATGTACTACCTCAACGTCATGGCGGGACCGGGTGAGACACGGGAGTGGCGGATCTGCTTCCACCCGGACCACACGGAGGGGTACCGATGACGATCCGGCTGACCGTGGCACAGGCGCTGATCCGATTCCTGTCCGCCCAGTACACCGAACGCGACGGCGAGCGGCGGCGGTTGATCGGCGCCACCTGGGGCATCTTCGGCCACGGCAACGTGGCCGGCATCGGCCAGGCGCTCCTCGAGCACCGCGACGAGATGCCGTACCACCAGGGCCGCAACGAACAGGCCATGGTGCACGCGGCCGTCGGCTACGCGCGTCAATCGGGCCGGCTGTCCACCCACGCGGTGACGACGTCCATCGGCCCCGGCGCCACCAACCTCGTCACCGGCGCCGCCCTCGCGACGATCAACCACCTCCCGGTCCTGCTGCTGCCGGGTGACGTCTTCGCCACGCGCCCCGCCGACCCGGTCCTCCAGCAGCTCGAAGTGCCGTACGCGGGCGATGTGTCGGTCAACGACAGCCTGCGCCCGGTGTCGAGGTACTTCGACCGGATCACCCGGCCGGAAGCCCTGATCCCGTCGGCCCTCAACGCCATGCGGGTGCTCAGCGACCCCGCCGAGACCGGCGCCGTGACCCTCGCCCTGCCGCAGGACGTCCAGGCCGAGGCCCACGACTGGCCCGAGGACTTCTTCGCCGAGCGGACCTGGGTCGTACGACGCCCCGGTGCCGATCCGACCGAACTCGCCGAAGCCGTCCGGGCGATCAGGTCGGCGCGCAGGCCCCTCGTCGTCGCCGGCGGCGGTGTCCACCACAGCCGGGCCGAGGAAGCGCTCGCGGAGTTCGCCGAGACCACCGGCATACCGGTCGCCTCCACCCAGGCCGGCAAGGGCTCCCTGCGGTACGACCGTCCCCAGGACGTGGGCGGGATCGGCCACACCGGCACGGCCACCGCCAACGAACTCGCCCGCACCGCCGACCTGGTGATCGGCGTCGGCACCCGCTACACCGACTTCACCACCGCCTCCGGCACCCTCTTCGGCGGCGAGGGCGTCCGCTTCCTCAACCTCAACATCGCGCCCTTCGACGGCCACAAGCTCGCCGGACTGCCGCTGATCGCGGACGCCCGCAGCGGCCTGGAGGAGCTGACCCAGGCCCTGGAGATCCACGACCACCGGGTCGCCGCCTCCTACGTCGCCGAGTACACCGAGGACAAGGAGCGCTGGGAGCAGCGCGTCGACGCCTGCTACGAGGCCGACGAGCCGGACGTACGGCCGACGCAGCCGCAGGTTCTCGGCGCGCTGGACGCGATCGTCGACGAGAGCGACATCGTCATCAACGCGGCCGGCTCCCTCCCCGGCGACCTGCACAAGCTGTGGCGGGCGCGCTCGCGGGACCAGTACCACCTGGAGTACGGCTACTCCTGCATGGGCTACGAGATCCCGGCCGCGATCGGCGTGAAGCTGGCCGCCCCCGACCGGCCCGTGTGGGCGCTGGTCGGCGACGGCACCTATCTGATGATGCCGACGGAGATCGTGACCGCCGTGCAGGAGGGCGTCGCGATCAAGGTCCTGCTGATCCAGAACCACGGGTACGCCTCGATCGGCGGTCTGTCCGAGTCGGTCGGCGGCGAGCGGTTCGGCACCGCCTACCGCTTCCCGTCCGACGACGGCACGTACACGGGGGCGCCGCTGCCCGTGGACCTGGCCGCCAACGCCGCCAGCCTGGGCATGCGCGTCCTGCGCGCGAAGACCGTCTCGGACCTGCGCGAGGCGCTCGCCGAGGCCCGCGCCGCCGACACGCCCACATGTGTCTACGTCGAGACCGAAACGGCAGACACAGTGTCGGGGGCGCCTCCCGCGCAGGCCTGGTGGGATGTACCTGTGGCCGAGACCGCGACCCGACCGTCGGCGGTCAAGGCACGAGAGCTCTACGAACGGCACGTCTCCACCCGACGCCGCCATCTGTGCTGAATCTCCCGGGGGACAACCCCCGGACCCCCGGCAGAAAAAGCAGGTCGGCCCCCGTGACCGGCGCGGACGTCCCGAGGCGGACCTGAATGAAGGAGTAACTGGGCATGACGAAGATCGTCAACCACTGGATCGGCGGCAAGACCGTCGAAGGTGCGTCGGGCAACCACGGGCCGGTCACCGACCCGGCCACCGGCGCCGTCACCACGAAGGTCGCCTTCGCCTCCGTCGAGGAGGTCGACGCGGCGGTCGCGGCCGCCAAGGACGCCTACGCGACCTGGGGCCAGTCCTCGCTGGCCAGGCGCACGGAGATCCTGTTCAAGTTCCGTGCGCTGCTGGACGCCAACCGGGACGCGATCGCCGAGCTGATCACCGCCGAGCACGGCAAGGTCCACTCCGACGCGCTCGGCGAGGTCGCCCGCGGTCTGGAGATCGTCGACCTGGCCTGCGGCATCAGCGTGCAGCTCAAGGGCGAGCTGTCGACGCAGGTCGCCACCCGGGTCGACGTGGCCTCGATCCGCCAGCCGCTGGGTGTCGTCGCGGGCATCACGCCGTTCAACTTCCCGGCGATGGTCCCGATGTGGATGTTCCCGATCGCCATCGCGTGCGGCAACACCTTCGTGCTGAAGCCGTCCGAGAAGGACCCCTCGGCCTCCGTCAAGCTCGCCGAGCTGCTCGCCGAGGCCGGACTGCCGGACGGTGTCTTCAACGTCGTCCACGGCGACAAGGTGGCCGTCGACCGGCTCCTGGAGCACCCGGACGTCAAGGCCGTCTCCTTCGTCGGTTCGACCCCGATCGCCCGCTACATCCACACCACCGCCTCCGCCAACGGCAAGCGCGTGCAGGCCCTGGGCGGCGCCAAGAACCACATGCTCGTCCTCCCGGACGCCGACCTGGACGCGGCGGCCGACGCGGCCGTCTCCGCCGCCTACGGCTCGGCGGGCGAGCGCTGCATGGCCATCTCCGCGGTCGTCGCGGTCGGCGCGATCGGCGACGAGCTGGTGGAGAAGATCCGCGAGCGCGCCGAGAAGATCAAGATCGGTCCCGGCAACGACCCCACCTCCGAGATGGGCCCGCTGATCACCGCCGCCCACCGCGACAAGGTGGCCTCCTACGTCTCCGGCGCCGCCGCCGAGGGCTGCGAGGTCGTCCTCGACGGCACCGGCCAGACCGTGGACGGCTTCGAGGACGGCCACTGGATCGGCATCTCCCTGCTCGACAAGGTGCCGACCACCGCCAAGGCCTACCGGGACGAGATCTTCGGCCCCGTGCTGACCGTGCTGCGCGTGGACACCTACGAGGACGGCGTGGCCCTCATCAACGCCTCTCCGTTCGGCAACGGCACCGCGATCTTCACCCGGGACGGCGGCGCAGCCCGCCGCTTCCAGCTGGAGATCGAGGCGGGCATGGTCGGCGTCAACGTCCCGATCCCGGTCCCCGTCGGCTACCACAGCTTCGGCGGCTGGAAGGACTCCCTCTTCGGCGACCACCACATCTACGGCAACGACGGCACGCACTTCTACACCCGCGGCAAGGTCGTCACCACCCGCTGGCCGGACCCCTCCGAGGCCCCCGCCGGCGTCGACCTGGGCTTCCCCCGCAACCACTGACACAGGCCCCGGGGCCGTCCGCACAGCGGACGGCCCCTTTTTTTGTGCGCAGCGCCTACGGTTCCCGTACGGCTGAAATGGGCCGCATTACGGCGCTGGTGTGCGGTATCCGGGATCAGAGACGCACTCGATCTACGGATTTCGTAGATAAACACCTATTGACGCCGCGGTTTTCGTTGGGATTCCATTCAGCGCAATCCCTGCCCCTGGCGATCGGAACCGCGCATGACCGACACGCTCCGCCCCGTCGACACCGTCGTCGACGCGCCCCACGGCCCACAGCAGCTCAAGCGCTCCATCGGCGTGGTGGGCGGAACCCTCCTCACCCTCTCCTGCGTCACCCCGGCCTCCACGCTGTTCGTGGTCGTCCCGGACCTCTTCGGCTCGCTCGGCACCGCCACCGCCCTGACGATCGCCATCGGCTCCCTCCTCTGTATCGCCGTGGCGTTCTGCTACTCCGAGCTGGGCACCCTCATCCCCAGCGCGGGCGGCGAGTACGCCATGGTCTCCACGCTGGCGGGCCGGCTCGCGGGCTGGCTGGTCTTCGTCCTGTCGCTGCTGGTCGTCATGATCGTGCCGCCGGTGATCGCGATGGGCACGGCCGACTACCTCGCCCCGGTCGTCCACCTCGACCCCGCCATGACCGGCGCAGGCGTGATGCTCCTGGCCACCCTCGCGGGCCTGCTCGACCTGCGCGCCAACGCCTGGATCACCGGCGTCTTCCTGGTCCTGGAGGTCATCGCGGCCGGCGTCGTCGCCGTGCTGGGCTTCACCCACAGCCACCGCGGCCTCGGCAGCCTCACCTCGATGCAGGTGACGGGCGCGCACGGCCACACGGACACGGTGACCGCCATGCTGGTGGTCTCGGGACTGGCCATCGCCCTCTTCGTCACCCAGGGCTTCTCGACGGCCGTCTACCTCTCCGAGGAGCTGGAGCACCCGCGCCGCAACGTCGCCCGCACCGTCCTGGCCACCCTCGCCATCTCGACGGTGATCATCCTGGTGCCGGTGGTGGCGATCACCCTGGGCGCCTCGGACCTCTCCGAGCTGACCGGCGGCGACATCAGCTCCATGGTCACCGCCTGGTCCGACTCCGCGGTCGGCACCTTCGTCAGCCTCTGCGTGGCCCTCGCGATCATCAACGCGGGCATCGTCATGGTCATCCAGAACTCCCGCGTCCTGTTCGCCTCGGCCCGCGACAAGGCCTGGCCCCAGCCGGTCAACGACGTCTTCGCCAAGCTCGGCCGCTTCGGCTCCCCCTGGGTCGCCACCCTCGCCGTCGGCGTCCCCGGCGCCCTGCTCTGCTTCGTCAACCTGGACACCCTGTACGGCGTCACGGGCGTCTCGGTGACCGGCATGTACCTCCTGGTCGCGGTCGCCGCGCTGCTCTCCCGCCGCGGCGCCCACCGGCACACCCCGGCCTGGCGCATGCCCCTGTGGCCCGCGATGCCAGTCCTCCTCATCGCGGTCCTCGCCTACATCCTCACCCAGCAGGAGACGGCCTACCTGCTCTGGACGGGCGGCATCACGGCGGCCGCGACGCTGTACTGGGCCCTGTACCTCCGCCCCCGCAAGGACACGAGGTGGCTCGTGTCCATCCCGGAGGACCAGCAGACCTGATCGCCCCCCCAGGGGCGTTCCGGGGGCGCGGGGAACTGCGCGACAAGCCACGACACACCCGCAGTCGGCGAACCGCACAAGGTCCCGAGCTCTTCCTCGTGCACCAACTGCGGTACGTCGTCATCCACAGTTCCCCCAGGGGCTGCCCCCACTGTCAGCGACGTCCCGTACCGTGGACGGCCGTCGCCTCGGACAGCAAGCCCCCGGTGCACGAGACCGACCGCATCAAGGCCATCGACGGTGTCCGCGATCGGACGGCGGGCGTCTACGCTGGCTGGTCCCGCCCGACGGCATCGGCAGCTTGTTCGCTTCCGCGGCTGTGAAACCGGCCCGGCAGCAGGCGCTCGGAAGATGTGCCACGCAGGCCGGCATCAAGCGGCGGTGCCCCACCTGTGACTCGCCCGTCACCACTCCTTCGAGCCGCACCGCCACACGGCCCGCGATGTCGGCGTCCGCGGATCACCGTGCGCTTCTGGGAGCGGGCACCATCTCGTCGCGACTCACGAGGGGTGGTTTGGCGACACGTTCCCACAGGACCGGAGGCGGAACGAGGATGGAGCGTCGGTGCCGCCCGGTCGGTGAACTCGCGGATACCAGGGCGGTCCATCGCGCGTCCCAGGTGCCCGGGACCATCTGGCCGCGGGCCCGCCACTCCCTGACCAGGGCGGCGTAGATGGGAGGGTCTTCCTGACCCGCCCGGGGCCGTTCTCGGTACGGCGGCTGTTCCTCCCACTCGAAGAAGAGACATCCGGTGGTGACGGTGTAATCCATGCATCGGCAACGCGCCCGCGTATGCCGGTGGTACGCCTGTGTACGCGCATCGCCCGTATTGGATGAGATTGCATCCCCCGTTCGGGGCCATGCGGTTATCGGACAAAGCCCTGCGCCGCGCCGCGCCGTGCCGCTTCGACGAAGACGGTCAGCGTCATCCCGTTGGCTGGACGAGGCGGCTAGCGGGCAAGGTGGCGGTGGACATCGGGAGGCTGTCGCGCCCGGTGCCGCGCAGGTTTCGCACGTACTGCTCTCGCGGCACGAGAATGGCGCCCAGGCCGCGGACGTGCGGGCTGTCCCGCTGTGCGTCGAGCAGTACACCGCCGGCCTGTGCAAAGCGCGCCGCGAGGTCGGTCACCGCGACCTTCGAGGCATCGGAACGATGGAAGAACATCGAGTCCATGCTGAAGACCGTTCCGATCTGGAGGCCGAAGACGCCGCCGATCAGATCGCCGTCCTCCCACACCTCGACGCTGTGAGCATGCCCCAGATCATTCAGGTGGACCAGGCTTTCGATCAGCTCGTCGGTGAGCCACAGGGGGACGCGGCCGGCGCGGCATTCGCGGACGACCCGCTCGAAGCTCCGGTCCAGGCTGGTCGACCACGGCAGCCGGTTGCGCAGCCGTCGGGCGAGGCTGCGACTGAGGCGAGTGGCCGAGACGGGCAGCACTGGCCTGGGGTCGGGAGACCACCAGGAGACGGCGTAGGGATCGGCCGAATCCGCCCCCACGAGCCGGATACGGCCCGCCTGGACCTGATCGTCGAACAGCACCTCGTTGAACGCGCGAGCGTGTTCGTCGGCCGCCGGGAACGGATAGACCCCGGCGCGGTAGGCCGCCAGGAGGCAGGTGGGACTGAGATCGGCCGAGAAGGCCACCGGACCGTCGGGCGCTGCTTCCAGCACGTCAAGCGCCTCCCAGTCGGGGCATCGGCTCACCACCGTGGCCCTCCGCGTTCTCGCCTCAGCATCGGCTGGACGTCGTCGTGTTGGAGGAAGTCGACGTAGCGGTCCAGCATCTCCGCGTCCACCGGAGGAACGTCGATCCCGGCGTCCCTCAGCCCCCGTTCCGCGTTGTTGCGGGTGAACTCCGGGAAGACGTCCTGGAAGTACATCTCGCTCACGGTGATGTCGGCGCCCGCGCAGCGGTCGACGAAGAGCGGGACGAACGCGGTCATCGGGTCGGTTGGGTGCCCCGCCGCGTACCTCACCAGCATGGCGATCCACTCGGCGTACGGGATCTCCTGGATCGGGTAACCCCGTCCGCGCAGGCGCTCGGCGAGCGACGTCAGCAGCGTGGAACGGGGGTTGGTGAGGTGGTAGACCTCGCCGGACGCGGGATGCCGGGTGGAGATGTGTCCGATGGCGCGGGCGAGGCAGTCGGCCGGCAGGAAGTCCAGCGGCAGCGGGACGTCGGGGCACAGCCCGGTTCGCGCGATGAAGTCGAAGAGGGCGGCCATCTCGCTGCTGGTGTTCATCACGCCGGTTCCGCTGCTGCCCGTGATGTCCATCAGGCGGTAGACGGTGACCGGCAGGCCCGCGTCGGAGGCTTTCTTGAGCAGCGCCTCGCCCACCCATTTGGTCTCCACGTATCCCACCGACAGGTACTCCGGGAAGCGCAACGGCGTGTTCTCCGTCACCTCGCGCACCCCAGCCGCCCCGAAGCCGGCGAGCACGGCCATGCTGGAGGTGAAGTGGACGGGGACTGCCCGTCGGGCGGCGAGGCGGATGATCTCGTATGTGCCGTCGACATTGGACGCGCGCAACTCGTGGTACGGGTAGATGAAGTTGACCTGGCCGCCGAAGTGGTAAACCGCGTCGATGGTCGCTGCCAGCTCCTCGAACCGGTCCGAAGACAGCCCCAGCCCGGGCTTGGCCAGGTCGCCGACGACCGGCTGGACGCGCGGGCTGGACAGGTCGCTGAGGACGTACCGCTGGTGGCTCGCGCGAATCCTCTTCATCCCTTCCTGCTCGTCGGAGGCCCTGACCAGGCAAAGGACCCGTCCCGTCGTCGTGCGCAGTAGTTCGTCGATCATGTACGCGCCGCAGAATCCCGTTGCCCCCGTGAGGAGCACGTCCCTGGGGTGCTGGGGATGGGGAGTTGGCGTGTCGCTGCAGACCGTCGGAACGGGCCGATCGGTCTCGGCGGCGAAGTCGACACCCCCGCCGTCCCGATTCGCCAGTGTGCCGGCGCGCGCCTGGCGCACCGACTCGGCGAACGCGGCGAGTATCGGCTGGCGCAGCAGTGACCGGGTCAGGTCGCGGATCTGTGTAACGCCGATTCCGAAGATGACGCGGGTCCGGGCGAGCATCTCCATGGCCAGCAGCGAGTTGCCGCCCAGTTCGAAGAAGTCGTCGTGCGGACGGACGTAGTCCACACCCAGGATCTGACACCACAACTGGGCCATTCCCTGCGGCACCGGACGCTCGTGGGCGTGTGTGTCGGCCGTGGTCGCTGTGGTCTCCGTGGCTTCGGGTTCCTGCACGGCCCTGCGGTCGAGTTTTCCGCTGGGCGCGACGGGCAGCCGCTCCAACACGCGGAAGGCTGCCGGGATCATGTATCCCGGCAGGACCTCGGCGAGTGCCGACCGCAGCCGTGCGGGCAGCGCCGTCTCGCCACCGGCGGACGGCGAGGCCGGCGTGTAGTACGCGATGAGCTCATGCTCGCCGTGGTCGCGCGCCTGGGCCACCACCATCGCCTGGCCGATCTCCGGGCGGGAGATGAGCGCGGCCTCGATCTCGGCAGGGTCGACACGGAACCCGCGGATCTTTATCTGGTCGTCGACCCGGCCCAGGATTTCCAGGTTGCCGTCCGAGCGCAGGCGGCCCAGGTCCCCGGTCCTGTACATCCGGTCGCCCGGCGCGGAGCCGTGCGGGTCGGGGAGGAACTGCTGTGCGGTCAGGGCAGGTTGCCGCCAGACACCACGCGCCAGCCCCGGGCCGCCGAGGTAGATCTCGCCGCGCTCGCCGGGCCGCACAGGGTGCAGTTCGGTGTCGAGCAGATGGATGTGAGTCCCCTCCAGGGGTTTGCCGACCGGGGCGACCGCACTGTCCGGCGCCGCGAGCACCTCCTCGTTCAGCTCGCAGAGCGTGGAGGTGATGGTGGTCTCGGTGAGCCCGTAGGCGTTGACGAGCCGCGCGCCGGGGATCCGGCGCAGAACGGCGCGGCAGTCCTTCGCGGTGACGATCTCGCCGCCGACGATGGCGAGCCTCAGCGACGCGAGGCTCTCGCCACGGTCCGCTACGGAGAGGGTCTGCTGCCAGTAGGCGGGGGTAAGGTCGGCGACGCTGATCCCGTACTCCGGGAGGCGGTGCAGCAGTTCGGTGGGCGCCCACGTCCGGGTGCCCGCGAGGACCAGCGTCGCGCCGCTGATGAGCGTGGCGAAGATCTGCTCCAACGAGGTGTCGAAGCCGAGCGCCGCGGCGTGCAGCACCCTGTCGCCGGGCCTCAGTTGGTAGGCCCGGGCCACCGCCGTGAGGGAGTGGGCCAGCGACCGGTGGGTGATCATCACGCCTTTGGGAGGGCCGGTGGATCCGGAGGTGTAGATCACGTAGGCGAGGTCGTCCGGGCGGGAACCGTGTGCCGTTCGGGCTCCCTGCGGCGGGGTTCGCGTGGCCGGTTCCCCGGCGGCCCCCGGGTTGAGGATCCGGGCCTCGCAGCCGGTGAACATCGGGGCATGCTCGTGGCTCGTGACGATGAGACGCGAACCGGTCTCCCCTACCAGCCCGATGATCCGTTGCCGCGGAGTCGCCGGGTCGAGGGGCAGGAACGCGCCGCCGGAGCTCAGCACCGCCAGCAGCGCGACGATCAGCTCGGGCACGCGGTCGAGGCACACGGTGACGATGGACTCCGCCTCGACGCCGGACTCCCGCAGTTCGTGGGCCAGTCGGTCGGCGCGGTCGGTCAGTTCGAGGTAGGTGAGCCGGCCCTCGTCCGAGAGCACGGCGAGATCGGACGGGGCCCGTCGCGCCCGCTCCCGGACCAGCTCGGGCACCGTACCCGGCCCGGATCCCGGGGGCTGCCGCTCGGTGCGTGCGCTCAGGGGCCGCATGTCGGTCCACAGGCGCTCGACCAGCTGCCCACATCTCGCGGCGGATGCCGGTCCGTCGGTCTGGCACCACCCGGCCGGGATACGACGCCCGGCGGGCCAGATCGCGTACTGGTCCTCGTCGTTGCGCAGCACGAGGCACAGCTCAGCCGGCTCTGCCGACGGGTCCTCAGGTTCCAACACCTTGGGTCTCCTGCCTCGCGCGGCGTTCTGCTGAGCACGACCCGAACCCCTCGCGAGAGAGAGCCCACACCATCAGGGGTTCCGTTCCTCGGGCACCGCAGGCAGCGCGGCCAGGCGGCCGAGCGGCGGTGCGAGGACGAGCTGTTCCGCCTCCTCGGCGCTGATCGGCTCGGCGAAGAGGTATCCCTGGCCGAGCGGGCAGCCCATGGAGATCAACAGCTCCTGCTGTCTCACGTTCTCCACCCCTTCGGCGATCACCGTCAGGCCGAGCGAGTCCGCGAGATGCGTGATGCCCTCGACCAGGGCGTAGTGTTCGGGCGAGTGCCCCAGTTCGTCCACGAACGACTTGTCGATCTTGAGAATCGAGATGGGGAACTCACGCAGATAGCTCAGCGACGAGTAGCCCGTTCCGAAGTCGTCGATCGCGATGCGGATCCCGAGGTCGGTGAGCGAACTCATCTCACGCAGGATACGTTCGTCGTTGTACAGCAGTACACTCTCCGTCAGTTCCAGTACCAGGGACGACGGTTCGATGCCGGAGAGATCCAGGGCACGCCGGACCACGTTGTAGAACTCCTCGTCCCGGAACTGACGCGGTGACACATTCACACTGACGTAGGGTTCCTTGCTGTCGGCTGTCAGTACGCGTCGCACGGAGCCCCGCCACCGGACAGCCTCGGTCGCGGCCTGATCGAGGACCCAGGCACCCAGCGGGACGATCTGCCCGCTCTCCTCGGCCAGCGTGATGAACTGCTCCGGCAATATCATGCCGTGCGGGGAGTGGGGCCAGCGAACGAGCGCCTCGAAGCCGGCAATACGACCGCTGGTCAGCTCCACGATGGGCTGGTAAAGCACCATGAACGACGTCTCGATCGACGAACTGTCCAGCCCTTCCTGCAACCTGGCCCGTTCGGCCATACCGCTCTGCAGTTCCGGGCGGTAGTGACGCCACTGGCGTTTGCCTGCTGTCTTCGCCGCGTACAGCGCAAGATCGGCGTGGGTGAACAGTTCGACCGAGTCGATGCTGTCCTCCGTCGTCGCCACGCCCACGCTGGCGTAGGTGCTCACCGGCCCCACGCTGAGCCGGAACGGCTCGACGAACACGGACATCAGGTTCTCAGTGAACCGCTCCACGCCGTCCTGTGTGGCGGAACCCTCCACCAGGAGTGCGAACTCGTCTCCGCCGATGCGCGCGGCGGTGTCGGAGGCACGGACGGCGGTCTGCAGCCGGAGCGACAGCGCGACCAGGAGCTCGTCGCCCACACCGTGGCCGTGTATGTCGTTGACGACCTTGAAGTCGTCCACGTCGAGGAAGAGTACGCCGACCACCGTGCCATCGCGCTGAGCCTGTACCAGGGCGTGGTTGACCCGCTCCTGGAAGAGCACGCGGTTGGCCAGGCCGGTGAGCGAGTCATGGAAGGCCTGATGGGTGAGCTGGCGTTCGAGCTTGCGCTGTTCGGTCACGTCCCGCAGGGTGAGCACCACCCCGCCCACGGTCGCCTCCTCGCGCAGGTCGCTCCACCTCACCTCGACCTCGATGGACGCCCGGTCGACGCGGATCATGCGCCAGTGCTCGCGCCTGGTCTGGTACTCGCCGCTGCGTATCCGGCCGAGCGTCTCGACCACCCTGCGGCTGTCCTGCGGCGGCACCAGGCCGATGAGGTGGGTGCCCTCCAGCTCCGGAACGCCGAGCATCTGGTCGGCGGAGGGACTGGCGTAGCGGACGCGGTCGTCGTCGTCGAGGATCAGGATGACGTCAGAGGCGTTCTGCACCAGCGTGCGGAAGTACGCCTCGCTGTTGCGCTGGTTGACCTCCTCGGCGAGGGAGATCCGTGCCACGGCAAGTGCCGCCTGCGCGGCGAGAGTGGCCAGCGTCTGACGGACCAGGAGCAGGTTCTGCTCGGGCCCGGCCAGGATGAGCGCCCCGATCAGCGGATCTCCCGAAGGGTGATCCTGCGAGATGAGCGGGCAGACGAGCGCGGGGACCGTGTGGGGCGGCTCCTCGCCCAGATCCGTGAGGCGGGCGGCGAGATCGGGCCCGACACCGTCCAGGGCCACCAGGCGGCTCTCGCCGGACGTGGTCAGTTCGCGTATGGCCGCGGTCACCTGCTCGGACACGGGCCCGGCCGCGCCGCCGTGCTCCCCGTTCACCCAGAGGGCGTCGTCCGGCACGATGAGGAGCGCCGAACGCGGCGGACTGTGCGGCACCAGTTCCGTCACCGCGGCGTGGACGACGGCTGCCACCTCACCCAGATCGCTCGCGCCGCCCAGCGACGACACCGTGATACGCAGTACCTTCTCTCGGCCGACTGCCTGCCGGTGGGTCGTCGCCACGCCTGCCAGACGGTAGAGCACGAGAAGGAAGAGCACTGCGGAGAACACCCCGATGACGCCGATGTTGGCGCTCTCCCCCCGCACCGCCTCGACCAGGAGGATGGCCGGCGCGATGAGCGATGCCAGCGTGAGCAGGCTGAGGCGGCCCCCCACGCCGGTCTCGGCACGCCATGGCACGAACCGCGTCACCGACCGCATGGAAGGATGGAGCGCGGCGGCCGCCCAGGCGCCGTACAGGACGACCCAGCCGAGTTCGACCGCGGTACCCGTGCGCCACGTCCCGTGCAGCTGAATCAGGCCGTACAGCACGTCCGCGGTGAGCAGACCGACGGTGCCCACGGTCAGGAGCATGAGTGAGGGGCTCTTGCCGCCCCGGCCGGCGAGTAGGCGCAGCAGCATCGCCAGGACGAGGATGTCGCCCAGCGGATAGGCCATGGAGAACGCCTTCTGCACCCAGGTGAGGCCTGCCGCGTGGGCGTACGGCTCGATGAGGAAGAGCCACGACAGCAGTGCCAGACCGACGGTCAGCGTCAGCGCGTCGACGAGGCTCCCGCGGTCGCGCCGCCCCGTGCGCCAGTGGATGAAGCCCAGCAGCCCGGCCGCATAGAGCGGATATGCCGCGAGATAGAAGCCGTCGGCGATCGACGGGAACGCGGTCTGTTTGAGCTGGATGAGAATAATCTGGGTGGCCTCGCCCGCGGCGAATGCGAGGTTTCCCACGGCGAGCAGCAGCCAGGGGAGTCGATGCGCGGGACTGTTGATAGCGATCCCAAGAATAATGCCGATGACACCGGTCGCGCCAATGGCGACGAAGATCATCCGTTGCTCTGGAAATGCGTAGTAGAACGCGGTCAGTGCGACGATGGATGCGCAGACCGCGGCCGTCACGGCCTGGCCTCGCAATCGCGGGTTCACCCCAACTCACCTCCCGGTAGGGCATCGTGACGGGGCGGACGGAGCTGGGCCGAACAGTACCCGGCTGCGACGGAGAAACCCGTGGGACCAGCTGGTAATTGAGAATTCTCTGGGTCCGGGAATCGGTACGCGCCGCCTGCGAATCGCGGGCGCCGGTATCGCGGCGCCGGTTGATGCGGGCTCCTTCTCGCCGGGACATCGACGTGTCTTCCATCAAGCTAACCCGGCTCGCCATTTCACGCACTCTCACGCGCACCGGGACGGCCGGATTCCGGGTCGCGTCGCGAGTCACCGCCGCATGCCTGAAGATGGAGGGGGCAGAAACCGCACCGGATCCCTTAGTGACGATCCGCTCCTGACGGAGCGTGGAGTCCCATGCTCTCCGATTAC
The DNA here is from genome assembly GCF_053593695.1 of Streptomyces sp. NPDC002144. NCBI lineage: Bacteria > Bacillati > Actinomycetota > Actinomycetes > Kitasatosporales > Streptomycetaceae > Streptomyces > Streptomyces sp. NPDC002144. The sequence goes on from NZ_JBSFDB010000001.1 coordinate 358,785, forward strand.
CGTCGGATCTTCTCTCCTGCGGGCAGTCTTCTCTTCTCTGCCGCGGGCTTCATTTCACGCCTTCCGTTGTCGATGATCGGCGTCGGCATCGTCACCATGCTGTCGCAACTCGGCGGTGAGTACTGGCTCGCCGGCTCCGTCTCCGCCACGCAGGCGCTCGCCGCCGCCGCTGTCGGACCTCAGATCTCCCGGCTCGTCGACCGGCATGGTCAGCGTCGCGTCGTGCTCCCGGCCACGGCCGTGACGGTCGCCGCCATCTGTGCGCTCCTGCTGTGTGCCCATTTCGCCGCCCCGGACTGGACGCTGTTCGTGGCGGCGGCGGTGGCGGGCTGCATGCCCAGCATGGGCGCGCTCGTCAGGTCCCGCTGGGCGGAGATCCACCGGGACTCACCGCGGCTACTGCACACCGCGTTCTCGCTGGAGTCGGTCCTCGACGAGTTGATCTACGTCGTCGGCCCGATCCTGGCGATCACCCTGTCCACCAAGGTCCGTGCCGGGGCCGGGCCGCTGGCGGCCGCGGTCCTGCTCGCCGTCGGCGTGCTGCTGTTCGCCGTCCAGCGGCGTACGGAACCGCCGGTGCGCTCCGGGCCGCGACACACCAGGGGCTCGGCGCTGCGCACTCCGGGCCTCGGCCTGCTGGTGCTGACGCTTACGTGGGTGGGCGTGTCCTACGGTTCGGTGGACGTCGCGACGGTGGCGTTCGCCGGCGCACACCACCACAAGGCGCTCTCCGGACTGTTGCTGGGCCTGTACGCACTCGGCTCGGGCCTGGCAGGCGCGGTCGTCGGCGCAATCGGGCCACGAGGGGCGCTCACGCGGCGGCTGCTGCTCAATGTCGGCGCGATGGCGGTGACGACGGTACCGCTGCTGTTCGCGCCGGGTCTCGTGGCCCTGGCGGGGATGCTCTTCGTGGCGGGCATGGCCGTCGCACCGATCCTGATCACCACCATGGGCCTGGTGGACCGCCTGGCGTCGGCCGCCCAACTCACCGAAAGCATCACCTGGATCGTCTCCGGGCTCTCCGTCGGTGTGGCGCTGGGCTACGCCACGACCGGGTGGGTGGTCGACGCCGCGGGGGCCGCGGCGGGCTATCGGGTGCCGTGCGCGGCGGCTCTGCTCGCCGCCTTGACGGTCTCTCTCGCACTGCCACGGCTGACCCGCGCAGGCGCACGGTGAGCAGGCCGGGCACGCCCGCTCGAACGATGCGGCATATGTGGTGGAAGTCGACCATTGACCGTAATTTGTCTATGACGATCCGATCCAACCCTTTCCCGCTGCCGGCCGCGGTGCGCCCCCCGGGGGTCGTAGCGGAGTTCCGTGGCCCAGGAGCCCCAGGGAGAACAATGGCGCATGTCCTGATAGCCGACGACGACGCGGACATCCGGGATCTGGTGGCCTTCAAGCTGACGCAGAACGGTCACCGGGTCACGGCCGTGGAGGACGGCATGGCCGCGCTCCGCGCGGTGCGCGAACAGCCGGTTGAACTGGCCCTGCTCGACATACGCATGCCGGGGATGTCAGGTCTGGACGTCTGCAGGGCACTGCGCGCCACGCCCGAGACCGCCTCACTCCCCGTCATCATGATCACCGCCCGGTCCCAGGAAGGAGACATCGAGGTCGGATTCGCGGCGGGCGCCGACGACTACATCATCAAGCCGTTCAGCCCACGGGAGTTGTCCAGCCGGGTCATCGCAGTGCTCAGCCGGGTTGAGCGATGATCCCCACGGGTTTCGTCATCAGGGCGCTGCTGTGCCTCACGGCCGTCATCCTGACGATGTGCCTGCTGATCGTCTGTGTCCGCGGCATCCGCAAGCACCGGCAGGCCAGGCGCCGGCGGGTCGTGGCACCTGTGCGCGGTCTCCTGCTGCGGCTCCTGTGTGCCGAGGAGGACGAGCAGACCGAGCTGCTGCACCAGCTGGCGGAGATCGACAAAAGGACCTGGATCGCTCTGGAGCCGACCCTGACGGCGCTGCTGGAAAAGGTCTCCGGAGGAGCCCGCACCGCGCTGATCCGGCTGTACGAGCTGCGTGGGGCCGCCGTGGACGCAGTCGGCGACCTGGGAAGCCGCAGCGCGGTTCGGCGGGGGCGCGCAGCACAGGTGCTCGGGCAACTCTCCCACCGCCCGGCGGCCGAGTCGCTGTGCCGACTGCTCACCGACCGTGACCCGGATGTACGCCTGGCCGCCGCACGGGCGCTGGGCCGGTGCGGGGGACCGGCGGCCGTCCCGCACCTTCTGGAGTCCCTCTGCGGAGCGCGGAGGCAACCCCCCGGTGTGATCACCATGGCGCTGGTCTCCCTGGGACCGGAGGCACAGCGGAATGTCGCGGCCGGACTGGAGCACCGGGAGCCGCTCGTCAGGGCCGTGGCGATCGAGGTTCTCGGCGCGACCGGCGCGGTTTCCCACACCTCCAGGATCGCTCGCGCGCAGCACGAGGACCCCTCCATCGAGGTGCGGATCAAAGCTGCACGGGCGTTGGGCAGGCTGGGCATGCCCGAGGGCCTGGAGCCGCTGCTCGCGGCCGTCCTGCCGGGACGGCCGGTCGCCCTGCGCATGGTGGCCGCCGGGGCACTCGGCAATCTGGGTGCCGTCGCCGCGACCGGCCCGCTCGCGGACCTGCTCGACGACCCCGACCCGCATGTGGCGGGCACCGCGGCCCGAGCGCTGCTACGGCTCGGCCCGACAGGTCGTGCGGCCCTGCGCGCGGCGGCGGACGATCCATCCGGTGGTCCGGCCGCCGCCCAGGCCATGGCCGTGCTGGCCGAATCGGCGGTCGGTGGGGCACACCACGACGTCCGTGCGGAGGTGGCGCTGTGAGTACGGTGGCCGAGGGCCTGTGGGCATGGCTGATCGCCCCGGCGCACAGCCTGATCGCCATCTGCGACGAAGTCGTGATCGTCTACTTCCTGGCCATCAACACCTCCTACCTGGTGCTGATCCTGATCGCAGTCGTGGAGTTCGTCAGAAGGCTGCGGCGAGCGTCCTTCGCCGGGTACGACGACGCATCCGGCAGCCCGTTCACCCCGCCCGTGTCCGTGATCGTGCCCGCCCACAACGAGGCGGTCGGCATCGTCGAAGCGATCCGGGCCATGCTGCTCCTGCGCTACCCCATGTTCGAGGTGGTCGTGGTCGACGACGGCTCCACCGACGGCACGCTGGACGCCCTGCGGGACGCCTTCGACCTGGTTGAGGTGGAGTACGTGGTGCCCGACGACGTCCCCGTACGCGGCAGGATCACCTCGGTCCATCTGCCCAGAGGCGGGCCGGTGCCCCTGGTGGTGGCCCACAAGGAGAACGGAGGCAAGTCCGACGCGCTCAACGTGGGGATCAACCTGGCACGCTATCCGCTGCTGTGCATGGTGGACGCCGACTCGATCCTCGACTCACAGGCGCTGCTCGCGGTTGCCAGACCCTTCAGCGACGACCCCATGCGGGTGGTGGCCACGGGCGGTGTAGTGGGCCTCGCCAACGGCTGCATCATCATGGCCGGACGGGTCGTCGAGCCGCATGTGCCCCCCGACCTCCTCGGACGGGTTCAGGTCGTCGAGTATCTGCGCGCCTTCTTCCTCGGCCGCACCGGATGGTCCAAGGTCGGCAGCCTGCTGATCATCGCCGGCGCCTTCGGTCTCTTCCGCAGGGACGCGGTCGTGGCTGTCGGCGGGATGGACAGGGACTGCATCGGGGAGGACGCCGAACTGGTCATCCGTCTCCACCGGTACATGCGCGAGCAGCGCCGCGACTACCGCATCGTCTTCGTCACCGAGCCGATCTCCTGGAGCGAGGCGCCCTCGACGCTGAAGGTTCTGGGCCACCAGCGGCGGCGATGGCACCGGGGCCTGACGGAGATCCTGCTCAAGCACCGTGGCATGATCTGCAACCCGCGCTACGGCCGTATCGGCCTGGTGGCCCTGCCCTTCTACGTGGTCTTCGAACTGCTGGCCCCGGTGGTGGAGCTCGCGAGCCTCGTCCTGGTCCCGCTCGGCGTGCTGATCGGCGCGGTCGACGTGGGCTTCCTGTGGCGCTTCCTGCTCGCCGCCTACGCCTACGCCATCGTGGTCAGCCTGGTGTCGGTGGCTGTGGAGGAGTACGCCTTCCACCGGTTCACACGATGGCGGGACGTCTGGGGCGCCCTCGTCGGGGTGGCCGCGGAGAACATCGGGTACCGCCAGCTGACGGCGTGGTGGCGGTTGCGCGGCCTGTGGGACGCGCTGCGCCGGACTCCCCAGGTGTGGGGCTCGATGACCCGCGCCGGATTCGACACCTCCGGTCAAGTGAAGGAGCGCGGAGGTGATGGCGCGTGAGCGGTCCAGTGGAAACTGAATCAGCGTCAGGGAACTGGTCCATGACGCCGAGGGCAAGGAGTGACGGGCAACCAGTCACCCGAATGCCGCAGCCCGCCGGTAACTCCTGGCCAGGCCTGCCCAATCCGTCCAAGGGCGCGGCCCGTGGCTCGATTTGCGATCTTCCCTCGTTCGTCCTTCGCTTGAAGAGTCCGATGCAACCGCTGGGCAGGTGTCTGACCTTGTGGTTCGGGGTCGTCCACCGTGAGCGGACGCTGCTGACACGTCGCTCGCAGACGCCGCACCGACGAGATCGCGACCGGCCTGTCGGCAGTCCCGGCCGCAGCTTGCGGTCGTGCACGACATGTGGAGGCGGACGATGGAACCCAAGCCCCCGGACGTGCCAGGGCAATACGCGGCCGACGACGAGGAGCGGTTTCGGATTCTGGTGAAGAACTCCGCGGACATGGTCTACCGGCGCACGGTCCCGGGCGTCTACCAGGAGGTTTCCGCGGCGGCGTCGGCGTTGTTCGGGCGGCCGCCGGAGGAGATCGTGGGAACGACGGTTGCATCCTGGGTGCATCCGGGCGACGTGGAGGAGTTCGAGTGGGCTGAGCGGGATCTGCTGCGCGACGGCCGGGTGGTGGTGTGTCTGCGGCTGCGCCGCGCCGACGGGCATTGGGTATGGACCGAGACGACATCCTGGGTGGTGCGGGACGCCTCGGGCGAGCCCCTCGAAGTGCGCGGGTTCGTCCGTGAGGCGGAGGGCCAGCGGCGCAGGGAGGAAGCCCTGCGGTTGTTGCAGGAGCAGGCCCGCTCGGTCATCGAGACCGCCCGGGACGCCTTCGTCTCCATCGACGAGGACGGCTTGGTCATCGACTGGAACCACAGTGCCGAGCGGTTGTTCGGGTTCAACCATCGCGAGGTGATGGGGCGTCCGCTGAGCGAGACGATTCTCCCTGAGCGGTACCGCGCTGCGCACATCGCAGGCCTGAAGCGGGTGCTGGCCGGCGGTGAGTCTCATGTGCAGGGCCGCCGCATCGAGCTCAGCGCCCTGCACCACGACGGCCACGAGATCCCGGTCGAACTGACGGTGTGGAGGATGAAGTCGGCGAAGGCGCGCTGTTTCAATGCTTTCGTCCGTGACATCAGCGAGCGCAAGTATGCCGAAGCCGCCCTGGCGGAGGCGCGCGACCAGGCGATCGCCGCGTCCCAGGCGAAGTCTCAGTTCGTCGCCTCCATGAGCCATGAGATCCGTACCCCCATGAATGGCGTCATCGGGCTGAGCGACCTGCTGCTGGGGACCACGCTGGATGCCGATCAGCGCCGCTATGCCGAGGGCATTCAGGCCGCCGGCTCGGCGTTGCTGTCGCTCATCAACGACATCCTGGACTTCTCCAAGCTGGAGGCCGGCAAGATCCAACTGGACAGCGTCGCCTTCAGCCCCCAGGCACTGGTGGAAGAGGTCGTCTCGCTGGTGGCGCAGACCGCCCAGGCCCAGGGCCTGGAACTGCTGAGCGACTGCCATCCCGAACTGCCCGCGACGGTGCTCGGAGATGCCGGCCGACTGCGGCAGATACTGCTCAACCTGGCATCCAACGCGGTGAAGTTCACCGAGGCCGGCGAGGTCGTACTCAGCGTCCGCCCGGACCGGCCCCGGTCATCCGCGGGGCACGTGCCATGGCTGCGCTTCGAGGTGGCCGACACCGGCATCGGCATCGCCGAGGCCGATCAGGAGCGGATGTTCGATGCCTTCTCCCAGGCCGATGCCTCAACCACCCGCCGCTACGGAGGCACCGGTCTTGGCCTGGCCATCTGCCGCAGGCTCACCGAGGCGATGGGCGGTTCCATCGGCGTCAGCAGCCGGCCCGGCCAGGGCAGCAACTTCTTCTTCGACGTGCCCGTGCGCACACCGGACACCCCCGAACCGTCCCCGGCCCCTCTGGACCCCGGCACGCTTCGCGGGCTGCGGGTCCTGGTCGTCGATGACAACGACACCAACAGGCTGATCCTTGATGCTCAGCTACGCCGATGGCACATGCAGCCGACTACTGTCTCCAGCGGCCCCCAGGCTCTGGTGGCCCTGCATGAATCAGCGGCTGCGGGCCGCCCCTTCACCCTGGCTCTCCTGGACATGCACATGCCTGGCATGGACGGCCTGGAACTGGCCCGCCGGATCACCACCGATCGGACCTTCGCCCGTGTGCGGCTGATGTTGCTCACCTCCGGCGCCCAACTGCCCGTTGCCGAACTGCAGGCTGCCGGCATCGCACGCAGTCTGGCCAAGCCCGTCCAGCAGTCCCAGCTCATGGATGCCCTGGTCGAACTCACCACTCGGACACTTCCCGTGACGACCGCAGCAGCGGCGCCCGCTCCCACCACTCCTCGGCCACCCCGGCGCGGTCATGTGCTGCTGGTCGAGGACAACGAGATCAACCAGATGGTGGCCCAGGGCATGCTCGCCCGCCTCGGCTACAGCACGGATACCGCTGCCGACGGCATCGAAGCCCTGCGGATGGCCGAGGAACACACCTACCAGGCTGTGTTGATGGACTGTCAGATGCCCCGGATGGATGGCTACGCCGCCACCCGGGAACTGCGCCGCCGCGAAGCACGGGGAGACCCGCACCTGCCGGTGGTCGCGATGACCGCCAGCGCTCTCGCCGAGGACCGCGAGAGATGCCTGGCCGCGGGCATGGACGACTACGTCTCCAAACCCGTCGCTGCCGACGAGCTGGAAAAAACCCTCGCCCGCTGGGTCGACCCGGCTGACCAGCAGACAGACGACGAGGCGCCGCGCGACTCCATCGAGCGGCGGCTGAACGAACTGCGCGGCGCCGGCTCCCCGGCCGAGAACGAACTGGTGGACCGGCTGGTGGACCACTTCCTCGTCCGCGCCCCGGAGATGACCAGCGCACTCTTCCACGCACTGGACCGCCACGACAGCGAGGAAATCGCAGAGGTGGCACACAGTCTCAGAGGCGCTGCCGGCAACATCGGAGCCCAGGGGCTCGCCGAGTGCTGCACAGAGGTGGAACAGTACGCCGAGGCCGGAGACCCGGCCCCGCTGACTCAGGCCGCCCCCCGCCTTCAGGAGGAGCTCGACCGAGCCTGCCGCACCCTGGAGACGCTCCGCTCCCGTCCTCGCCGACGCGGACCTGGATGAGGACGTGGTCAAGGTTCAGGCCGGGCTGCTCGCCGGCCGCGAGGCTGCGGCCTGGACGTACGCGGCAACAGGGACCGCAGTGATCGTCACCTTCCTGCTCACCTCCTCCTCGGCGCGTTACATGCTGGCCGTGCTGATATCTGCCTCGGTCGTCGTCGCGATCCTGGTGGGCGTGGCCAGGAACAGGCCGCCGTCGGCCCTTCCGTGGTACCTGTTCGCGGCAGCCATGGCACCGTACGCGGTGGCGGACACGATCTGGGGTCTCTACCAGGTCCGCGGCGCCGACGTTCCGTTCCCCGGCGTGGCCGACCTGCTCTACCTCGGCAGCTACGTGTTGTTCACCGCCGGTCTGGTGATCATGGCCCGGAAGCACGTGGGCCGGCTGCACTGGGCGGGGCTGCTGGACGCGGGGATCGTCACCTTGGGATTCGCCACTCTGGCATGGGCGTTCATCATCGCTCCCTACCTGCGCAGCCGGCTTGCCGCGTGGCCGATGGCGGTGTCCATCGCCTATCCCGTCACCGACCTGGTGCTGTTGTCCCTGGCCGCGTGGCTGATGTTCACGACCGGCACGCGCACACCGTCGTTCCTGATGTGCATCGGATGGCTGCTCGTCCTGCTCGCCTCCGACGGCCTCTACTACGGGACCGAGGCGACGCATGGGACCGCGCTCGCGGAGAACGTGTCCGAAGTGGGGTGGATGGTCTCGTCCCTCCTCCTGGGGTCGGCGGCGCTGCACTCCTCCGTCGCTCGACCGCCGCAACTCGCCGAGCCCCAGGAGAGGATGCCCCGGCGGCGACTCTCGATCCTGATCGCGCTCATCCTGATGGGGCCGTTGATCGTGCTCGCCGACGTCGGTGGCATTCGGGATCAGCCGATGCATGTCACCGTGATCGTCGGCATGATGGCGGGTCTGTCGCTGCTGCTGGTGCTGCGCATCGCGTTCCTGGTCCAGTACGTCCAGGAGACGGCCACTGCGGCGAGCACGCGAGCCTTGGCCCTCACCGTCTCGCTGCAGGAGCAGGCGGAGCTCCAGAAGCTTTTGAGTCATCAGGCGACCCACGACCCGTTGACGGGTCTGGCCAATCGAGCGCTCCTGAACGAACGTCTGGAGACCGCCCTCGAGCACTGCTCCACCACTGCCTGCGCAGGACTGCTGATGCTCGATCTCGACGGGTTCAAGGACGTCAACGACACGCTGGGACACTCGGTCGGAGACGAACTGCTGGTGGACATCGCACGGCGGCTGACGGGCAGGGTCCGCGAGCAGGACCTGGTGGCCAGACTCGGCGGCGACGAGTTCGCGCTCCTGGTGGAAGGCGTGGACGAGAGCACGCTGCACGAATACACCGCGCGCATTCTCGACTCCGTCACAGCCCCCTTCACTCTCGCCCACGGCCATTCGGTGCAGGTGACGACGAGCATCGGAGTGAGGAGCGTCAGCAGACCGATCACGCCTGCAGAAGCACTGCGGGACGCCGACACGGCCCTCTACAGAGCCAAGACGGCAGGCAAGAACCAAGCCGCGTTCTTCGAATCCACGCAGTAGTCACGAGTCAACCTGATAGGCCGTTCGGACCGACTTTCTCGCCATGTGGCGCGGTGAAGTGTGCAACGGCCTCCGTGCCTGTCATTACTGATCCAATCCAAATGCTTGGTTCCGGTGGACCCTTCGATTCATGGGTAGGCAATGAAGGCAGGGAAGGCAGGGGAGGCAGGAAAGGATCCGGGACGCAGCCGGAAGGGCGCTGTGGCGAGGGCGTGGGCATCCGCGGCCGTGATGCTACGACGCCGCCAGCGAACCTTCCTCTGGGGCGCCGGAGCTGTCGGTCTGGTGTCCGCCGCGTCGGCCGGCTTCCTGGTGTGGGAGGTCCGCGCGGTACAGAGCAATCTTGCCGCGGCTCAGGTGGCCACTGACCGACTGCAATCGGAGATGGCCGCTCATCGTCAGCCCTCGGCCGAGATGCTGGGCGACATCCGGAAACACACGGCGGCCGCCCGGAGCGCGGCCGGCACGCCGGTGTGGAGCGCAGCCGCGAGCCTTCCACTGGTGGGCCCCCCGCTCCGTTCTGCCCGGGGGCTGAGTGTCGCCGCCGACGAGATGGTCACCGGGGTGCTGCCGGAGGCTGTGCGACTGCAGCAGATGCTCGCGTCCGGCCAGATGATGCACCAGGGGCGCGTCGACCTCCGCCGACTTTCGGCTGTCACGGACCTGCTGGGGGGCGTGCACCGTCAACTGGCCGGAGTCCGGACGACGTTGAATGGCCTGCCCGGCTCGACGATGGTCAGCCGCCTCGACCTGGCACGGCAGCGGCTGTCCGACCGGGTGACGCGCTTTTCCGACTCGGTCTCGGAGGCGGAGTCGACGACGCGGCTGCTGATGCCTGTTCTGGGGGGCACGGCGCCACGCTCCTACTTTCTTGCCTTCCAGAACAATGCCGAGGCCCGGGGCACCGGTGGCCTCGTAGGCGCCTTCGGTATCCTGACCGTCGACCGTGGTGGCATCACTTTGCACGACTTCGCGTCGGATGACACGCTGCCGCGTACCACCACCCCGGTGGCGAACTTCGGACCGGCGTTCGACCGCCGGTACAGCGGTACCGAGAGTACCCAGGGGCTGGCCAATTCCAATCTGTCCGCTCATTTTCCGTATGCGGCGCAGATCTGGGTGGGCCTGTGGCAGCGACTTACGGGGCAACGTCTCGATGGGGCCATCGCAACCGATCCTGTAGGACTCGCCCGTGTCCTCAAAGCCACAGGCCCGGTCCGACTTCCGGACGGAAAGCAGCTGACGGCGGAGAACACAGTGGAGCTCACCGAGAGCACCCTTTACGCGTCGTACAGCAACATCGAGCGAAAACGTTTCCTGGTACAGGTCGCGCAGTCAGTCGCGGCTGCCTTGCTGCGCCATGGGCACGATTCGGTGGCCCTCGTCCACGCACTGGGGCAGAACGCCGGCGATGGCCGACTACGTGTGTGGAGCAGGGACGCCGCCACCGAGTCGGCACTCGAAAAAGCCGGGTTGGCCGGCGACGTCCCCGAGAGAACAGGGCCCTTCGCCTACCTTGTGGTCAACAATTCCGCGGGCAATAAAATGGACTACTACCTGGGGCGGTCGCTGGCCTACGAGCTAGGTCCTTGCGAGGGCGGTACCCGTTCCAGCGTGGTGCGGATCAGACTGACGAACGGCGCTCCCGCTGTGGGCCTGCCTCCCCTCGTCGCTCTCCGTTCCGACGATCCCCGGCACTCACATCCCCCGGGATCCACAAGCATCTGGCTTTCGCTGTACGCCAGTTCCGGTGCTCGGTTCACCGGTGCGACGCTGGACGGGCGGCGACTTCTGCTGTCGTCGACCGAGGAGCGAGGTCACCCGGTGCTCGGGACGCAGGTGGAACTTTTGCCGGGGCAGACGCGAGAAGTGGACGTTCGTCTGCTGGAACCCGCTTCGGATCGGCCCCCCGTGGTGCCCTCGCAGCCGTTGGCACGGCCGCAGATCACCAAGGTGCGTATGCAGCCGTGCGGGAAGTAGCCAAGGGGAGTCGTTCAAGCGTGCGGCGAAATCGGTACCCACGGAAAATCAAGTCCGCGAGATCGCAAGAAACATTCCGATCCACCCAGAAGGACGCGGCAGCGTCCGTGGACATGCCGTCAGTGAAGTGCCGAAATAGGTCTTCGGCAATTGACGTCCTGCTGATCGGGGTTCACCTTGCGTGGGGAATGCGCGGGCAAAGACAAGCTGACAGCGGTTCATCCTGCGGTGCTCCACACCGCACAAAGCCGCGCCCGGCCGGGTGGCTGGTCCGGCGTTGCCGCCCGGTGTCGCCGACCGGCGGTGCAGGCCGCCATGGACGCGGTCGCCTGGACCTGCGGCCTCCTGATGGCAGGCATGACCAGCAGCGGCGCTTCCGACCTGCTCGTCGGACCCGGCGATCTGGTCGTCGGCTGTGCTGTCACGGGGGCAGCAGCGGTGCTGGCCGGGGCCGTGTGCGGGCTCTACTCCGGGCGCTATCAGGCGGAGACCGGCCCGGAACTGAGCGCGGTACTGGTCTCCGCGGGGCTGACCGGGCTCCTTCTGGTGGGTATCGGTCAGGCGGGACTGCCCCTGTTGGGCGACAGGCCGGCCGTGGCCGGACGGGCCGCTCTGGTCGGCGTGCTTGCCATGATCACCGTCAGGGTCGCAGCGGCGACCGTCCGGCGCAGGCCTCGACGGCCCGCGCCGACCGCCATCAAGGTGATCGTGTTCGGCGCGGGCAGTGCCGGAGCGCAACTGGTGCAACGGCTCGTCGGTCAACCTGGCGCGCAGTACCAACCGGTCGCCCTGCTGGATGACGACCCGGCCAAGCGCCGGCTGCGGATCTGTGGGATCCGAGTGCGCGGCGGGCGGGAGCGGCTGGCGGAGGTCGCCGCGGAGACCGGGGCGACGGTCATGGTGATCGCGATCGCCGGCGGGTGCCGGGACGGCCGGGTGATCCGCGAGCTGATCACCCTGGCCGAGTCGGTTGGTCTGGTCACCAAGGTGATTCCGCGCATCGAGGAACTGGTCGCCGGACCGGCGCGGATCGACGACGTCCGCGACCCGCGGATCACCCAGCTGCTGGGTCGCGATCCGGTCCGCCTGGACCTGAAGTCGGCTGCCGCTCAATTCACCGGACGCCGCATCCTCGTCACGGGCGCCGGTGGCTCGATCGGCTCGGAGCTGTGCCGCCAGTTGCACCGTCTGGATCCCGCGTCGCTGGTGATGCTCGACCGGGACGAATCAGCTCTGCACGCGATCCAGCTCGCGCTACACGGCCGTGCGCTGCTCGATTCCGACGAGGTCGTGCTGGCCGACATCAGGGATGCCTCCCGCATCCGCGATGTCTTCGCGCAGGCCCGCCCCGAGATCGTGTTCCATACGGCGGCGGTGAAACATCTGCCGCTGCTCGAGCGGTATCCGGCCGAGGCGCTGAAGACGAACGTGACCGGCACGCTGAACGTGCTGCGAGCGGCAGCGGATTGCGGTGTGCGGTCGTTCGTGAACGTCTCCACGGACAAGGCGGCCGACCCGGTGAGCGTCCTCGGCACCTCCAAGCGGATCACCGAGCGGCTCACCGCGCACATGGCCGGCGAGTTTCCGGGGACCTGGGTGTCGGTCAGGTTCGGCAACGTCCTGGGCAGCCGGGGTTCGCTGCTCGGTTCGCTGTCCGCGCAGATCGCCGCGGGCGGCCCCGTCACCGTGACTCATCCGCACGTCGCCCGCTACTTCATGACGGCCACCGAAGCCGTCCAGCTGGTGCTGCAGGCCGTGACGGTCGGGGAGAGCGGCGAGGTCCTCGTCCTCGACATGGGAGACCAGGTCCGCATCGTCGACCTCGCCCGCCGGATGGCCGCCGCAGCGTCAGGGCCCGTGGAGATCGTCTTCACGGGGCTGCGGCCCGGCGAAAAGCTGACCGAGGATCTGCTGGGCGCCGGGGAACGTGACCACCGGCCGAGGCATCCGCTGGTCAGACAGGTGCCGGTGCCCGCACTCGATGCCGCTGAGGTCACCGGCATCGCTCACCTCACCGATCCGGAAGAGGTACGCAACGCGCTGGCGCTCCTCGCCACGGCGATCGGTCCCGAGGAGTCGGCCGACCAGGCCGTGCTGCCCGGCCAGCCCGGAAGAGCGGAGGCCAGCAGGTGACCGCCCCGCCCGTACCGGGCCGGCACCGGGCAGGCCGGGCGATCGCGGAGGCGTCCAACGCGCGGCCCGGCGGCTACCAGGTGCCTCACCGCAGGCCGTACCGCGGCAAGCGACTACTGGACCTGGTCGTGCTCGGCCTGATCATCGTGCCGGCCGCGCTGCTCTGCGCCATCGCCGCGCTGGCGCACCTGCTCGCGCACGGCAGACCCGTCCTGTTCCGGCAGCAGCGCGTCGGCTGCGGCGGCCGTCCGTTCGTCCTGCTGAAACTGCGCACGATGCGGAACGTCCCGGACGGACCGGACACACCGGGTGACACCGATGTCACCCGGGTGACCGCGGTCGGACGGGTATTGCGCCGCACGTCTCTCGACGAGTTGCCCCAGTTGGTCAATGTGCTGCGTGGACAGATGAGCCTGGTCGGGCCCCGGCCGACGCTGCCCTACCAGGTACGCCGGTACACCGATCGTCAGCGGTTGCGGCTGCTGGCCACCCCGGGCCTGACCGGCCTGGCGCAAGTGCACGGGCGGCAGCGGCTGAGCTGGCCGGAGCGCATCGAGTGGGATCTGCGGTACGTCCTGCGCCAGAGCTTCCGGCTCGACCTGGCCATCTTGTTCCTCACCGTCTGGACGGTCCTGGCCGGGGGTGGAGCCACCGCCAGCCACGACAACGATCCGATCGCCCGCAGCCCAGAAAGGATGCTCTCAGGTGCCTGACAGCAACGTACGGATCCGGCTTGCCAGTCCCGACCTCGGCGAGGAGGAGGCGGAGGCGGTACGCAGGGTCCTGTACAGCGGTGTTCTCACCAACGGCGCGGAGAACGAAGCCTTCGCGCAGGAGTTCGCCGACCGGCATCAGGCGCGGTTCGGTGTGACGTTCTGCACCGGCACGGCCGCGCTGCAGGCGATGTTGCTCGCCGAGGGCATCGGTCCCGGCGACGAGGTGATCGTCCCGTCGATGACCTTCGTCGCCACCGCGACATCGGTGTGCCACGTCCGGGCCACCCCGGTGTTCGCCGACATCGATCCCCGGACCTTCAACCTCGACCCGGTATCGGTCGCCGCCCGCATCACCGGGGCCACCCGGGCCGTCATGACCGTGCACTACGCCGGGCAGCCCGGGGACCTCGACGGGCTGGCGCGGGTGTGCGCTGCGGCCGGCGTGCCGTTGCTGGAGGACGCCGCACAGGCGGCCGGCGCCCAGTACCGTGGCAGACCGGTCGGCACCGTCGGCCGGTCGGCCATGTTCAGCTTCACCCCGGCCAAGAACATCACCACTGGTGAGGGTGGCATCGTGCTGACCGACGACCCGGGCGTCGCGGAGCGGCTGAGACTGCTCCGCAACCATGGTCAGACCGGTCTGTACCAGCATGAAAGCCTGGGCTACAACTGGCGGTTGACCGAGATGCAGGCTGCGATCGGCCGGGTGCAGCTGCGCAAGCTGGACGACATCCTCGGGCGCAAACAGCAGATCGTTCGAGCGCTGACCCGGCGGCTGACCGGGCTGCCCGGCCTGACCACGCCCCATCAAGCATCCGACGCCAGGGGCACCTGGGCGCTCTACACCTGCCTGCTTCCCGGCATCCGGGACCAAGTGCTCGCCGACCTGCTGGACCGGGGCATCGAAGCACGGATCTACTTCCCGCCCGTTCATCGGCAGCCGCTCTTCGCCCGGCGGGACGGCGGCACCGGGCTCGCCGCGGAACTGCCGGTGACCGAGGCCGTCGCCCAGGCGATGCTCTCGCTGCCGGTTCATCACCGGCTGACCGAGGCGGAGGTGGCCGAGATCGCTGACGCAGTGAGCACCGCCGTAGAGCGGGCGACCACGGCGGCGAAAGCAACGGACCGGCCGATGCCGGTCGGTGCCCGCTGACCGTGAGCCTGGTCGCGTCGGCGCCGGATGCCCGGGAGCGCTTGATCGAACCGGACGGTCAGAGCTCCCGGGCCCTGGCGGGCACGCCCACGACCACCTGACCCGGTGTGACATCGCGGGTCACCAGTGCCGCGGCGCCGACCATCACGGACGGCCCGATCCGCCGGCCCTGCAGCACGGCGGCGTTGCTGCCCACCGTGGAACCGGCGCCGACGGTCACGTTCCCGGCGATGTTGGCCCCGGGAAGGATCGTCACGAAATCCTCGAGCACCGTGTCGTGACCGATGCTTGCCTGGTAGTTGACCTGGACGTGTGCGCCGATGACGGTGCCGGTGGAGATGAACGCCTGGCCGAGCACAACACAGCCGCGCCCGATCCGTGCGCCGGGGGAGACCACCGCCCGTGGGTCGATCACGGTCGCCGCTCGCATGCCACGATCCTCGAACTCCCTGGCCAGCCTTCGGCGCGCGTCGGCGTCTGCGATCGCCACGACGAACTCGTTGAGCTGTCCGTCGGGCGCGGCCAACTGCCCGGGAATGAGCACCGGACAGCCCTCCACCGCAGCGGCTGCCGGGTGCTCGTCCACGAAGACCACCTCGGGTGCTGCGGCCGTCGCGCGCACCGCGTCCAGCGTCTCCCTGCCGAAGCCGCCCGCGCCCACGATGTGCAGCGTCACGGCCGCACCTCCGTCACCGGCTCCTCGCGCCGCGGCGGTGCCGAGACCGCGTCGAGGAACGCGCCCGCCAGGGCGGTCATGCCGTGATGCCGGTACACCCAGCGGCGGCCGTGCTCACCCATCCGCTTCCGTTCGGACTCGCTCATCCCGGCCAGCCGGGCCAACCCGGCCGCCATGTCCGCCGGTGATTCGGCGGGCACGCACACGCCGCCGCCGGACTCGCGTACCGGGCCGCCGGGCGCGTTGCTCGCGAACAGCACCGGCTTGCCGGACGCCAAGTAGTCGAACAGCTTGTTGCTGCTCAGGCCGTACTTGAAGACCGCCACATCGCGCAGGCAGAACAGCGTCACGTCCAGCTCGGCCAGCACGGCCGGCACGGCCCGTTTCGGCACCGGTGGCCAGAACAGCACGTTGTCCAGGCCGTGCCGGTGCGCGAGCTCCTGGCACGCGGCCTTCTCCTGGCCATCGCCGACCAGCACCACAGCGACCCGCGGATGGCCGGCGGTCCGCAACTCCGCCGCGGCCGCGACAATGGTCGCCACCCCGTTGGCCGGACCGTGCGAGCCGATGTAGCCGGCGGTGAGAAAGCCATCCTTGCGCAAGCGGCTGATCCGGTCGATCAGGTCGGCGGCCTGGTCCGCGGAGTCCGCACCGTCCAGGCCGGCAGGCAGGCTCGGATTCCCCGGCGGCGGGAGGTCGGGGATCCCGTTCGGCACATATTTGATCTTGTCGGCTGGGACGCCGCGGGCCTGTAGGTAGTCGGAGGCCCCGGGCAGGAGGCAGATGACTGCGGAGGCCTGCCGGCAGCAGAGGGACTCGGCCAGCCGGAGCAGCCGGGCAGGCAGCCCGTTCGCGCGCAGCGCGCCCATGTCGATCAGGGTCTGCGGCCACAGGTCGCGCACCTCGAAGACAAAGCGCGCGCGGCGAGCGCGGGCCGCCAGCCAGGCGGCGAGCACCGCGGGCAGGTGCACTGAGGAGCCGACGATCACGTCCGGCCGGTTCAGGCCAAGCTGGACCGAGAGCACCCGGGCCGCGTAGTGGAGCATGTTCAACACGCGGCGGTGTCCGTTGCCGGTGTACGGCGGCGTGCGGACCCAGACGAAGCGGACACCGTCGATGGTCCGGTCGGCCACCTTCTCGCCGGGCGCGAGCCGCTCCTCGCGCCTGCTGAAATGGCTGAAGCTGCTGGCGAAGACGGTGACCTCGTGCCCCTTCGCCGCCAGCACCCGTCCCAGCTCGTAATGCCGGGTGCCGGCGGCGCAGTCAGGCGGCGCCGCGTAGTGGTTGAAGATCCAGATCCTCATGTCCTCACCTCCGCCGAAGCCGCCCTGTCGTAGTCGACGGCGTGCTGAGCAACAGGCTCGTCGCGGCCCATGACGCGTCGAAGAAGGAATGGGACAGCGGGTGGTCGTGGTGCCGGCCGGTGCGCACGATCAGGTGTTCGTCGCCGCGCCGGGTGAGCTGCCACGCGATCGGCGCAAGCTTGACGAATGGCAGACGTGCTCCGACCACACTGAACACTTTCACAACGGCGTTCCCCTGTCCGGCCGGGTCGTCCAGGCCGGAACAGCCCTGACCGGCGTCTGTTTACGCCGGCGGTGACCGGCTCGACGCCGAGAAACGCTACTACTCTGTGTGCTCAATTTGCCACTTTGAGTTACTTGTGCCGCTACATTGTGCGCGTGCCGAGGTGGTGACGACATCCGCCGTTCCTGCGGTACCGATCCCTTCTCACGACTCCGGAGGCCGTTTTCGTGGTGCAGTCGATCATGAAAGGCCTCCGCGTCCGACTGCCGGGAGTGAGCCCGGCCGCCATCGGAGGCTCACTGGCCGCGCGACTGCTCGCCACGGCGATGAGCTTCGCGGCGGGCGTCATCGCGGCGCGGGACCTGGGGGTGCACGGCCGGGCCACGTTCGCGGTCATGATCTCGGTCCCCACTGTGCTGAGCATCGTCACGGTCCTGGGCATGGACAACGCCAACGCCCGGTTCGCCGGAACCTCGCACACCGCGTACCGTCAGATCGTCCGGTGGAGCGTGGCGTTCTCCCTGGTTCCAGGTTCGGCACTGGCGGGGCTGTGGCTGCTGTTCGGTCATCTCTTGCCGGTCGTGCTGCTCGGTGTGCCGTTCCGGCTTGCTCTGGTCGCGGCCACCATGTGCCCGGTGACCCTGCTGACCACGCTGCTCGGCACGGCCGAGATCGGCCGCGGCCGGGTCAGGACGTACAACCTCGCGAGCACCGTCCCCGCGGCCTGCCACCTTGTCGGAGTCTGCGGCCTGTTCGCCGCAAGATCACTGACCCCCACCAGTTGCTTCCTGTCCGCGCTTGCCGGGCAACTGCTCTGCGCCGGGGTGCTGCTGATCGCGAGCACGGCCCGGGTCCACGACGATGGTGAACGGGTGTCCGCCCGGACCTTCGGCAGCTTCGCCCTCAGGGCCTATCTCCCGAATCTCATCCACTACGGAATGCTGCGTCTCGATGTGCCGGTGATCCAGTTGCTCGCCGGGACGACGGCCGTGGCCATGTACGCCGTGGCACTGCCCGTGGCCGAGGCGATGTTCCTGCTTCCGACGGCGGTCGCGCTGGTGATGTTTCCCGCGGTCACGTCGGGTGCCGTCGACGCGCGGGCGGCGGCCAGGATTGCCCGGACCGTGTTCGCTGCCGCCGCCGCGTCGGCCGCCATGGTGGCGGCAGCTGCCCCCGTCCTGATCCCGGCGGTCTACGGGCGGCCGTACTCCGGTGCCGTGCTGGTGATCTGGGCGATGCTCCCGGGTCTTGTGCTGTTCAGCACGGGTCGCTCGCTCCAGGCCTATCTGGCGGCCACCGACCTGCTTCGGCCGGTGATCGCGGCCACCGTGTTCGGTGGGATGGTCAACGTCGCTTTGCTCGGAGTCCTGACCCCCCACCATGCCGCAGTCGGTGCCGGCGTGGCCGACTCGGCCGGATACCTGGTGTTCGCGGTGCTGATCGGCCGGGGTGTGCGGTGGGGCGTCCGTGGCGGCCGGCACCCTCTGGCTCGGCCCGCTGCCGAGGGCGGGCAGCCCGGCCCTGAGCGCGGCCCGGTCGGCCGACTGGTGGCCAAGTGGGGCGGCGGCCGCCGGCAGGCCGCGTATCCGAGGTATGTGAGGTCCATGATGTTCAGGCGAGCCCACCTGGTCGCGGCGGGGTTTGTGACCGCGGCAGGTGTCGGCTACCTCGCGGTGGCGTACGGTCCCGCCGTCAGCCTGGTCGGCGCCGCCGTCGGGCTTGCGGTCATCGTCGTGCCCTGCCTACTGATCCCGGACGCGGGTCTGTATGTGCTCGCAGCCGCGATCCCGCTCTCGCAGTCGGACGTCGGGACATCGCTCATCAGCCCGAGACGGCTGGTCGCCCTGATGCTCGTCTGCCTGCTGGGTCGCCTCGTCGCCGGCACGGGGATCGCGTGGCCGAAGCTGATCGGCGCCCTGATCACCACCGGCACGGTCGGCTATATGGCGGCCGCCAGCGCCCTGGTCGGCGACAGCGGGCCAAAGGGCACCGGAAACTGGCAGTACCTGCTGCTGACGTGCGCGCCGCTGTTGCTTGTACCACTGATCGCCCCACCGGGACCCGCTCTTGACCGGGCGCTCACGGTGTTCTGCTGCGGCAGTGTGATTCTGGCCGTGATCGAAATCGCCCAAGCCGGGTCCATCTTCGCCATGAAGGCGGACCTCACCCCTGCCGACACTGCTGTTCTGGCCATCACCCAAGAGGGCACAGCCAACCACAACGCCGTGGGGGCCCTGCTCGTCATGGCGGCCGCAGTCCTGCTCAGACGCTGCCCGGCCGTCCGGGGGCGCCTGACGCGACTGGCAACCGCCGCCGCGGTCGTCGTGCTCGGCCTGGGGGTTGCTTACTCGCTGAGCCGCGAGGCCTATCTAGCGGGCATCGCGGTGATCGCGCTCTATGCCGCCCGCAGATCACTGCGCGGTGCCCTGGCCCTGGGTGCCGGCGCGGTCTGCATGCTGCCGCTGCTGCCCGCGGCGATCACGGCCCGGTTCGACTCGATCCTCGGCGGCGCCCCGGACGCCAACTCTGCTGTACGGCTCGACCTGTGGAGCAGCGCCCTGCGGATGTTCGAGGCACACCCGGCTTTCGGCGTCGGATACCTGAATTTCGCCGATCAGTTGCCCGCCTATTACCAAGCCACCGGTGATTACGAGGTCATGTTCCTACAGTTCCCGCTCCTGGAATTCGCGCACAACACCTACCTGACCGTGCTCTCGCAGACGGGGCTTGTGGGCGCGCTCGGGATCGGCGCACTTGCCGTGCTCGGCGCCCGCCGGGCCCGGAGTGCGATCCGCTCCGGTGATCCTGCGGGTGAGGCGGCGCTGCTGGCCATGGTCGGAGCCGGGGTCTGCTCGCTGTTCGGCGAAGTCCTGCTGGTGCCCCCTCTGCTGGCCGGCCTGATGCTGATCATTCTGGCTGCGAAGCCGGCTCCGGTCGGCCCATCACGGGGGCCGGCATCAGCACCGGTGCCGGCATCAGCACCGGTGCCGGCATCAGCACCGGTAATGGCGTCGGCGCCTGCGCCGGTGACGCGATGAGTACGTTCGGGAGCGGGAAGCCCCCGCGGCGGCTGCGCATCCTCCAGATCACCTCGACCGCCGTCGGCGGGAGCTGGTTCCACGATCAGGTCCGGGGGCTGGCCGAGCTGGGCCACGAGGTCTGCGCGGTACTGCCCCGCGAAGGCCCGCTCGCCGACCGTCTGCGCAAGGTCGAGGACGTCCGGGTGGAGATCATCGGGTTCGGACTCTCCCGTCGTGTCCGGCAGTTGCCCGGGCTGATGGCCGCGCAGTGGCGGCTGATGAAGTTCGTCAGGGAGTACAAGCCGGATGTCATCCACTCGCATCTGATCATCGCGATGCTCGCGGCACGAGTGGCGTCGTTCGCCCATCGGCCGGCGCTGGTCGTGTCGCAGGTTCCAGGGCTGGTGCATCTACGGATGGCTCCCTTCCGGATCCTGGAATGGCTCTCGCTGCGTCGGGATGACCTGGTGCTCGGGTCGTGCCGGGCGATCGCGCACCGCTACCAGGCCATGGGAGCGCGGTCGGTCGCGGTCAGCTACTACGGCTGCGACGTGCACCGGTTCGATCCGGCAACGCCGCCGGGGCCGTTCCGCCGGGAGTTCGGGCTCGACGGCGACACGCCGGCCATCGGCATGGTCGCCTACATGTATCCGAGCAAGCTGCGAGAGTTCCGCCAGGTCGGCGTCAAGGGGCATGAAGTCTTCATCGACGCCGTCCCGCTGATTCTGCGGCAGAACTCCGACGCCAGGTTCTTCGTGGTCGGCGACGAGCTGGTCGGCGACGGAGAGTACCGGAGAGAGCTGGAACGCCGAGCCGCCCGGCTCGGCGTCGCCGACCGGATCCGGTTCACCGGCTTCCGGTCCGACATCAGCTCGGTCATGGCCGGGCTGGACGTACTGGTGAACCCATCCATGGACGAGTCCGCCTGCTACACCGTGGTGGAGGCGCTGCTCATGCGCAAGGGCGTGGTGGCGACTGAGGTCGGTGGCCTGCCGGACACCGTCCAGCACGGTCGCACCGGCCTGTTGGTCCCACCCGCCGACGCGGCAGCACTGGCACAGGCAGTGAACGCACTGGTCGCCGACCCCGCGGCACGTCTCCGCATGGCCGGCCGCGGCCGCGAACTCGCGCTCCGGCAGTTCGACATCGCCGGGACAGTGAGCCAGGTGGACGAGCTGTACCACCAGGCGCTGGCCGCGCGGGGGCGACGTCGGCCGCTCCGCTGGAGGAAGGCGTGAAGGACAGGACGCGGCCCACAGCAACCCTTGCCGGCATGGTGGGGAAGGCGGTACGGGATCTGCGGCGGCCGAGCTTCCCGGTAGACGTGACGACACCGCCAGGTGACACGCCGACCGACCAACCGGCTAGATACCCGCTCGACCTGCGGCCGATGACCGCCGGGAGCATGCTCGACCACGAGCACGTCGTGGTGACGCGTGCCGCGACCGGCGCCACGTACCGGAACCCGGTCTCGGTCAGCCTGTATGCGCTCGCCCAGCACACCCGCGCGCTCGCCGCCGGACGGTCCCCGGCCACTACGGACGAACGGCCGCCAGGCATCCAGGCTCTGCTGACCCAGGCCGTATGGCTGCGTGCTGCCCAGGACAGCAATGGCGGCTGGCGCTATCCGGTACCGGTGCCGCGGTACGGCGTCCGCCCGGGCTGGTACTCCGCCATGGCTCAGGGCCTGGCGGTGTCCGTGATGCTGCGTGCATACGCCACGACCGGCGAGCGGTCCTTTCTCGATGCGAGCGAGGGTGCGGTGGAACTGATGCTTCGGCCGCTGGAGGCGGGCGGCTGTTCGCACTACGACCAACTGGGGCGCCCTTTTCCCGAGGAGTGCCCGTCGGACCCGGTCAGTCACATTCTCAACGGTGCGGTCTTCGCCCTCTTCGGTCTCTGCGAGCTGAGTGGGCATCAGGGCGGGACTGTCCACGAGCGCGTGGCGGACCGGCTGCGCGACTCGCTGCCCGAGTTCGACCTGGGGTACTGGACCAGATACGACCTGCGGCACCACGCGCCCGCCAGTTTCGCCTACCACTGCCTGCACACCGCTTTGCTGACCGCGGCCGGACGCGCGCTCGCCGACCCGCGATGGCTGGCGGTGGGCACTGCGTGGGACCGCTACACGAGGAGTCCGACCAGGCGGCTGCGAGCAGCGGCGGGCAAGGGCCGTTTCGTACTCAGGGAGCACCGTGCAGGATCATGATCATGTCCCGCTACGGCGAGGCATGGGCGATGCGCCGGCCGCGCCGCTGCGCGTCGTCCTGCTCGCGCCGGCCACGTCGGCGCACACCCGGCGTTGGGCGGACGACCTGGCCGTGCGGGGCCATCAGGTGACGGTCTGCAGCTGGCATGAGCCGGGCGTGTGTCCCGATGGCTGGCGAGCCGCATCCGCCCCCGCCGGAGGGCGCCGGCCGTTGCGGGAGCTGCGCGCGGGGCGCTGGCTGCGCCGCGAGGTGCACGGGGCACGGCCGGATGTCATCCACGTGCATTCGCTCGGTGCGCACGGGGCGCTCTCCCTTCTGCTGCCGGCCCGCCCGGCAGTGCCGCTCCTCGTCACGCCGTGGGGCTCCGAACTGCGCGCGGCGGACCGGCATCCCGGCCGGGCGCTGGTCGCCCGGCTGGCGCTGCGGCGGGCCACGCGCGTGGTGCCGACCTCCCGGGAAGTGGCTGAGCTGGTCGCGACCCGGTACCGGGTCCTCCGCTCACGGATCACGGTCCTGTCCTGGGGGGTGCCGGACGTACTGCTGGATGCCGGACACGACGCCGATCCCCGGTTGACACGTGCGAAGTACGGCATTCCGGCGGAAGCCACGGTCGTGCTGTCGGTTCGCAGCACGTCGGAGGTCTACCGGACACACGAGGTCCTCGCGGCCTTCTCCCGCGTCGCGCGGGTCCGGCCGGACCTGTTCCTCCTGCTGGTGGCGGGTCACCAGCCGGTTCACGCGGCCGCCAGGCACGCGCAGCGGGAATATCTCGGGCTGTTGCGCGCCCGGGCACAAGATCTGTCCGGCCGGGTGGCCCTCCTCGATCAGCCACTCGGCCAGGCCGAGATGTTCAGCCTGATGCGCGCGAGCGATGTGGCGATTTCAGTCCCCCGGTCCGACCAGCGAAGCTCCTCGGTGCTCGAGGCCGCGGCTGCCGGGTGCCGGCTGCTGCTCTCCGACATCGCGCCCTACCGGGAACTGCTGGCGGACGGCCTGCTGGCGGACCTGCTTCCCGACCCACTGGTCAGCACGTTGGCTGATGCCCTCTCAGGCACGGGGCCGCTGAATGCCGCCGATCGCCTTGCCAACAACCAGCTGATCCGCCAGACCGAGCGAGGTTCCCTGAAAATCGCCGAACTCGAACGGCTGTACAGGGAAGTGGTCCGTGCGGGGGCGATGTGAGGAGGAACTGATCCGTTCCGAGGACGGCTGCGATGCCGTTCAGGGTGGAGCCGCGGGCGACTTCTCCGGCACCCAGCAGGCCCTGGGAGCCGGTGGCCAGGAGCGCCGCCATGTCCGGCAGGGGCGTATTCCGGTGCGCGGCGACGGCGCGCCGTCCGATTGCCGGTAGGTGATTCCGGGCAGACGGACGGCGTCCCGGCCGGGGCCGGGACGCCGTGGTCGTGCTCTGGGCGCGCCGTGATCCGTCAGGAACTGCGACGACGGCGCACGGCCAGCATCGTGCCACCGCCCGCCATGAGGAGGGCGGTCGCGGTGCCGCCGATCAACAGGGCCTTGTCGCTGCCCGTCGCCGCGAGCTTCTTGGCGTTCCCGTTCACGTCCGGGTAGCTCATCGGGTCGACGGCCGCGGCGAGTTCGTGGGAGTCGCTGCGTCCGACGCCCTCTCCGAGGTGGCCACCGTACCCCGGCGTGCCGTGGTGCCCGGGCTTGCCCGGGTGGTGGGGCGGCTTGGGGGTCGGGGTGGGCGTCAGACTGCCCTGCACGTAGATGCTTACACCGACACTCGGGTCGGGGTGCTTTGAGGTGAGCCGGAACACGTGCCAGCCGGTGATGGTGTTCGCCGGGATGGTCACGGTCCCCGAAACCGATCCGTCGGCCCCGGCCCGGAAGTGGCCGAGCACGACCGGGGTGGATTCCAGCAGCGCCGTGACGCGCGACCCGGGGGCGAACACCCCGGAGACGGTGCTGAAGTCCAAGGAATCCCCGGCTGTCACCGTCGTGGTACTGACGGACAGGGGCGGGGGCGGCGGCGGGTACGGCTGCGCCGAGGCGGCCTGCGCCCCGATCAGCGGTGCCCCGATGAGAATGGCAGTCGATGCCGCCGACACCAGGGCGGCCCGCCATCTGCGCGATGCTGTCATCTTCTTCGATCTCCTCGACTTGGGTCCGGGCCTGGTCGTGCGGCGGCCGTCATTCGGTGTGGACACCAAGACCTGGATACATGGCGCAAAGAGAACATAACGACACTCGTTGGTCTGATGGCGCGAGAAGTCACCGGATTGGTCCAGTCCCGGCTCGCGCGGTGCACGTCGCAAGGATCGTTCGAGGGGGCGACACAGGGGGTGGCTCCCTCTTTCGAAGAGTCCGAGTCCCTATGGTCGACATCGTCCATAGGGAACAGAAACCCCCAATACGGGTAGTTCCCCCAGTCCCGTGAGGGGTGCAGCTTGGATCTCCAAGGATTCCTGAAGGCTCTTGCCAGACGATGGCCGACGGTCGTGGTCTGTCTGGTTCTAGCGGTCGGGACGGCGCTCGCCGTGACAAGCGCGAGCACCCCCGTCTACGAGGCGAGGACGCAGCTCTTCGTCGCCACCCGCGCCGGTGAGAACACCATCGATCTGAACCAGGGGCAGACGTTCTCGCAGGCGCGCGTGCAGTCGTATGCCGAGATTGTGAGGACCCGTCAGGTCACCGCTCCCGTGGTGAAACAGTTGCGGCTGCACACCACTCCGGAGGAGCTTGCGTCCCGGATCACCGCCGGCGTTCCGCTCAAGACCGTGCTCATCGACATCACCGTCCGGGACACCGCGCCCCGGCGCGCGGCGCGCATCGCCAACGCCGTGGCAAAGCGGTTCAGTTCGGTCGTCGAGCAGTTGGAGACCCCCAAGCGGCCGGTCTCCTCGACATCCAAGAAGGGCAAGAGGACCGAGGGTGACGCGCCCGTACCCCCGGTCTCCCCGGTCTCCATGGGCGTCACCGAGGCAGCCGTCGCCCCGACCTCTCCTACAGAGCCCCGCCCGTTGCTCAACCTGGCCGCGGGTGTGGTGGGCGGGCTGCTGCTCGCTGCCGGGCTGGTCGCCCTCCGTGAGACGCTCGACACCACGTTCAAGACGAGCGAGGCACTGGGTGCATTCACCGCCATGCCCGGCCTGGCTACCATCCCGTACGACAGGAACGCCCCGAGGCAGCCGCTGATCAGTACCGACGGGCACTCCGCGCGTGCCGAGGCGTTCCGCAAGCTACGGACCAACCTGCAGTTCTCACAGGTCGACGATCCGCCGCGGATCATCCTGGTGACGAGCTCGGTGCCCGGTGAGGGCAAGACGAACATCGCGATGAACCTCGCCCGATCCCTCGCCGAGGCCGACGTCTCCACCTGCCTTGTGGACGGCGACCTCCGCCGCCCGTGCGTGGCACCGGCTTTCGGCCTCGTCCAGGACGCGGGTCTGACCACGGTGCTCATCGGACAAGCCCGTGTCGAGGATGTGATGCAGCAGGTCGCCGGCGGGCTCTCGGTGCTCGCCAGTGGCGCTGTGCCGCCGAATCCCGCGGAACTGCTCGCTTCGGCGCGTATGGAAGAGGTGCTGCGCGAGCTCGCGGACATGTACGACGTCGTGATCATCGACACGGCGCCGCTGCTGCCGGTCGCCGACACCGCGGGGCTCGCCTCTCTCACCCAGGGTGCGCTGCTCGTCGTACGGGCCGGGAAGACCAACCGGGATCAGGTGCGCACCGCCACGGAATCGCTGGAGCGCGTGGGCGCGCGCGTGCTCGGCACCGTGTTCAGCATGGCTCCGGTTCCCAAGGGCGGCCGTTACGGCCGTTACGGCGCCTACGGGCCGTACGGCGAGCTGCCCGCTCCGCGTACGTCGGCCACGCCGGAGGGGGCGTCCGCCTCGGCGGCGCCGCGTACGACGGACGGGACATGACTCGGATCCTGTTCGTCTGCACGGGCAACGTGTACCGCTCGGTGCTCGCCGAGCGCCTTCTGGCGGCGAGGCTGCCGCCAGGCTCGGCCCTGCAGCCGGAGAGCGCCGGTACGGAGGCGTGTCACCGTCCCCGTATGGAGGACACCACCCGGACGGTCCTGGAAGAGCTGGGCGGCGACGGCTCCGGATTCACCTCCCGCCCGCTCACCGCACAGCTCCTGGCGGGTGCCCCACTGGTCCTCGGACTCGCGCGCGAGCACCGCGAGGCGGCCGTCCGCCTCGCCCCGGCGGCGATGCGGCGCTGCTTCACCCTGAAGGAGTTCGTGCGGCTCGCGAATGAGGGTGCTGCGGGGGAGGGCGGGGGCGGACTCGAGGCCGTGGTGGCAGCGGCTGCCACCCGTCGCGGTACCGCGGCCCCGGTCCCGCAGGCCGAGGACGACATCCCGGACCCCTGGGGCGGGCCCCGTGAGGAGTTGTACGAGTGTGCCCTGGAGATCGACAGGGCGGTGAGCGGACTGGTCCGGCTGTTCCTGAATCGCGCGATGTGTAACGCCTCTGATCAGCCATAAGGGTGGATACACGACGCGCAGGAAAACCGGACGGGGCGAGCAGAAGTTGATCGTGGGTCGACTCTCTTTCGCCCCCCGAACGGAGAAGTCCAGTGACCTGCTCCTTTCCACCGATCCCGGCGGCCAGACCCGTGATCGGTGAAGCCGAGATCGCTGCGGCCGTACGCGTTCTGCGTAGTGGCCGTGTCGTCCAGGGCCCGGAAGTGGCCGCGTTTGAAGATGCGTTCTCCGAATTGGTCGCCGGTCGCGCTTGCGTAGCGGTCAACTCAGGAACCTCCGCCCTGCAGTTGAGCCTCATGGCCCTGGGCATCGGGCCGGGAGACGAGGTCGTGGTGCCTTCGTTCTCGTTCGCGGCGACCGCCAACGCGGTTCGCCTGGTAGGCGCCGAGCCGGTCTTCGCCGACATCACGTCCAGCACCTACTGCCTCGATCCGCTCGCCGCATCAGCGATGATCGGTCCGCGCACCGCTGCCCTCATGCCGGTGCATCTGTACGGGCACCCCGCGCCCATGGACCAGCTGATGCAACTTGCCGCACGCCATGGCCTCGCCGTACTGGAGGACGCCTGTCAGGCGCACGGAGCCACACTGCACGGACGCCCCGTCGGCACCTTCGGTGAGGCGGGATGCTTCAGCTTCTATCCCACGAAAAACATGCACGCTCTCGAGGGCGGCATCATTTCCACCGCCGATCCGCACCTCGCCCGCACCCTTCGGCTCTTGCGGAACCAAGGCATGGAGCAGCGCTACGAGAACGAGATCGTCGGGGCCAACATGCGAATGACCGACGTCGCGGCTGCGGTCGGCCGTGAGCAGTTGAAGCAGCTGCCGGCCTGGACGGAGCGGCGGAGAGCCAATGCCAAGGTGCTCGACTCCCACATCCAGGCGCTGTCCATTCCGCATGAGGCCGACGGCGCGTGTCACGTCTATCACCAGTACACGGTCCGCATCCCGGGCGGTCTCCGGGATGCCGTGCAGCGGGACCTGGCGCGACAGGGCATCGGCAGCGCGGTGTACTACCCGACCCCGATCCACCGACTCAGGCCCTATCAGGACCAGGGCACCCCGCCCCTGCCCGAGACCGATCGGGCAGCCACGGAGGTTCTTTCCCTCCCGGTCCACCCGACCCTGCGACAGGCCGAGCTGGAGCGGATCGCACAGGCCGTGAGCGATGCCGGAAGAGTCGGGTGAGCCGGCACACCCTGCGGGCCGGGCTCATCGGCCTTGGAGCCATGGGACGCAACCATGCCCGGGTGTTGTCGTCGCTTGACGGCGTCGAGCTGGTGGGCGTCATGGACCCGGCAGGTGACATCACGGGTGCTGGCCGGAACACCATTGTCGTCGCCACCCTGTGTGAGCTGCTCGCGCGTGGACTCGACTACGCGGTGGTCGCCTGTCCCACGGCGTTGCACGAGGAGGTCGGCCTGGCCTTGGCCGACAACGGCGTGCCCGCGCTGATCGAGAAGCCGCTCGCCCACTCGGCGACGGCCGCACAACGACTGGTCGACGCCTTCGACAGAGCGGGACTGGTCGCCGGTGTCGGACACATCGAGCGGTTCAACCCTGCACTGCAGAGCCTGCGTTCCCGACTCGAGGCAGGAGAACTCGGGGACGTCTTCCAAGTGGTCACGCGCCGCCAGGGGCCCTTCCCGCACCGCATCGCCGACGTCGGCGTCGTCAAGGACCTGGCCACCCACGACATCGACCTCACCAGTTGGGTCACCGGTCACTACTACGTCTCGCTCTCCGCGCGCACGGTGTCCAAGAGCGGCCGACTTCATGAGGACATGGTCTCCGTGGTCGGCGATCTCAGCGACGGCACCCTGGTCAGCCACCTCGTCAACTGGCTCAGCCCCCACAAGGAGCGCTACACCGCGGTGACCGGCGAGCGTGGCTGTCTCGTCGCCGACACTCTCACGGCAGACCTGACCTTCCACGCCAACGGAGCGGTGGCCACCGAGTGGGAGGCCCTGCGCGCCTTCCGCGGCGTGGCCGAGGGCGACATGATCCGCTACGCCATCCCCAAGCGTGAGCCGCTCCTCGTCGAGCACGAGCGGTTCCGTGATGCCGTGAACGGGAAGGCAGCGGACATCGTCACGCTCGATCAGGGGCTGAGGACGGTGGAGGTGGCGGAGGCGGTCCTCGACTCGGCGCGGCGGAAGGCATCCGTGAGCCTGCGACGCCCGCGCACGCCGACCATGGCGGTGGTCACCCAGAGGTCATGACGAGCACCCCTGCCGAGGACCGGGAACCAGCCTGGCGAGGTTGTCCGGAGAGCAGTATCCAGAGCAGTCGGTGCTCGTTGCTCAGCACATGAACCAGAGCGGTGAGGTGGCGTTTCCGCAGGTGCGGATCGCACCCGGTGCACAGGTCGACGAGTCAGCCGTGCTGAGCCCAGGTACGACAGTGTGGGAACTCGCGCAGATTCGCGAGGAAGCCGTGCTCGGCTGTGACTGCGTCGTGGGCCGGGGTGTCTATGTGGGGCCCGGGGTGAAGATCGGCCACAGGGTCAAGATTCAGAACCATGCACTGGTGTACGAGCCTGCAGAGTTGGCCGACGGCGTCTTCGTCGGGCCTGCGGTCGTCCTCACGAACGACCGCAATCCTCGCGCCGTCGGCGCGGACGGATGTCTGAAGCGCGCTGGTGACTGGGAAGCTGTCGGCGTCCGGGTCGCTGAGGGCGCGTCACTCGGCGCGCGCTCAGTGTGTGTGGCTCCGGTCGGCATCGGCCGCTGGGCGATGGTCGCCGCGGGGGCCGTCGTCACCAAGGATGTGCCGGATTTCGCCCTCGTTGCCGGTGTCCCTGCCCGTCAGATCGGATGGGTGGGACCTGCCGGCGAGCGTCTGCGCGCACTGCCGGATCGGGGCGGACTCTGGGAGTGCCCGAGTAACGGGAATCTCTACTCGGAGAAGGACGGAATTCTGACGGAGCTTTCAGCTCAATACCGAGAAAAGTCGAGCCCGTGAAGGTCATGAGCGTAGTCGGGGCGCGACCCCAATTCGTCAAGCTTGCCGCAGTCGCCGCAGCTTTCGGCAACACGGATCACGATCATATGATCGTCCACACCGGTCAGCACTACGACTCCGATTTGTCCGACGTCTTCTTCACCGGCCTCTCCATCCCCGAGCCCCACGTGCACCTGGGCGTCGGCTCAGGCACCCACGGCGTGCAGACCGGCACCATTCTGGCGGCTCTCGATCCCGTCATCGCCGCCGCACACCCCGAATGGGTGTTGGTTTACGGAGACACCAACTCCACTCTTGCCGGCGCGCTTTCCGCTGCCAAACAGCACATCCCCGTTGCCCACCTCGAAGCGGGCCTGCGCTCTTTCAACCGGCGGATGCCGGAGGAGCACAACCGCGTCCTCACGGACCACGCTGCCGATCTGCTGCTCGCACCCACCGAGGAGGCGGTGCACCACCTGGCAGCCGAGGGCCTGGCCGACCGTGTGGTTCTGACCGGGGACGTCATGGTCGACGTGTGCCTGCGCATCAGAGACCAGGTGCTGAGGGACAAAGCCACCGCCGCACATCCGGCCTTCCTCAGCGCCCAGGGGCCCTACCTCTTCGCCACACTGCACCGGGCCGAGAACACGGATCGTCCCGATCGCCTGGCCGCTCTCGTGGATGCCCTGGCCAGTCTGCCGGTTCCCGTCGCCTTGGCCGCCCATCCCCGGCTGCTCGCACGTGCGGAGGACTTCGGCATCAAGCTCGACAGCGGCTCTCTCCATATCAGCCGCCCCCTTCCCTACGCAGAGCTGATCCGCACGGTGCTCGGCTCGCGCGGCGTGATCACCGACTCGGGAGGACTCCAGAAAGAGGCGTTCCTGCTGGAGCGCGTCTGCACGACTCTCCGTACGGAGACGGAATGGCCCGAAACGCTTCGGGGCGGCTGGAACGCACTCGTGCCGGATCCTTGTGAACTGGGCTCCCAGGCATGGCGTGACACCGTCCTGCGTCCTGCGCCCAAGAGCTCACGCGGCGTGCCGTACGGCGACGGCAAAGCAGCACCCCGTGTGGTGCGGGCGCTGGAAGATCACGTGAGCGGATCTCAAGCCCGCTGATGGGAGGGCGCACCAAGCAGGATCACCTCGGCCCCGGCCCATCGATCGGGGTCGGTGATCCGCCGCCCGTCGACCACGACGCGCACCTCCGGGAACCGATCGGACCCTAGCTCTCGGTACTCGCCGTGATCGGCTTGGACGACAGCGGCGGTGACCGTCTGGCCGCTGTACGGCGGCAGGCCGCGTGCCCTCAGCTCATCGGCCGTGTACAGCGGGTCGGACACGTACGGGTCGGCGCCCCGCGCCCGTAGCGCCTCGACGACGGGGAACACCCCGGAGAATGCGGTCTCCTTGACGCCACCCCGATAGGCCGCGCCCAATACCACTACGCCTGCGCCGGTTAGGTCGCCGTACACCTCCGCAAGCCGCCGTACCGCGTACTCGGGCATCGAGGCATTGGTCGCGCGGGCCTCTTGTACGACTGTCGCGTCCGAGTCGTTCCACAGATACATCCGCGGATAGACGGGAATGCAGTGACCGCCTACGGCGATGCCAGGCCTGTGGATGTGGCTGTAGGGCTGCGAGTTGCAGCCGTCGATCACCAGCTCCACGTCGATGCCGATGCGGTCCGCGAACCGTGCGAACTGGTTCGCCAGCCCGATGTTCACGTCACGGTAGGTCGTCTCGGCCAGCTTCGCGAACTCCGCGGCCTCCGCTGAGCCAAGGTCCCAGACGCCGTTGGGACGAGGCAGTTCGTCGCGTACGTCGAAGTCGAGGAGGGACTCGTAGAACTCGACACCTCGGCGGGCGGAGGCCATGTCGATGCCGCCGAGCAGCTTGGGGTAGCGGCACAGGTCGGCGAATACACGTCCGGTCAGCACCCTTTCGGGGCTGAAGACGAGAGCGAAGTCCCGGCCCGCGGTCAGCCCGCTGCCCCGCTCGAGCATGGGCGCCCAGCGCCCTCGAGTGGTACCGACAGGCAGTGTCGTCTCGTACGACACGAGTGTGCCCGGCCGCAGTCCGCGCGCCACCGCCTGCGTCGCCGAATCCATCCAGCCGAAGTCGGGCGAGCCCTGCGCGTCGACATATACCGGAACGACCAGCACGACCGCGTCGGCGTGCGTGACCGCCGCGGTCGTGTCGGTGGTGGCGAGCAACCGCCCCGCCGCGACGACGCGCTTCAGCCGCTCAGCGAGTTCAGCCTCGCCCGGGAAAGGCTCAACGCCCTCATTGACCAGGCGCACGACTCGCTCGTCCACGTCGGCGCCGATGACGTGGTGGCCTTTTGTCGCGAACTGGACAGCCAGCGGCAGGCCGATCTTTCCGAGCGCCACTACACAGATCTGCACGGCTACTTCCTCCGAGCGGCAACCAGCTGCGCAGGCGACCGAAGAGAGCCGACACGCATTGACAAAGCACTACGCACCTTATCTCCGCAGCTTCATTTCAGTGAGCCGACACGAAGGGTCGAACGATCGTCTGACCTTGGCTGTGGGATGCTGTCCATTTTCTCGATGTCCTCGTCCCGCCCCAGGCGGGTCAGCAGGACGGCGATGCGCCGGCCCAGCGGGTCGATCACTCCTTTGGGATGGTCGATCCAGGCCGAATGGGTTCACATTCAAGGACGTGTGGTCGGCGTCGCTTCCTGCCGGTCAGTGTGCGCCGGCCGGTCGGCGTGGCGATATGCACGATGTGGAGTGATTCGGGTACATGTCTGGAATGACTGATGGTGACCTGCCTGGAGATGTCGCTGCGCATGACTGGTTCATGCGTGCTCGGGTCCGTATCAGCGAGGAACATCGCGCCAACTCACTGGAGGGCAAGCCGAGGGTTTTCCGGCCTGGGGAGGAACTGGAGATGATGCAGTGGGGGCGGGCGGGCCAGGAGATCGATACGGACGCGTGGTGGACGACGCACCACTACATTCCCGCTGCTCACATCGTCCCGGCGGGCAAGATTCAGGTCCTTGAGATCCTCGAGGAACGGCGGTCCGAGGCGGACGTGTAGAAGGCCGGCGAAGTCACCGCGCCGTCTGCGTGTCGGTTTGCACGTGCCCTGGCCGGTGAGGAACTCGACAACGCCGGCAGTTCTCGGTTCGTCCGGCGGTGCCGCAGAGGTGCTGCAGTTCGTCGGCGTCTCAACGTGCGCCGTCAGGAGCCGCCGGAGACGGTCGGGTGTGCGGTGTCCGGCGTACTCGGCCGGCTGCCAGCCGTTCTTTCGGCCGACCGGGCCCAGTGGTCCACGGATGTAGTCATGCATCCTGCGACGCGGCTCGATGCGCCTGAAGCGGTGGCCGGTACGCGGGAACAGTTCCTCGAGTTCGTCGTTCCAGATCGACCGAGTCGGTCTGCCCCACCCGCGCCCCCGGTCCTGGGAAGCGCCTCGGCCGACCCGAGTCGCCGGTGACGTCACCCGCTCGACGCCGACCGCGGCAGCCGTGCCGCGTTCCCCTGCGAGATGGCGGCAGGTCCGGGCCCACCGTGCTGGTTGCCCTTAGGGCCACTCATTCACAGTAATGGGAACCGCGGTACGAATTTCGCGCTCCAAACGCTTCTGACCTGGTGTTTTCTGTCGATCACGGTCTCCTGGCGCCTCCTGCGGCCCGGGGTGAACAGGATGGCTGGATTGCTGCCGATCACGTTGCGGGGCCTTCTGGACACGGGGGACATCCCCACCAGCTTCCTCAATCACACACAGAGAAAGGCGCGGAATGCCATCCCTCAAGCGCTTCGGGTCCGCTGTCGCGTCAGCCGCGGTCCTGACCTCCCTGGCTATGGCTCTCTCCCCGGCAGCCACAGCGGCCACGACCCCGCAGATCACCAAGCATGTCCCTGTCGTTCAGGAAGTGAAGACTCAGGAGGCCAGGTCGCTGACCTGCGCCGCTCTGAGCGCTCAGCTTTCTACGCAGCTGAAGGCCGCCCAGACTGCTCTGGCCGCAACGCCGCCCGATGTCGTCGCGGCCCAGGCGGCACTCACCGCGGCCCAGGCCACGGTCGTCCAGCTCCAGGCTCAGCTGTGTCTCCCGACGCCCCCCGTGACTCCGATCTGTGCAGCTCTCGCTCTTCAGCTCCAGCAGGACCTCAAGGCCCTGGTCGCGGCGGTGACGGCCGTCCCGCCGAACCAGGGCCAGATCAATCTGGCGCTGAATGCGGTGCTCACCACCAGCGCGGCACTCAAGGCCAACGCTTGTGTGACCGCCGCCTGACCGACGGCTCCTCCCGCAGTGCCGACCCGGGGAGTTGTCTGGGAGGGCCGGTGATTCACTGAGCGAGCCCCACCTCGGTTTCTCCCAATGTGAGGTTGGGGTGAAGGGTCTTCACGGGCTGCCGCCTGTGAAGACCCTTCTTCCCGCAGGTGCAGCACGATGGCCAGGACCTGGACCACGGCGGCGACCCTGTACACGAGGTGGCTCGTATCCATCCCGGAGGTCGCCCGGGCGTAGCTTCCTACCGCACCTGGTGTACGTGCCGGGCGGACCGTACGTCCGTGGGAGGGCCGGGGGTTCACCCCGGGGTCTGCCTCCTTTGCCGGCGGCGCCCTTTACGGTTGACGCATGGATCTTCGACTGCCCCGCCCGCGAGGGCTGCTGCGGAGGCCCCGACGGCTGCTGGCCGCCGGGGCCGCCGTCGTCGTACTCGCGGGCGCGGGAACGTGGACGGCCGTCGCCTCGGACAGCAAGCCCCCGGTGCACCGGACCGACCGCGTCATGGCCATCGACGGTGTCCGCGTCGACACCTCGTACTTCACGTCCGGTCCCGCCGGCCGCAGGCCCGCCGTGCTGCTGGCCCACGGCTTCGGCGGCAGCAAGCAGGACGTACGGCAGCAGGCGGAGGACCTCGCCAGAGACGGCTACGCGGTACTGACCTGGTCCGCCCGGGGCTTCGGCAGGTCCACGGGCAAAATCGGCCTGAACGACCCCAAGGGCGAGGTCGCGGACGTCTCCCAGCTCATCGACTGGCTGGCGAAGCAGCCCCAGGTCCGGCTCGACAAGCCCGGCGACCCGCGCGTGGGCGTCGCCGGCGCCTCGTACGGCGGCGCGATCTCCCTGCTCGCCGCCGGCTACGACCGGCGCGTGGACGCCATCGCCCCGGCGATCACCTACTGGAACCTCGCGGACGCCCTGTTCCCGAACGGCGTCTTCAAGAAGCTGTGGGCCGGCATCTTCGTCAACTCCGGCGGCGGCTGTGAGAAGTTCGAACCTCAGCTGTGCCGGATGTACGAGCGGGTCGCCGAGTCGGGCAGGCCCGACGCCCGGGCCCGCGAGCTGCTCCAGGCCCGTTCCCCCTCCGCCGTCGGCAGCCGCATCAAGGTCCCCACCCTGCTGATGCAGGGCCAGACCGACTCCCTCTTCCCGCTCGGCCAGGCGGACGCGGCCGCGCAGGCGATCCGCGCCAACGGCGCCCCGGTGGACGTCGACTGGATCGCCGGCGGGCACGACGGCGGCGACATGGAGACCGGGCGGACGCAGTCACGCGTGCGTGCCTGGTTCGACCGGTACCTCAAGGACGACCAGGGCACCGACACCGGCCCGGCCTTCCGCGTCACCCGCACCGGAGGCGTCGACTCCACCAGCGGCGCGGCCCAGCTGCGCGGCGCCACCGACACCACCTACCCGGGCCTGGAGAGCGGGCGGCGCCCGGTCGCCCTGCGCGGCACCCGGCAGCGCTTCGACAACCCGCCCGGCGCCACCCCGCCCGGCGTCTCGGCCCTGCCCGGCCTCGGCGGCGCGGGCGGCCTCGCCCAGCTGTCCTCGCTCGGCGTCGGCGTCTCGCTGGACTTCCCCGGCCAGTACGCCCGGTTCGACTCGGCGCCGCTCGGCACCGGCCTGCGCATCACGGGATCGCCGACCGTCACCGTGCACGTGAGGTCGACGAGCGACGACGCCGTCCTCTTCGCGAAGGTGTACGACGTCGGGCCCGGCGGCGGCACCCCCGTGCTGCCCTCGCAGCTGGTGACGCCCGTCCGCGTCGAAGGCGCCAAGGCCGGCAAGGACGTCACGATCACGCTCCCGGCGATCGACCACGAGATCGAGCAGGGCCACCGGCTGCGCCTGGTCCTCGCCTCCACCGACCTCGGCTACGCCTCCCCGACCGCCCCGGCGACGTACACCGTCTCGCTGAAGGGCGACCTGACGGTGCCGACGGCCCCCGGTGTGACGACCGCCGCCGCCCCGCTGCCGTCCTGGGTGTGGTGGCTGCCGCTGGCCGGCGCGGTCATCGCCCTGGCCCTGCTCCTGACGAGCCGTCGCCGCACGACCGCGGCACCGCCGCCCGACCCCGCTCTCGCCGACATCCCGCTGCAGATCACCGGCCTCAGCAAGCGGTACGCCCGCTCCGCCGACCGGTACGCGGTCCGGGAGGTGACCTTCCGCGTCGAGAAGGGCCAGGTTCTCGGCCTGCTGGGGCCGAACGGCGCGGGCAAGACGACCACCCTGCGCATGCTGATGGGCCTGATCAAGCCGGACGCCGGCGAGATCCGCGTCTTCGGCCACGCCATCCGCCCCGGCGCCCCGGTCCTCTCCCGGGTCGGCGCCTTCGTGGAGGGCGCGGGCTTCCTGCCGCACCTGTCCGGCCGGGAGAACCTGGAGCTGTACTGGCAGGCCACGGGCCGCCCGCCCGAGGACGCCCATCTTCAGGAGGCCCTGGAGATCGCCGGGCTCGGCGACGCGCTCGCCCGGGCCGTGCGCACCTACTCCCAGGGCATGCGCCAGCGCCTGGCCATCGCCCAGGCCATGCTGGGCCTGCCGGACCTGCTCATCCTCGACGAACCGACCAACGGCCTGGACCCGCCGCAGATCCGCGAGATGCGCGAGGTGATGATCCGCTACGCGGCCGCCGGCCGTACGGTCATCGTCTCCAGCCACCTCCTCGCGGAGGTCGAGCAGTCCTGCACGCACCTCGTCGTCATGGACCGCGGCCGGCTCGTCCAGGCGGGACCGGTCGGGGAGATCATCGGCTCGGGTGACACCCTGCTCGTCGGCACCGCCGCACCCGTGGAGGAGCCGGTCGTCGAGAAGGTCGCCACCCTGCCGGGCGTCGCCTCCGCGGTGCCCGCCGACGGCGGCCTCCTGGTCCGGCTCGCCCCTGACGGCAGCGCCCAGCGCCTGGTCGTCGAACTCGTACGGCTCGAAGTGCCCGTCCGGTCGGTGGGCCCGCACCGCCGCCTGGAGGACGCCTTCCTCACCCTGATCGGAGGTTCCGCATGAGCACGCTCGTCGAGCGCACCGAGACCGCCTCCGGATACCGGGCGGGCCGCACCCTGCCCCTGCGGGTCGAGCTGGTACGGCAGTTGAAGCGCCGCCGCACGCTGGTCATGGGCGCCATCCTCGCCGCGCTGCCGTTCGTGCTGCTGATCGCCTTCGCGATCGGCAACCCGAGCCAGGGCAACGGCCAGGTGACGCTGATGGACACGGCGACGGCGTCCGGCGCCAACTTCGCCGCCGTCAACCTGTTCGTGTCGGCCGGTTTCCTGCTGGTCATCCCGGTCGCCCTGTTCTGCGGGGACACCGTCGCCTCGGAGGCCGGCTGGTCCTCCCTGCGCTATCTGCTGGCCGCACCCGTGCCGCGCGCCCGCCTGCTGTGGTCCAAGCTCGTCGTCGGACTCGGCCTGA
Source organism: Streptomyces sp. NPDC002144 (assembly GCF_053593695.1). Taxonomy (NCBI): domain Bacteria; kingdom Bacillati; phylum Actinomycetota; class Actinomycetes; order Kitasatosporales; family Streptomycetaceae; genus Streptomyces; species Streptomyces sp. NPDC002144. The sequence goes on from NZ_JBSFDB010000001.1 coordinate 396,265, forward strand.
GCCTCGCCGCGATGATCCTGCTGCCGGTGGTCGCCCTGGCCGTCGGCACGGCCGCCTACGGCTGGGGCCCGCTGCAGATCCCCACCGGCGGCGCGCTGGACACCGGCACGGCCACGCAGCGCCTGCTGGTGGTGGTGGCGTACATCTTCGTGTCCCAACTGGTCACCGCCGGGCTGGCGTTCTGGCTGTCGACCAAGACCGACGCGCCGCTCGGCGCGGTCGGCGGCGCGGTCGGCCTGACCATCGTCGGCAACGTCCTGGACGCGGTGACCGCCCTCGGCCACTGGCGGGACTTCCTGCCCGCGCACTGGCAGTTCGCCTGGGCGGACGCCGTCCAGCCGCATCCGGAGTGGTCCGGCATGATCCAGGGCACCGCGATTTCCATAACGTACGCGCTCGTCCTGTTCGCCCTGGCCTTCCGCGGTTTCGCCCGCAAGGACGTGGTCTCCTAGGTCAACGGAGGGTCACCCACCGGTCTCGGCGGGCCATGATCGTGGCCGCTTCGAGATCCATCCGCAACGGTTCGTCACGCACGTTCCGACCCCCTCCGCCGTCACAGTCACAGACGGCGACGCCAACACGGCCGTTCGAACCACCGGTCAATCGGCAGAGGGGGCACGGAAGATGGAGCAGCGGTACCCAACACCAGGGCCCGGCACGGCACACCGTCGGACCCGACGGCTGCGCGTCGCCCTGCTCGCCCTCGCGGCGACGGGCGGCCTGCTGCTCACGGCGTGCAGCGCGGGCCAGGAAAGCAACACCAGTTCGGCGGACCGCTCGCACCGCACCGGCGGCCTCCCGGCCCCGGCCGGCTCGGCGGCGGCCGGGGAGCAACGCGCCGAGAGCCCGGACGACAGCCCGTCCGCCGACCACCTCTCCACCTTCGCCCTCGACGTCGACACCGCCTCCTACGGCTACGCCCGCCGGGTCCTCGCCGACGGCCGGCTGCCGGACCCCTCGCAGGTGCGCCCCGAGGAGTTCGTCAACAGCTTCCGCCAGGACTACGACCGCCCCGACGGCAACGGCTTCTCGGTCACCGTCGACGGGGCCCGCACCGCCAGATCCGCCTGGTCCCTGGTCCGCGTCGGCCTCGCCACCCGCGCCGCCGACTCCGGCGAACGCCCGCCCGCCGCGCTCACGTTCGTCGTCGACGTCTCGGGCTCCATGGGCGAGCCCGGCCGCCTCGACCTGGCGAAGAAGTCCCTCGACACGATGACCGACCAGCTCGGCGACGACGACTCGGTCGCCCTGGTCACCTTCAGCGACGAGGCGCGGACCGTCCTGCCGATGACCCGCCTCGGCGGCCACCGCGGCAAGGTCCACGACGCCGTCGACGACCTGGAGACCGAGGACTCCACCAACCTCGGCGCGGGCGTCGAGCAGGGCTATGCCACCGCCACCGACGGCCTGCGCGAGGGCGCCACCAACCGGGTCGTACTGATCTCCGACGGTCTCGCCAACACCGGCGACACACACGCCGACTCCATCCTCGAACGCGTCTCCCGCGAACGCCGCGACCACGGCATCACCCTCTTCGGGGTCGGCGTCGGCAGCGACTACGGCGACGCCCTGATGGAACGCCTGGCCGACAAGGGCGACGGCCACACCGCCTACGTCTCCGGCGACGACGACGCCCGCAAGGTCTTCGTCGACCAGCTCCCGCAGAACATCGAGCTCACCGCCCGGGACGCCAAGGCCCAGGTCGCCTTCGACCCGGAGACCGTCGCCGAGTTCCACCTCGTCGGCTACGACGACCGCAAGGTCGCCGACGAGGACTTCCGCGACGACAACGTCGACGGCGGCGAGGTCGGCCCCGGCCACACCGTCACCGCCCTGTACGCCGTGCGCACCAAACCCGGCGCCGACGGCCACCTCGCCACCGCGAGCGTCCGCTGGCTCGACCCGAAGTCCCGTGCCCCGCACGAGGAGTCCGGCCAGCTGGAGACCGACGCCCTGCACGACGACGTGTGGAGCGCCCCCAGCCGCTTCCAGGTCACCGCGATCGCCGCCTACTTCGCCGACACCCTGCGCACCCGCGCCTCCGAGGCCGACGACGTCGGCTCCCTCCCCGGCAACCCCGGCCTCGGCGAACTCGGCGAACGGGCCCACGCGTTGGCGAAGAAGACCGAGGACCAGGACGTCGACCGGCTGGCGGAGGCGATCGACGAGGCGAGCGCCATGAAATGATCCGGCCCCATTGACTCCTCCTTACTTGCGAGTAAGTTGTGCTCCCAGTCCGAGCCGACCGGGAGCCGTCATGGGCGTACGCAAGGATCTGAAGCGAGCGAAACAACGCGGTGACCTGGCCGCGCGCACCAGGGTCGAGGTCGTCAGGGACGCGTCCGGCACGGTGCGCGAGGCCCGCACCGCGCCGATGGCGAAGACACTCACCACCGGCAGTACCGCCGACCTGCCCTACACCAACGCGGCCGAGGCCCCGGACGCCGTGATCCTGCGCCGCAAGCTGCACGGCACCTGGCAGCCGGTCACCGCGGCCGCCTTCGCCCGCGAAGTGAGCGCCGTCGCCAAGGGGTTGATCGCGGCCGGCCTCGAACCGGGCGGCCGGGTCGCCGTGATGTCCCGCACCCGCTACGAGTGGACGGTCCTCGACTTCGCCATCTGGGCGGCCGGCGGCCAGACCGTCCCGGTCTACGCCACCTCCTCCGCCGAGCAGGTCGAGTGGATCGTCCGCGACTCCGGCGCCCGCTTCGTCGTCACCGAGACCGCCGACAACACCGCCACGGTGACGACCGGAACCGCCGGCCACCGGACCCCGCCCCGCACCTGGGAGGTGGACGAGGGCGCGCTCACCGAGCTCACCGTCCTCGGCCGGGACGTCCCCGACGAGGAGGTCACCAAGCGCCGTACCGCCCTGACGCCGGACACGATCGCGACGATCTGCTACACCTCCGGCACCACCGGCCGGCCCAAGGGCTGTGTGCTCACCCACGCCAACCTGCACGCCGAGGCCGCCAACACGGTCGAGCTGCTGCACCCCATCTTCAAGGAGGTCACCCGCCAGCAGGCCTCCACCCTCCTCTTCCTCCCGCTCGCCCACATCCTCGGCCGCACCCTGCAGATCGCCTGTCTGATGGCCCGTATCGAGATCGGCCACTGCCCCAGCATCAAGCCCGACGAACTCCGGCCCGCCCTCAAGGAGTTCCGCCCCACCTTCCTGGTCGGCGTGCCGTACCTCTTCGAGAAGATCCACGACACCGGACGCGCCACCGCCGAGAAGATCGGCCGGGGCGCCTCATTCGACCGCGCCGACCGTGTCGGCGTCCGCTTCGCAGCGGCGTACCTCGACAAGTTCCTCGACCGGGGCAAGGGCCCGGGCCCCGCCCTGTACGCCGCCTGGGCCCTGTACGACCTGCTGGTCTACCGCCGCGTCCGCAAGGAACTCGGCGGCCGTATGCGCTACGCCATCAGCGGCGGCTCCCCGCTCGACCGCGACCTCAACCTCTTCTTCTACGCCGCCGGGGTCATCGTCTACGAGGGCTACGGCCTGACCGAGACCAGCGCGGCCGCCACCATCGTGCCCCCGCTCAGGCCCCGCCCGGGCACCGTCGGCCAGCCCGTCCCCGGCACCGCGGTGCGCATCGCCGACGACGGCGAGGTCCTGATCAAGGGCGGCATCGTCTTCGGCGCCTACTGGAACAACCCGGCGGCCACGGACGCCGTGCTCCAGGACGAGTGGTTCGCCACCGGCGACCTCGGCGCGCTCGACGAGGACGGCTATCTCACCATCACCGGCCGCAAGAAGGACATCCTCGTCACCTCCGGCGGCAAGAACGTCTCCCCGGCCGTACTGGAGGACCGGCTGCGCAGCCGCCCGCCGATCGGCCAGTGCGTCGTCGTCGGCGACAACCGACCCTTCGTCGCCGCCCTGATCACCCTCGAACCGGAGGCGGTCGCCCACTGGCTGTCCGTCCGCGGGCTGCCCGCCGACACCCCGATGTCCGAGGTGGTACGCGACCCCCGGATGAGGGCCGACGTACAACGGGCCGTCGACTACGCCAACGAGGCCGTCTCGCGCGCCGAGTCGATCCGCGCCTTCACGCTGGTCGAGGGCGAGTTCAACGAGGAGAACGGCCTGCTCACCCCGTCCCTGAAGGTCAAGCGGCACGCCGTGCGGGCCGCGCACGCGGACGAGATCGAGGCGCTGTACGCCAAGTAGCCGCCCGGGCACACGAAAGCGGGCCGCCGATGTGCTCGGCGGCCCGCTTCGGCGGTGCTGCGGTCAGCTGTTGCTGGCGCCGTTGCCGGACAGGACCGGGATGTTGTCCAGGATGTGCGACAGCGGCTCGTCGCCCTTGGCCTGGGTGGAGTTCTCGGTGCACTGCTGGTTCTGCGGGGCCGAGAGGATCGGGACGTCCTGGAGGGCGGTGGTGACCGACGCGATGGTCTGGGTGTTGACCTTCGAGGGCAGGGCGAGGCAGGGCTTGTTCAGCGAACCCTGCACGAGCGCGAGCTGGGGGCTCATGTCGCCGTGCGTGGCCTGGTTGCCGTACTTCTGGACGGAGCCGTTGCCGTTCACGGTGGTGACCCCGTTGTCGTTGCCGATCGCCAAGGCAGGGGCGGCGGTCGCGGCCGTGGCGCCGACGATGGAGGCGGCGATGGCCGCGCTTGCCCACAGCTTCTTCATGTTTCTTTCCCTTCGGAGAGCGGACTCCGGTGCAGAGTTTCGGAGAGCGGACCCCGTTGTAGAGCCGCGTTTTGACCAACCACCGAGTGGGGGTTTGGTTGCGCCGTTTGCCCCATTCGGCCCAGTGTGGAGGAGAAAGTGTTATGTCGTTACCGACACGCGAGTGAGCTTCCCCGGACGGGCAGGGAGGAGCGCATGTCCGGCGGATCGCTGGGGAGGGGGTTCTGTCCCGCCGGGATCAGCGGCCGGTCCGCACGCAGGTCGGCGAACACCTGGTCGGCCTTCTTCCGGTCCCAGCGCAGTGTCGAGCCGACGCCCTTGATGACCGGGTTGAAGCCGGCGATCGGCACCGTGGTGAACTCGGTGCCCGACAGTGGCACCCGGCTCAGTACGGACGCCAGCTCCACCAGGTCACCGGTCCCGAAGCCCTGGTCGACGGAAGCAGTGCCGAGGATGGTGCGGCCGATGCGCAGCATCGCTTCCGGGTCGGTCAGCACATGCCGGGACACCAGTCCGCGCAACGCCGCGACCAGGAACCGGTGCTGACGTTGAATCCGGCCCAGGTCCGCCGAACCGTCCACATGGCGGGAGCGGACGTACTGCAGGGACTGCCCGCCGCCGAGCCGGTGCCGGCCGGGCGCGAGGTCGAGCTTGGTGGCTGAGTCCTTCAGCCGGCGGTCCGTACAGACCTCGACTCCGCCGACTTCGTCCACGGCGTCCATGAACCGGCGGAAGTCGATCTGCACGAAGTTGTCGATCGGCACCTGCGTCATGTCCTGCACAGTGCGCACGGTGAGCTGGGCGCCGCCCTCGGCATAGGCGTTGTTGAGTTTCGCCGGATGCGCCGGACGCTGTTTTCCGGTGAAGTCGTCGCGCCGGGCGGGAATCTGTACGAGGGAGTCGCGTGGCAGACTGACCACACTCACGTGGTCCCGGCTTTTGGAGAGATGCACGAGCATCATGACGTCCGTGCAGTCGCAGGCGACACCACCCGCGTGGAACTTCCGCTTTTCCTCGGGTGTGATGGTGTCGCGTCCGTCGGTTCCCAGCAGCAGGATGTTCGTTCCGTGGTCGGCTTTCTCGGGAGCCCGGAACGCGGAGTTGCCGAGAAGGGGCAGGGCGGACAGTAGTGCGATTCCCGGAATGAGCAGGCGCCGCAATGAATTCCGGAATCGGAAAGGGTTCTTCGCCATGCGAGGAAGGTAAGCGAACGGGCCGCCGAGAATTCGGCGGCCCGCTGCGTGCGTCGCCCGATCAGCTGTGGCTGGAGCCGTTGCCGGACAGGACCGGGATGTTGTCCAGGATGTGCGACAGCGGCTCGTCGCCCTTGGCCTGGGTGGAGTTTTCGGTGCACTGCTGGTTCTGCGGAGCCGAGAGGATCGGGACGTCCTGGAGGGCGGTGGTGACCGTCGTCAAGGACTGGGTGTTGACCTTCGTGGGCAGGGCGAGGCAGGGCTTGTTCAGCGAACCCTGAATGAGGGCCATCTGCGGGCTCATCTTCCCGTACGTCGCCTGGTTGCCGTAGATCTGCGCGGCACCGTTGCCGTTGGCGGTGCTGACGCCACCATCGTTCCCGATGGCCAGCGCCTGGGGCGCGAAGACCGCCGAGGCTCCGACAACGGAAGCGGCGACCACCGCGGCAGCCATAACCTTCTTGATCACTTGCTGGTCCCTTCTGGAGTAACCCCGTCCACCGGAGCGCCTTGAACAACTCCGCCTGGACCGCATGGTTGCTCCCCTTCACCCCAATGGCCGCAGGTGAACCCCAGCAGGGTGAAGTGGTTACCACTGGCCCCTCACCCGAGGTATGAGGAACTGCGCGGTCGAGTGCAGGTGTGGCGGCCTGCTCCATTAGGGGAGGAGAGCCGGGCGGACCGGGAGTGTGCACTGCCCAGTTGACCTGGGATTTTTCCGGGGACTAGAGCACACTGCTTTTCTTGCGCTTGCGCTGCTCGCTGGGTCAGGGCTTCCTGGGAAAGGAATGTGCGGGAGTAGTAACGTCGCCGACGTTGGTCAATAGGGAGTCATGATGCAGACGTCCATGTCCGAAGCGGTCATCGCTGGTGCCGAGGCAGCGGACCTGGAAGGCCTCCCGGTCCCAGACTATTTCCCGGCTGCCACTGTGCGCGAGGAAGACATCGACGTCTTTCAGTCCATGGAAGACAAGGACGTACGCAAGTCCATTGTCATTGACAAGGTACCCATGCCCGATCTGGCGCCCGATGAGGCGTTGGTTGCCGTCATGGCCAGTTCCATTAACTACAACACTGTGTGGACGGCCATGTTCGAACCGATCCCCACATTCCAGTTCCTCAAGCAGATGGGCAAGGCTGGCGGCTGGGAGAAGCGCCACGACCTGCCTTACCACATCGTCGGCTCTGACGCATCGGGAGTCATCGTCAGGACAGGTTCTTCTGTACGAAAATGGAAGGTGGGTGATCATGTTGTGATTTCCCCCGCCTACGTCGACGAGCAGGACCACGACACCCATCGGGACGGAATGCTCGGAGAGGGACAGAAGGCTTGGGGTTTCGAGACCAATTTTGGAGGACTGGCGCATTATGCAGTGGTGCGGGCCAGTCAGTTGATGCCTAAGCCTGCTGCTCTGACCTGGGAGGAGGCGGCAGTCAATCCGCTATGCGCAAGCACTGCTTACCGAATGTTGGTCAGCGACCGCGGAGCGCAGATGAAGCAAGGAGATGTTGTTCTTGTTTGGGGCGCTACCGGAGGGCTGGGATCCTACGCCATTCAGCTGGTTCTCAACGGCGGCGGGATCCCTGTCGGCGTTGTCAACTCGGCTGAAAAAGCAGAGCTGTTGAAGGCGCTCGGATGCCATGCGGTCATCAACCGAGCCGACCTCGAGGACGGCGATCCCGCGATTCTGCAGCAGCCCGAGGGGTGGAAGAGGATGGGGCGAGCCATCCGCGACATGGTCGGGGAGGACCCGCACATTGTCTTCGAACACGTCGGGAGAAAGACCTTTGCCGCTTCCGTCTTCCTTGCCAGGCGTGGGGGCGCCGTCGTGACCTGTGGGTCGAGCACTGGTTACGATCACCTTTATGACAACAGATACCTTTGGATGCGCCTGAAGAGGATCATCGGGAGTCACGGCGCAAACCTCCACGAGCAGTGGGAAGTCAATAGACTCATCGCGTTGGGGCATGTGGTTCCAGCCCTTTCCGCAACATACACCTTGGATGAAGTCGGGGTTGCGGCCCGCAGTGTTCAAACCAATCAGCACATCGGCAAGGTAGGCGTGTTGTGTCTCGCCCCTCACCCCGGCTTGGGTGTTACCGATCCAAACGCCCGTGAGAAGATCGGCGAGCACCGTCTCAGGATGTTCCGTAGGTAAGTCCGAATCGACTTTGAGCGGGCCCGACCGGAAAGGGAGACAGTCGGGCCCGCTCTGCAACTCCACACGAGGAGCCGGTCTAATGAAACTCCGGCCGGACCGGTCCATTTGCATGGAGTCAGACATTGATTAGCACGATTAACCGGTAAGCTACATATCTCTTCAGGGAGCCCGCTGCGTCCGCCATATACCCGCGTGTAACGCTGCAAGTGTACCCGCAAATCCTGAACCGTTGAACACGCTACGCACCGAACACCATGTGCGTTTCGCGGTGCGGGGATTCGCATCGTGATAGGTCACGCAAACCGGCGCTCACGCGAGTTCGTGGGACCTGCTGCGCTCAACGGCCCTCACCGCCTGGAACCTCGCGAGCATAAACCCGGGCATCACGCGACGTTGCCGATGCCCGGGCTGCCTGCTGTCACCCACAACGGTGATCCCCGAAGCGCCAGGGTTCGCCACCCTTCCCCCGGCCTTCCGGCAACCATCAGCATGATCACCGTTTGACCTGCAGATACGTACTCAGTGCACAGCCATGGGTATGGCGCGTCCCCGACGAGGCCTTTCAGGAGATCACATGTGGAACTCAGCATGGATGCGCAGTGTGGAGTGGCTTGCCGCGGCCTCCTCCGACCCCCGAGCGTGCAAACGGCAGTGGGACTCCGGAATGGGCATCACCCTGCTGGAAGCCGGGCGCTACTGGACCGTTCTCAGTGTCCCCGAAAGCCTCGGGCTGCTCGCTCTCAACGTCCTGTGGGAGGACCCGCTGCACACTCCCGGCCCCGTCCTCAGGCACAGAAGAGCTCGAAGGGTGGGCTTCTTCCTGCCTCCCGGCCGGGCCGGCCAGTGGATCGGCGTCGGAGTGCGCCACGTCGGCAAGGGATGCTGGGTTGCGGTCCCGCCCCCTTACCGTGACACCGGACATCTGGAGTGGGTCATTCCACCGAATGGAACTGGCACTTTGCACTCCCCGGACCTGCTGGAAAGAGCCCTGCAGGCTGCGACGCTTGCCTGGTCGCCATCCACGACCAGGTAGTCGGCGTTGCCCGGTGCGGCTGGTCAGCTGGACCTCGGCAACCTGCGAGCCAGCCGGCGGAGCCAGCGGGGGCGGCCGGGGGTGACCGGTTGGGCGGCGGCGGACCCGGGGCGAGGCGCGGGGATGTGACCACATGCTCGGGCGGTGCGCGTCGTTCCTCGACCAACCTACGGCAGACAACTCGCCCTGAAGTGGGCAGCCAACCAGGGGAACCGTCGATGCCGACCACCAGGCGCGGCCATGCGTGGCCGGTGAGCTCGGCGCTACCGATCTCCGGCGTGGCCGGTCATCGGCTGGATTCGGGATCAGTCGGTCAACGCGGGTTTGAAGACGCCGGTCTCGGCTCGGCGTTCGAAAATGTCGTACGCCGCTCGGCGTACGGGTCGTTGAGGTGCATGCCGACACAGATAAGGTCGGCCCCCCCGGCGTCTGTTGATGTTGTGTTCGGAGTATGTGCTCCTCCGTTCGGCGGCGCGCCGCTGGCGCCGGGGCTGCGCCGCTTGCAGGGTTGTGGTGTGGGCTCATCCGGTCCTTGCCCCGTCGCCGCCTGGGCCGGAGGCTCCCTCCTCGGTGCCGCCGTTGTCGGCGAAGCGGCGGCGGCACCGTTTGGGTCCTGTCTGGGTGACCACGTCAGGCAGCCAGCGCTGGCGGCGGCCACCCTCACGCGTGCGATGAGGATGGGGACCCACTCGACGCGCGCCTGGGGCAGGTCGCATGGGGGGGGTGGTGGACAGCTGTCCGCTCGCGTGAGCCCTTTCGCGGCAGTGTCACCTGACGGAGGCCTGAGGCCCGCTGTTCGACGGCACTCCACCAACGGGTGCCTCCGTCGGCTGCAGTCGGTGTCGGCGCAATGGACGCCGGGGTGGCCTGGTCAGGGTGATCTGGCGTACCAACTGCTGGAAACAGGTCAAGGACGCGAAGGTCGGCATCGCTGCCGTCGCTCTGCCCATGAGGTCGTTTGGGGCCTGGGCGATACACAAGGCCATGGCGATGGAGGAGAACACCAAGACCACGCACCAGGAGTGCAAGGACCGGCTCCGGTGCAGAGCGTGGCGCAGGATGGACAGCGACGCCACCAGCCAGGGGCCGAAGATCAGGAGAGGCCACCAGGACACGACGCTGCTTGCGGTGGGGCCTGCGGCGATGAACAGTAGCGGGTCGTAAGCAATCACCCCACCGAACACGCTGACCGCCGCCGCGATGACGGCCACCAGTGCGCCAATGCAGTAACTGAGGGTGAGGAGCCTGTCTTTGTGTCGTGCCCGCGTCTTGCGATGGCCCGGGGGTGCGGCCTTGACAGGTGGCAACTCTGCGGTGAGTTGCACCAGGTTTTCCCGATGGGACCTCGCATCCGCAGGTTCCCCGCCGTGTGCGGCCGGAATTCTGGTCTGCTCCGCCTCGACAGCATCACGCAGTATAAATGCCAGCTCTTCTGCAGGATCCCAGCCTGACTCCGGTGGCGTCAAAGGAGGGTAGAGAATTCCAACTGGATTCTGATATTCGTTGGCGTCCTTATAGCCGTACAAAAATTCGGCGGAGAAATCGGAATAGGGGGTTGGTCCTTCTTCGTGCATGGCGTGGTTGCCCGTCTTTTCGTGTAGACACTCAGGCTTCCAACTCCATCCAGCGTCTTGAAAGACCTTCTTCCAGAACACTCAAAGCATGCACGAAATCATGCAGGTCCTCATCGGTCACATCAAGCCTGATGGACAGTCCCCCCTTTGCGAGAACCCCGTTCGCCTTTTCGTCGCTGGTGGGTTTCGGAATGTAAGTGAAGGAGCCCAGCCGTGTGACACGGACATCTTTCGGGCGAGTCCGCTTCGGGAGAGGGCCGATGGTCTGGTTCTCGATTGCCTTCGTCATGTAGCGACTAACGGCCTCCCTCGTTGGCGGATGCGCCGCGAACGGGTGAATGATTAGCCAGACAAACATGTTGTGCAGGTATCGGGCAGACCTACACGCCATCGTATGAGGCGGGGAATGTTGATCAACCACAACACCTACTTACTGCTTTATGAGCATCTCGGCCTATTGTGCTTTTTACGGTAACCCCGCCCGAAACGGCGAAGGGTGTGGCTCGTTTCGACACGGTGCTGTGTCGGCTTCGTCGCCCGAAATGTCAGGGCCGGCGTGCGGGCTGGGCGACCAGCGGCGTGATCCGTTCCGTGGCGGGGGATGACGTGCCACGCACTACGTCCGGAGAAGGATGAGACCCGTCCGGGCACAGGGGGGCTGCCGCCCGGACGGGTCATTGCCTTCGCTGTGCGAAGGCCGGAGAGGGTCAGATGCCGGGGCCGGCGACGTAGGTGAACGCGTCGGCCGCGGTGGCGGACCCTGCGGGGTTGGTGACGACCACGTCGACCGCCCCAGCGGCGCCGGGCGGGGTGACCGCGGACAGCGTGGTCGTGTTGATCATCGAGAACGGCGCCGGGGTGCCGCCGAAGGTGACCGAGTCGGTGCTGTCGAGGTTGGTGCCGGTGATGGTCACCGCCGTACCACCCGACGTGGGACCCGAAGTCGGGCTGAGCGTGCCGATCGTGGGGTCGTCGATGTATGTGTAGGTCAGGCCGTTGTTGGTGCCCCCGGCGGTGGTCACACTGACCGCGACCGGCCCGGCCGCCGCCCCTGCCGGCACCGTGACGCTGAGCGAGCTGTCGGAGTTCACCGTGGGCGTGGCGGTCACGCCGCCGAAGGACACGCTCGTGGCCGTGGACAGGCCGGTGCCATTGATGGTGATGCTGTTGCCTCCGGCCAGCGCCCCGGAGGTTGTACCGAGGGAGGACTTGAACGGGGCGCCCACATAGAAGAACGACACCGGGTTGCTGGTCCCGCCCGGGGTGGTCACGGTCACCCCGACCGTGCCGGTCCCCGAGGGGGCAACAGCGGTGACCTGGGTCGGCGAGACGTTGGTGACGCTTGTGGCCCGCTTGCTGCCGAAGGTCACCGCGCTGGTGTTGGACAGGTTTGTGCCGGTGATGGTCACCAGGGTTCCGCCACCGGTGGAACCCTGATTCGGAGAAATGGGCATGAGGACACTCCTCGCTGATCGATGGGGACATGCGAGGAACCGGCATGGGGACCGGACCACCGGGGCGCAGCATCGCGGAGCCGAGCCGCAGGCGACAGGCACCTGCTCTCTTCCGACGCCTTCAGGCGCCGTCAGTGCCGGGCCCAGAGTGAAGGAAGAGCCGCCGCCGCGGCATGGCGGTAAGCACAGCAGCTTGCGTCATCTCCCTGGGCAAGGAGAAGACCGGCAAGGGCTGCCTGTCTCAACGTTCACCCCGGCACGGGATGGGCAGCCCGCCGGTTCACACTCTCAGTGACCCACAGCCCCAAATGGGTGACAAGGGGTCACACCACACATCACCCGAATGGAGTACATCTCATGCGTTTGCCGGCCGCAGCGAGTCCGGACTGATCGGTTCTGTTTGGGCTGGCCAACTGCCCTGCCCCGATGAGGGGTTGGCACCACAGGAACGAGTTCGTTTGGTCGCTGACGTTGGACAGTTGGCAGGTGGGCGACTCGGCGGCCTTCCTTCTGGATGCGGGTGGCCGCAGACCTCGCGGCGGAACCAGGGCGGACAGCTGCGGGGCTTCACGGCTTGCGAAGGCTGATGAGCGGTCAATTGGCCAGTACCCCGAATCCGCGGATCCAGGGCATAATCCCCGCTGCGTTTGGCCGACTGGGGTGAGGCCGGTCGCAGGGCAGGCGCGCAAGCCGGTGGTACACAGGCGCCCGCAATGAACATGCTCAAGCATCCTTTGTGTTGTGTCGCCCCCTTGCGAGAGGCGGTTCCCTGTGGGGTACTTGAAACAGCGAACCGGCGGGCCGCCCATCCCCTGACCGGAGATCACGTCAAGGGCGGCATGTGCCGGTTCTTTTCTGTGCACCGACGGCTGAACTCCGCCACCCCGGCTGCACAGTTCGGATGCCGACCCCCTCCGTGGGTCTTCCACGCAGGACCTCCGTGGTCCCTGGGGATGCGATGCGTCTGGCCTTGCACAGGGATCCGCTGAACTCACGAATGATCACCTCGAGGCCTGCAGAAAGGCAGGGCATCGTCATGCCACCCACGATCAGCGCCATCAGTCCCTCGCAGGGGCCAACCACCGGGAGCACCACGGTCACCCTCACCGGCACTGGGATGACGGGGTCCACCGCCGTACGGTTCGGCAGCACTAATGCCACCTCCTTCACCGTCAACTCGGCCACCCAGATCACCGCCGTGAGCCCTCCCCACGCCGCGGGAGCGACGGCGGTGACCGTCGTGAATCCAACCGGCACCAGCAACTCCGTGACGTTCACCTACGTGGCGGCGGCGACACCGGTGGTCACGGGCTTGACCCCGAGCAACGGCCCGACGTCGGGTGGCACCAGTGTCACCCTCGCAGGAACCGGGTTCACCGGGGCCACCACGGTCACTTTCGCTGGGGTCCCGGCGACATCGTTCACCGTGAACTCGGCCAGCCAGATCACTGCCGTGACGCCTGCCGGAAGCGCCGGGGCCGCCGTCGTTACCGTCACGACACCGGGGGGCACCAGCGCCCCGGATGCCTTCTTCTTCTACGCGGCGCCTCCCGTCCTGAGCAGTGCCGAACCCGCCCGGGGCCCGACGGCCGGAGGAGTGACCGTCACATTGACCGGGAGCAATCTGCTCAACGCCGGCACCGTGCGGTTCGACAACACCAACGCCGCCTCCTTCACCGTGGTGTCGGCGACGCAGATCACGGCCATCGCCCCGCCGGGCACGGGCAGTTCACCGATCACGGTGATCACCCCGGGGGGCGCAAGCAACCCGGTCGCCTTCTCCTACATCCCCAGCCCCGCCCTGACAGCTCTGGTGCCCTATAGCGGTCCGACGTCCGCGGGCACCGTAGTCACCCTCACCGGGACGAACCTGGCCACCACCTCAGCCGTCGTCTTCGGGGCTGTGACCGTCCCGTTCACCGTCGTGTCGAACACGCAGGTCACGGCGATCGCACCCGCAGGACCGGCAGGTCCAGTCACCGTGACCGTCACCACAGCGGGCGGTACCGCCCCCGGGCTGACCTACACCCGCAACGCCCCGCCTGGCATCTGACATCCATAGACCCCGCGCAGGAGCCGTCGCCCGCACCTCGTACGTACGGCACCATGACCGCTCCCATGGCCTGTACGACGACCGGTTCATACGGATGATCCAATCAGGTTACTTGCGGGCGCTCCTTCCCGGACGGCAACAGAGATCCTCCTAGCGTCAGGCTTGCACGGCATCCGCAGTCCGCGGATCCGGCGAGTACAAGGAGCCGAACCAGTGAGGATCACCCCACGTAGAGGGCGACTGGTCGTCGCCACAGCTCTGGCCGCCGTGCTTGGCCTGGCATCGCCTGCCTGGGCCGTGGCCTCGAGCACCACGGTGACGGCCATTCCGGCATCCGCCGTGGTGGGTTCTCCAGTGCTGCTGACGGCCACGGTCGACTGTACCGCCGACCCCAGCGGCGGGCTCGGCGTGACGTTCTTCGACGGCCCCACCCTGCTCGACACCGTGCCCGTCAGTGTGGACGGCCAGGCCAGCTATACCACCACGTTCACCACCACTGGCTCGCACGACATCACCGCCGCCTACAACGGCAACGCGGAGTGTGACGCCTCCAGCAGCACCACGACCGTCCAGGTCACGCCGCTGGCACCAGGCCCCACTCCCGGCGGGTGTTTCCTCCTGTGCAACGGACTGATCAACTTCTCCGTGAGCAACTCCAACAACACCGTGGGCATCGACAAGTCCACGATCACAAAGCAGAGATCTGCACGGTCCTCGGCTCCGTCCGGGTCCGTCAAATCAGCGGCCCTGGCTCACCGCCGGTGACACCGGGCAGAGCCATGTCGACGCGCCTCTGGGCATCCTGCTGGTTCGGGTAGTGCCCACGACTGTCACCGCTCGCCGGATGCCCGCGGTCACGGTGGTTCCAGCGTCTCGGGCAGGGTGGACGGTGCGTTGACCAGTCCGGCGGAGCTGGCCCCCCAGTGAAGGCAGGGCGGCAGCCGAGACGACGGTCTGCACGCTTCGGCTGCTCGCGCATCGCATCGCGTCTGGGGCTTCGGCAGGAGGTCACCGAACTCCCAAGGCCAGTTGCCGCGGTGTGCGCGTCAGCGCGCCCAGCGCACGGGGGGTTGTCCCGGATGGCCCGGGCCGTGCCACGCCGTGCTGATCGCCGTCGGCGACAACTCTTGCAAATCATCGCGTCCTCTTGTCCACGCACAGCATCAGTGCGTGCTCCGGCGAGATGAGATACAGGCCGACCACGTCACAGGTGCTCTCGATGAACTGCGGAGCCTTGAACAGCTTGAAGGTGTCCACCAGGCGGCTTGAGGCTGTAGGTCCGCCGGAATCGAATGATGGCCGACGGGGACAGCCCGACGTCCTTGGACATGGACCGCGTCGACCAGCGCTTGGTCCTCCACTCAGTCCCGGACGAACCAGGCCCGCCGCCGACTCACCGCGTGCGCCTCAATGCCCAGCCGGGCTGCAACGTCTTTGTTCGGTGCACCCAGTGCGCCTTTCCAGCACGATCCGGCACCGCAGAGCCAGCGCATGGGAAGACGTCCGGCGTCCCGCCCAACGCGCTGGCTAGGGCGTGCACTTGATGGGGCGAAGGGCCCACACGGCCACGGGTGCTCCGGTTGCCACGAGTGCTGCTGCCACACAGAGACCGAGCTGGTAGCCCGTCAGGAATGCCTGCCCTTGTGTGGCTCCCTGAGCCACGGACGCATAATCTCCAACGGTCACTACTGCACCTACCAAGACGATACCGAGCACCCCAGACAGTTCGCGGGTAGCGCTGAACAGGCCGGCGGCGAACCCGGATAGGTGGACGGGTGAAGATTCCAGGGCGCGCGTTGTCAGAGGAAGAGCCAAGGCCGAGCCCGCTCCTACCGCCGCCAGGCCGGGCATGAGGCCGAGGAGCTTGCCCTGAAGACTGCCGAGGGCGATCAGCAGCAGTCCCGCGGCAACTGACATCAGACCTGTAGCGGCGACATGACCATCTCCCCACCGCTTGGCCATGACGGAAACGAATGGTGCCGTGAGGAAGAGAGCCGAAACCACCGGAGTGAATGTGAGCCCAGCTTCTGTCGGGCTGAGGTGTAGGGCACTCTGCAGGAACTGGGACGTATAAAAGTACACACCGGTCACTCCCAGGCCCCACAGGAGTTGGGTGATGAGGCCGCCCGCAAAGGGTCGGGCTCGAAGAAGTTGCCCCACCGCGGGGCTACTGCTGCGCCTGCTGCGCTTCTTGCACACCAGCACGATCGCACCGCTGACGGCGGCGATCCCAGAGACGATCACGGACGGCTCACCGAGCCCCGTGGAAGGCGCCTGGATCAGGCAGTAGACGAAGGAGGCGATGGACAGGCACGCCAGCGCGATATGACGATGCAACCCTTCGGCTACACCATGTGTGCCCTGCTGTGGACGAGAAGGGCCGCTGGGCAGGGCGAGGGCACCGACAACGAAGCTGGCTACGCCAAGCGGGACGTTCATGACGAACAGCCACTCCCATCCAAGGTGCTGCGTGACGACGCCGGAGATCACAGGCCCGAAGGCCAAAGCAGAGGCCATCGCGGCAGTCGTTGCGCCAAAGCCCGCAGTCCGTACCCGGCTCGGGAGATCGTGCGACATCATGGCAAGCGACGCAGGCAAGATGAAGGCGGCACCGCCGCCCTGGACACCGCGGAGGCAGGCCAGCACCACTCCCGTGGTCGACAAAGCGCAGCAGGCCGACGACACAGTGAATACGGCGACACCTGTCAGCAGGGACCATCGTCGACCCTTTCCGTCCGTCAGGCGCCCGGCAAACAGCAAGAAGCTGGCAAGGGCGAGAGGGTATGCGGTCGCCACCCACTTCACATCAGTGTCTGTCAGGCCGAGTTCAGTGCGCATCTGTGGGATGGCGAGATTCACTACGGTGTTGTCCAGGGCCGTCAAGAAGGTCGAGAGAACGACAGCTGTGACGATGCTTAGTACACGTAGTCGACCCATGATTCCCTATCTGTCATGATGCTCCTGACATTTGTTTCGGCAACCATCCGTCGTCACAGTCAACTACTGGCCTTTCTGGTGTGCCTCGTTGCGGTGAGGCCGGTTTAGCTGAGACATCCATCAACGAGATTGCCCCGGTACTGGATATTGCGCAGGCCCCGGCCGATGGGCGCATCGGGCGGTCGGAGGGTGTCGAGGCGCTTTTGCATCCGGGCGTCTTTGCGCCACGTTCAGGTTGTCCCACAGGGGCACGATCGGCGCGGCGAGCTGCTCTCAGCAGGTCGTGGTCATGGGGCCGGGAGAAACCGCCGTCGTCTTCGAAGCGCAGCCCTCCGGAGCGCCACCGCGCTAGTTCATCCGACTGGCCTACCGGCACGACCTCAGTGTTGCGGGCCCCGAGCCTTCACGCCCGCCGAGGCCAGCAATTCGGAACAACAGACCCGGCACCTGGGGGCGTTGGCAAAGGCGCGCTCTCAAAACCCGCTGGCCGATGTACGGGCCGTCCGCCGTCCAGGTGGCGGCGTGTCATGTGGAGAAGGGGTCGGTATCGTGTTTCACTCTTTGTGCTGCTTTGCACTCATAATAAGGCAACCGTAGCGTGTGATATCCCGTTCGGCTGTGCCCGACTGATCCCGAAGCTCTTTGCCATGCTGAAACGAAGGTCGGTGAGTCAGTGCCATCGTCGGTGACAGAGACACTCAGCCATCAGCTCGCCCACACGGCCGCGTGCACCCCGGAGGAAACGGCTTTCACGTTCGTCGACCACAGCACTGATAGTCGGGGAACCGTCACATCGCTGACGTGGAAGCAACTGGATACCCGGGTACGCGTCACAGCCTCAGGCCTGCGACACATGGGTGCCGCCGGTGAGAGAGTCGCGATCGTCGCGCCGCAGTCCCTCGAATACATCGTCGGCTTTCTGGGTGCCATCTGCGCGGGAGCGATCGCCGTCCCGTTGTTCACTCCGTTCCTTCCGGGCCACAAGGACAAACTTGCGGCCGTCCTTCAGGACGCGGCCCCCGTCCTGATGTTGACCGTGGAGGACCACCGTCAGCCCCTCATGGATTTCTGCGCCGCCCAAGGCATGGTGTCCCGCTGCGGCGTCGTCACCGAAGCGGACGTGCAGGAGGTCGCGAAGCAGCCTCCTGTCGAGGATCGAGACCCCCAACCCGGTGATGTGGCCTACCTGCAGTACACCTCCGGCTCCACCCGGATTCCATCGGGAGTGGAGATCACACATTCCAACGTGTGCATCAACGCTCGGCAGGCGCTCGATGCTTACGACATCCGCCGAGGGCGCAACTGTACTGTGGGATGGCTGCCGCTTTACCATGACATGGGTCTCGTGCTTGCGGTCGCCTTGCCCATCATGGGGCATATCCCTTCGGTTCTCATGGATCCCTTGGCGTTCATCCAACAGCCCGGCCGTTGGTTGAGTCTGCTCTCTCAGCACAAAGGGGCCATCACCGCGGCACCCAACTTCGCCTATGACTATTGTGTCGAACGGGTGACTGCCGAGGAACGGGCCGATCTGACGCTCGGCTCCGTTGCAGCCATGGTCAACGGAAGCGAGCCCATCGCGCCGCGAACCCTGGATCGCTTCCAGGCGGCCTTCTCGGCGGTCGGCATGAAGCGCACGACCATGCGCCCCTCCTACGGGCTTGCCGAAGCCACGGTCTTCGTTTCTGCTTCTCCCGTTGGCGAAGAGCCGACGGTCACCGCCTTCGACAGGCAGTCCCTGCGGGAGGGGGTTGCCCGCGTCGTCGAGGACAGCGACGAGGAGGCGGTCGTCGAACTCGTCGCATGCGGCCGGCCGACCGGCCAGGAGATCGCCATCGTGGACCCCTCGACGCACAAGCGGCGAGAAGACGGGCAGGTCGGGGAGATCTGGCTTCGTGGACCGAACATCGGACGCGGTTACTGGGGCTGCGCCGAAAGCAGTGAGGCCGCCTTCCGCGCAGTTCTAGAGGGAAGTGAGCCCTGGCTTCGTACCGGAGACCTCGGAGTGTGGCACGACAAGCAACTCTACGTGACTGGTCGCCTCAAGGATCTGGTGATTGTCGACGGCACCAACCACTATCCGCACGACATCGAAGACACGGTACAAAAGGCACACCCGGTGATCCGGCCTCACCACATCGCCGCGTTCGCGGTGACCACTGCCGGTGGAGAACGCCTGGTCGTCGTCGCTGAGCATGGCCGGGATCTTACGGATGCCAACTCCGTTCTCGAGGAGGTCACGCGCACCGTCCGGGCGGCAGTCGCCTCCGAGCATGGACTTGCCGTCCACGACTTCCTTCTCGTGCAACCCGGGGCAGTTCCCCACACCACCAGCGGCAAGGTCGCCCGCAGCGCATGCCGTGACCTGTACCTGGCCGGTACCTGGGCGGCACCCACCGGCGACTAGGCGCGCGGGCGGGCCCTACACGACGGAGCACCCGGGGAGAGACCATGCAACCCAACACCGAAGCGGCCACGGAATCCGAGGACGACCCGATCTCCGCATCGGGGCTGCGGGCAGCCCTGCGCCAACTCGTCGGTGACCTCTGCAAGGTGCCAGAGGAAGAAATCGACCCCGCCGCTCCGCTGGCGACCTACGGCCTGACCTCCCGTTCCGCAGTCGACTTGGCCGGACGTCTGGAGCGGCTGCTGAAACGCCCGCTGCCCGCCACCCTGGTGTGGGAACACCCGACCATCGAACGTCTCGTGCAGCACCTGTGTCCCGTCCCACAAGATGCTGTCGAAAGCGGGGAGCCACGGGCATGTCCTGAGCGGCCCCTCGCTGAGGGGCTGAGCCCGGACAGCGACCCCGTTCGCGTGGCCCCTTCGGCACCATGCTCTGTCGCGGTGGTCGGCATTGGCTGCCGCCTGCCCGGTGGTATCAGCGGGGCGGACACCTTCTGGAGACACCTTCTGACGGGGAGCGACCTTACTGGGCAGGTGCCGAGCAGACGGTGGCGAGATTTCGCCACCGGCCCCGGCGCCGCGAAACTGGTCGAGGACACCAGCCCTTACGGTGCCTTCCTCCACGACATCGAGGCCTTCGACGCCGACTACTTCGGCATCACCCCGCGCGAAGCCGAGGTCATGGACCCTCAGCAACGACTGCTGTTGGAGGTGTGCTGCGAAGCTCTGGACCACGCGGGAGTGCCGGCGCACGGGATCGAAGGCACCAACACCGGTGTGTTCGTCGGACTGAGCGCCCTCGAATACGGTCATCTGACCACGTCTGATCCCTCGCGACTCACTCCCTGGACCAGTACCGGGGCGGCCGGGAGCATCGCCGCCAATCGACTGTCGTACGTCTTCGATCTGCACGGACCCAGCCTCACGATCGACACGGCCTGCTCATCGTCCCTGGTCGCCGTGCACAATGCCTGCCGGAGTCTGGGGAGCGGTGAGTGCGACACCGCCCTGGCGGCGGGTGTGAACGTCCTGCTGTCTCCTCTGGTCACGGCCTCCTTCGAGCAGGCTGGAGCACTGGCCGCCGATGGACGCTGCAAGCCCTTCGACGGCTGCGCTGACGGCATCACCCGAGGAGAAGGCTGCGGGGTTGTCGTGCTCAAACGGCTCGCCGATGCCCAGCGCGACGGCGACAGGATCCTGGCCGTCATCAAGGGCACCGCCGTCAACAGCGACGGACGCTCTGCGGGCCTCATGGCCCCCAACCCCGCAGCTCAGGAGAGCCTTCTGCGGGCAGCGCTCGACCACGCACAGGTCGAGGCCGACAGCATCGACTACGTCGAGACACACGGTACCGGCACCCTCCTGGGCGACCCCATGGAAGCCAGTGCGCTGGGTGCTGTGCTGGGCTGCGGTCGGCCGGTCGACCAGCCGCTGCTGATCGGGTCGGTGAAAAGCAACCTCGGTCATCTCGAGGGAGCCGCGGGCATCGTCGGTCTCATCAAGACGGTCCTGGCATTGCACCATCAGCGCATCCCGCAGAGCCTGCACTTCCACACCCCCAACCCGCACATCGACTTCCCGGCCCTGCGGCTGCGGGTCGTCACCGCCGTCACCCCCTGGCCGGAGCGGCCTTCCCGGCCTGCGCGGGCCGGTGTCTCCGCGTTCGGTTTCGGCGGCACGAACGCGCACGTCGTTCTTGAACAGGCTCCCGTCACCAAGCGTGTCCTGCCCCTTCCCGGAGCGCAGACGGAAGACGGTTGCCACGACGGCCCACACGTACTGATCGTCTCGGCTCGGTCAACGGATCGCATCGCTGACGCGGCAGCCGGCCTTGCCCAATTGACCGCGGCCGAGGACGCACCCGCCCTGGTGGACATCGCGCACACGCTTGCCCGCCACCGGCGAGGCCCCAAGTGCGCGGCCATTACCGCGCGCACAGGTCAGGACGCTGCAGCACTACTGGCCGCTCTGGCGCGCGGCGAGGAGCTGCCGGGCATCGTCTCCCCGCCACCTGACGACCCGGCAGGACGACCGGCCGCTACCCGCCGGCCGGTCTTTGTGTTCTCCGGCTACGGATCCCAGTGGCAGGGCATGGGCAGGCGACTCCTCCAAGAGGACATGTTCTTCGCTGCAGCCGTGCGCGACCTCGACCCGGTCTACCTGGCCGAAACGGGGCTCCCCTTCAGCAGCATGCTGACCCCGTCGCCGTCGCCCACCCACGTCGACCAGGTCCAGCCTCTGCTGTTCGGCATGCAGATCGCGCTGGCGCGAACCCTGGAAGCCTACGGTGTGCGCCCAGCGGCCGTCATCGGTCACTCGATGGGAGAGGTCAGTGCTGCGGTCATCGCAGGAGCACTCGACGTGGCTGACGCTCTGCGCGTGATTCTGCGCCGGTCCGAGGAACTGGCCGCCATCGACGCACAGGGCCTCGGGGCGATGGCCGCCGTCGAGCTTCCGCTCGAGACCCGCGCAGCGGTCCTGTCGCGTCACCCCGGCGTCAGCATCGCCGTGCACTCCTCTCCCCTCAGGTGCACCGTGGCTGGACCCGCGCAGCCTGTGCAGGCACTGGTGGAAGAACTGGTGGCCCAGGGAGTGTTCGCCCGGCTCCTTGAGGTAGCGGGAGCAGGTCACTCCGCGGCAGTCGATCCCGTGCTGCCGAGGGTCCACCACGCGCTGGCAGCGCTGCGTCCCCGACGGGCGGACCTCCCCTGGTACACCACGGTGCACGAAGACCCCCGCGCAGACGTCAACGCCGATGCCGACTACTGGTGTGCCAATCTCCGCCGACCCGTTCACCTCTACCAGGCGGTCGAGGCGGCCGCGGCAGACGGGCACGACCTTTTCCTCGAAATCTCACCCCACCCCATCGCACTCGTTCCGTTGAACGAGACGCTCCACGCCCACGGGGCACCGGTCATCCCCCTGCTGCGCAAGGAGGGAGACGAGGCAGCCGACCTGCGCACGGCGCTCACACGACTGCACCTCGCCGGAGTTCATCTGAACGAAGAGCGCTTGTGGCCTGTCGGGACGCGCGTCGCCCTGCCCACTCCGGCGTGGCGGCACAAACGCTACTGGTTCGGCCGCCCAGGACGGGCAACCGCTGCCTCCGACGTCGGCCACGGTCTGCTGGGCGCGCGTACCGACGATCCGCGCAACGACACCATCCTGTGGCAAACGGACCTGGGAGTCGGCACTGCCCCTGCTCCCGAAAGCCACCTCCACGGCTGTCCGGTCCTCACCCTGCCCGCAGCCGCCGCCATCATGATCGCGGCAGCCCGGGAAGCCCAAGACTGCGACGCGAGCGCTTGTGTGCAGATCGAGGACCTGGCCCTGCACGGATGGCTGCCGATCGCCAGCAGCACACCCGTCACTGTGATGTGGGAACCCGGCGAAGAAGACGCCGTCGCAACGATCAACGCCCGCGCCACCGACGGCACCTGGCATCGCTACGCATCAGCTCAGGTCCGCGTCCTGGCAGAACCTCCCGAAAACACACCCGAAGACACCGCCGGGACGCAACCAGCCCTCACCAGCCACTGGGCACCCACCACAGAGGGGGAACCGGCCTCCCGGGCCGTCGAAGAAGCGCTCTCTGCAGTGCTCTACGCGCCGGCCGGAACAAACACAGCTGATGCGTGCGACGCTGTCCCCGGCATTGATCCTTCCCAGACTGTCCCTGTCGCCGTGCACCGTTTGCACGTTCACAACCTCACGGCAGACGGGCCCCTCAGCATCGAAGCACACCCCACCGCACCGAAGTCTGCGCCGTCCGCCGGCGCGCCGACGCCCCCGGCCGACTCCCTGCCGGCCTGGAACGTGGTCGCGAACGGGGCAGGAACGTGCATCACGGCACAGGGTGTCCAACTGCACTGCGTTGAACGCGCAGAGGTACCGGAGCCACTGGAAGCCTTCACCTACGAGATCCAGTGGCAAAAGTCGCCCGCCCCGCTGCCCGGCCGACTCGACAGCGCGCTCGTGCTCAGCGACGAGGCCTCCGCGCGTTCGAACGCCACTGTGACCACTGCCGTCCACACTGCCCTGAAGCAGCGACGGGTACAGATCACAGCCGGCACGTATTCCGAAGAGCACACAGACCAGGTACTCGCCGACTGGCTGGCCGGCACCGAGCGCCATGCCAACCGGGGCGTAGTCCTCCTGCTGCCCCCTCCAGCACAGGCCAACCATGCAGAAGCGCTGCAGACAGCCACACAGGTCGCCAGACACCTCGCGTCCAATGCCCCTGCCACACCACCACGACTGTGGCTGGTCACTGAACGGGCCGTGTCGACGTCACAGGCTGAAGCCGGGGTACCGAGCCTGGCCTGTCTTCGCGGACTCGTCCGCGTCCTGCGCCTGGAGGAGCCCGGCCTGAGGGCGAGCCTGGTGGACCTCGACATGCACCCTGGCTCCGCCGACGACCTCGTCCAGGAGCTGCTCGGCGACAGCCCTGAAGACGAAGTCGTCTGGCGTCTGGGAACCCGTCTCGTCGCCCGTCTGACCCGCGCCGACCTGATGGAACAGCAACACAAGGCGCCGTTCGTCCGGCGCAGCGGTGCCTACATCATCACCGGCGGTCTCACGGGCCTGGGCCTGGCGACGGCGCGCCGCCTCGCCGACCAGGGCGCGGGCCGCCTGGTCCTCAACGGCAGGCGGCCCCCTTCGCCGGAAGCCCAGAAGACCATCGCCGAGATGTCGGGCGGCGCCACCTCGATCACGGTGGTGCAGGGAGACATCGCAGCCCCTGAGGTAGCGGCACGACTGGTCGACAGCGCATGCAGCGAAGGGCACGCCCTGCGCGGGATCGCCCACTGCGCCGGAGTTCTCCATGACCGGATGATCACCGACCTGGCCCCAACCGACGTCGACGCGGTCCTGCGCCCCAAGGTCACGGGAGCACTGCAACTCGAGAAGGCACTCGGCGGCCACGAACTGGACTGGTGGGTCTCCTACAGTTCCGCAGCGGCACTTCTCGGTTCGCCGGGCCAGGCCGCCTATGCCGCCGCCAACGCATGGCTGGACGCGTTGGCGTACCAGCACCGGGCCCAAGGCAGGCGCGCCCTCTCGATCGCTTGGGGTCCCTGGCGCGACACCGGCGCCGCCCCTGCCCAGCGCGACATGGCGACGGAGGGCCTGAGCTTGTCCGAAGGCCTGGACGCATTGCACACCCTCATCGTCCGCAACCGCACGCACACAGGTGTCGTGCACCTCGACACGCGCCGAGTGCTCGAGGCATTCCCCGGCATGCTCGACATCCCCTTCTTCCGCGAAACGCTCACAGACGACACCACCGCCGACGACGACTGGGCCGGCCCCGACAGTGTCGCAGCACTCGGTGCCGACGCGGCCGACAAGGTCCTCGAACGGCTGGTCAAACGCACAGCTGCCATCATGGGCTTCAGCGTTGCTGACCTCGACCAGACGGCCTCCCTTCCAGCGCTCGGCCTTGACTCGCTGATGGCCGTACGCATCCGTAACGCCGTCCAGCAGGACTTCGCTGTCACCCTGCCCACGGACCTCATGCTGCGGGGCGCGACGCTGCGGGAAGTCGCCGACGCCCTGCTGAGCGACCTCGGACTGGGCGCCGACCATGAGCAGGCGCCGTCCCCGCACGAGAGCGGACCCACCTGTCGGCCGCATCCCGTCCTGCCGTCGACGATCCAACCGCGGGATGCCGCCGAGCGCCTGGTTGCCAGCACCTGGACGGAGGTCCTGCACAGTCCGCCCAGCGACGTAAGAGCCGACTTCGTGACGGCCGGCGGAGATCGGGGCACCGCTGAGCAGCTCATGAAGGCAATCCAGCGCCGAGTCGGCGATGTCCGCCTGGACATCACCGCAGCGGACATCCTGGCGCAGCGGACAGTGGCCGGGGTGGCAGACCTCATTCGGCCGGCAGTCAACCCGGCCGCCGAGTCCGTCGTCACCACGTTGCGAAAGCCTGGCCCAGGCACGGCAAAGGCTCCGCTGTTCACATTCCATCCCGCCGGGGGACCGACTTCCGTCTATCGGCCGCTGACGGAACTCCTGCCGCCCGACCAGCCTGTGTACGGGATGGAGCGGATCAGCACGCTCGATACGTTGGAAGAGAAAGCGGCACACTATCTGGACCTCGTGAAAGACATCCAGCCGCACGGACCGTTTCGACTTCTCGGCTGGTCCTTCGGCGGCTGCCTCGCCTACGAAGTGGCGCAACAACTGCGGGCAGCAGGAGAGGACATCAGCTTCCTCGGCCTCGTGGACACGATCCTTCCCGCTGCTCTGCCCGGCCTGCACTCGCAGGACGTCCTGCTGGAGCGATTCGGCCGTTTCGCCGAGTACGTACGGAAGACCTATGGGCATGACCTTCAACTGCCGTACGACGAACTGGCCGCAACCCCCGAGGATCAGCAGATCGATCTGGTCATGCGCCTGGTGGCCGAGTCGGGCCTCGACATGAGCCCTGGGATCATGGAACACCAGCGGACCTCGTATCTCGACGCGCGCGTCGGTGAACGCTACACACCGCGGCCGTACAACGGTCCCGTAGTCCTCTACCGTGCTCAGCAGGCTCAACCGCTCACCACGGCCCTCGACCCGCGCTACCTCAGGCCGGAGGCGGATCTCGGCTGGGGAGCCCTGTGCCCCGCCCTCGAGATCGTCCCGGTTGAGGGTGACCACCTTTCCCTCATCGATCCGCCACACGTTGCCACGATCGCTCGCCACCTGACGCAGTCCCTCAGGGCGGTCGACAACCGACCCGCTGACCACGGATGAATTCCGTCTGAGGCAGTTCAACCGACCAGTCGGTGCCACACGTGTGGCACCGACTGGCGATCCAACACCCCCCAGGGGGCCCATCGCAGCTTGGCCACGGCCGTAGCCTCCTGCTTTGCCACGGCCACCGAAGCTGCACCCCCGAGAGGTATGGGCTGCCCACCGGTTGGATATCTCCAGTGACTCAACATTCGGCATATGCCGCAAGAGCCAGGGGCATATGGTCACCCTTTTGGCGGGGCGCGCCGGGGAGTGCATTGCGGAAAGGGCGCAAGGGGACCAGTAAAGCTGTTCATATGCTCGGAGTGTGCGAGAGTGTGGGTCTTTTTGCTCCGCCTCCGGTGTGTCCACTGGGACTTAGTAGCGCAATTCAGGCATGGTCTGGTTTGGGATCCCTCATTCCCGGTACCTCCATGTCATCTCGAGGAGACTTCGCGGCGTGACTCTTTTTGCCAGACTTTTTGCCGGTCGCCTTCGGCTGCGCAGCCTCCGGCACGTGACATACCTCTCGCTCCTCACTCTAATGATGACCGCCGGAGTGTCGACGGCGGCGGAAGGCAATGCCAGCCTGCCGGTCGCCCCGGAGGCTCACATTGTTTCTGTGAAAAGGCTCGACTCTCGCACACAGGACCTCATGGTGAGCTCGCCGGCCATGAAGAGCGTCATCCCAGTTCGAGTCATTCTGCCCAAGAATTGGGCACAGAGTCCGAAGGCGCAATTCCCAGTCCTGTACATGCTGCACGGCGGTGATGACGACTACACTTCGTGGACTCGTGAGACCGATATCGAGGAATTGACGCAGCCGTCAGATGTGCTCGTTGTGATGCCCGACGCCGGGAAAGCCGGGTATTACAGTGACTGGCGCCCCGGTGGTCCACAGTGGGAGACGTTTCATACGGGTGAGCTGGTGCGCCTTATGCAGAGGACATACCGAGCCAGTTCCTCGAGGGCGATCATTGGTCTGTCCATGGGAGGATTCGGCGCTCTCAACTATGCGGCACATCACCAAGGAATGTACCGGTACGTAGGCGCAATGAGTTCCTACGTCGATCTGAACGATCCCGCTGTTCGAATTTCCCTGGCGCTCGGCTCCCAGAGGGACGGCATCGACATCAGACGTGTCTGGGGCGACCCCGTCAAGGATTCCGGTGTCTGGCAGGCGCACAACCCTTCCGCCATGCCGCATGCTTTTCGGGGCACGCACGTGCATCTCTCGTCGGGCAATGGCGTGCCGGGCCCGTTGGACCTTCATCGCAGCTACGATCAGGTACTGGTAGGCGCAGTGGCTGAAGCGATGCTTCCGAGGTCCATGGAAAAGTTCGCATCTTCGCTCCGCTTGGCGGGCGTAGAGGTCACGACTCACTTCTATCAGCCGGGCACGCATGCCTGGCCGTATTGGCAGCGAGAATTGCATGTCATCTGGCCTGCCGTGATGAGATCACTCAAGTAGTGCAGCTTTCCACGGAGGTCCTGTCGGTCATGGTGTAATGCGGACCCGGCCGAGAAGGGGATGGCATGGGACGAACAGTGATGATCTTCGCTGCGGGGTCCCGCGGCGACGTTCAACCCTGTTTGGCGTTGGGCAGAGAGCTGATTCGCCAGGGAAATCGGGTCCGCATCCTCGCCAGCGTGCGCTACTCGCCTCTCGTCAGTGAGGCCGGGATTGATTTTCACCCCCTCGTTGCGGATCCCGCAGAGATCATCGAGTCAGCAGAGGGAAGGGAACTTCTGGAAACGGGGAGTAATCCGATTTCCTTCATCCTCGGCATGAGAAGAGTATTGCGCCCTCACATCACCGATCTACTCGAAGAGACACAGGTGGGAGCGAAGGGAGCCGACTTGGTTCTGGCCCCTTCTTTTGGCTTCCTCGGCATTCACCTAGGCCAGTTCCTACGAGTTCCACACGCGATCATTCACTTCCAGCCCAGCCAGCCCACCAGAGAATTCCCGCACCCCTTGATGCCGGCTGCCAAGCTACTCGGCTCCTTGGGGAACCGCTTGAGTTTTGACGCGGTCGATGCCGGTTCCTGGCTCATGTTCCGTCCCTTCATCGACGAATGGCGCCGACAGGGCCTCGGCCTGCCGGCCATGTCTTTGCGCGCTTCAATGCGTCGTATCCGTCGCGCGCCAGTGCTCTGTGCGTTCAGCTCCTCGATTGTGCCGAGACCGCCTGACTGGGGGAGGAATGTCCATATGACTGGATTCTGGCATCACGAAGAGCCGTCCTGGGAACCATCCCGACAGCTGCTGGACTTCCTCGCCGATGGCCCACCGCCCGTTTATTTCGGGTTCGGCAGCATGACGCCCAAGGATCCCGCGGCCACCAGCGACCTCGTACGGGAGGCGCTGCGACGGGCCGGACTGCGCGGAGTGCTTGCTGGTGTGCCCGGAACGAGTGAGCCCGACATGCTCGCGGTGCGGGAAACACCCCACCACTGGCTGTTTCCGAGGATGGCCGCAATCATCCACCACGGTGGGGCGGGAACCACAGCAGCAGCGCTGCGTGCCGGAAAGCCGTCGCTTGTGTGCCCATTCTTCGGCGATCAATTCTACTGGGCAGATCGGGTACATGGACTGGGCGCCGGGCCCAAGCCGTTGCCGGCCCGCAGTCTGACGGCTTCCAACCTCACCCAACGTCTCCGCATTCTCACTGGTACGGCTTACGCCGATGCGGCCTCGAGGCTTGGCCGGGCACTCAGGACAGAAAATGGAGTTTCCCAAGCCTGCAGAGTGCTGAACACCTATCTGTGGACCTGAGCGACTTGACAGACCAGGCATCGCCATAGAACCGTGCCGAACCACTACCTTGATCGGGTGAGGCCGGCTCACTGGCGCCTGCGCGAGGGCTGGCCCAGGGCATGCGGATTACCTGCTTCGTCAGCAACACCGTCGGCGGCCGGCCCCCTTCCAGGCGAGCTGCCCCGGGCCGCTTTTCAGATTTCCGGCAGCGCATGTGGGAAGCGTCTCTTACTCCCCGCGGGTCAAATCGCGGATTCATGACGGGGCGTTCGAGTGAATTATCCCGCGGCGTGTGTTCCGTGGTTTCTTCGGCTGTCTATCCCTCGTTGTGCAGCCTGCAGGTCATGGTGCGAGCCGTTCAAACTGTGCTCGCTCGGTTTCGGCCGTCACCAGGACATGACCGCAGAGAAGGGAAAGCTCATGAAGAAGACCGCTGCCGTCGTCGCGGGTGTGATCATGGCTCTCGGTGCGGCCGCCCCGGCTTTCGCGGACGCCGAGGCCGAGGGTGTCGCGATCGGTTCCCCAGGGTTCCTCTCGGGCAACGTGCTCCAGATCCCCATCGACGCTCCGCTCAACGAGTGTGGCAACGCGACCAACGTCACCTCTCTGCTGAGCCCCGTGATCGGTAACCGTTGCAGCAACGACTGACGACGTAACGCTCACGGCACCAGCCACTGCGGCTGTGTCGTGGCTGGCCTTGGACGTCTTCTCTCCGTGCCAGGGCCGGCTTTTCCCACTTCTCCCAGCAGGAAGACAACGAGAGTGCGACAGACCCTGAGCAAGGGAATGGTCGCGGCCGCAGCCGCGACGAGCATCCTGTCCCTGTACGCCAGTCCCGCCCTTGCCGACTCGCACGCGAGTGGGGCCGCCAAGGGCTCGCCGGGCGTTCTGTCCGGCAACAATGTCGAGGTCCCCGTCGAGGTGCCGGTCAACGCCTGCGGTAACTCCGTCAACGCGGTCGCCGGACTCGATCCGGCGTTCGGCAACCGCTGTGCGAGCGACTCGGGTTCCCACCAGCATCACGTACACCGGAGTTCGCACGAGGGCTACGGCGAAGACACGGAGTACGGCGACGAATACTCCGGCTACGGCGACACGGGGTACGGCGAGACCGGTTACGGCGGCCACGGTGGCGGACACGACGACCACACCCAGCCGCCCGGGCCTGTCGACAACACGCCGTCTCCCGCACACGTCGACCCCACGCCACCGCCCGATGGCGGGCACCACTCTCCGCCGCCCAACGGCGGGGGAGACCACACGCCGCCTTCGTACGGCGAGACCACGCCCCCGCCCTATGGTGGAGGGGACCACACGCCGCCTTCGTACGGCGAGACCACGCCCCCGCCCTATGGTGGAGGGGACCACACCCCGCCCTGCGACCATGGCGGAGAGAACCACACCCCGCCCCCGCACGGTGGTGATCACCACACCCCGCCTCCCTACGGCGGCGATGAGAGCACTCCGCCTACCCACGGCGGTGGCGACCACACGCCGCCCCCCTACGGCGGCGATGAGAGCACTCCGCCTCCGCACGGCGGCGGCCATCACACCCCGCCGCCCCAGCTGCCCCACACCGGCAGCAACAGCGAGGCCATGCTCGCCGCCTCCGGCGCGAGCGCCGCGATGATCGTGGCCGGCGCCGTGCTGTACCGACGGGGCCGAGCCGCGTCCCGGCGGTAGTGCCGAGGGGATCGCACCGGGTGCCGGACGGGTTCTCGTCCGGCACCCGCGCCCGTGCGTGGAAGGGCGATCAGCGGTACGCCCGCGTCCGGGTCTCGCTCGGGGAGGGCCGTCCGGGCGCCGGGATCGCCCCGCTGAGCGGGCGGACCCGCAGATGGCGCCGCACCCCCCGCACCAACGCGCCGGCCGTGTAGGTCGCCCCGTGCACGAACCGCATCGCCGGCCCGAACCCCGAGGCAGTGACCAGACCCGCCAGGAACAGGCCGGGGTACGACGACTCGAAGTCCAGCCCGACCTCCGGGGAGCCGTCGATCATCGTGCTCAGACTTTCGCGCAGGTCGACGGAGAGCAGGGTCAGTCGGTGGAGCGAGGCGGTGAACCCGGTGGCGGCGATCACGTGCTCGGTCTCGACCGAACGCAGCGGAGGATGCGAGCCGTTCGCCCGGCTGAGGACCTCCAGACGCACCCCGCCCGGCACCGCCCGCGCCGAGGTGACCTCGTGGGCGAGCAGGACCTCGACGGCCCGCTCGACCCGGTCCCGTAGCCACCAGGCGCCCGCCGGCCCCAGGACCGAGGCCGTGATCCGGGTCCGCGTCCGCTCCGGCAGACGGCGGAAGACGCCGGGGCGTTCGGAGTAGAACCAGTTGCGCCAGCCGGGACCCAGGCCGCTGTGCGGCGAGCGGGCCGACTGCCACCAGGGGCGCTCCCACGGCGGCGGCACGTCGTTCCAGCACAAGCGCGCGGAGCGCGCCAACACCCGTACGCGGGTGCCCTGTTCGGCCAGCAGTGCCGCCGTCTCCAGGGCCGCCTGACCGGCGCCGATCACGGTGACGTCCTTGCCGTGGAAGCGGATCAGGTCGCTGTGGTGGCTGCTGTGCGAGACCAGGGACGCGTCGAGTCCCCGCAGGGCGGCCGGGATCTCCACGAACGGCATCACGCCCACCGCCAGCGCCACCGTGCGGGCGTGCAGCACCTGGCCGTCGTCCGTGACCGCCTCGAAACCGCCGGGGCAGGGGGCCAACCGGGTCACCGTGCGCTCGTCGACCTCCGGTACCGCGTGCCGGGCGAACCACAGGCCGTAGTCGGCGAACATCTCCACCGGGACCGGTTCCCCGTGCCGGACCGAGACGCCCTGGGCGGCGCAGTAGACGTCGAGGCGCCGACGGCCGCGCGGATCCGAGAGGTTGGAGGCCCAGGGCTCCGACTTGAGGAACATGCCGCGCGGCATGTGGTCGCGCCAGGAGGCCATCGGCCTGCCGAAGACGCGCAGGTTCAGTCCGGCGGCCGCGGCGTGGGACGCGATGGACAGGCCGTACGGGCCCGCGCCCACCACCAGCAGGTCGTACATCAGCAACTGCTCGCTTTCTCGTCGTCGGACCGGTCGCTCACGTCCGACAGGTCGGTCGGGGGGACGTCACAGGGGGAGGGCGCCTGGTGCACCACGCGCGCGCGAGGCGGTACGGCCTGTCCGGCCGGCACGGGGCCGCTCACGCGGTCGCGGAGGCGGCGGGCGACATGGCGGGTCCACAGGGGCCACAGGGCACGCCCGGGGCCGCGGTCGTCAGGGGCGTGCCAGGCGTGTTCCCGGCCGGCGGACGCGGGCCGCAGCGCGGCGAGCGGGGCGTAGGGCTCCACCACGAACTCCCGTCCGGCCAGCGGCACCGCGTCCGGCAGCGGACGGTGGGTCAGATCGAGGTGCTGGGCGCGTACGACGTCCAGGCCGGCCGCGTCGGCGAAGAGCCGGAACTGGGCGCCCGGGCGGGGGTTGAAGTCCAGGAGGTGGTAGCGGCCCGTGCTGCCGCAGCGGCGGAAGTCGAGGTCGAGGATGCCCCGGTAGCCGAGCTCCGCGGTGAGGCGTTCGGCGACCGCCCGCACCGTGGGGTTGGGGGCCCAGCGGCCCACCGCCGTCAGGCCCGCGTCACGCGGCCAGGACCGCAGCTTGACGCCTGCCCCGCCACCGCGGAAACGGCCCGTCCGGTCGACGTACCCGTGGAAGAACCAGTCCCGTTCGGGGCCCGGCGGCAGAAAGGCCTGCAACAGCAGGCGGCTGCCCGCCTCCTCGGCACGCAGGTACAGCTCACGGGCCTGGGACGCCGAGCGCAGCAGGACCGTGCTGCGCAGGCCGGTTCCGGTCGGCACCAGCCAGGGGCGGCTCCACTTCGCTACCACGGGCAGCCCCAGACGCCAGGCGGCGCCGGCGGCCTGGGCGGGGCTGTCGGGCACCAGCGTCGAGGGGTGCGGGACGTGCAGGGCGGCGCACAGATCGGCCAGTTCGGCCTTGTCGGCGACGAGTTCGGGCAGCGCGTCCGGCATCGCCGGGAGCAGATAGGCGGGGGTGAGGTCGTCGCGCATCCGGTTCACGGCGACGGCGCTCGCGTCGTCCATCGGGATCAGCACGGCCGGACGGGTGACCCGGGCGGCCACCCGGCCCAGCGACGCGGCGATGTCGCGCGGGGATGAACCGGGCGGCGGCGGGGGATGCAACTGCCGTACAAAACGCGATCGGGAAACGGGACTTCCCGACGAATCGGCGACCACATGCACCTCGACTCCCGCTCTGCCGAGCGAGCGTACGGCCCCGAGCGTGCCGTGATGAAAGGGATTCCGGTCGATCCGCAGGAGAACGGCGGGGACGCGGATGTCAAACAGCGACACGGTCATGAATGTCTTCTCACTCGTCGGCCGTAACGGCGGTGGCGTAAATCCTGTTCATATGACTGAGTGTCAGTAGCCGGACTTCAGAAATCGGATTTCAGAAAGGAGCGGGCATGGACCGAAAGAAGCGACGTCCCAGGTCCCGGGTGCTGGCCGTCGTAGCGGCGACCGTGGCCGCGTCCGCCGTGCTGGCCTCGGGCACCGGATTCGCCGCGGGGGTGGTGCGGGTCGGCGACCCGCCCGCTCCCACGCCGGCGCTCCCCGCGACCCCGCCACCGCTGTCGACGGCGACGGCGACGCCTCCGGCCGTCGTCACCACACCGCCCGCCGTCACCGGCCCGTCGGCCCTCGTCACCCCACCGGACGTGCAACCCCGCCCGGAGACGCCCGCGTTCGGCGCCTTCCTCGACTCGGGTGCCAGTGGCATCGCCCGTATGGCCGAGCTCAGCACCTGGCTGGGCGGCGCCGACCTGCGCGTCGGCCACACCTATCTGCCCGGCAACCACTGGAGCGACATCGAGGGCGCCCCCGGTTTCCTGGACGTGTGGGCGGACTGGCGCACCGAGCGGAACGACCGGATGCTCGTCCTCAACGTGCCGATGCTCGACCACAACGAGGACGGCGTCTCCGACGCTCGGGTGCGCCGGCTGTTGCGGCTGGGCGCGGCCGGGACGTTCGACCGTCACTTCAGGGCCCTGGCCGAGCGGCTGGTGGAGCTGGACGTGCCCGACACGGTGATCGTGCTGGGCTGGGAGATGAACGGCATCACGTACACCTCCCGCTGCGGGCCGGACCCGGAGGCATGGAAGACGTACTGGAACAGGATCGTCACCACCATGCGCTCGGTGCCGGGCCAGAAATTCCGGTTCGATTTCGCACCGACCCGCGGCCGGGACGCCATTCCCTGGACGCAGTGCTATCCGGGGGACGACACGGTCGACATCATCGGCATGGACTCGTACGACCAGCCTTCTGGACTGTCGTTCGACGAACAGGTGAAAGAGCCCTACGGTCTGCAGGCACACGTGGACTTCGCCAGATCCCACGGAAAGCCCATTTCCTATCCGGAATGGGGACTCTTCCGCAACGGCGACAACGCGGAGTACATGAAGCGGATGCTCGCCTGGATGGACGAGCACAAGCCGCTCTACAACACGCTCACCGACTACTGCCCGCACGGCGTCTTCGAGTGCGGGCAGAACCCGCGGTCGTCCGCCGTCTACCGGTCCGTCCTCTTCGGCCGCACCGACGAGGCGACCCCGACCCCGCAGCCCAGCAAGCCGACCCCGGTGCCGACGCCGGTCCCGACACCGACGCACCCGGCCGACTGCTCGCCCGTCGAACTCGGCGACTGGGTCGAGTACTGGCTCGGCGGGAAGCTGTGCCTGCGCTTCGACTGGTGGTCGCGCAGCCGGTGACCCGGAGGCGGCGGGTGTCTCACGGCCCGCCGCCACCGCGCTCCCTCCACTTCCGCACGGCCCGCACGGCCTCCTTGCCCCGCTGCCGCGCGGCCACGTCGCAGAGGGTCGCGGCCAGCAGCGGGGCGGTGCGCCGCCGGGCCAGCAACAGCCGCTGGTTGACCGCGGGTTCGGGGCGCCAGTGGTGCTTGTACGGCTCATCTCCGCGCAGCAGGCTCAGCGTGCCGCGGGCGTGGCGGGTGCACGCGTCGAGCAGCATCACCGCCACGTCCGCCTTGCGTTCCCGCAGACACGGATGGGCGCCGTACAGATAGCCGCCCGCCAGCA
The DNA here is from genome assembly GCF_053593695.1 of Streptomyces sp. NPDC002144. Taxonomy (NCBI): domain Bacteria; kingdom Bacillati; phylum Actinomycetota; class Actinomycetes; order Kitasatosporales; family Streptomycetaceae; genus Streptomyces; species Streptomyces sp. NPDC002144. The sequence continues at coordinate 431,294 of NZ_JBSFDB010000001.1, forward strand.
GCGGGGACAGCAGGGTCAGATCGACGGCCACCACGTCGTCGTCGAGCCGGAACTCGGTGACGACCGCGTCCCCCGAGCGCACCATCGGCCCGACCGCCCGCACCAGATGCTCACGGAACCGCTCCCGCAGATGCTCGGACGTCACCTTCCGCCCCTGCCACTGCAGTTCGTGCAGCTCCAGCAGCCGCCGCAGCGCCTTGTCCACCTCGTCCGGCCCCACCTCATGCCGTTCGACGCCGAGCGCGTCCAGCTTGCGCAGCTTGGCGCGCACGCGCTGGGCCTTCGACGACGGCAGCCGGGCCACCAGCTCGTCCATGGGTACGGCGGGCAGCTCCAGGCACAGCGAGTCGGCCACCCGGCGCCGGGGGCCCTGCCAGCGGTCGTACACGCGCTCGGCCGCCCCGCCGGGCCGTACCTCGCGCAGGTCGATCAGCGAGGTGCGGGCGCAGACGGACAGGCCCTCGGTGAGCGCGGCGACGGCGTCCTCGCCGCGCTGGTCGTCCAGCAGGACGTCGCCGTAGTCGGAGATGGCCCCGCCGAGCGGCACCAGCGCGGGCACGGGCCGGCGCACCCGCATCAGGGGCGCGGCGGCGACGAGTTCATCGCCGTCCCGCACGAGCAGCAGGCGCAAACGACCGCGCCTGCCGTACGACAGCCACCAGGAGTGCAGCCAGGCATGGCTCTGGAACGGGGTCGCGGTGGCGCACCGGCCGTGCAGCCGCCCCCAGTCCGGGCCGAGCCCGGCGAAGACGGCCTCGTCGGTGATCAGTTCGGTCGTGTACGTCACAGCTGGCCGTGGGCTTCGGCGGCGACGGCGGGGGACGGCACGGAGAGGGCATGCCCGGATCCGTCGGCGTTGCGGCGGGGCCGGACCAGCAGCACCAGACCGCCGAGCAGCCCGCCCGCGCTCGCGCCGACCAGGCCGGTCACGGCCGGGGAGGCGGAGGAAGGGGAGGTCGGCTTGGTGGCCCGGGCGAACTGCTGGAGCTCGACGTTGGTCTCGCTCCTGGTGTCCGTGGAGTGCTGGGTCAGGGCGCGGGAGACCGCGTTGGCCATGTCGGCGGCCAGGTCGGGGCGGGAGGAGGTGGCCGTGATCGCGACCATCGGCGCGTCCGGCGAGGTCGCCGCCTGCACGCTGGACTGCAGCGTCCGCACCGGTACGCCCGCCCACACCTGCGCGTCCCCGAGCACCGCGAGCTGGGTGGCGACCCGGCCGTAGGCCTGCGCGAAGCCCAGCGCGGACGCCGGGTCGGACTTCGAGGTCGGTACGGCGACGACGTAACTGGTGGCCGTGTACGTCGGCGGCTTCGCCAGGCCGTAGCCGCCCCCGAGGAGGCCGCCGGCGAGGACGCCGGCCGCGATCAGGGTCCAGGGCGGCAGGGTCCTGGAGCGGGCGACGGCCGGGCGGCGGTGGGCGGTGAGGGTTTCGGTCATGACGAGGGGACTCCCTGGAGTGACGGGGACGACGAAGGGGACACCGCGGCCGTGTACACGCCCATGAGCCGGGCGGCGCTGCGGGTGATGCAGTAGTGGCGGGCGGCCTCGGGGACCGTCCGTGGAGCGGGGCCCCGCGCGCGGGTCGCGGCGACGGCGGCCGCGAACTCCTCGACGCCGCAGGGGACTCGACCCGCGGAGGCGGCCTGGTGCGGGGGCAGGTCCTCGATCGCCGGGCAGGAGGCGTACAGCACCGGCAGTCCGGAGGCCAGGGCCTCGACGATCGCCAGGCCGAAGGCCTCCTCGGGCGACGGCGAGGCGAGCACGTCCATCGCGGCGGCGAGCGAGGGCAGGTCGGGGCCCGGGGTGCCGTCGGGCACGTAGGGGCGTTCGCCGGTGAACAGGACCCGGTCGGCGACACCGGCCTCCTGCGCGGTACGACGCAGCACGTTCTCCTCGCTGCCCCCGCCGACCAGCAACAGCCAGTGGTCACGGGGGAGTCGGGCGAGGGCATGGACGAGGACGTCGAAGCGTTTGCCGGGGGCCAGACGTCCGATGCCGCCGACGACGTACGCGTCCTCGGGCAGGCCGAGGCGGCGGCGGGTCCGGCGGCGCCGGTCGGGGTCGAAGCGGAAGCGGGGCAGGTCGACGCCGTTCGGGACGACCTCGATCCGGGGGGCCGGGACGCCCCAGCGGCGCAGGCGCTCGGCGACCGTGGGGGAGACGGCGACGGTCGAACGGCCCAGCCGCTCGCTGGCGAGATACAGGGACCGCACCCCGCGTGACAGCCGCCGGCCCTCCATCTGCGAGTCGCCCAGGGAGTGTTCGGTGGCGACGATCGCCCGGACCCCGGCCAGACGCGCGGCGAGCCGGCCGTAGACGCAGGCGCGGTAGAGGTGGGTGTGGACGAGGTCGTAGCCGCCCGAGCGGATGAGCCGGACCAGCCGGGGCAGCGCGGCCAGGTCGCGGTTGCCGGCCATGCCGAGATGGGTGACGCGCACCCCGTCGGCGGCCAGACCCTCGGCCACCGCACCCGGGTTGGTGAGTGTGACGACATCGCAGTCGACGGGCAGATGCCGTACCAGCAGCCGCAGTTGCTGCTCGGCGCCGCCCACTCCGAGACCCGTGATCACATGCAGCACCCTCATCCCGTCCCCCCGACCGGACGGCGGCGCAGCCGGTGCAGCCGGTGCTTGAGGAAGAGGCGTACGGCGTGGTCGTTCTGCCCGACATGGACGCGCGGGAGGGCGTGCGGGCCGGTCAGCGGGCCGGGGTCGATGGCACAGGCGTACGCGTAACCGGCGTCCCGGACGGCACCGACGACCCGCCGGTCGATCGTCCCGTACGGATAGCAGAACCCGGCGACCGGACCGCCGGTCAACTCCTCCAGCAATGCCCGGCTTTCGAGGACCTCGGCCCTCAGCGTCTCGTCGTCCGCCTTCGTCAGGTCGAGGTGGGTGAGGCCGTGCGAGCCGATCTCGACGCCCTCGGCGGCCGCGTGCCGGATGCCGTCGGCGGTGAGCAGCGCCTTGCGCGGGCCCCGGGGGTCCCAGTCGTTGCTGCCGCCGAGCCGGCCCGGCAGGACGAAGAGGGTGGCGCCGCAGTTCCAACGGCCCATGACGGGAAGGGCGTTGTCGATGAAGTCCGTGTACCCGTCGTCGAAGGTCAGCGCGATCAGGTCCCGGCCCTCGCCACGGGCGCGCGCGGCGAGCAGCTCGGCCACGGAGACGGCCCTCAGGCCCCGCCGGTCGAACCACCGCAGCTGGGTCTCCAGCCGCTCGGGGGTGACCGTGATGCGGTACGGGTCGTCCTGGCATGCGGCCACCGAGTGGTACATCGCCACCCACGGAACCGGGCCCGGGGCGAGTCGTCTGCCGGTGTCTTGGGAGTCAACGGCCATGCGAGAGCCTTCGTGTGACGGTGCGTACGGAGTGGAGCGCGGGGTCGAGGCCCTGGGCGCCGAGAGCCAGGCCGAGCAGGAGGAAGACCGTGGTGGCGGTGAGGCAGCCGGCGGCGAGGGCGGGCACGGGGGCGGCGACGTGGTGCGCGACGAAGGCGCCCGCCACCGTCGCCACCACTGCCGCGCGCAGCGGCTTGGTCAGCTCCGCCAGCACCCGGCGGGTGCGGATCGGGATGCCGCCCCGGCCCATGCCGGCCAGCAGCAGGGCGGCGGTGACGGTGATGCCGGCGGCGTTGGCGGTCGCGATGCCGTCGACGCCCCAGGGCAGCACCGTGAAGGCGCCGATCCAGGCCGTCACGACGATGCCGGCGGTCATCGCGCCGACCGGGTACCAGCTGGGGCGGCCAGCGGAGAAGTAGGACCGGACGAGGACGCCGACCAGGGTCTGCCCGAGCAGCCCGAGGGCGTACACCCGCATGACGCCCGCCGTCGCCGCCGAGTCCTTCGGGGTGAACGCGCCGCGCTGGAAGAGGAGTTCGACGATCTGCGGGGCGCAGGCGATCACGACCGCCGTGCCCAGGAGCACGATGCACGCGGCCAGCGCCAGGTCCCGCTCCACCCGGATGCGGGCCCGTTCGGTGTCGCCCTCGGCCAGGGCGCGGGCCACCACCGGGAAGGTGACGGTGCACAGCATCAGCGACAGCACCATGGGCATCTGGGCGACCTTCTGCGCGTAGTTCAGGTGGGAGATGGCGCCGGCCGGGAGGTGGGAGGCGAGGAACCGCTCGATGAGCACCTGCGACTGCCGGCACAGGGCGAAGAGCAGGACGGTGGCGACGAGGGCGAACTCCATGGGCCGCGCCTGGTCGGGGGCGGAGGCGGCCACCGTCTCCGCGCGCCTGCGCAACTGCCGCCACAGGGAAGGCAGTTGTACGGCGACCATCAGGCATCCGCCCACCGCGACGCCTACCGCCGCCGACCGCACGCCCCACCGGCCGCCGAGGGCGAACATCCCGGTGATGATGCCGGTGTTGTAGGCGACGTAGATCGCGGCGGGGGCGAGGAAGCGGCGGTGGGCGCGCAGGGCCGCGCTGCAGTAGCCGGCCAGTCCGAAGCTGAGCACGCAGGTCGCGGTCAGCCGGGTGCAGTCGACGGCGAGGGCGGGGTGGGGCAGGCCCGGAGCGAGGGCCTCGACCAGGTGCGGAGCGAGGACGATGAGCAGGACGGCCGTGGCGACGAAGCCCAGCGTGAGGCGCGGCAGGGTGGCGCCGACCAGGGCGCGGACGGGGTCGCCGGGAACGCCCTGCGCCCGCCGGGCCAGCGCCGCGCTGAACGCCGGGATCAGCGCGAACGCGAGCCCGTCCTCGATCAGCAGGGTCGCCGCGAACTCCGGCACGGTCCACGCCACCAGGAACGCGTCCGTCTCACTCCCGGCCCCGAACAACCGGGCCAACGCCTGATCCCGCACCAGCCCGAGCAGCGCCCCGGCGACGGACAGCCCGGCGGTGACGAGAGCGGCCTTGGCGAGAAACCGCCCGGAGGGAGTGGATGCGTCGGCGGCGGGGCCGTGAGGGGGTTCGGTGGTGCGCGTGCCCGCGGGAACGATGTGCGGGGCGCTTCCCGAGGACCATGCCTCCGTCGGATCCTGCGCGCCCCACGGGTCCGTCGGAGTCGGCACGGCCGGGACGTCCGATGCGTCCCCGAACGAGCGGACCGCCGGCACCCCCGCCGGGTTCGTCGGCGTCCCGGGGTGCGGCGCGGGGCCGGGGACGTGGGTGATCCGGGGCGGGCCCGGGGGTGTCACCGTCATCGGGACGTGGCCTCCTCGGCGCCGCCGAGGGCCGGTTCGATCGCCGGCGGTGCCTGGCGTGCGCTGGGTCCGGTCTCGTCGGCCCCGACCAGCGCCCACCAGGCCACCGCCCCGAAGACCACCGCCGTCAGGACCGTCGACGGGCCGCCGATGTCGGCGTACGCGAAGTCGATGAGCTGCCAGACCAGCAGGCCCGTGCCGATCAGGGCGCAGTCCAGCCCCGTGCCCGGCACCCGCGCCCGCCACAGCCCCCGCAGGCCGCACACCAGCAGGGCCAGCCAGCAGCCGACCAGGGCGAGGGTCCCGACGAGGCCCTGCTCGGCCAGCACCAGCAGGTACATGTTGTGCGGGGACAGCAGCGGCTGCTTGAGGTACGCAGCGCCCGCGCCCTCCGTGTCGCTGCCCGAGGACAGGGCCAGCGAGGCGTGACTGTCCCGGTGGTCCGGGAACCCCTTCAACCCCACGCCGGTCAGCGGCTGTTCGCGCCACATGCCGACGGCCGCGGCCCACATCGTGTACCGGTCCGTCACGGACTGGTCGGGTGCGTCGGTGACCCGCGTGATGCTGTCGATCCGCTCCTGCAGCATCGCCGACCCGACCCCGAAGCCGCCGACCAGGACCACCCCGGCGGCGACCGCGACGGCCGCCACCTTCAGCGCCCGCCGCACCCCCGCGAGCACCAGCTGCACCGCACAGGTGGCCGCCGTCGCGATCCACGCCCCGCGGCTGAAGGACAGCGCGAGCGGGAGGAGCAGCGCGAGCGCGCAGCACGCGGCGACGGTCCGCTGCCGTACGGAGGCCCGGCCCAGCGCAAGGCCCAGCGCGCAGACCAGACCGAAGGACACGACCGTCGCCATGCCCATCACGTCCGTGGGCCCGAAGGTGCCCACCGCGCGGACGTCCTCGCCCTGGTACGAGGCGCCGGTCCCGGTGACGTACTGGTTGACCCCGATCGCGCCCTGCCACACCGCCAGCCCCACGAACGACCAGGCCAGCAGCCGGAAATCGCGACGGCCGCGGATCAGCAGGAGCACGGCGGCGGGCACCAGGACGAAGATCTGGAGGTATCGGCCGAGACCGGTGATCCCGGCGCCCGGCGAGGACGCCCCCGTCGCGGCGACCGCGAGCCCCAGCACCGGAAGGCCCAGCACCACGGCGGCCGTACGGGACAGGGGGCGCCGGCGGTCGCGTACGAGACGCATGGCGCAGTACAGCACCACGAGCGCGGAGACCGCGTCGGCGGGACCCGCGCCGCTCTCCCCGGTGGGCGCGAGCGGCAGACCGAGCAGGACGAGCACGGCGAGCACGGGAAGGACCGGCGGCCACTCGCGGACGCGGGGCAGGGACAGGGCATGGCTCATGGGCGTCGCTCAGCTCCCCGTCGGCCGGACGAGTGCGGCCGCGGTGCGCAGCAGGATGCAGATGTCCTGCCACAGCGACCAGTTGTCGATGTACGCGTTGTCGAAGCGCGCCCGGTCCTCGATCGAGGTGTCGCCGCGCAGACCGTTGATCTGGGCGAGCCCGGTGATCCCGGTCCGCATCCGGTGGCGGGCCGCGTAACCGGGGTAGTGCTGGCTGAACTGGGCGACGAAGTACGGTCGTTCGGGACGCGGGCCGACCAGGCTCATGTCGCCCCAGAGGACGTTCCACAGCTGGAGCAGCTCGTCGAGCGAGGTGCGGCGCAGGAAGCGGCAGAACCACGACATGCGGTCCTCGTCGGCCACGCTCCAGCGGGTCGCCGACTCGCGCTCGTCGACGGGACGGTGGGTGCGGAACTTCAGCAGCGTGAAGGGGCGGCCGTCCTTGCCGATGCGCTCCTGCCGGAAGACCACCCCCGGCCCGTCGCTGACCCGCAGCACCACCGCGCACACCAGCAGCACCGGGCTGACCAGCAGCAGCAGCGTCCCGGAGACCAGTACGTCCAGCAGTCGCTTGCCGACGCTCCCGCGCCGCGGCCCGTGTCCCATGTCCAGGTGCCGGCAGGAGAACCCGGCGAGCTGGTCCCGGGTCGCGTACGACGGGGAGTCCGCGTCGACCTCCCACACCGTGCACCCCGACTCGGCGAGCGCCCGCAGCAGCGGTCCCCGCTCGGTCCGTACCGAGGGATGGACGGCGAGCACGTCCCGTACGCCGTTCTGGATGAGCGCCCGTTGCACCTCCTGACCGGTCGTCAGCACCGGCAGCCCGTCGGTGCCCTCGGGGCGCTCGGCCACGATCCCGACCGGCTGCACCCCGCAGCGGGGGTGCCGCAGGACGGCGGCGGCGACGCGCTGGGCGGTCGCCGCCGGGCCGATGACCAGGGCGGTGCGGGGGCGGCTGAGCAGCGCGGTCCGCCGGCGCCAGTGCACCAGGCCGCGGCCCGCGCAGTCCGCCGTCGACTGGAGCAGGAAGCCCAGCAGCAGGGTGCGGCCGGACAGCGCGTGCGCCGGGGCGTACGCCGCGACGAGCGCCGCGAGCGCCGCCCAGGTCACGGCGATCCGGCCGCAGACGACGGGGAGTTCGTCGAGGACGCCGGGGGCGTGGTGCGGGGGCTGCGGGCGCAGCAGCACCGACGCGGCGACCAGGAGGGACAGCAGCAGCGGGCCCTGCTCGACACCCGCGAACGCCACGGCGCCGAGGACGGCGGCGGTGACGTCGGCGGCGAGCAGCGGCACCGGGGAGGCGGGGCGCGCCGGAGGGCGGCCGGCCGGGAACCGGAAGCCGGCCGCGGCGGTGCGCGCGGGCATGACCGAGACGGGCGAGAACCCGATGTCCCGTGGCTGCCCGCCGGGCGAGGGGACGGTACTTTCCGCGGTCACGAGTGGATGGACTCCCTGTACTCGGAGGGCACGGCGGCAGCGGCGGACACGTCGCCGAGCAGGTCGCGGTACACGCCCGCCACCGCCTCGGCCGCGTGCCGCACGTCGTGCGTGGACAGGACGTGTCGGCGCCCCAGATGCCCGAGCGACTCCCGGAGCAACGGATCGAGCAGCAACGAGGACACGGCGTCGGCGAGTTCGCCCGGATCTCCCGGGGGGACGAGGCAACGGGGCGTGGGGACGGCCGCGGGGTCGTCCGACCCGGCGACGGGGGCGTCGGGGGTACCGGGCAGGCGGTCCGACACCGAACGGGCGAGTCGCCCGCGGGAGTCCGCTGCTGGGTCGGGGCGACCGGGTGCTGAGGCGGCGCCGCCCGATACGACCCCGGTGGCCGGACAGCGACAGCCGGCTCGCGAACACGGGCGACCGGGCGTGGAGACGGGAGCCCCGTTCGCGGGGTTCCTCAGGAGGCGGCAGTCGGGCGGCAGGGCCGGTGGCAGGCTTTCGCGGGCTCCGTCCACGTCCGTCAGGACCACCGGGCGTCCGCAGGCCATCGCCTCCAGCGGGGCGAGTGCCATGCCCTCCCAGCGCGAGGGCAGCACGACCAGGTCGGCGGCCTGGTACCAGGGCGCGGCGTCCGGCACGGCCCCGGCGAAGACCACCGACTCGGGTGCGCGGGAGCGGAGTTCGTCATGGTCCGGCCCGTCCCCGACCAGCACCAGCCGGGCCTCGGGGACCCGGTCCTGCACGGCGTACCAGGCGTCGAGCAGGACATCCTGCCCCTTCTGCCGGCACAGCCGCCCCACGCACACCACCAGCGGGGCGGCCGGATCGACGTCCGGAAGCAGCGCGGCCCGTACGGTGTCGACGGCCGCGGGATGGAAACGCCCCGGGTCGATGCCGTTCGGCACGACGGCCCAATGGGCGGCGATGCCGGCGCGCGCGCCGGTCGCGCGCTCCGCCTCGCTCACACACACCACCCGGGACGCCCAGCGCGCCCCCCACCGCTCCCAGCGCAGCGCCAGCGCCGCCATGCCCCCGTCGACCGCCTCGAACGACCAGGCGTGCGGCTGGAACACGGTGGGGACGCGCCCGCGCACCGCGAGCCGCCCGGCCAGGCCCGCCTTCGCGCTGTGCGCGTGCACCAGATCGGGCCGCGCCTCGGCGAGCACCCGCACCAGTCGGCGTACCTCTCGAACGAGTGTCGGGCCCGGCGAACGGGTCGCCCGCCAGGGGTGTACGTCGGCGCCGAGCGACCTCAGTTCGTCGGCGAGGCGGCTCGCGGGGCAGGCGACCGAGACATGCAGACCAGCCGCGAGCTGAGCTCGCGTCAGGTCCGTCACGACACGGGCGACCCCGCCGTCCACCGGCTGGGTGATGTGCAGGACCCGGGGCCGGGGGTCGGGTGCTGGCAGGTGCATTGCGCGGTTCCTCGCTCACGTGGCGCTCGGGCGTCCCGCTGGGGAACGAGCCGGTAGGCCAGCTGGTCACCGCCGAGCCGCAGAGCGATGCCGAGATCGAACAACCTCGGGGAGCGAGAAGCGTGCGATCGGCCGGCTGCAGGGCTGCGTCAGGAGGTGCGCAACTCTAACCACAGCTCACATAAATCGTTTTAAACCGGACAAGTGTGTTGGATTGGCAAAATGCGGCCTGTCGCCGGATCACCCCTTTGGCGGCACAACCCGCTCGCGTGTCACGCGTTGACACAGCGCCGGGTATCCGCCCGGAAGTTGTGTCAACTCCCAAGGAGCACCTCTCCATGTCGCGTATCGCGAAGGGCCTGGTCCTTACCACCGCCGCCGCTGCGGCGGTCGCCGGCGGTGCCGGTTTCGCCTCCGCCGACTCCGACGCACACGGCGTCGCCGCCCACTCGCCGGGTGTGCTGTCGGGCAACGTTGTCCAGATCCCGATCCACAACCCGGTCAACGTCTGCGGCAACTCCACCGACACCACCGGCCTGCTGAACCCCGTGTTCGGCAACGTGTGCGTCAACAACTGACGTCCCTCGACGTCGCTGCCTTCAGGCGCGCACTCCCTCGCCGGCCGCCCTCCCGTGGTTCCTCCGCGGGCGAGCGGCCGGTTCGCGCTGCCCCGAACGGGGCCGTGCAGTTGCGGGGCGCGATGGGCGGTCCCACGGTGGCCAACAGGTCCCCTGCACCGCCGAAAGGAACACCCATGCGTGGTCTGCCCGCACGGCGTATCGCGTCCTCCGCACTCTGCGCCGCCCTCCTCGTCGGTATCGCCGCACCGGCCGCCCTGGCGGCCGACGGAGCGTCGGCCCGGGAGCGGCGTGTCCAGGCCGCGGCCCACGCACCTGTCCCCGGCGCGGACGCGCTCCTTGCCCCGGTCAAGAGCCTGGGCTCCCTCGGCACTGTCCTCACCCCGGTCACCGACCTGCTGAACGCCGTCCTCAAGGCCGACAACGGCCGGCTCCCGGCCGCCGACGCCGGCACGCTCGGCAAGGCCGCCACCGACGCCGTCGCCAAGGTCTCCGCCGCTGTCCCCACGGCACCCGCGACCCAGGCGCCGCCCGCTCTGCCGATGCTCGCCAAGAAAAGCGGGGACGCCAGGCCGCGGGCCGCCGCCGACCTCACCGGCGACGCCCTGGCCGCGTTGCAGAAGGCGATCGACACCCTGCTCCAGGCGGTCACCTCCGGGGACGTCGGCCAGGTGGTGCCGGCCGTCACGAGCGTGGTGACCGGGCTGGTCAGCACCATCACCGCGACCCTGCTGGGCGGCAGCCTGCCCGCCGCCCACCTTCCGGGCCTGCCGGTGTCGACACCCTCACTTCCCGCGGCGCCGGCGCTGCCCGTCGAGTGACCCGGCGAGAGCCGAACTCACGGGGCCGCCCGGCCGATCCGCAGCGAGGGGCGGCCGGGCGGCTTTTCGACGGCTTTTCTGCGGCCTTTCATATGAGGATGAGAAACGTTTTCTGCGCACGGGGTTTCCCTCGTGGGCGTGGTTCGTTGGGCACGGCGTCAGAAATCCCCTGGTGACGTGAGTTGCCCGATGAAAGGAATCCGATGAAGTCCCTGAAAGCCGCTGCCGTCGTTGCCGGTACCGTTGCCCTCGCCGGCGCCGCCGCGCCCGCGTTCGCCTACAGCGCCTCGGACGTGACGCCCACCAGCCTCAACGGCGCCGTGAACACGCTCACCAGCGGGCACATCATGCCCCGCGACGTGATGCCGCTGAAGCACCAGTCGAACGCGCTCGACACCGAGAACAAGGACTCCCTGCTGAGCACCGTGAAGGGAGCGACGGGCGCGCTGAACAAGAAAGGCGGACTGCTCGGCGGCCTGCCGCTCCAGCACTGAGTCACTCCAGCACTGAGTCACTCCAGCACTGAATCACTTCGAACCGAAGTCACGTATAGCTGCAGGCTGTTCGAGGTGGGTCCCTCGTTCGTGTGGAGAGGGCGGGGACCGTCCCCCGGGCGGGTGAGAAGCCGCCCGGCCGCCTTCCGGGCCGTCGATAAGGTCGCGCGATGACCTCAACCTCAAGCGCAACCCGCCCCCTCGGCCCCGCCGAACTGGGCACCCTCGTCGTGATGGCCTGGAGCGGCGCGGCTCCCGACGGCGACATGCCCTACCTGCTCGCCTACCCCCTCGGCGACGCGGCGGCCGGCCCCGAGGCCGCGTCGGCCGCCGTCGCCGAACTGCTGGGAAGCGTCGGTCTCTCCCTCGGCGGCGAGTTGACCGACGCCGCCGCCAGGCCCAGCCTGCCGCTGAGCCTGCTGGTCGAGGGCGGCCACGCCGTCGTCACCCTGCCCGGCTCCAATGCCCAGTGCGCCCCGCCGCCGGAGTGGCTCGCCGCGGTCGCCAAACGGGGCTACGCCTACCTGGTGTTCACCTCCCGCCCCTGGCCAGAGGCCGAGCCGGGCAAGCCCGTCGACCCTGAGGCCTTCGCCGCCTTCGCGGGCGCCGAGGAGACCCTGAACGCGGCGGCGCACGTCGTCCTGCCGGCCCGCAGGCTGCGCGGCTGACGCCGGTGGCCGCGGAGCAGGACGCGGCGCGGCAGGCGGGCACGGGCCCCGGGTTCGCCCTGCTGCTGGTGATCACGGGCGCGGCCGGACTGCTGGCCTCCTGGGTGATCACCCTCGACGAGTTCAAGCTGCTCAAGAACCCGCACTTCACGCCGGGTTGCAGCCTGAACCCCGTGGTGTCCTGCGGCAGCGTCATGAAGAGCGACCAGGCCTCGGTCTTCGGGTTCCCCAATCCGATGCTCGGCCTGGTCGCCTACGGCATCGTCGTCTGCGTCGGCATGAGCCTGCTGGCCGGCGCCGTCCTTCCCCGCTGGTACTGGCTGACCTTCGACGCGGGATGCCTGTTCGGCGTGGGGTTCGTGTCCTGGCTGCAGTTCGAGTCGCTGTACCGGATCGACGCGCTGTGCCTGTGGTGCTGTCTGGCCTGGGTCGCCACGATCCTGCTGTTCTGGTACGTCACCTCGTACGCCGTCCTGCGCCGCTTCCTGCCCGCGCCCGGCTGGGCGAGGACGTTCCTCGGTGAGTTCACCTGGGTGCTCCCGCTGGCACACGTCGGGGTGATCGGCATGCTGGTGCTGACGCGCTGGTGGGACTTCTGGACAAGCTGACTACTGCTGCGGCCGGGGGAATTGTGAACTGAAGGAGCAGGCAGCCTCGTTACTCGGTACGCACGCAGAGCCCGCCGAACCGCGAAAGGGACCGTATCCGAGATGAAGTCCACCACCCGAGGAACCCTCGCCGCCGTCCTCACCGGTGTCGCGGCCGCCGTCGGCGCAGCCGCGGCGACCCCCGCCGCCGCGATCGGCACGGTACCCGTCCCCGTTCCGGTGGAGGGCGCCGAGCAGTCCCTGGGCATGGAACTGCCAGAGCTCGGCGGCGAGATCCCCCTGCCGACGGCGGGCCGGCCCGATGGGCCGCGGTACGTCGAGGGCCGGCTCATCCCGGAGCACGCCCTGCCGCAGCTGCCGGTTACCGGTGGGCTGCCCGGCGCGGGCCTGCGCGCGCCCCTGCCGCACGTCCTGGGCGACCAGTTCGACCACGTCGGTCTCTCCACCCCGGCCTCCGACCTGCGCACCCTCGCCCCGGGCCTGAACCTGGACGCCCCCCTGACCCCGCCCAACCCGCAGAACGCCGGGCTGCCCGACCTGACGCTCCCCGAGGCGGGCATGCCGGCCCCGGTCCTGCAGACGGTCCCCGGCGCGAACCTGGACCTCGGCCCCGGCCTGTAGCCGAACGGCGTACCCGCCGGGCCCGGACCACCGCGACCGCTCAGGGCCCGCTCACGTTCCCGTGTGCGTCCGTCGGCCCCTGCGGCCCATCTCCGTCCGTCGGCCCCCGCACCCGTGTCCAGCCGTCGGCCTCCACGCACCGTCTCGATCTGTCGGCCCCCGCACCCCGTGTCCATCTGTTGGCCCCTCGACGGTGACCGTGCGGGGCGACGGTCGGTTAGCGCTTCGGAGAACCGAGCGAACCGGATCGGACGAGGAGCGAGTCATGGTTGTGAGCGCAGACGGGGCGGCGGTGGGCGCGGAGGGGGAGCCGACGAGAGCCGGGACGCGGAGGGAGATGCTGCTGGGGCTGCTGGCGCCCGCGATGGCGCTCGCCCTCGCGCCCGTCGTCGCCGCCTCGCGGCCCGCAAGCGTGGAGTCCCGGCCCGGCGAGGATGCCTTCGACGAGACGTACCACGGCCGGCGCATCCAGGGCTTCAAGACCAGCGCCACCGCGATGGCGGCGCACGGCGCCGGCGGCGAGCACTGGCATGTCACCGTCGACGGACGCCCGCTGCACCTGATGCGCCGGGCCGACGGCACCTGGCTGAGCATGGTCGACCACTACCGCTCGTACCCGACCCCCCTGGCGGCCGCCCGCGCGGCCGTCGACGAGATGGGGCCCGGGGAGCATCTGCGGGACATGGCGCTGGGATCGATGAGCGGCGAACAGACGGACATGGGGGGACATCTGCGCATGGGGGAAGACGATGGCGTACACGCGTAAGAACGTCAGCACGCTGACGAGCGCTGAGAAGCGGCGGTTCGTGAACGCGATGCTGGAGGTCAAACGACGCGGAGAATACGACGAGTTCGTGCGGATGCACATCGAGTACTACGCCTCCGACGGGGAGAAGGGTCTGCGTGCGGCGCACATGACGCCCTCCTTCCTGCCCTGGCACCGCCGCTTCCTGCTGGAGCTGGAGAAGGCGCTGCGCAGGGTCGACTCCTCGGTGAGCGTGCCGTACTGGGACTGGACCCGTGACCGCACCGCGGCCTCGGCGCCGTGGACCGCGGACCTGCTCGGCGGGAACGGGCGCTCCCTGGACCACCGGGTGATGACCGGGCCGTTCGCCTACGCGGCCGGCCACTGGACCATCAAGGAGGGCGTCACCAACGGGAAGTTCCTGACCCGGGACCTCGGGCGGGCCCGTGACCCGATCGCGCTGCCGACGCGGAGCGAGCTGGAGTCGGCGCTCACCGAGCGGGTTTACGACGTCTCACCCTGGGACTCCACCGTCACCAAGGGCTTCCGCAACAAGCTGGAGGGGTGGGGGACCGGGCGGGGCAAGGTCGCATGGCGCAACCACAACCGGGTGCACCGCTGGGTCGGCGGCGCGATGCTCGGCGGCGCCTCCGTCAACGACCCGGTGTTCTGGCTCCACCACGCCTTCGTCGATCTGCAGTGGACCCGCTGGCAGGCCCGGCACAAGGGCGCCCGCTATCTGCCGGCCAAGCCGCCCGGCGTGGGCGACGAGCAGTACGGGCGGATCATCGCCCGGCACGAGAAGATGCCGCCCTGGGACGTGACGCCGGACCAGATGGAGAACGTCAGCCGGATCTACCGGTACGTCTGATCGGCCCCGGAGAACGGGAAGAGCCCCGGCGCCAAAGGTGCCGGGGCTCTTCCCGTGGGTGCGTCAGTTGTCGTCCCCGTAGCCGCCGTTCTTGTCGTGGTGGCCGCTGATGTTGGCGCAGCTGTTGCCGAAGGCCGGGCTCAGCAGGCCTGCCGCGTTGACGGTGTTCCCGCACACGTTGACGGGGATGTGGATCGGCACCTGGACGACGTTGCCCGACAGCACGCCCGGCGAGCCCACGGCCGCGCCCTGGGCACCGGCGTCGGCCATGGCCAGGCCGGCGCCGCTGACGACGACGGCACCGGTGCCGAGCGCGACGGCGGCCACCTTCGCGATGCGAGACATCACGTTCTCCTTCTGAATAGGCAAGTGCGCCGACACCACTCGCCGTCGCACTCCTCCTTCAACGCCGAGCCTCGCGCGGAGTCACGGCGTTCATCGGTGCATCACCCTTTTTGAACACACGCTCGCACGCCGTCGCTCCCCCTCATCGACCCAGCCGCCGCACCGGCTCCCCGTCCAGGAAGGCCCGGATGTCCTCGACGGCCTGTCCGTAGTACGTCTCGTAGTTCGCCCGCGACACATAGCCGAGGTGGGGCGTGGCCAGCAGCCGGGGCGCGGTGCGCAGGGGGTGGTCGGTGGGCAGGGGTTCGACGTCGAACACGTCCACGCCCGCGCCGGCGATACGGCCCTCGTGAAGGGCGGCCAGCAGGGCGTCCTGGTCGACGATGGCGGCGCGGGAGGTGTTCACCAGATAGGCGGTGGGCTTCAGCAGGGCGAGTTCGGCGGGGCCGAGCAGTCCGCGGGTGCGGTCGCTCAGGGCCAGGTGGACGGAGACGAAGTCGCTGGTGGCCAGCAATTCCTCCTTGGACGGGGCTAGTTCGACGCCCACCTCGTCGGCGTGCTCCTTGGTGAGGTTCTGGCTCCAGGCACTGACCCGCATCCCGAAGGCGAGACCCACCTGCGCGACCCGGCCGCCGATCTTCCCGAGGCCCAGCAGGCCGAGCCGACGGCCGTGCAGGTCGGCGCCGACCGTCTGCTGCCAGGGGCCGCCGGAGCGCAGGGCGTTGTTCTCCGCGACGATCCCGCGGGCCAGGCCCAGCAGCAGGGCCCAGGTCAGTTCGACGGGCGGGGTCGAGGAGCTCGCCGTACCGCACACGGTGACGCCCCGCGCCTCGGCGGCGGCGTAGTCGATGACGCTGTTGCGCATGCCGGAGGCGACGAGAAGTTTCAAACGCGGCAGACGGGTGAGCAGAGAGGCGGCGAAGGGAACGCGTTCGCGCAGGGTGACGACGATGTCGAACTCGGCGAGCGCGGACACCAGTTCGTCCTCGGAGGCGAAGTGCTCGGAGAAGGAGACGGTCTCCACCCGGTCGGCCACGGACGACCAGTCGGCGATCTCGGTCGCCACCTGCTGGAAGTCGTCGAGCACGGCGCAGCGCAGGCGCACGGGGAATCCTTTCGTCGGTATGCCGGGTACGGGTCGGTATGTCGAGTACAGGTCAGTTTTAAGGTTGCGCAAACCGAGAACCGTTACACTCGCCAGCCCGTACAGCCCATCCATCGAACCATCCAACCGGAGAGAGACATGGCGGGTCGGTTCCTGTCCGTACGGGCGCTGCTCGTGCCCGGTGTCCCGGCCGCCCTCGCGGTCGTCCTGCTGACCCTCGGGGTCGCCCTGTCCTTCTTCGACGGACGTCCGTACGTCGGCGGAGGACTGATCACCGCCGGACTGATCGCCGGAGCCGCGGCGGTCGGAGCGGCGGTCGGCGATGTCGCCTGGTGCCTGCTGGTGGGCGACCGGGAACTCTCCCGGCCGCAGGAGGAGTCCGTCGAGAGCGGCTCTGGCTGACGGCGACCGGTGGATGCCGGACGCCCCTGTGGAAGTTCAGCCCGTCCGTTCGTCGGCCGTCCGGCCCAGCAGATCGCGCAGCACCCGCTCGTCGTCCGCGGGCAGCGCGGTGACGAAGCGGCCCGGTACCGCGTGGCGGTCCCGCTCGCGGTCCAGTACCTTGCGCATCCGCAGCGCGGCGAGCCCCGCCTCGTCCCCGGCCGCCTCCCAGGCGAAGGAACGGCCCTGTCGGCGGCGGCTCACGGACTGCTTCCCCAGCAGCCGGCTCAGCACGGTCATCACCGTCGTGTAGGCGAGGTCGTCGCCCAGGCGCTCCCGCACCCAGGCCGCGGTCACCCGGGCGTCGGCCGTCCGCAACACGGCGAGCATCTGCGAATCCAACGCGCCCTGCGCCCGACGCGGGCGGCGCTGCTCCGGTTTCGCCATGGTCGCGTCGTATAGAGGGGAGGGCGCGGGACCCGTGCCTTCTCCTCTCCTGTAGAGGTGAGCGCGGCCCCTAGACTGGGACGGCTTGTCGGCTTGGGTGGGACGGGAGAGGGCTGTGGCAGCGGACATCGGTGGCTTCGAGGATCCGTCCGCCGAGGTACTGGCGGAGGCGGCCGCCGCCTTCGGGCTGCTCGCGTCCTCGGCCCGGCTGCACATCGTGTGGGCGCTGGCACAGGGCGAGAGCGACGTCACCCACCTCGCGGACCGGGTCGGCGGCGCGCTGCCCGCCGTCAGCCAGCACCTGGCGAAGCTGAAGCTCGCCGGGCTCGTGCGCTCCCGGCGGGAGGGGCGGCGGCAGATCTACTTCGTCGACGATCCCGACGTGGTGACCGTGGTGCGGGTGATGGTGGGTCAGCTGGCCGCGCGTGCCGAGGGCGACTCCGGGAGCCGAGGCCCCGTACGCAGGCTGCGCGGGGCCGGTGGCTGACAGCACGGCGGCCCCGGAACCGGATCCGGGGGCGGGATCTCCGGAAGCCGGACCGGGTGCGGAGGGCACGCCGGCCGGACCGGACGTCGAGAGCAGGTCGGCCGGACCGGACGTCGAGCCCGCGCCGGTCGGGTTCTGGACGGAGCACGGCCCGGGTGACGACACCGAGGCGGGAGATCCGTACCGCGAAGTCGTGCGAAGGCGGCGCGCCCCGGCCGACGGCGGCGGTGCCGTCACCGTCCTGCAGACCCTCCGGCGTCTCGAGAGCGGCCCGCGAGGGCTGACCGAGGCGCAGGCCGAGGAGCGGCAGGGGCGGTTCGGGGCGAACACCTTGCCCGCGTACCGGGAGGCCTCCTGGGCGGCGACGGTGCTGCGCAGCACACGGGACCCCTTCACCGTCGTCCTGCTCTGCCTCGGACTGGTGTCCGCGGTCGTCGCCTCCTGGGGCACCGCCTGTGTGATTCTGCTGCTGGTCGCGGTGAGCTGTGTGCTGCGGGCCTCCGGGGAGCACCGGGCCGACCGCTCGATGGCCGGGCTGCGCGGACTCGTCGCCAGCACCGCCACCGTCCTGCGCCGCGCCGAGGAGGACCTGCCGCCGGACGACCGGGAGATCCCGGTGGAGGAACTGGTGCCGGGGGACGTGATACGGCTCGGCCCCGGCGACCTCGTACCGGCCGACGTACGGCTGTTGCGGGCGCAGGGGCTCACCGTCCACCAGGCCGCGCTCACCGGGGAGTCGGCGCCGGTCGCCAAGGACGCAGGCGACCCGGCCGCGGGCGAGGGCGGTGTCTTCGACCGGCCCGAGCTCTGCTTCCAGGGCAGCAGCGTCGCCGGCGGCAGCGCCACGGCGGTGGTCGTGGCGACCGGCGCGCGGACCAGGTTCGCCGCGGCCCACGGCCATGGGGGTCCCCCCGCTCGAACGAAGCTGAGAGTGGGGGAGGACCCCGGCCGGGAGGCCAGCGCCTTCGACCGGTCGGTGCACGGCATCTCCTGGATCCTCATCCGGTTCATGCTGCTGACCCCGCCGCTGGTCCTCATGGCCAACGCCGCCCTGCGCGACCGCGGCCTGGAGACCCTGCCCTTCGCCGTCGCCGTGGCGGTGGGGCTGACACCGGAGATGCTGCCGGTCATCGTCACGATGTGCCTGGCGCGCGGCGCCGCGTTGCTGGCCCGCGCCCACGGGGTGATCGTCAAGCGGCTGCCCGCCCTGCACGACCTCGGCGCCGTCGACGTGCTGTGCCTCGACAAGACCGGCACCCTCACCCAGGACCGCCCCGTCCTCGAGGGCGCCCTCGGCCCGGACGGCCACGACGACCCCGAGGTGCTGCGCTGGGCGGCGGTGAACGCCTGGTGGACCCTGCAACTCGCCGACCTGCCCGCCCCGGACGCCCTCGACGACGCCGTCCTGGACACGGCCGACGAGGACGCGATCATGGCGTACGACGGGGTGGCGGCCCTGCCCTTCGATCCCGTACGGCGCCTCGCGACCGCCGTCGTGCGCACACCGGGGCGCCTCGGCACGCACACCCTCGTCGTCAAGGGCGCCGTCGAGACCGTCCTCGCGCGCTGTGCGCTGGCGGACGATGAGCGGGCGCGGCTGCTCGCGCGTGCCGCACGACAGGCGGACGACGGGCTGCGGGTGCTCGCGGTCGCCACCGCCGAACGCCCCGCCCGGGCCCGCGAGTACACCCCCGCCGACGAACGCGGCCTGGAGTTCCGGGGCTTCGTCACGCTCAAGGACGCCCTCGCGCCCACCGCGGCCGCCGCCCTGCGGGGCCTCGCCGACGAGGGCGTCACCGTCAGGATTCTCACCGGCGACCACCCCGGCACCGCCGTACGCGCCTGCCGCGACCTGGGCGTCCCGGTGCCGGCCGACGGCGTCCTCACCGCCGGCCAGGTCGACCGCCTCACCGACCCCGAACTCACCGAGGCCGTCGAGCGCACCGTCGTCTTCGCCCGCTGCGCCCCCGAGCACAAGGCCCGTGTCGCCACCGCCCTGCGCGCGGGCGGACACACCGTCGGCTACCTCGGCGACGGCGTCAACGACCTGCCCGCCCTGCGCGCCGCCGACGTCGGCATCGCCCCGCGCGACGCGGTGGCCGTCGCCCGGGAGAGCGCGGACGTGGTCCTCGCCGAGAAGGACCTCACCGCGATCGGGCACAGCATCGCCGCCGGCCGCTACTCCGGCGGCAACATCGCCACGTACCTGCGCATCACGCTCTCCTCCAACCTCGGCAACGTCATCGCGATGCTCGCGGCCGGTCTGCTGCTGCCCTTCCTGCCGATGCTGCCGGCCCAGGTGCTCGCGCAGAACCTGTTCTTCGACGCCGCCCAGCTGGCCTTCGCGCACGACCGGCCGCACCCCTCGGTGCTGCGCCGCCCGATCCTGCTGCGCCCGCGCGACCTGCTGCGGTTCATCACCGGCTTCGGCGTCCTCAACGCGGTCGCCGACCTCGCCACGTTCGGCGTGCTCACGCTCACCCTGCACGGGCCGGGCGGCCTGGACGACGCGGCGGTGTTCCACTCCGGCTGGTTCACCGAGAACCTCATCACCCAGGCCCTGGTGATGGTGCTGCTGCGCGCCGGACGCGACACGGCGGGGCGGCTGCCGGGGCCGGTCGGATGGGCGGCCGGCGCGCTGGCCGCCGTAGGACTGCTGCTGCCGGTGACCCCGCTGGGCTCGCTGCTCGGGCTGACCCCGCTGCCACCCCTTTATTACCTGCTCCTGGCCGCTGTCCTCGCGCTCTACACCGCCGGGCTGGTGGCTGTCAGGAAGCTGCCATGGTTGTACAGTTGCGCAACGTAGCAACCATGGCGAAGAGAATGAAGAGAATGGGGTGGGTGGGATGCTCCGGAACGGGCTCGAGCCCTGGCACCTGCTGATCGTGGCGATCATGATCATCCTGCTGTTCGGGTCGAAGAAGCTGCCCGAGGCCGCCCGCGGACTGGGCAAGTCGATGCGCATCCTCAAGAGCGAGGCCAAGGCCATGAAGGAGGAGAGCGCCCCGCAGGCCTCCGCCTCCGCCGTGCCGACCGCCGCCGCCGAGCCGGTGGTGACACCGGGAACCGCCGTGCCGGGTCCCGGCGTTGGTGACAAGTGACGACTTGAGGCTGGGAGCGGGGAGGAAGAGCCGTGGGAGTTTCCCTGGGCAAGGGCGGGAACGTTTCGCTGAGCAAGGAGGCGCCGGGGCTGAGCGCGGTCCTGATCGGTCTGGGGTGGGACGTGCGCACCACGACCGGCGCGGACTACGACCTGGACGCGTCGGCGCTGCTGCTGAACGCCTCCGGGAAGGTCGCCTCGGACCTGCACTTCGTCTTCTACAACAACCTGACCAGCCCGGACGGTTCGGTGGAGCACACCGGTGACAACCTCACCGGTGAGGGCGAGGGCGACGACGAGAGCATCAAGGTCAACCTCGCCGCCGTGCCCGCGGAGATCGACCGGATCGTCTTCCCGGTCTCCATCCACGAGGCGGACGTGCGCGGCCAGAGCTTCGGCCAGGTCCGCAACGCCTTCATCCGGGTGGTCAACCAGGCCAACGGCCAGGAGATCGCGCGCTACGACCTCTCCGAGGACGCCTCCTCGGAGACAGCGATGCTCTTCGGGGAGCTGTACCGGCACGGCGGCGAGTGGAAGTTCCGCGCGGTCGGACAGGGCTACGCCTCCGGACTGCGCGGCATCGCCTCCGACTTCGGCGTCAACGTCTGACGCGGACGGTGCCGGCTCCGGCGGGGGACCCACGGGCGGCGCGGGTCCCCCGCCGACCAGGTAAGAAGCGGGTGTGGCGTAGGCCACCTGCCATCTCAGCAACAGTTGCTATATTGCGCAATCATCCGAGCCCAGGGCTCCGCCCTGACGTACGCCGCAGCGTAGGGAGTGGGAGTTGAGCGACCCCTGGGGTGAAACCCGCGGCCGATCGGCCACCCGTGACCGCTCGGCCGGCGTTCCCCGCCAACGTGGAGAGACATCCGGGCGGCGGGGCGGGACGGACGGCGGACCACCGCAGGCGCCGTACGGCGGCCGGGCGGCCGCTCGCCAGGCGGCCCGGTCCCGCGGGCGCGGAGCGGGGCGGCGCGCCAAGCCGGTGGCCCGGCGCAAACGCGTCGCACGCATAGCCCTGCTCACGGTCTCGGCGCTGATCCTGGTCACCGCGGGCGCCGGCGCCTGGCTGTACGAGCACCTCAACGGCAACATCAACAGCGTCTCGCTCGACGGCAAGGGCGGCTCGGAGAAGGCGGACGCCTTCGGCCGCACCCCGATCAACATCCTGGTCATCGGCTCGGACGGCCGGAACAACGCGGCCGACTGCAAACTCGGCGGCGGCTGCGGCTCGGCCGGCTCCACCGTCGGCCACAACGCGGACGTGGAGATGGTGGTGCACGTCTCCGCCGACCGCTCCAACGCCACCGTGATGAGTGTGCCGCGCGACACGATGACCCAGGTCCCCGCCTGCAAGGACCCGGACAGCAACCAGTCGACGCCCGGCTACTACGGCCAGATCAACAGCGCCCTGCAGTACGGCCCGGCCTGCCAGGTCGCCACCGTCCACCAGCTCACCGGCATCACCATCGACCACTTCGTGATGCTCGACTTCGCGGGTGTGGTGAAGATGTCCGACGCGGTGGGCGGCGTCTCGGTGTGTGTCAGCGACAACGTGTACGACACCTACTCCCACCTCAAGCTCGCCAAGGGCACCCACACCCTCAAGGGCGACGCGGCCCTGGAGTTCGTCCGCTCCCGGCACGGCTTCGGCGACGGCAGCGACCTGGGCCGTACCGTCTCCCAGCACCTCTTCCTGTCCGCGATGATCCGCAAGTTCAAGAGCGCGGGCACGCTCGGAAACCCGGCGAAGGTCTACTCCCTGGCGGACGCGGCGACCAAGGCGCTGACCGTGGACGACGGCCTGGGCAGCGTGACCAGGCTGATCGATCTGGCGACGGATCTCAACAAGGTGCCGTCGAAGCGGATGACGTTCACCACCATGCAGACCGCGGCCGACCCGACCAACGCCAACCGCGTGGTGCCGGCCGCGGCGGCGAAGCAGCTGTTCGCCACCATCGCCAACGACCAGTCTCTGTCCTCCTCCGGCAGCGGCAAGAAGAAGTCCTCCGCGTCCCCGTCCGCCTCGGCCGCGGCCACCGTGCCCGCCTCCCAGGTCACGGTCCAGGTGGAGAACGGCACCACGACCGGAGGACGCGCGGCCGTGGTCGCCAATGGCCTTGTCGCCAAGGGCTTCGGCTCGGGCACCACCTCGGGCAACGCGCCGGAGCAGTCCGCGAGGACGACCGTCACCTACGGCCCCGGGCAGAAGGCCGAGGCCCAGACCGTCGCCTCCGCGATCGGCCTGCCCGCCTCGCACCTCACCCAGGGCAGCACGAGCGGGGTCGTCCTGGTCATCGGCAGCGACTGGCCGAGCGGCACGACGTACGGCTCCTCGGGCTCGGGCGGTTCGTCGGCCCCCGCCGACACCCACGCGGCCGTCGCCGACGCCCACGCCCAGACGGCCGACGGCGCGAAGGGCTGCGCCAAGGTCAGCCCCTACAAGACGGTGGAGATCAACGGGGTGCCGATGACCCCGAGCCAGGCGTACGCGGCAGCGAGCGGGCGGAAGGATTCGGCGCCGTAAGGGGGTGCCGGGGGAGTGTCAGGGTGCCGGTGGTTCAGCCCGTAGGGCTCGTGTCGGTGCGTTCGGCGTAGTCCGCGTTCGCGAGGGGGATGCGGGACAGGTACTCCTCGGGGATGTGGAAGGCGTCCACCAGGGTCATCAGATGCGGGGACAGCGCGCCGACGACCGACTCCGTGGTGCCGTGCAACGACGTCACGTGCTCGGCGGACATCAGGCCCGCGGCGAGCAAGTCACCGGTGTGTTCGCGGAGTTGGTCGAGCAGGAACAGCCGGCACAGGTTCTCCAGCAGGAACCGGGCCCGCGCGTGCGTGGTGCGCGCGGCGGCGGCCCGCAGGGCGTCGGCCGCCTGCAGCCGCGCATGCAGGGAGACCATCTCCAGGGCCGCGCCGGAGGTCTCGTTCCAGCGGCCCAGCGGATCACCGGAGGGGCCGCCGCGCAGCGCCTCCCGGGCCCGCCGCTGCCAGATCCGCTCGGCCGAGGCCAGCAGGTCCCGTAGGAAACCCAGGTCACCGAGATCCCGGCCGACGGGCAGGACGGGGGTCGCGGGTCCCGACTCATGGCCGAAGACCATCTCGGACGCGGCCTTCAGCCAGATGACCAGGTTGTCGCCCTCGGCCGTGATGCCGCCCTCGACATTGCCGGGCAGCTCCGACAGTCCGTTCGCCGGGAACAGCCCCTGCGCACCGCACCGTTCGCGGCACTCGACGGTGATCTCCCGGGCCTGCCAGGTGATCCACCCCTTGGCGACGGCGATCAGCCGCTCCAGCCGCTCGTGCTCCTCGCGGTCGGTCGCGTCGTGCGTCACCCATCTGTCGACCACCGAGCGCTGCAGGAAGGTCATGGCATAGGCGGTCGCGAGCGAGCTCAGCAGCCTGGCGTGGTGGCTGCGGTGCGCGATGAGCGGGACCCGCTGCCCGGCCCGGGTGCCGCTGATGTGCCGGTGGTGGGCGTAGCGGGTGGCGATCGTCAGCGCGGCCCGCGCCATGCCGAGCGTGCCGGCACTCATGCACAGCTTGCCCACGGTGACCCGGCCGACGGAGCGGAGGAAACGTTTACGCCGGTTGCCGAGTCCGCTGGTGAGCCTGCCGTCCGCGTCCAGCCGCCCGTGCTCGGCCTCCAGCATGGCCTCGCGGGGCAGCCTGACCCGGTCGAAGGCGGTGAGGCAGTGGTCGACGGGGGTACCGGTGCGCTCCGCGAGCGGACGGACCCGTACGCCCGGCAGATGGCCCCGCTCGTCGCTGAGCGGCGTGAGAAAGAGGAAGACGCCCTGGTCCTCGCCGTCCACCAGGAGCCGCGCGGCGACGACGGCGGTCTTCGGGCCGCCGGTCAGGCTGGTGTTGGGCATGAACTTCTGCGCGCCCGGGACCGGCGTGTTCAGCACGAAGCCGCCGGTCTCCCGGTCGAACACCGCCTCCGTCCGCAGCGCCGCCACGTCGTTGCCGTGCTCCAGCTCGGTGCACAGGAACACCCCGGTACGCCGCAGCGAGGTGAAGTCGGACAGCTCGCGCCGGTCGCCGTCGTGATCCAGCAGACTGCCCAGGAAGAGGTTGTAGTGAATGCTGGCGACCGTGCACAGCCCGCCGTCCACGAAGCCGGTCCACTCGTGCAGCGCGGTGAGCCGGCGCGTGTCCTGGACCAGGGCGCGGGCGTCCCCCGCGGCGTCGTTCACCAACCCCAGCCGCCGGTACGACAGTTCGGCGCGCTCCTGCGGAGTCAGACCCGGTTGGTGGGCGAAGGCCTCGTCGGTGATCAGGCGCCGCCAGGTGCCGTGGACGCGATCGCGCTCGTCTCTTTCGTCTCTCTCTTCTCCTTCGTCTCTCCGGTCTCCCTCGAATCCCTTGAAAAGCAGTCCGGTGAGTTCGTCGAGGACACTGCCTCCTGCCGGTGGTGCCGTATGCGGGGGCGAAACCGACTCGTTCGCGGGCTCCGAAACAGTCGCGGTCGCATTCCCGAAGGATGCCCTGGTGGGGCGGAACATCCGAATACCCCCATTTTGATTGCCAGTTCAGACGGTGTGGGGTGCCGCTGGACCGGAAACTTACGGACCGAACGGTTTGGTTTTCAAGTCTTGTAAAACCGGGGAGGTGGTTTTATTCTCCGGGAGAGGTGAGCTCGGTCGGTTCGCGCAGAGGGCACGGAGGCAGGCAGTGGCACAGCAGGATCGGGCGATCCGGACGCGCAGGAAGATCATCCTGGCGGCGGCCGAACTGTTCGACGAGGTCGGCTACGAGGCGGCGACGATCGCCGAGGTCCTGAAGAAGTCCGGGGTGACCAAGGGCGCGCTGTACTTCCACTTCGCCTCCAAGGAGGAGCTGGCCCAGGAGGTGCTGGCGGGCCAGGTCGCCGCGCTGCCCCCGGTGCCGCCGCGGGACCTCGCCCTGCAGCAGACCCTCGACGAGGCACTGCTGTTCGCCCATCTCCTGCGCCTCGGCGACCCGATGGTGCGCGGCAGCGTCCGGCTCACCGTGGAGCAGGGGGGCCCGCACGACGGCCTGGACCGGCGCGTGCCGATGCAGGGCTGGATCGACCACAACCTCGAGGTCCTCACCCAGGCCAAGGCGGCCGGCGAGCTGCTGCCGCACGTGGACATCGCCTCGACGGCCACCCTCTTCACCGGCTCCTTCACCGGCGTCCAGGTGCTGTCGAAGATACTGACCGGCCACGCGGACATGGTGGACCGGGTCACGGACCTGATGCGCACCCTCATGTCCGCCATCGCGGTCCCCAGCGTCCTGGTACGGCTGGACTTCGCCCCGAACCGCGCGGAGCGGGTGTACGAGGAGGCCGTGCGCCTGCGCGACGAACCGGCGGCGCCTGCGGCGCCTGCGACGGTGTGACGTCGACGCCGACGGGGGGCACGGGGGCGGTGTGACGCCGACGGGGGTCTCTGCGGGGCGGGGAGTTGGCGCGCGGGCCGGGTGCAACGCATGGACGACCGAACGGAGTACAGGGTGACGAAGGCGATCTCCGGCGTGCATGTGCTGGACGTGACCGGCCGGGACCTCGCCGCCGAGGCCGCGCTGTTGCGCGAACGGGGTCCGGCCGTCGAGGTCGAACTGCCGGGCGGCGTACGGGCGTGGGCGGTCGTACGGCAGAGCTGCGTGGAGCGGCTGCTGGTCGACCCCCGGGTCTCCAAGGACGCCCGGCGCCACTGGCCCGCCTTCACCGAGGGGCGCATCACCCCGGACTGGCCCCTGTTCCCCTGGGTGGCCAACGAGAACATGCTCTTCGCCTACGGTGCCGAACACGCGCGGCTGCGCAGACTCGTCGCCGGCGCCTTCACCGCGCGGCGCACCGCCGAACTGGCCGGCCGCGTCGAGGAACTCGCCGCCTCGCTGCTGGACGCACTGGCCGCGAGCGCGGGCGAGGAGCCGGTCGAACTCCGCTCCTCCTACGCCGCGTTGCTCCCCCTGCAGGTGGTCTGCGAACTGTTCGGCCTCGCCGAGGGTCCGTCGAGGGACGAACTCTGCGGCGCGCTGCGCATGGTGTTCTCCTCCAGCGCCTCGGCGCAGACCATCGAGGAGGCGCGAGCCACCGCGTTCCGCCTGCTGGCCGAACTGGTCGCCGCCAAGCGCCAGAACCCGGGCGACGACCTGACCTCCTCCCTCATAGCCGCCCGCGACGACGGGGACCGGCTCACCGAGAACGAACTGCTCGGCACCCTCTTCCTGATGATCGCCGCCGGCCAGGACACCACCTCGACGCTCATCGTCAACGCGGTGGGCGCGCTGCTGACCGACCCCGCCCAGCTGGAACACGTGCGGGCGGGCCGGGCGAACTGGGACGACGTGGTCGACGAGACCATGCGGGTGCACAGTCCGGCCGCCTACTCGCCGATGCGTTTCGCGGTGGAGGACATCGACCTGGACGGCGTGCGGATCGCGCGCGGCGACCCCATCCTCGTCTCCTTCGCGGCCGGCGGACTGGAGACCGACCGCCACGGCGAGGACGCCGCCCGCTTCGACCTCCTGCGCACCGACCGGGACGTCCTCGGCTTCGGACACGGCACCCACCGGTGCCTCGGGGCCCCGCTGGCCGTCCTGGAGGCCACGGTCGCCCTCCGTTCCCTGTTCGAACGCTTCCCCGGCCTGGCGCTCGCCTGCGCCCCGGAGGACCTGCGCCCACTGCCCACCTTCCTCCTGAACGGCTTCGGCAGGCTGCCGGTTGCGCTGCGCCCCTAGACGGGCGGGACACCACCGGTCGGTACGCACACCAACCCTACAAACCGCCACAGCGGTTTGTTATGCTCGTCCCCTGATGGCGAACCCTGGAGAGTGACGAGCTCATGGCCATGCAGGAACGCGCGATCCGTACGCGTAACGCCCTCATCAAGGCTGCGGCAGAACTGTTCGACCAGGAGAGCGCGGCGTCGGTCCCGCTCGCGGCCATCAGCGCCAAGGCCGGTGTCAGCAACGGGGCGTTGCACTTCCACTTCCCCAACAAGGCGGCCCTCCTGGACGCGGTGGTCGTCGCGGCCGAGGCCCGGCTGCGCCGGATCACCCGCCCCCGGGAGGCGCGCCCCGTGCAGGCCCTCATCGACGCCAGCCACGATCTCGTCCAAGGGCTCGGCCGGGACGTGGTGCTCCGCGTCGGTTTCCGGCTCAGCGCCCGTGGCGAGAGCTCCGAGTCGGCGCCGGACCTGTGGCGGGAGTGGCAGCGCTGGGTCGAGGCCACGCTGGCGCGCGCGGAGGCCGAGGGGGCCCTGGTCTCCGAGACCGCGTCCAAGGAGGTCTCGGCGGTCGTGGTGGCCGTGGCGGCCGGGCTCCAGGCCCGCGGCGAGAGCGATTCCCGCTGGCTGGAACGGGGGGTGCTGACCCGCTTCTGGGCGCTCGTACTGCCACGGCTGGTGGGCGCGTCGGCACGGCACCGGTTCAGCGCGGCGGGAGGCGGACAAGTGCTTCAGGGTGTCCCTCGGGCGCAGGGGGCATGAGAGTGCGGTCGGGCTGATCGGCCGGCTCAGCGGAGCTTCGGGTGCCGTGCCGTAAGGAGGGGGCGAGGGCGCGGGACCAGTGCCGGGACGCGGGCGCGATAGGCCTCGTACTCCCCACCGAACCGCTCCGCCATCAGCCCCTCCTCGATCCTGACCCGGCGCAGCAGCCAGGGAAGGGCGGCGGCCAGGAAAAGAACCCATATCCCGAAGCCGTCGGCCAGCATGCCGCCGATGATCAGCCCCAGCAGCCCGGTGTATATGGGGTGGCGGACCAGGCCGTACGGGCCGTCGGTGCGTAGCTCATGGTGCTCCCGCACACTCGGGACGCCGGCCCACATGGTGCCCAGGACCCAGCGGGCCCACAGCAGCAGCGCGGTGGAGGCGACGGCGAGCACGGCACCGAGCACGGCGAGCTCCGGCTGCCAGTACTGCAGGTGGCGCCAGAAGGAGTGCGGGGTGCGCCCGGCCAGCGTGAAGAAGACGAAGATCCCCGCGATCAGCAGCGCCCGGCGCGGCATCGTACGCCGCACGTCACGAGCCCAGCCGCCGCCCGGTCCGGCCCGGCTCTTGGCACCGAAGTACACGGCGCCCGCGATCCAGGCCACGACGAAGACGAGAACGCACAGGCCGACGAGGGCGACGAGTGCGGAACGAAGCGAGTCCATGCCTCAAGCCCAGGTGTCCTCGCCCAGGAACTTCGCCGTCTGCCGGACGCTCGCCAGCTCGGTTTCCAGCTCATGGATCCGCCGGCGGGCGGCCCGCAGCTCGGCAGACTCGCTCGACGGCGTTCCCGGCCTCCGCCCGTTGTCGATGTCGTCTTGCCGCAACCACTTCCACAGCGTGACGGGATGGATGCTGAGCTCCACCGCCGTGTGTTTGGCCTGCTTGCCGGCGCGGTCCAGCGCGATGGCACGCGCCCGGGACTCCGGAGGACAGGGCCGAGGCATGACTGCCAGCCTTCCGTGAACGGCTGGTAGTTAGCCACCAGCACTGGAACCTGAGAGGTAGGGCAGGTCAACCTCACCCAAACCTGCATCAGCCCCTTTTCAACTCGACTGAAACACCCGGATTCCAGTGCCGTCCCCGACCACCCGATACCGATCAGCCGTTGGTACCCAGCTCGCGCAACGATGAGGGTGCTGCGGGCAGTTCGGGGGAGTGCCGGGCGGTAGCGGCCGTGGAACGATGCGGGGCGCGACGGGCATGCGGGGGATGCTCAGGGCGACCATGATCTACGTGGCCCTCATCGGGCACAGCCAGCGGACGTCACCTCGCCGAGTGGAGATCCGACACAGCATCCAGAGGCTGAGGCAGAACCAAGACTCGCGAACAAGCCGTTCATCCTTTTGCCCCGTCCGTTGAGCGGGCCGCCGCTGCCCCGGTGAGGCTGGCCTCAGGGGATGGGCATTGGCTCCCGTCCACTGGCAGGGACGGTGAGGAGCGCATGCTGGGGAACACAGGCCGACCGCGGATTGTGCGTGGCATTGGTGCGCGGATCGGTGGGGCGGCGTCTTTCGCCAGGGCTTGGGGCCGACTCGGCGGGCGTGGCGGCGGTGCCCGGCTGTGCGTCCTCACGGTGGGGCTGTGCCTGCTGGCGCTGGTTGCCGGTGCCTGCGCCGGGTCCCCCAAGGACGCGGCACATTCGGGTGGGGACCCTATCGACCCAGGCATCCAGAAGATCATGAACAAGCCGGTCTACCGGCATGGCCAGTTCGGCCTTGTGGTCGTCGACCCGGCGACCAAGCGCACCGTCACCTCGCTCAACGCCGATCGCCTGTTCATCCCCGGCTCGACGACCAAGTTGTTCACCGTCTCGACGGCCTGGGACACCTTCGGCAGCGAGCAGCGCACCACCACCCCGGTGTATGCGCAGGGCGAGGTCAGGGCTGACACGCTGAAGGGAAACCTGGTGCTCGTGGCGTCGGGTGACCTGACCATGGGCGGGCGCACCAAGCCGGACGGCACGCTCGACTTCAAGCCTGTCGACCACACCTACGCCGCAGCGGTCCCCGGCCATGCCGCGCTCACCCCTGAGAACCCTCTCGCCGGTCTGGACAGCCTGGCCAAGCAGGTCAGAGACCGTGGGATCACGCACGTCAACGGTGACGTGGTCATCGACAACCGTCTGTTCGCCCCCGAGCCCGCGTTCACCACGAACCCTTCGCCGATCATCATCAACGACAACATCATCGACATTCTGAGCACGCCCACCGAGCCCGGACAGCAGCCCACGTTCACCTGGCGCCCCCAGACCGCGCGGAACTCCATCTCCTACCACGTCAAAACCGTGGCCAAGGGGCAGCCCAGCGCCATCACCGCCACAGCGGGGCCCCACGGCGTGATCACGGTGACCGGGACCCTGGCCGCCGACGCCGCGCCGTACCTGGCCATCGCCCCGATCACGGACCCCGCGGCCTTCGCCCGGACCGCCCTGATCGAGGCCCTGCACCGGGCAGGCGTGAGCGTCGACGCCGCCCCAACGGGCCCCAATCCGGCGCCCCCGGCTCAGCCCCCGCACGGCAGCCCGGTGGCGAAGTTGGTCTCCCCGCCTTTCTCGCAAGAGGCCAGACTCATCCTCAAGGTCAGTCACAACCTGGGCGCCGATCTCCTGGTGTGCCTGCTCGCCGTCCACCGGGGCAGCCACAACTGCGAGGACGGATTCGCCGCCATCAAGGCGTTCGACACCAAGGCGGGCGTGGACCTTGCCCAGGCCTCCCAGGCCGACGGGCAGGGCGGCGTACCCGGCGACGCGTTCACCCCGCAGGCCTACATTCCGTTGCTGACGTACATGTCGGGCCGGCCCCAGGCAACGCAGTTCCGTGAGGCTCTGCCGATCCTGGGCACCAGCGGCGATCTGTCCCTGTTCGGCACGGACAGCCCGGCCAAGGGAAAGGTCTTCGCCAAGACCGGCACCCAGGCGGCCGTGGACAGTCTCACCGGACAAACACTTGTCACCGGGCGGGCCATGGCCGGCTATCTCGATGCGGGCGGCGGGCACTACTGGCTCTTCGACGTCGTCTTCAACGACGCCAAAGCGGCGTCCACCGACGAACTCCTCTCCATCGCGAGCGACATCGCCCAGATCTCGGCCCTGCTCCAGCAGGACGCCGCAGCCACGGCAAGCGCCACCGCCTCCAGCCCCTGAGCCCGTCAGCAGCCGGGTCCGCAGACCGCGGGCGCGCGGGACGGGTCGACCTGCTGTCGGCGGAGGGTGGTGCTCGAAGAGGGAGCCGGTAAGGAGAGGTTCCGGCCTGCGGATCCCGCCACCGATGACGACGACGTCCCGCTCGCGTTCGGACAGTGCCACGATCATCGTGGGCTCTACCGACTCGCCCAGCGCGATCAGCGTCATGTCGGCATCGAGATGGCAGGGGCACTAAAACGTGCCAGCTCTTGGTCGAGGGCCGCGCGGATGGCGCCCCCGTCCGGGCTCGACTTCCTACCGCCGTAACCTCGGCCGTTAAAGATCTCTAGACGTATGCACGGACGGATGAACTTCTCCGCGTATTCACCGCAGCCACTCGCAGGACCCCGGTGACAGCCGGACAGCCCCGGAGTCCTCCCTTGATCGTCAGGGGAGGGGCCGGGGCTTTGTCGTGTTGCACGATACTGGGTCTGACCAGCAAAAACGCCCTCCCGAAGGAGGGCGGAGACTGGGCGCCCCCGGCAGGACTCGAACCTGCGGCCAAGCGCTTAGAAGGCGCCTGCTCTATCCACTGAGCTACGGGGGCCGGTGTGTGGCCTCTGTCTTGGGTGCCCGGGTGTGGGCCGATCCGTGACGTCGCCGGGGACAAGGATAGGGCTCCCGCGTCCGTGTCCCTGTTGCTTCGCCTCCGTGGCTCGATGTGGAGGTTCGGTGAAGCGGTCCTGATAATCGCAGGCAGGTACGAATCGTGCATCGCTTTTGGCGCCTCGCGCACCGGGTGTTGTGCACTCGTTATGCCTGGACTGTGCCCTCGCCCCAGTCGTCCCTTCTGCCCCTTGCGTCCGGTCGGCGCGCAGACATGCCTATATGCTTCAGAATTCCCCTAAAATTGGGCATTCTTCGCATGTGGTGACCTTGGACGTACGGCCTCAGCTGCTCGACGCACTCTCCGCCCTGCGCGACCGTGTCGCCGCCGCACGCTTCCCGCTGCCCCTGGCGGGGGCTCCACGCGCGCGTGCCAACCGCGACGAACTCCTCGCGCAGCTCGACGACTACTTGGTGCCCCGCCTGCGGGAGCCCGAAGCCCCGTTGCTGGCCGTGGTGGGGGGATCGACCGGCGCCGGGAAGTCGACCCTCGTCAACTCCCTTGTGGGGCGGCGCGTGAGCGAGGCCGGCGTGCTGCGGCCGACCACACGGACACCGGTGCTCGTCTGCCATCCGGAGGACCATCACTGGTTCAGCGGCATGCGGGTGCTGCCCGACCTCACGCGCGTGTGGGTGCCTCATCAGGAGGCGGCGGAGGACCTGTTGCTCCCCGGCGAGGACCCCACGCGCGTACTGCGTGTCGAGACCGCCGACACACTGCCCCGCGGCCTCGCCCTCCTCGACGCCCCCGACATCGACTCCCTGGTCGCCGACAACCGCGTCCTGGCCGCCGAACTCATCTGCGCGGCCGACATCTGGGTGATGGTCACCACGGCCGCGCGCTACGCCGACGCCGTCCCCTGGCACCTGCTGCGCACCGCCAAGGAGTACGACGCCACCCTGGTGACCGTCCTCGACCGTGTGCCGCACCAGGTCGTCTCCGACGTGTCCCGCCAGTACGGCGCACTGCTCACCAAGGCCGGCCTCGGCGACGTACCGCGCTTCACCGTGCCCGAACTGCCCGAGTCCGCCTGGGGCGGCGGGCTGCTGCCGGCCACCGCCGTGGCGCCGCTGCGCACCTGGCTCGTCCATGTGACGCAGGATCCGGCGGCGCGGCAGCACGTCCTGGCCCGTACCGCGTACGGGGTGCTGAACTCTCTCAAGGCCCGCCTGCCCGAACTCGCCGGCGCCGCCGCCGCCCAGTACGCCGCCGCCCTGCGGCTCACCTCCGCCGTCGAGGGGGCGTACGACAGCGAGCACACGCGCGTGCGTGGACGGTTGCAGTCGGGGGCCGTACTCGCCGGGGACGCGCTGAAGCGGTGGCGCGCGTTTCCGCTCGACTGCAGCGCCGGTGAACTGCTCGACGCGCTCGTGGAGAGCCTGGCCGCGCTGCTGCTGTGCGCCGTGACCGCCGCCGACGAGCGGGTGGACGACGCCTGGCGGCGCGAACCCGCGGCGGGCGCCCCCGAACTGGCGGACCGTGACCCGTCCCTGGAGAGCGCCGAGCACCGGATCGGGATGGCCGTGCGGCGGTGGCGGCGGGAGCTCGAGGAGTACGCCGAGGACGAGGTGCGCGCCCTCGACCGGAGCGCGGCGCCCGACCCCGAGGCGGTCGCCGCCCTGGTCGCAACGGCGCTGCTGGGCGGGCGCCGGGCGCGTTCGGCGGGCGAGGGGCTGGCCGAGCGGATCGGGGCGCACGGGGCGCTGCGGCTGCGGGACCGGGGCGGACGGCTGCTCACGGAGCACGTGGACCGGGTGATGCACACCGAGCGCGAACGTCGGCTCGCCCCCCTGGACGCCCTCGACGTCCACCCCGAGCCCCAGGCCGAGCTCATCGCCGCGCTGTCCGTACTGCAGAAGGAGAGGTGACCGGTGACCGCCGTCACTGACCAGGACCACACCGAGCACGCCGACCACGCGGGGGACACGGTGCCCAAGGACGACGACCGGGAGAACGGCATCAAGGGCGAGAGCTCTTCCGGGAAGGGCCGCCAGGAGAACAACGGCGACGACAGCCACCGGGCGGAAGCCCGCGAGCACCACGCGCGCGTGGAGAGCAGCGACTCAGGTCGTACGGGCTCCGGGCATTCCGGGGACACCAAGGCCGCTGCGGACCCCGCGGACTCCTGGGACGACGGGCTCATCGCCCGCCGGGTGACCGAAGAGGTCGCCGCCGAGCACGCGGCCCTGGCGGAGAGCCGGGCGCACAGCGCACAGTCCGCCGCCCCGCTCACGTACGACAGCACGCTCCGCTCGCGTCTCGTCGCCCTGCGGGAGCTGGTCGGACTCTCCCGCACCCGCCTCGACAGCCGGACGCTCGCCGAGGCCGGACGGGTGCTGGACGAGGCGGCGGCGCGGCACAGGCTCTCCGGGCAGCACACCGTGGTCGCCATCGCGGGCGCGACCGGCAGCGGCAAGTCCCAGCTGTTCAACGCGCTCGCCGGAGTGCCCATTTCGGAGACCGGGGTACGACGGCCCACCACCGCCGCGCCCATCGCGTGCAGTTGGAGCGACGGCGGCGCGAGCCTCATCGAACGGCTCGGCATCCCGCCGCGACTGCGCCGCCGCCCCCTGCAGAACGGCGACACCGACGCGCAGTTGCGCGGGCTGGTCCTGGTCGACCTGCCCGACCACGACTCCGCCGCGGTGCAGCACCGCCAACACGTGGACCGCATCCTGACCCTCGTCGACGCCGTCATCTGGGTCGTCGACCCGGAGAAGTACGCGGACGCCGTGCTGCACGAGCGCTATCTGCGGCCCATGGCGGGCCACGCGGAGGTCATGTTCATCGTCCTCAACCAGGTCGACCGGCTGCCCGGCGAGGCCGCGGACCAGGTCCTCGACGACCTGCGACGGCTCCTCGACGAGGACGGGATCGCGCTGGGGGAGTACGGCGAACCGGGCGCGACCGTGCTCGCCCTGTCCGCGCTCACCGGGGACGGCGTCGGCGAGCTGCGTGAGGCGCTCGGCCAGTTCGTGGCGGAACGTGGCGCCCCGGCACGTCGGATCTCGGCCGACGTGGACGCCGCCGCGGTCGGGCTGTGGCCGGTGTACGCCACCCGGCGGCGGACGGGGCTGAGCGAGGAGGCGCGCGACGAGTTCGCCGCCCGGCTCGCGGACGCGGTGGGCGCCACGGCCGCGGGCGAGGCGGCCGAACGAGCGTGGCTGCGCAACGCCAACCGCGCGTGCGGGACGCCCTGGCTGCGGCTGTGGCGCTGGTACCAGGACCGGTTCGAGCCGCATACCGGGCGGCTGCCGGTGCGCGCGCAGCCCGACGAGGAGGCCACGGCACGCCAGCGCGTCGAGCAGGCCGTACGGACACTGGCGGACCGGGCCTCGGCCGGGCTGCCGGCGCCGTGGGCGCAGGCGGTGCGCGAGGCGGCCGTTCGGGGCTCTCAGGGGCTGCCCGAGGCACTGGACGAGCTCGCGGCGCGGGCCGGGCTGCCGCCGGGGCGCCCGCCGCGGCCGGGCTGGTGGCCCGCCGCCGTGCTCGTCCAGGCGTCCATGACCATCCTGCAGATCGTGGGCGGGCTGTGGCTGTTGGGGCAGATCATCGGGTTCATGGCGCCCAATCTCGGCGTGCCGGTGCTGCTGATGGTCATCGGCATCGTCGGCGGCCCGCTCGTCGAGTGGAGCTGCCGGATGGCGGCACGCGGCCCGGCCCGGCGGTACGGCACCGACGCGGAACGGCGATTGCGGGAGGCGGCCGCCGGATGCGGACGGGCCCGGGTGCTGGATCCGGTGGCGGCCGAACTTTTGCGGTACCGGGAGGTGCGGGAGCAGTACGGGCGGGTCACGGGGGTCGGAGCGACGGCGAGGTGAGTCCCGGCCTGCGGTCGGCGGGCAGGTGGGATGGGATGACGGTGGACCGGCCGCCGGAGGCTCCCTCGTACGGGTGAGGGAGTTTTCCACAGGTCGGCGGTGGTCCACAGGGCTCGGCGGGCTCGGGCCGGACGGAGGCAGTCTGGTCGTGCGGCGATCGCGAGGACGTGATCACCGCGGCGGCGACAACGCGAGGAACGCGTGGTCGTCGTGGCAGACGCAGCCGTACGGGACGGGCCCGTGGGCATGTCCGTCCGGTCTTCCGTGGCCGGGCGAGGGAGGGGTTCACCATGAACGAGACGATCATCTGCGCCGTCGGCAACGTGGCCACGCGACCGGCCTACCGGGAGACGGTGACGGGGCCGTCGGCACGGTTCCGGCTCGCCGTGACCGCGCGGTATCTGGACCGCGAGAAGAACGTCTGGACCGACGGGCACACCAACTTCTTCACGGTGTGGGCCAATCGGCAGATGGCGGTCAACGTGGCGGCGTCGCTCAACGTCGGCGACCCGGTCGTGGTCCAAGGCAGGCTCAAGGTCCGTTCGGAGCAGCGCGAGGGGCAGAACTGGACCTCGGCCGACCTCGACGCGACGGCGATCGGACACGACCTCGCACGCGGTACGTCGGCCTTCCGGCGCCCCGTGCGGACGGAGACGGCGACGGGCGTACCGGCACAGCAGCAGGACGAGCCCAACTGGGAGACGGCACCCGGGGAGTCGGCGGTGGAGGCAGGGCAACGGGAGCCGGAACCCGCCGCTGTGACGTGATATCAGACAAAGCCCTGGGCTGACATGTCGGACAGTGCCCCGAGCCGACCGGATTGCGACTTATCGACGAATGCGCTCCGAACGAGCTGGTGTATTTGTCGATAAGCCCTGCTCACAGGCCATCTCGGTGATGTCTCGGCGATAACGATTCCGAGTCGGGTCGCTTGTGTGACGGTATGACCGGGAGGGCCGGTGCGTGGCTTCCCTAGGATGCCGGACATAGCTCTTGGGGCTTCTGATGCTGCTGATGTGACCACGCCCTCCATGTCAACGGTTCCTGCACGAAGGGGAATTCGTGTTTGCTTCGTTCTCAGCGCGGTGGACGCGCGGGCGAGGGACGTTCCGTCTCGCCGCCGCGACGCTGGTGTCCGGACTCGTGGCCGCCGGCGCGCTCGCCGGGGCGGGCACGGCGACCGCGCAGGAGCCGACACAGACCCAGGCCGGGGCGACCGCCACGATAGGCGGCCTCAAGACGTACGGCGCCGCGGTGATCCACGACGCCACCGGGGACGTACAGGTCTCGGCGGGCCTGTTCGAGATGTCCGTCGACGGCGGCGGCATGCTGCAGACGTACTGCGTCGACCTCCACAACCCCACCCAGCGTGACGCCAAGTACCAGGAGACCTCCTGGAGCGGGACCTCGCTGGGCGCCAACAAGAACGCGGGCAGGATCCGCTGGATCCTCGAGAACTCCTACCCCCAGGTCAACGACCTCGCGACGCTCGCCGCCGAGGCGGGCGCCAAGGGGCTGACCGAGCAGGACGCGGCGGCCGGCACCCAGGTGGCGATCTGGCGCTACTCGGACGGCGCCGAGGTCGACGCGGTCGACCCGCAGGCGGAGAAGCTCGCCGACTACCTGGAGAAGGCGGCCGTCTCCGTGCCCGAACCCCAGGCGTCGCTGACCCTCGACCCGCCCGCGGTCTCCGGCCACCCCGGCGAACTGCTCGGCCCGGTGACCGTGCACACCAACGCGACCGGGGTGACGCTGACGCCGCCGGCGGACGCGGCCACCACCGGGGTACGGATCGTCGGCAAGGACGGCAAGCCGCTGACCTCGGCGGTCAACGGCAGCCAGGTCTTCTTCGACATCCCCGAGGACGCGGCGGCCGGCTCCGCCGAGCTGACCGTGCAGGCCTCCACGACCGTGCCGGTGGGGCGGGCCTTCACCTCCGACAGCCGCAGCCAGACGCAGATCCTGGCCGGCTCCAGCGAGTCCACGGTCTCGGCGACGGCGAGCGCGACCTGGGCGAAGAAGGGCGCCATACCGGCCCTGTCCGCCGTGAAGAACTGCACCAAGGGCGGCCTGGACATCACCGCGGCCAACCAGGGCGACGAGCCGTTCACCTTCTCGCTCATGGAGGCCACGTACAGCATTGCGACGGGCGAGTCGCGCACGGTGACGATCCCGCTGCAGGAGGACCAGCAGTACGACTTCACCATCACCGGGCCGAACGGCTTCGACCAGCGGTTCACCGGGATCCTCGACTGCCGGACGCAGGGCAGCGGGAACGGCGACGCGGTGCAGACCCTCGCCGAGCCCAGCCCCGCCACGGTGGGCGGCACCGCCGACGACGCCAACCTCGCCGCGACCGGTGGCTCCAGCGTGACCCCGCTGATCGCGGGCGTGGCCATCGGACTGGTGGTGATCGGCGGAGCGGCGCTCGTCCTGGTGGGAAAGAAGAACGCGCCCACGGGGGAGTGAGGCGGCGGGCAAGATGACTTCATGACCAAGTCATCCGTACCGCCCGTGCTGCAGTCCACCTGCCCCGGTTCCGTGCTGTCCCTGTGGTCGCAGGACTCCGTGCTGTCGATCGGCTCGGTGGGCTCGGTCCTGTCCATCGGGTCCGTGGGGTCGGCCCTGTCCGTAGGCTCGATCGGCAGTGCGCTCTCGGCCGGCTCGATCGGTTCGGCGCTGTCGCTGGTCTCGGCGGGGTCGTGGCTGAGCACGGGTTCCGTGCTCTCGGCCCAGTCGCGCTGGTCGGTCCTGTCGTGGCGTTCGTCCCGCGCGTTCCGCTCCGCGGGGGTCGCCGGGGCCGCCGGGGTGGTGGTGGCGACCGCCCTGCTGGCCGCACGGGCGACGCGCAAGGATTGAGTGACGTAGTGACGTAGCAGGCACCGACCGAGAAGGGCCCGAACTCGTGATCATCTTTGGCACCAAGGGATACCTGTACCAGCTCGCGATACTGACGCTGGTGTGCGGGCAGTGCGGCAATCCGGCCGCCCACACGCTCAGGAAGCGCGTCATGAAGTTCACGCTGTTCTTCGTGCCGCTGTTTCCCATCTCGACGAAGTACGCGACGCAGTGCACCTTCTGCGGTGCGGAACAGAAGCTGACGAAGGAGCAGGCCGAGCAGCTCCAGGCCCAGGCCGCGGGCACTCCCGGCGCGCCGGCGTACGGCCAGCCGCAGCAGCAGCCGTACCAGCACCCGGGTGCCTGACCCGACCTGGCGCTGGTCGTCCGCTGGGCTCTGATCAGGGCGGCCCGCGGCAGGGAGACCGCGAGGCTGCGTGTCGACCGTCAGTGCGCCCGTTGGCCACGTCGCTGTAGAGGCGCCTCGTCGTCGGTCACGGTCCCGGCCCCTCCTGTCAAGGCGGGAAGTCTCCCAGGTCAGATCCTCCCGACCATACGCACAGGCAGCCTGGGCCGTGTCGGGGCCGTCGTACGTCGTTGGGCCGTCATGAGCGTGACCGGCGGCCTGGTACATCGCGGAGATGGCTTTTCGGGTGCGCGTCTCGCTGGACGGCATGAGGTGCGTGTAGACGCGGAGCGTGAACCCCGGGTCGCTGTGGCCGAGGTAGAGGCTCAGGGCCTTGATGCTCTCTCCAGCGTCCAGGAGGACCGAGGCGTAGAAGTGGCGTAGGGCGTGCATCCCGTGCTCGGGGGCGGCCGCGTAGCGCTGACCCTTCTCCGGGGTGGGGATGATGCCGGCGGATGCCAGTGCGGGCTTCCACGCCTGGTCGTTGAAAGCCTGGCTCCAGATGGCGGAGCCGACGCCGCTCGTGAAGACGAGGCGGTGTGTCACCTTCGGGGCCGGTCGGCGTCAGCCACGGCAGTGTGACCTCCACCGGAGGGAATCGTTGCATGTGCTCGTCCAGGGCGGTCGACCACCATGGCTCGGTGGCGGTCTGGTAGCCCCGCCCGTACGGCGAACACCTGCTCGGCGGTCCACGGATGCACTCGTGTGGGCTCAGGACGAGGCGCCTTCACCTCTGAGGTCGTTGCTGATGTGTCGTGACTGGCTCTCGCCGGGATGCCCCCGGGTGCCGGTAGCGATGTCTGGCGAGCCTTCGATCGTGGTGCCATCACTGCGCGTGTGGTAGCGGGGCGGCGGTCTGTGCGGTGTGGTCCAATGCGGCGGTTGGACCCCTTCTGGCTGCAGCCGAGGACTGTTCCGGTAAGGGACGGCCACGATCCGGCGTGCCGGTACTGCGTCCACGGTCCGCACTGCCACCGGTGCCCGCCGCCGCCACGCTCCGTGGGCCAGCTTGAGCACCTGCACGGGCTGTGCCCAGCGTCAGCCGCGCGACGGTGTACCGCGTCCTCGAACGCGCCCGCGACAACGCTTGAGATCAGCACAGAGCGCGCTCACCAGCACATCGCCCATTTGGGGTTGGTGAACACGTTCGTTAATGGCACGCGAGCTTCCTCCGCAGCGCGATGTGTGGGCCGAGGCCGTCGTGCGGTTTCGGGAAGGCACGGGCGGGCGGAGAGTGGTGCTGCCGTTCCGGTGAACGCTCAGCCGCCGGTCGAATGCGCTTGCGGTCGGACCGGATTCACCCTGAAATCGGCCTTGACATGCGCACCTGCGGGAGAACGGGTATTTCTACTCATACCTACCCGTCCTCTTCTCTCCAGGGAGCTTGAAATGTTGACCAGTATCCTCGGTTCTGTTGGCGATTTTCTGGAAATCGTCATCGGCGCCCTCTTCTGAGCAATACGGGAGCCCCGAAGGGGTGTCCCCGCCAGGCTGTTGCGAGGTCGAGGTGATCTTGTGAGGGCCAGGTCAGAGTGTGCGTGACCAGAAAGACCGTAGCTCCGTTGGGACGAGGGGCCCGTGGGGTCGCTTACTCCTAACGGAGCTTCGGTGTTTCGTGAGTCTGCCATGCCCGTGTCAACGCTCCGCGAAAATTGACCCTTCCGGAAAATTGACCCCCCGGGGGTTTGTTCAGTCGCGGAGTGGCCGGCCTGGGTGGCTTTGACGCCGAGGCCGATGGCCAGGTGTGTCTTGCCGATCCCGGGCGGGCCGAGGAGGATCACGTTCTCCGCCTTCGCGACGAACGTGCCGGTGGCCAGTGGCGGCCGTGTGCTGGGCTGCACATCACCTGTCGGCATGAGCACACGGTCCGCGAGGTCGTGATGGGGAATCCTAGCGGTGACCGTTACTGCCCTGACTGCTCCCCAGTCTTCACCCCGGAGGAGCTAAAGGCGCTGCGAGAACGGCAGAGTCGAGAAAGCTAATCCGGGCTTCGAGTGCGGTACAGCAGCGAAGTACAGCAACCGTGGTGACCTCAGGCCACCGCCCCGAACCGATGACGTACCGTGGGCGCCCCTCTGAACCTGACGCCATACGTCTGCGAGGCGTCTTATGTCTGTGGCGTGACGCGTCAGCTGATCGAATCCTCTGCTGAGCTGGAAGCAGGGTTACCACCTTGCCGCGCTGTTTCTCGCCCTCGATGCCACCGAGCTTCTGGGCCGGTGTGTCGGCGGATATGGCGACAGGGAGAGCACAGATCAACTGCGCGAAGGGCTGAAGTACTTGGAAGCCCTCTCTGGCCGGCCAGCCCTGCTGCACCCCGTTGCATCACCCCCAGCTCGACGTTCAGAACCGGCTCGCGGCTGGCGCCCGGCCGGGGGAGAACCTCGAATGGGAGGAGGACTGGCGGTCATCGGTCACCAATATCATCAGCCTCGATGCCTCGTCGCCCGCTGTCTCGGGTCGGGGCTTTGAAGCGTCTCCGCTGGGCCGTCTCTGGGCCGTGCGAGGTTGGCCGAGGCTGAGATGACGACCGACAGTGACAGGTGAGCTACAGCAACCAGACACGAATCCCCAGGTCACGGGCCCCCGGCCATACGGGTTACCACCCAAGCCTGGACCTCAGGCAAGATGGGGTGTATCTGCCCACTGCCAGATTTCAAGCTGCCGGACGGTTTCTCTTGGCTGAGTTCATTTACACCATGCGCAAGACGCGCAAGGCGCACGGCGACAAGGTGATCCTCGATGATGTCACCCTGAACTTCCTGCCGGGAGCGAAGATCGGTGTCGTCGGTCCGAACGGGGCCGGTAAGTCGACGGTTCTGAAGATCATGGCGGGGTTGGAGCAGCCGTCGAACGGTGATGCCTTCCTGTCGCCCGGTTACAGCGTCGGGATCCTGCTGCAGGAGCCCCCGCTGAACGAGGAGAAGACGGTCCTGGAGAACGTCCAGGAGGGTGTCGCCGAGATCAAGGGCAAGCTCGACCGGTTCAACGAGATCGCCGAGCTGATGGCCACCGACTACAGCGACGCGCTGCTCGACGAGATGGGCAAGCTGCAGGAGGAGCTGGATCACGCCAACGCGTGGGATCTGGACGCTCAGCTGGAGCAGGCCATGGACGCGCTCGGGTGCCCTCCCGGTGACTGGCCCGTGACCACCCTCTCCGGTGGTGAGAGGCGGCGTGTGGCGCTGTGCAAGCTGCTGCTCGAGGCCCCCGACCTGTTGCTCCTCGACGAGCCCACCAACCACCTCGACGCCGAGTCGGTGAACTGGCTGGAGCAGCACCTCGCCAAGTACGCGGGCACCGTCGTCGCGATCACCCACGACCGGTACTTCCTCGACAACGTCGCCGAGTGGATCCTCGAGCTCGACCGCGGGCGCGCCTACCCGTACGAGGGCAACTACTCCACGTACCTGGAGACCAAGCAGACCCGTCTGAAGGTCGAGGGCCAGAAGGACGCCAAGCGCGCGAAGCGGCTCAAGGAAGAGCTCGAGTGGGTGCGGTCCAACGCCAAGGGGCGGCAGGCCAAGTCCAAGGCGCGTCTCGCCCGGTACGAGGAGATGGCCGCCGAGGCGGAGAAGATGCGGAAGCTGGACTTCGAGGAGATCCAGATCCCGCCGGGCCCGCGGCTCGGCAGCATCGTCGTCGAGGTCAACAACCTCAACAAGGCCTTCGGCGACAAGGTCCTCATCGAGGACCTCTCCTTCACGCTCCCGCGCAACGGGATCGTCGGCGTCATCGGCCCCAACGGCGCCGGCAAGACCACCCTCTTCAAGATGATCCAGGGTCTGGAGACCCCGGACTCCGGCACCATCAAGGTCGGCGAGACCGTCAAGATCTCCTACGTCGACCAGAGCCGCGAGAACATCGACCCGAAGAAGACCCTCTGGGCCGTCGTGTCGGACGAGCTGGACTACATCAACGTGGGCCAGGTCGAGATGCCCAGCCGGGCCTACGTGTCCGCCTTCGGGTTCAAGGGCCCCGACCAGCAGAAGCCCGCCGGTGTGCTCTCCGGCGGTGAGCGCAACCGGCTCAACCTCGCGCTCACCCTCAAGCAGGGCGGCAACCTGCTGCTCCTCGACGAGCCGACCAACGACCTCGACGTCGAGACGCTCAGCTCCCTGGAGAACGCGCTGCTGGAGTTCCCCGGCTGCGCCGTGGTCGTCTCCCACGACCGGTGGTTCCTGGACCGGGTCGCGACCCACATCCTCGCCTACGAGGGCGACTCCAAGTGGTTCTGGTTCGAGGGCAACTTCGAGTCGTACGAGAAGAACAAGATCGAGCGGCTCGGCCCGGACGCGGCGCGTCCGCACCGTGCCACCTACAAGAAGCTGACCCGGGGCTGATCGGTCTTGCGCCACATCTACCGCTGCCCCCTGCGCTGGTCGGACATGGACGCCTACGGCCATGTCAACAACGCCGTCTTCATCCGGTACCTGGAGGAAGCCCGCATCGACTTCCTGTTCCGGCCGGAGAAGGACTTCAAGCAGGGGTCCGTGGTGGCGCGCCATGAGATCGACTACAAGCGCCAGCTCGTCCACCGGCACCACCCGGTGGACATCGAGCTGTGGGTCACGGAGATCCGGGCCGCGTCCTTCACCATCTCCTACGAGGTGAAGGACGACGACCTGGTCTACGTGCGCGCCTCGACGGTGGTCGTGCCGTTCGACTTCGAGCACGAGCG
The DNA here is from genome assembly GCF_053593695.1 of Streptomyces sp. NPDC002144. Taxonomy (NCBI): domain Bacteria; kingdom Bacillati; phylum Actinomycetota; class Actinomycetes; order Kitasatosporales; family Streptomycetaceae; genus Streptomyces; species Streptomyces sp. NPDC002144. The sequence continues at coordinate 474,922 of NZ_JBSFDB010000001.1, forward strand.
GCCGCGCCGGCTCACCGCCGAGGAGCGCGAGTTCCTCAGCGAGTACCGGGACGACGACGAGGCCGTCGCCGCATGACGGTGCTCCACCTCGCCGACGAGGGGGAGGCGGCGGACCTCGCGGCCTTCCTCTCCCGGCTGCTGCACTACGACCGCGGGGCCGCCGTCCGTCTGCAGGCCGCCGGCACCGCGCTCGCCGTCTTCGGGCGGCCGCCGTCCTTCGAGGTGCTGGCGATCCGTGCGGTGCGGCTCGCGAAGCCGTACGAGAACGGGCTGGACGTCACCCTGGACGTGACCGTCTCCGCCGGTGAACTCCTGGAATCCGTGGACGAGTCGGCGGCCACGGCCGTCGTCCCGGACGCGGTGACCGGGCCGCCGTGGGCGGGAGTGCTGCCCCCGCGCGGTGGCTGGCGGCCCGAGCCGGGACTGCCGGCGCCGGACGCGCTGCGGGCCATGGTGTCCGCCGCGGTCGCCGAATTCCGGTCCCGGACCGAGGAGTTGGCGCCCGAGCGGCGTAACCGGGCCGAACTCGACCGGATCGGGCGGGAGATATGGTCCCGCACGGTCGGTGACACCCGTCTTCCGGTACGGGCCGTGCACGCGGCCCAGTCCCTGGGGTTCCTGCGCGCCGGGGGCATCGAACCGGCGTTGTTCTCCTCGGGGGCGTGGCTGCGGCTGCGGACCCCCTACGGGTCGATCGCCGTACGGCGGGCGGGACTCGGCGCGCTGGACGTCAGCGTCCGCTGACCGTCCACCGCCTCACTTCCGGTCGCTGTCGTCCGGCCATACGGCGATGTGGTCCGGCTCCAGTTCGAGGGCCACGCGGTCGCGCATGCCCAGGGCCTGTGTGTAATCGGCGGGCAGCTGGAGGCGGCCCGCCCGGTCCAGCATGGCGTACTCGCGGGCGACCACCGTCTCGTGCCCGGTGGTCTCGTCGACCTCGCTGCGGCGCAGGACCTCCGTGGAGGTGCGGCCGTCGCGGATGGCGACCGTGCGGCGGACCTCCCCGGCCACGGCCTGGTCGTGGGTGACGATCACGATCGTCGTGCCGAGGCGCTCGTTGGCGGTGCGGAACGCGGCGAAGACCTGCTCGGCGGTGTGGGAGTCGAGTTCGCCGGTGGGTTCGTCGGCGAGCAGGACCGCGGGGTCGTTGGCGAGGGCCACGGCGATCGCCACGCGTTGCTGCTGGCCGCCGGAGAGCTGGTGCGGTCGGCGGTCCCCGCAGTCGGGGATCTCCAGCAACTCCAGCAGTTCCAGGGCGCGTTCGGCCTGCTTGCGGCGCTTGCCCGGGCCGGCCAGCTGCATCGGGAGGGCGATGTTCTGGGCCGCGGTGAGGTAGGGGAGGAGGTTGCGGGAGGTCTGCTGCCAGACGAAGCCGACGGTGCTGCGGCGGTAGGTGAGGCGGTCCTTCGCGGTCATCGTGAGGAGGTCCTGCCCGGCGACGCGGGCGGCTCCGGCCGTGGGGGTGTCGAGGCCGGCGAGGATGTTCATGAGGGTGGACTTGCCGCTGCCGGACGCGCCCACCAGGGCCATCAGTTCGCCCTCCTGCACGAGGAGGTCGAGGCCTTGCAGTGCCTGGACCTCGATGCCGTCCGTGGAGAAGATGCGGACCAGCCGGTCGCAGGTGATGAGCGCGTCCTGGCCGTAGACGGGCTGCTCACGGGCGGACCGGGCGCGGGCCGCGAGATCGGCGAGGGTGGGGTCGGTCCCTGTCATCACACGCTCCCAGCTGTCGGCGTCGGTATCCGAAGGCCACCACTCGTCATCTGAAGGCCACCTCTCGTCATCCAAAGGCCACCTCTCGTCATCCGAAGAGCACCTCTCGTCATCCGAAGGGCACCACTCATCGCGCGTCCCCCGCCCGCAACTCCCCGACCGTCCCCTGCCGCCCCGTCCACCACGCCTGGACTCCCGCCACTCCCACCGTCACCAGCACGATCGTGACCGCCGGGAGGACCAGGGAGAAGACGTCCGTGCGCAACGCCGCGTCTCCGACCGGGGTTTGGTGGCCGGCCACCGCCACCGTCGTCAGGTCAATCCCCGGGGACAGGAGCCGGATCGTCGCCCACCCCGTCAGGGTGCCGCCCAGCGCCGCCAGCCCCGCCTGCGGCAAGGACTCCAGGACCAGCAGACGGCGGCCGGCGGAACGGGGGAGTCCCATCGTGCGCAACCGGGCCAGCAGGGCCGTGCGTTCGGGGGACGTACGCAGGAGCGTCAGGAGGAGGGACAGGACGGCGTAACCCGCGCCCGCCGCCACCGCCGCCGTGTAGACGTGTTCCGCGCCGGACTGGAGCGGGGAGTCGGCGTAGCGGGCGCGTTCGGCGGAACGCAGTTGCAGCGGCGCCGCGTTGCCGACGGCCCGGCGCAGGGCGGGGACGTCGAGGTGCGGGCCGGTGAGGAGGAGGGCGGTGGGACGGCGGGTGGCGTGCGTCAGGGCCGTGCGGTTCACCACCAGGAAGTCGTCGCCGATCACCGCGGGCGTGCGGGAGCGGACCGCCGTGATGCGGACGGTGATGGTGCCGCCGTCCTCCAGACGGACCGCGAGCGGCCGGGTGCCGTAGCGCGAGGCGACGGAGGGGGAGGCCAGCGCCGGGACCGTGCCGTCCGCCGAGCGGCCCGTCAACTCGCCCTCGCCGAAGGCGCCGAGCCCCGTCCGGGACGCCAACCCGGCGTAACTGCGCGGGTCCACCCCCACCAGCGGCACCGAGGTGCTCTGGTCGCCGGGCTTCGCCTGGTACTCGATGCTCACCGAGGCCGTCCCCCGCACACCCGGCGCCCGACGGACCCGGTCCGGCAGAGCCGTCGGCAGCGCGCCCGTCGCCGCCTCGACGCGGGCGTCCGCGCCGACCGTGAGGAGGGCCGCCCGGTCGCGGGTCGCGTGGACGCCGGCCAGGACCGAGCCGCCGAAGGCCGCCGTGGTGAGGGCCGTGAGCAGCGCCAGCAGGGGGAGCGCCGTGGAGGCGGAGGTGCGGGCCGCCCGGGCCAGGGACAGGTGGGCCACCGTGCCGCGCAGCCGGGCGGCCGGGCGGGCCAGGGCGCGCAGCGGGAGCGGGTAGAGGCGCACCAGCAACAGGGCGGCCGCCACCCCCACCAACACCGGTGCCAGCGCGGCCAGTTGATCGCCGTCCGTGCCCTGCCGGCGGAGGGTCTCCACCGCGCCCAGGGTCACCACGAGCAGCGTCAGCTCCGCGACCGTGCGGCGCCGGGACGGTCGTACGGCCGTGACGTCCCCTCGATCCGCGTGGATCCGTACGGCGTGGTGTGCGGCCACCGCGCGCAGCGGCAGGGTGAGACAGGCCAGCAGGGTGGCGGCCGCCGCGGACGCGACCGCCTGGCCGGTGCGGGCGTGGGGGAGGGCGAGCAGGGCGGTCGCGAGGCCCAGGGCGCCCGCCGGGACGGCGACGACGGCCGTCTCGGCGAGCAGACGGGCCGCGAGGCCGGGCAGGGAGGCGCCCCGGGCGCGCAGCAGGGTCAGTTCGGCGCGGCGGCGGTCCGCGGCGAGACCGCCCGCCATCAGCAGCACGACCACGGCGACCGTGCCCGTGCCGAAGGCGGCGACGGCGACGAGCGGGCGGACGCCGTCGCGCAGACCGGTGAAGGAGCCGAGGACATCGTCGAAGCCGGTGTTCACGGTCGCCGACATGTCGGTCAGCGCGCGCACCTGCCGCAGGGCCGGGCCCGACTCCAGGGAGGCGACGGCCGAGCGGAGGCGGTCCACCTGGTACGCGTGCAGATGGAGGTCCGCCGGGGCCAACTGCCAGTAACGCCATGCTGCCGAGGGTGTGCCCAGCAGCGCCGGGGCCGCCTCGGGAGCCAGCAGCAGGGCGCCCAGCCAGTACTGGGCGGCGTCGGCGCCCCCGCCGGGCACACGGTTCAGGCTGGGCGTGCGCAGCAGGGGCTGACTGGCCCAGTACGGGCCCTGCGGGTCGCGCGGGGTGACGATGCCGGTGATGTGCACGGCGAGGGCGGGACGCCGTTCACCGGGTACGTGGATCACCGAACCGACCGTGATGCGCAGGGACTTGGCGGTCTCGGCGGTGACGGCCGCCTCCACGTCACGGGTCTGCGCCGTCACCGGAGCCGTGGCCCGCGGCAGCCGGCCGGTGACCTTCTCGGCGTGCGCGCCGACGCCCTGCTGGGCGGCGAGGGAGAACTGTGCCGGCAGCCCGCTCGGCCGCGGCAGCCACAGATCCGGCACCTGCAGCGGTACGGCGGTGCGCACGCCGTACGTCGACTGGGCGCGGTCGGCGACCAGCGGGCGCGGGACGGCACGCAGGAGCTCCGCGTACTGCATGCCGATCCGTCCGGGGCTCAGCGCCAACTCCCGTCGCTGCTGCGACAGATAGGGGGAGGGCGGCTCGGCGAACACGGCCACGTTGGTGGCCTGCGGCCGGGCCCGCTCGACCGACCGGCGCAGACCGGCGTCCTCGTAGCGGTCGACCGCCCGCGGCAGCGCGGCCGCCAGACACGCGGTCACCGCCACCAGCAGCGCGAGCGCGAGAGCGGCGACGGGGGCGGTGCGCAGTCGCGTCCGCACCCAGGGAGCCGGCACCGAGTTCATGTCACTCGCCTCCCTGCTCCCGCAACGACACCACCGGGTCCCCGCGCCGCACCGCCAGCGCCGCCGTCACCACGAGCGGCGTCACCGCCACCGCGGCCAGCAGCACCGCCACGTCCCCGACCGGCAGCCGGACCAGGACGCCCGGCACGGGGCGGGTCGCCTCGGTCGTCAGGACGATCAGCGGGATCACCGCGCGGGCCAGCGCCGTCCCCAGCGCCGTTCCCACCACCAGCGCCAGCGCGACCAGCACGCCCTGCTCGACGGCGATCATGCGGGCCAGCCGGCGGCGCGGGGCGCCCAGGGCGCGCAGGACCGCGAGTTCGGCGCCCCGCTCGCGCAGGGAGCCCGCCGCGCTGACCGCGAAGCCGACCGCGGCAAGGGCCGCCGCGACCCCGGCCGCCGCCGCGAACGCCGCCTCGGGGCCCGCGCCGAACGGATCGTCCCGCAGCTGCGCCGCCGTCTCGTCGCGTACGACGACCTGGGAGGGGTCCAGGTCGGGCAGGGCGCGCAGGGCCGCGGCGACCCGGCCCGTGGCGCCCGGGTCGGTCCGCAGCCACCATTCCGTCGGCGTCACACTCACCCCGTACCGCCACTCCAGCACCCGGTTCACCGCCCGTAGATCCACCAGCAGCGCGCCCCCGTCCGCGTCGCCCGTCGTCGGCAACTCCCGTACGGAGCGCACGATCCGCACCGGCACGGTCTCGCCGGACAGGGTCACGTCCACCCGTTGTCCGGTGTGCGCGCCGGCCGAGGCGAGGAAGCGGTCGGTCGCCACGGCCGTGACCTCGGGCGGCGCGGCCTGCGCGACCTGCGCCCGGACCGTCAGCGAGGCGGAGGCCCAGGGTTCGTCGACCGGCACGTACCCGGTGCCGTACGCGACCGTCAGCGGCGACGAACTCACCGTCGGACGCGTCGGGTTGGTCCTCTGGTCGGGCGAGGACACGTTCCCGTCGCTCGACGAGGACACCTTCCAGGACGTGGGCAGCGGGATCCTCTTTGCCGACCCGTCCGCCGACTTCGCCGTCAACTCGCCGATCGTGAGCCGGTGTTGCTCGGCCCGGCCGCGCGGTACCGATACGACCAGTTGCAGGCCGGTGAGCTTCAACGGCCCGCCGGGAAGCGGCAGTTCGAGAGTGTGCGGGTGGCCGTCGGCGGGGAGTTCGCCCACCGGGACCGCGTACGGGGTGCCGTAGCCGTCCTCCAGGGTGGCCGTCACGTCGGCCGAGGTGCCGGTGCCGCCTGAGCCGCGCAGGGTCGCCGTCACGTCCAACCGGGTGGTCTGGGCGGGCACTGGGGCTCCCGCCGTCGCTGTCCTCGGGCCCAGGGGTGCGAGCAGCGGCCGTACCGGCTCGGGGGACAGTTCCCGGCGCAGCAGCATCATGTCCGCCGCGTGCGCGGTGTCCAGGGCGAGCAGATCGGCCGTACGGTCGCCGGAGAGCGGGAGTTCGGCGCGTACGGCGGGCGCGGTCTCGCGTACGCCGCTCAGGGCCGCGTACGCCTCCGTGCGGCCGGGGCCGGCCTCGCCGGCGCCGAGGACACGGACCGGCGCGCCCGCTGTGAAGTCGGCCTGATCGCTCTGCGAGCGGGTCCAGGAGGCGCCCTGGCCGATGGCGAGCATGCCGAGCGCGACGGCGAGGATCAGCAGCAGTACCGGGCCCGCGCCGCGCATCGGGCGGCGGCTGAGCTGCCAGCCGGCCAGCGCGGCCGTCAGTCCGCGCCCGCCGGCCGCGCGGTGCTCGGCGAGCCGGGCCACGAGCGGGAGCAGGCGGAGGGTGAGCACCGTTCCGGCGAGCAGCGCCAGTGCGGGCGCGGCGACGAGGAGCGGGTCGATGCCGAGGGTGCCGGAGCGGGCGGGGGGCACCGCGCCGGAGGTCTGCCGCCCCAGCTGCCAGTACGCCACCCCGGCCACCGCCAGCAGCCCCAGATCCGCACCGCCCCGCACCGAACCGGGCAGTACCGGCGCCCGCCCCGGCCGCGGCCCGGGATCGACGCCGGTGCGGCTCCGCCCCGGCCGGGGGCCTGTACTCGGGCTCGTGGGCGTCTTGCGCGGTGGGAGGTCTGTGTTCGGGCCGGTGGGCGTCTTGCGCGGTGGGAGGTCTGCGCCTGGGCCGGTGGGCGTCTTGTCCGGTGGGAGGTCTGTGCTCAGGTCCGTGGGCGTCCTGCCCAGGGGGAGACCTGCACTCGGGCCCGTGCGCCCCTGTCCTGGCTGGAGACGTGAACTCGCGCCCGCGCGCCCCCGTCCCGGCCGGAGAGCTGGACTCGCGCCCGTGTTCCGCCGTCCCGCCCCCCAACCCGCAGGCGCGTCCGTGCGCCGCCGTCCCAGCCGCAAACCCGCACTCGCGCCCCCGCGCCCCCGACCCCGTCGCGCAGGCGTGCCCACGCCCGTGCGTCCCCGGCCCGGCAGTGCACGCGGCGGGGATGCCTCTGCTCTCAGTGCCGGTAGCGTCACCGCGAATGCGCAGCCCAATGCCACGCCCGCTGCCACCAGCCACACCCCGAGCCGGCCGCCTGCCGGCACGTCCAGGTGCAGTCCGATCCGGGCGAGTGACCCCTGCCTCGCCAGCAGCCGGGTCAGCGGGGCCGCGAGCAGCGGGGCGCACACCACGGCAGGCAGGGCCAGAAACAAGGCCTCCAGGGCGGCGAGGGACGCGATCCGGGTGCGCGAGGCGCCGCGGGCCCGCAACAGCCGTGTCTCCGCGCTGCGTTCGGCGCTCAGCAGCCGGGCCACCAGGAGCAGCGCGCAGCCCGCGAGCAGGCCGAGCTGGAGCGCGATGATCAGCAGGGTCGAACGGGAGACGAGCAGCGAGCGCTGGACCCGGTCGAGGACGTCGGGCAGGCCGGTGTCCGCCTCCGTGGTCCCGCCGAGCGCGGACTGCCCGCGCAGGGCCGCGCCGCCGGAACGGGCCGCCCTGCGCAGCTCACCGATCCTCGCGGGCGTCAGCCGTGAGAAGTCGGCGGACGCCAGCCAGCCCGACTGACCGGCGCTCACCCGGCCGCCGGTCACCACGTCGGGGGCGGCGAGCAGGGGGCCGTACGTCGTGAAGTCGACCGTCTTGACGCCCCGCCCGCCGAGGTCGTCCAGCTGCCAGTACGGCGCGTCCGCCACCCGGGGCCGGTACACGCCGGTCAGCGTGACCCGGACCTTGGGGCCGCCGAGCCGGTCGACGAGGGCGAGGCGGGCGCCCGGTCTCAGGCCGAGTCGCCGGGCGGCGGTCTCCGGAAGGGCCGCCTCCACCCCCTGCGCGGCATCGCGGGGCGCCCGGCCCTCGACGATCCGGATCTGCGTCGCGTCCAGGGCCGCGAGGTACGTCAGCGCGGGGTCCCCGGACCGCTCGGACGGCGGTTGGAGCGAGCGGGGGAGTGCGTAGGGGCCCGACCGCACCAGCGTCCTCACGGTCACCGGCAGGCCGGCGAAGACGTGCCGCGCCGCCTGCCGTACGGCGGTGTCGGCGGCCTCACGGCGGTCGACGGGCACCTGGGCCTTGACGACGAGGGCGCTGTCCGCGGCGTTCCGGGGGCTCTGCAGGGAGTGGCGCAGGGCCGCGTCGCCGATCGCGCCCGCGTAGGCGGTGAGGGCGGCCAGGACGGCCGTGGTCAGCAGGACGGTCAGGAGCGCGGCGGCGAGCAGCAGACGGTGGGCACGCGCACGCAGCAGGACGAGACGCGTCACCGCCCCCAACGCCGTCACCCCGACCCCCCGTGGCCGTCCGGAAGTTGTCCAGACCTCCGGCCGATGCTGTCAGAGGGGCGGGGTGCGGGGTAAGCGCTTGTAGATCGAACTTGACCGGATCGTGACCGGTTCAGTCCGGAGGGCTGATCATCCTCAATCCGGGGAGTTGATCATCCTCAGCCCGAGGAGTCGAGCATGCCCAGTCCGGGGAGTTGATCGCTCTCAGTCGGGAGCGTTGATCATCGAGGCGGCCGCGTACGTCAGATACCGCCACAGCTCCTGCTCGTGCTCCTCGGACAGACCGAGCTCGACCACGGCGTCGCGCATGTGCCGCAGCCACGCGTCATGGGCCTCGCGGTTCACGACGAAGGGGGCGTGGCGCATGCGCAGCCGGGGGTGGCCGCGGTTGTCGCTATACGTCGTCGGACCGCCCCAGTACTGGATCAGGAACAGCGTGAGCCGCTCCTCGGCCGGGCCCAGGTCCTCCTCGGGGTACATGGGCCGCAGGACGGGATCCTCGGCCACCCCCTCGTAGAAGCGGTGCACGAGGCGGCGGAAGGTCTCCTCCCCGCCGACCTGCTCGTAGAAGGTCTGCGTCTGAAGCGTGCCGCGCCGGATCTCTTTCACGCCCTCCATGCTCTCAGACGCCGGGAACCAGGACTCGAGCCTTAGGACCGGCGGACCGGCCGGCGCCGGTACTCGCCTCGCGCCGCGTCCCGCAGCACAGTGGACGTATGGGCACGCACGCTCTCGACAAGGACCTGGACGACATCGCCCACTCCGCGCGGACCGCGCTGGTGCGGGAGATCGAGGCGAGCGGGGCCTGGGCCGGTGATCCGGTGTGGCGGGAGGCGTTCGAGGCGGTGCCCCGGCATCTGTTCGTGCCGTACTACTACGTCGGCGTCCGCGGCGGATACGAGCGGCGCTGGGGAGAGAGCCCGGATGCGCCGGCCCGGGAGAAGTGGGTGCGCGGGGCGTACGCGGACACCCCGCTGGCCACCCGGCTGCGCGACGGCGAGCTGATCTCCTCCAGCAGCCAGCCCTCGCTCATGGCACGGATGCTCGCCGAGCTCGGGGTCGAGGACGGCGACCGGGTCCTGGAGATCGGCACCGGCACCGGCTACAACGCGGCCCTGCTCGCCCACCGGCTCGGCGACGACGACCTGGTCACGACCGTCGACCTGTACCCGGACATCACGGACGCGGCCCGGCGGCACCTGGCCGCCGCCGGGTACCACCCGCTCGTCGTGACCGGCGACGGGGCGCGCGGAGTGCCCGAGCGGGCCCCCTTCGACCGGATCATCGCCACCTGCACGCTGACCTCGGTCCCGTCCGCCTGGGTCACCCAGTGCGCTCCGGGCGCCCGGATCCTGACCCCGCTCGCGACGGGACTGCTCGCGCTGACCGTCCGGGACACCGGATGCGCCGAGGGCCGCTTCCTGGACACGGCCGCCTACTTCGTGCCCCTGCGCGGCGACGGCCGCCCCGAGCCGGAGCCGGCCCCGCTGGACGGGATCCCGCGCCGGGCCAGGTACCACGACCTCTTCCGCTTCCTGCTCGCCCTGACCGATGGCGGCCTCGGCCCCCAGGAGGCGTACACCCTGTGGGAGCGCGAGGGCCGGCCCACCCGGGACCGCTACGGCGTCACGATCCGCGACGGCGGGGAGTGGGCCTGGCTGGACGACCCGGAGGGGCCGTACGTCTGGCCCCTCCCGAGCCGGTGACCAGGCGGACCTGGTGAAGTCCGCCGCGGTTCGGCAGCGCCCCCGAAGGGGCGCGGGGAACTGCGCGACCGGCCACGACGGCGCCGCGGACGGCCGACGACGCATCCGGCACGTCCAGCGGAGCGCTCAGCTCCTGCGGATCGTGATCGTCGTCCAGGCGCCGACGTGGACCCGGTCGCCGTCCACCAGGGGGACCGGTACGAACGGCTGGATCGGCTCCTCGGAGCCGTTGACCGTCGTGCCGTTCGTGGAGTTCTGGTCGACGACCGCCCAGCTGCCGTCCGGCTGCTGGACCAGCACCGCGTGCTGGTGCGAGACGCCCGGGTCCTCCGGCGGCACCGAGAGGTCGATGTCCGGGGTGTCGCCGGTGGAGTGCCGGCGGCGGCCGATGGTGATCTGGTTGCCGGACAGCGTGCGCTGCTGCTCGGGCGAGTACGCGGGCAGGTTCAGGCCCGCGGCCTCCGGGCCGGAGCGCTGCATCATCGCCATGAAGTACTCGCGGTCCGGACCGATGGTCGCCGTCCAGGTCGCCGGGCCCGCCTGCGGCCGCCCGTAGCCGGGGCCGGGCGGGGCCTGGGTGGAGCCGGGCTGCGGGTAGCCGTAGCCGCCGCCCGCTCCACCGGGACGCCCGGGGCCGCCCGGAGCACCGGGGCCGGAGGACGGCGGGGAGATCACCCAGTCGTCCTCACCGCCGCCGAAGGACGGTCCGCCCTGCTGCGGCCGCCGCGTCTCCTGCGGGAACGCGGGCGGCGCCGCCGGGCCGGCCTGGAACCCCTGCGGACCGCCACCGGGGCCACCGGGAGCGGTGGTCGGCGTCGGGCCGGGCGGCGGCGGGACCGGACGGGACGGGTCGGGACCGAAGTTGGACGGGCCGCCGGGGCCGCCCGGTCCACCGGGACGCGGGTCGTTGCCGAAGCCGGAGGGGCCTCCGGGGCGCGGGTCGTTCCCGAAGGGGGACGGTCCACCGCCGGGGCGCTGGTCGTCGCCGAAGCCGGAGGGGCCGCCGGGGCGGGGGTCGTTGCCGAAGGGGGACGGTCCGCCACCCGGACCGCCGGGCCGCGGGTCGTTGCCGAAACCGGAAGGGCCGCCACCCGGGCGCGGGTCCTCGCCGAAGCCGGAGGGGCCCGACGGGCCTCCCGGGCGAGGGTCGTTGCCGAAGCCGGAGGGGCCGGAGGGGCCGCCGGGCCGCGGGTCGTTGCCGAAGGCCGACGGGCCGCCGGGGCCGCCCGGGCGCGGGTCGTTGCCGAACGGGGTCGGGCCCGAGGGCTCGCTGCCGAAGGGCGGGATCGGTTCGGCGGGGCGGTTCATCTGCGACGGGCGGGAGCTCTGGTACTCGTACGAGTCACCGCCGCCGTACGACGGGCCGGGCGGCTGCTGCTGGTAGCGCACGTTCGGGCCGGGGGCCGGCGGGCGCGGGGCGGCCGGGGTGTACGAGGTGGCCGTGTTCGTGAGGAAGTTCCACCGGCACTCCTCGCAGAAGGGCGCGCCGCCCTCGCGGGGCGTACGGCACTGCGGGCACAGCTCCGGCTCCGGGTCGGGGACCGCGGACAGGTGCGGACGCCCGCCGGGCTGGGTGCCCTGCGGGGGCGGGAAGCCGTAGCCACCGCCCGGGGGCGGCGGCGGGGGCGGAGGCACGGCACCGGCCATGCGGTGACCGCAGACCTCGCACCAGTCGTCGGAACCCGACTGGTGTCCGTTCGGGCAGGTCGGCATGTCGGCGCCTCCCCCTCTCCTTCAGGGTCCTACGGTCGTAGGAGGGTCGTACTCGGCGGGTGATACGTCACTTCTTTACACGAACAGTCTTTGTGGACCGGGTTTCGAGAGTCATCTCGTCGGCCTCCTCGACCTTCGCCTTCAGTCGCACAGTACCCGTCGCGGCGTCGACGACGTCCACCACCTTCGCAAGCAGTTTCGCAGTATCCGCGTTTCCGGAGGCGCTGGCGAGCTGCACGGCCCGGCCCAGTTTGGCCGTGGCTCCATCGAAATCGCCCGCTTTGCGGAGGTCCAGCCCCTGTTGGATGGCCTGGGCCAGTTCGGCCTGCCCGGTGTAGTGGGCGACCTGCGGGTTGATCGACGTCGAGGCCGCCATGTCGTCGGTCCACACGGCCCGTACCAGGCCCTGGGCGCCCAGGTTCTCGGCGCTTCCGTCGGGCTGCGGGATGACGAGGGAGACCCGGGCGGCGAGCATCTCCTGGCCGATGCCGGCGGACGGGACCTCCACGCAGACGTGGTAGTCGCGGGACTCGTCGCCCCAGGAACCGGTGGGGTAGTCGCCCGCCCGCGGGCCGGCCTCGGTGCGGCGGTCGGTCAACTCCTCGACCGTGGGCGCCACTTGCTTGACGAACTTGATGGTGGTGCCCACCGGCGTCCACACCCTCAGGGCGACGTCGGAGACCTCCTTGCCCATCGCCTTCTCCATCATCTGCGTGAAGTCGGCGGCGAGACCGGCCGGGTCGGCGACGATGTCGGCGGTGCCGAGCAGGGCGGAGGCGATCCCTGTGACTTCTTTCACTTCCCAGTCGGTGCCCACGCCCCGTGCGTCACAGGTGAACCGTCCGGCGCACTCGTCGAGCGATCGCTTGAGGTCGGTCGGGGACTCGTGCTCGTTGCGGCCGTCGGTGAGCAGGATGCCGTGCCGGATGGCGACGTCGGCGGTGGACAGCAGCCGGTCCGCCAGCCGCAGCCAGGTGCCGATGGCCGTGCCGCCGCCCGCGCTCAGCTTGCGCAGCGCCTCCTTCGCCTGGGCCCGGGTGCCGGCGTCGGCGACCGCGAGCCGGCCGCCCCCCGGGTAGACCTCCTTGGCCACGTGCGTGCCGCCGATGACCGCGAAGTGCACCCCGTCGCGCAGGGTGTCGATGGCCGCGGCCGTGGCGTCGCGGGCGTTGCGCATCTTGGTCGGCGGGTAGTCCATCGAGCCGGAGCAGTCGACCATGACCGCCACCGCCGCGGACGGACCCTGGCCGCGCGAGTAGAGATGGGGCGCCGCGACCGCGCTGCCGAGCGTGCCGCCGCCGGTCGCGGTCACCGTCACGATCGCGTTGACCTCCCGGCCGCCCTCGGGCAGGTACTCGTTCTGGTACACGTCCATCGAGAACGTCGGCACGTTGGACTTCGAGAAATTGGCCATGCGTACTCAAATCCCCCTCGAGAACCCCGCGTCCGCGAGGCGACGACTGTATGCGGACCGGTCCCCTCCGGTCCGCCGAGACCTCCCCGTGAACGGCCTCAGGCCGATCCTGCCCCCTGGGACACGGCCGGGAACGGCACGAGGGCCACTGTTACGTTGTCGTGGCCCCCGCCGTCCAGGGCGTGACCGACCAGGACCTGCGCGCTGTGCAGCGGCCGCACGGCGGCGTCGGCGGGCAGCGCCTCGGCCATCTCCTCCGCCGCCTCCGCGTAGTTCCACAGCCCGTCCGTGCACACCACCACTACACCCGGCCGGTCCGGCTTGAAGGAAGCGGTGTGCGGCTCCAGTTCGTAGGCGTCCGCGCCGAGCCAGCCGGTGATCGCGTGGGCGCGTTCGTCGGCGTACGCCTCGGCCTCGTTCATCAGGCCCGCGGCGACCATCTGCGCCGCCCAGGAGTCGTCCTCGGTGAGCCGGGCCGGAGGTGAGGTGCGGTCCACCGGCACCCAGTAGACACGGCTGTCGCCGACCCAGCCGACGACCAGCAGACCGGCGGTGACGACCGCGCCGACGATGGTGCACGCGGGCGCGTTCTGGTGCGGGGAGTGCTCGCGGGCCGTGGCCGGCTCGGCGGCCAGGGCGTTGACCGCGTGCGAGGCGGCGACGATCGCGTCGTGCATCGCCTGCTGCGGGTGGGTGCCGCGGGGCAGCGCGGCCAGCAGGGACTCGCTCGCGGCGTCGGCGGCGGCGAGGGAGGCGTCGTCGGGCCGGGTGGCCGAGGAGACGCCGTCGCAGACGATCGCGAGCGTGGCGGGGGTGCCGTCGGGCAGGGCGGTGTGGCCGATGCCGAAGGCGTCCTCGTTGCGGTGGTGGCGCAGTCCGCGGTCGCTGACGGCGGCGGCCGGGCCGCACTCCTGCTCCATGTGGTCGCGCTCCCGCGGCTGGGCGTGCCCGCAGTTCTCGCAGTAGCCGTCGCTGTCCACCCGGCCCGCGCGGCAGGCCACGCACAGCTTGGCCTCCCCGCCCGCCGCTAGGTCGGCCAGGCGCGGGTCGGGGGCCTGCAGCGGGTACTCGTCGGGCTCCGGCGGCCGGTCGAAGCGCACGCCGGAGGCGGGGGAGACCGGCGATCCGGTCGGCCGCTCCGGGGGCAGCGGTCCGCCGCCGGAGTCCGTGCCGCGCAGATCGGTGGGCAGATGCGTGGCCGCGGGGGTGTCGGCGCCCGGTGCGGGCACGGTCGGCCAGTTCACGTCCTCGCCCGGGGGCGGTGAGCCGTTGAGCGCGATCGTGGGATGGTCGTCCGGCCGCGGCGGCACCGCGGACAGGTCGAATCCGCACGCACCGCAGAAACGGTCACCCGACTCGAGCGGCCACTCGCAGCTCGGGCAGGCGGACAGCTGGGGCATCTGCGACATCAACTACACCCACGTCCGGGGGCGGTAACGGTTGGCACGTTCCACCAGGTCGATCCTCTCCTCGCCGCCCCGCGCCAGCCGGGCCAGCGTGCGGTACGAGCGCTCCAGGCCGAAGCGGAGTCCCCGCTCGTCCAGGTCGTTGCCGAGCACGCGCCGTCCGGCCGGCGCGGAACCCTGGCCCCCGGAGAGTATCCAGTCCAGCGCCGAGCCGAGGACCTCGGCGGACAACTGCTCCCTGCGGGCCGGGTCCAGACCGTACGCGTCCAGCGCCTCGACCTGCCCGGCGGCGGCCGTCAGATCCTCCAGGAACGGCGCGTCGGAGGCGACGGCCGTGCGTTGACGCAGCCGTGCCCGTACGGCCGCCACGCGCGCGGCGGTGTAGTGGATGGACGACTCCGGCACCGACTCCAGCGTCCTCACCGCACCGCGCCGGTCGCCGCCGGCCAGCTGGACCCGGGCCAGCCCGAAGGCGGCGCTGACACAGCTCGGGTCGGTCGACCACACCAGGCGGTAGTACTCGGCCGCGTTGTCCAGCTGCCCGAGCACCTCCGCGCACAGGCCGAGGGCCAGCTTGGGCGCGGTCTCCCCGGGGAAGGCGTCGTAGATCGCGTCGAAGGCGAGCGCGGCGCCCTCGTGGTCGTCGGTGACCAGCGCGGCCACGCCCCGGTACCAGACCACCCGCCAGTCGTCGGGCCGCTCCTCCTCCAGCGTGGTCAGCGAGGTCAGCGCCGCCTCGGAGTCGCCGTTCTCCAGCCAGGCCCTGATCTGCCGCAGCCGGGTCTCCACCGAGGACGAGGGCGCCGCCGCGAGCGCGCCGAGCAGTTCGGCGGGCGCGGTCGCGAGCAGCCCCGCGAGGAAGCCGGCGTTGGGGTCGGCGGGATCGACCCGGGGGACCGGCAGGGCGAGGGCGGCGGCGGGGGAGTTGACCGGCTTGACGATGCCCGGGCCGCCGCCCGGGGTGGCCGACAGCTGGGAGTGCTGCGTCTTCTTCGGCTGCACGGCGCGGGCCCCGAGCCGGGAGACGTCGCCCTCCAGCTTGGGGAACAACTCCGTGTCCGTGACGCGCAGTTCGGGTCCGAACAGGGTCGACAGGGCGGGCCGGGCGCGGCCCGTCTGGAGCGACACGACCTCTCTGAGCACGCCGGTCAGCTGCTCGGCCATCTCCTGCGCGGAGGCGAACCGGCGGGCCGGGTCGGGGTCGGTGGCACGGACCAGCAGCCGGTAGAACGACTCGTACTGGCGGAAGACCTCGATGTTGTCCGGGTCGGGCAGGGAGTCCACGAAGACGTTCGTGTAGCCCTGGAAGTCGAAGGTCAGCACGGCCAGCGTGCGGGCCACCGTGTACAGGTCGGAGGCGACCGAGGGGCCGTCCACGGCGACCTCCGGCGCCTGGTAGCCCACCGTGCCGTAGATCGCCGACTCGTCGTCGTCCATGCGGCGCACGGCGCCCATGTCGATCAGCTTGAGCTGGTCCTCGGTCTGGATGGCGTTGTCGACCTTGAAGTCGCAGTACAGCAGGTTGCGGCTGTGCAGATGGCCGAGCGCCTCCAGCGCCTCGATGCCGTACGCGCACGCCTGCTCCACCGGCAGCGGGTCGCGCTTGCCGTCGGGCGTGCGGCGGCCGTTGGCGATCTCCTTCAGGGACTTGCCGCCGACGTACTCCATGACGATGTAGCCGTCGAGGGAGCCGGTGCGCTGGTCCAGGTGCTCCACGAAGTTGTAGATCCGCACGATGTTGGCGTGCTCGATCTCGGCGAGGAAGCGCCGCTCGGAGATCGCCGCGGCCATCGCGTCCTGGTCGCCGGTGTCCAGCAGGCCCTTGAGGACCACCCAGCGGTCGGAGACCGCCTTGTCCACGGCGAGGTAGACCCAGCCGAGCCCGCCGTGCGCCAGACAGCCCACGACCTCGTACTGGCCGTGCACCACGTCGCCGGCCTTCAGCTTCGGCACGAACGAGTACGGGTGCCCGCACTTGGTGCAGAAGCCCTCGGTGCGGCCCGGCCGGTCGCCGCGCGAACGGCCCACCGGCGCCCCGCAGTCGGAGCGTGAGCAGAACCGCTTGCGTTCGGGCACCTCGGGGTTGTCCTGCACCATCGCGCGCGGGTCGGGCCGCGGCACGTCCGGCACCTGCACCAGGCCGGCGCCGAGCCGGCCCCGGCCGGAGGTGTTGGTGGCGGAGCCGGAGCTGCGCACCGACACCGATCGGCCCGTCGTCCTGCCGGACAGGGAGCGCGACAGGCGTCCCGACACCGAGCGCCGCGACTTCGACGACTGCGAGGACGTACGGGAGCTGCGGCTGCTGGAGCGTGAACTGCCGCTGCTCTGCGAGCCCTTGCCGCCGCCGGTGATGCCGGTGGCGGGCGAGGAGACCATGCCGTCGCCCGAGACGACCGGCGCGTGTCCGCAGGTGTCGCAGTACAGCGCGCCGCCGCCGACGTCCTCGTACGTGCCCTCGCAGTCGGGCCGCTGACAGGTCTGCTGTGCCTGGCTCATGACTCCCCCCGACTCATCACGACTCACCCTTGTGATCTTGACGATCCCACGGTGTGCCCTGCTCCGGCACGCGCGGGCCGCCCAGGGCCTCGGCGGCCGCCCGCTGGTAGCGCAGCACGGCCTGTTCGGCGACCCGCAGGTCGCAGGGCGCGCTCCACAGCATGCGCCGGGCCGCGTCGTACCGCTCGATCAGGAACGGGTCCTCCGCGAGCCCGTGCCGGGCCACCTTCGCCTTGTACGCGTCGAGCCGGCCGCGCAGCTCCGCGCGGACCGCCAGCGGAGCGGTGACCGCGGTCAACGACTCGCGGGCGCGCAGCAGTTCGTCCTCCGCCTTCTGCTCCAGTGACTCCAGGAGCGGGGACAGCCGGTGCCACTGGGCGTGTCTGCGGTACTCGGCGGCCGCCGCCAGCTGCTCCTGCAGCGCGGTCGGCGGGCCGCTGACCACCGGCACCTCCGTCGCGGCGATCTTCGCCAGGACCTCCCCGCGCGCGGTGCGCGCCTCCGCGAGGGTGCGGTCCGCGCGGGAGAGCACGTCCCGCAGCTTCACCAGCCGCTGCTCGGCGTCCTGGCGGACGGTGAGCACGGCGTCGATCTCCCGGCGCACGTCCTCCAGGGCGCGCGCCTCACGGTCGTACACCGTGGTGTCCGGGCGGCCGCCGCCCGGGGCCGAACTGCCCTGCGCGGGGACCCAGTAGGCGAGCGGATCGGAGATCACCTGCTCGCGCAGGGACGTCAGGGTGCGGGTGATGCGCTCCAGGTCGTCGCCGGCCGGATGCTCGCCGGGGCGTACGCCGACGGAGTGGGCGAGCTTGCGGGTGCGCTGGAGTTCGGCGGCCAGTAAATCGATCCGGGCGGGCAGCGCCGACCAGACCGCGTCGGCGGCGACGACCATGTCCAGGCTCGTCGCGTACAGCTCGTTCATCCGGTCGACCAGCTCGGAGAGCGAGAACTGCTCGCTGAGCTTGCCCGGAGCGCCGTGCAGTGTCGGCGCGTTCGCGGTGGCGGTCGTCGAGCCCGCGACCGTGACCGAGGCGCCGCGCAGCAGCTCGGTCAGCTCCACGAGGTCCTCGCGGCTGGACCAGCGGCGCCGGGAACGGATGTCCCGGGCCGAGCGCAGGGTGTCGGTGTACGCGTCGAAGTACGCCCACAGCAGCGTGATGGACGCCTCCGCGGTCGTCCAGCGCTCCTTGGTGACGCCGGTGAGCTCGGCGCCCTCCAGGAGCCTGCGGCCCGCGTGGTCCTGCAGGGCGAGCAGCGAGGTCTCGATCGCCTCGTGCTCCGCGCCGAGCCGCGCCAGCGCACGGTCCACCTCGTCCCGGTCCATCACCGGCCCGGCGGGGTCCGTGACGCCCATCGATCACCTCTCGCTGCTGTCGTGGTCCGGGTGCTGCCTGTCAGTCTCGATGGTCGGTCACTTGTAGTGCGCTTCGGGAGGGGTCGCCGAGTCCGACTTCTGGCCGGGCTGGTCCAGGGTCGGGTGCAGCCACTTCGCGTACGACGCCTGCCAGCCGCCGCTCTTGATGTAGTTCTCCAGCGTCCGGTTGACCTGGCGTACCAGATCGTCGTAGCCCTTCTTCATCGCCACGCCGTAGTACTCGTGGGTGAACGGACGGCCCTTGAGCTCCACCGTGGGGTCCTGGGCGGCCTGGCTGGCTGCGAGGGCGCCGTCGGTCACCACCGCGTCGACCTCGCCGAGCTGGAGCTTCACCAGGCAGTCGAGCTGGTTGGGCACCTGGGTGGAGATGTCGGTGGAGGCGGGGATCTTGGCCCCCCGGTCCGCCTTGAGGTTGTCGTAGGCGGTGGAGCCCTCGGCCGAGCAGACCTTCTTGCCCGCGAGGGAATCGTCGTACCCGGTGATCGTCGAGGTCTTGGGGGCGAGGACCTGTTGGCCGGTGCTGAAGTAGGGCGCGGAGAACGCGACGTCGCCCAGCCGCTTACAGGTGATCGTCATGGTGCGCACGACCATGTCGACCTCGCCGTGCTGGATCGCCGGGATGCGCTGGTTGGTCGGTATGGCCTTGAAGGAGACGAGGCCCGGGTCGCCGAGGAGGTCCTTGGCGATCTGGTGGGCCAGGTCGATGTCGAAGCCCTCCAGCTCGCCCTTGACGTTGTTGGGGTTGAGGTAGCCCCAGCGGTAGCTGTTGGTGTCGACGCCGACGATCAGCCGGCGCGCCTTCTTGATCCTGTCGATATCGGGTGTGCTGCCGTCACCGCCGGAGGGCGAGAGGCTCTGGTTCTGCGGGTCCTTGCAGTCCTCGGCCTTCGCCTGGGTGCCGTGCGCGAGGCGCTGCCCGCCATCGCTCGCGGCGCCGTCGGACTGGGTCAGCGGCAGCAGCAGGGCGAAGGCGACGGCGAGGGCGCAGACGGCCGCCATCGCGCCGACCCCGCCCCAGCCCCGCAGACCGGACCGCAGACGCCCTGTCAGACGCAGACGCCGTGTCACACGCTGTGCGTTCATGGTCGCGCCCCCCTCACCGGTATTCCGACAGCCTGCGGCCGATGCCGAGGACCGCGCCCGTCGCGCCGAGGACGGCGAGGACCGCGGCGCCGTACGGCAGTCCGGTCAGCGCGTCCCGGCCGCCGCTCGCGGCCTGCTTGAACTCGTGCTGCTCATGGTCGAGGGCCTGCTTGATGGCCGCGTCGACGTTGTCGAAGCACACGCTCGTCGGGTCCTTGCCGACGCCGATGACCTTGTCGCGGGCCTGCTGGTACTCGCCCTTGTCGTTCAGACTCTGGGCGACGCCGTGCCGGTCCTTCCACGCCTGCATGAAGCTGTTGGCGTCCTTCACCGGTTTCCTGCCCGCCGAGTCGTCGGCGAGGCCGTCCGCCTTGTTCAGGGCCTTGGCGAGCTTGCCGATCTGGTCGTCGTAGCCCCAGGAGTACGCGTCCACCGTGGTCTCGCCCACGGCCTTGGTGTCGGCGCCGCGGCGGATCAGGCTGAGGTTCTCGTCGCTGCGGGCGGTCAGGGACGCGATCCGGGCGTCGTGCAGGACGTTCAGGGAACGGACGCCGTGGTCGTAGGAGGTGTCCAGGCCCATACGGGCGACGGTGTGGCCGACGACCAGCCAGAGCAGGACCACCACGGAGGCCGCCGACGCGATGACCAGGCCCTGGTTGAGCACCCGGTTGGTGCGCAGGAAGTTGCGCCGCTGGGCCCAGGCCAGCGCGGCCAGGACGACGACGCCGAGGCCGATCGCCCCCCACGGGAAGGCCTTGGCGGCCGCGTAGTCGGAGTTCAGCCGCTGGTTCTCCCGGTCGTACAGGGACTGGGCCTTAGGCAGCATCTGGTGCTGCATCATCTCGTTCGCCGCGCGCAGGTAGGCGCTGCCCACCGGGTAACCCTGTCGGTTGTTGGCGCGGGCCGTCTCGACCAGGCCCTTGTACCGCGGCAGCAGCTCGTTGAGCTGGGAGATGGCGGTCTCCGAGGCGGAGCCCGGGTCGGAGTTGGAGGCGGCCGTGACGAGCTTGTCGGCGGCCGTGCGGATGTCGGTCTCGTACCCCTTGCGCACCTGGGGCTTCTCCTGCGGGCCCGCGAGATAGCCGCTGGCGGCGGCCGTGTTGGCGTCGGCGAGGGAGCGGTAGATGTCGGCCGCGTCGGAGCTGAGCGGCTGACTGCGGGTGAGGACGTCGTTCGCGGCGTTCGACCGGTCCGTCATCTGCCAGGCGGTGACCGCGCCGAAGGCGACGACGAGCAGGGCGAGCAGCGCGCCGATGATGCGCAGCCGCCCCGGTTCGGTGGTGGCGGCCGCGCGCAACCGGTCGACGCCCTCCGCGAAGGCGGTACGGCGCGCGGCACCCGGCTCGGGTACGGCGGCGGGGCCCGGCGGGGTGGGGGGTTCGGGCGGGCCCGGCTGCGGTGGTACGGCCGGCATCGTGGGCACACCGGATCCCGGTGGCGCCGCGCTGCTCTTCGGCGGGTGTGTCACTGTTGACCTCCCCCATGGTCATCCTTCGCCGCAAGTATCACCGCCGGGGCCGACATCCGCACCGGCCTTCACGGGATCTTGATCGGATCGCAGTGCCTTCGCCGTCCCACCGGCGCACGACACAGCGTCCCGCACCACCCCCTGCCCATGAATACGCCGACGGAATCCGATCGGTTCCCGTGCGGGACGACCGGGATTCCAGCAGGGCACAGGGCATGTTGCCGAAGTGACGCCCGCGGCGCGCGACGGATCCTAGCCCTCGAAACGGGCCCGTACCCGCTCGTGCACCTCCCTCTGCGCTCCCACCCGGTCGAGGCCCAGCAGCGCCGCGCCCAGCACCGGGCTCGCGGTGACCACTCGGGGCACCGCCTTCGGTGCGCGGACCGCCAGCAAGTCCCTGATGCCGTCGCTCAGTTGGGGGTGCTGGGCGGCCAGGACGCCGCCGCCGAGCAGGACCGGGGTCTCCTCCTCCAGCAGGTCAAGACGGGTCAGCGCGACCGTCGCCATGGTCACCACCTCATCGGCCAGCCGGTCCACCAGCGCGCGGGCGATCGGGTCGCCGTCCGCGGCCGTCGCGAAGAGCACCGGCGTCAGCTCGTGCCGGCGTACCGGCTCGACCTCCTCCAGGTGCAGCGCCTCGATCAGCGCGAGCATGGTGGCGTAGCCGAAGTGGGCCGGGAGCGTGCGGACCAGTTCCGTCTCCTCGCCCCGGCCGTCCTCCGCGCGCGCGGCGTGCCACAGGGCCTCCTCCGCCAGGCCCCAGCCGCCGCCCCAGTCACCGGAGATCCGGCCGAGCGCGGGGAAACGGGCGGTACGGCCGTCGGGGCGCATGCCGACGCAGTTGATGCCGGCGCCGCACACCACGGCGACCCCGCGCGGCTCGGTGATGCCCGCGCGCAGGATGGCGAAGGTGTCGTTGCGGACCTCCACCGACGTGCCCCACGCGCGCGCGTGCAGCGCGGCCGCCAACTGCTCCTCCTCGACGGGGAAGTCGGCGTTGGCGAGACAGGCGGAGACATGGTCGGCGGACTCCACACCGGCGGCGGCGAACGCCCGGCCGACCGCGTCGCCCAGGGCGTCCACGGCGGTCTCGACGCCCACCACCGGCGGCCGGAACCCGCCGCCGCGGGCCGTGGCGAGGACGGTCCCGTCGTCCGCGACGACCGCCACGTCGGTCTTGCTGTTGCCCGCGTCGACGGCGAGGACACGTGCGGTCATGCCCACGCGAGGTGCTCCCGGTTGTGTGCGATCAGTCGGTCGGTGAGGTTCTCGGCGTACTCGTACTGGCCGATGAGGGGGTGGGCGAGCAGTGCCCGGAACACCCGGTCCCTGCCGCCGCGCAGGGCCGCCTCCAGGGCCAGCTCCTCGTAGGCGGTGACGTTCGCCGTCAGGCCCGCGTACAGCGGGTCCACGGTGGCCACCGGCAGCGGCGTCGCCCCCTTCGCGCCGACCGCCGCCTGCACCTCGATCACCGCGTCGTCGGGCAGGAAGGGCAGCGTGCCCCGGTTGTAGGTGTTCACCACCTGGTACGGCGATCCGCCCGCGCCCAGCAGCGAGGCCGCGAGGTCGACGGCCGCCTCCGAGTAGTAGGCGCCGCCCCGTTTGGCGAGCAGCTCCGGCTTCTCGTCCAGAGCCGGGTCGCCGTACATCGTGAGCAACTGCCGTTCCATCTCGGCCACTTCGGCGGCCCGGGAGGGCTTGGTGCGCAGTTCGCGGACGACCTCGTCGTGCGCGTAGTAGTAGCGCAGGTAGTAGGAGGGGACTACGCCGAGGCGGTCGAGGATCTCGCGGGGCAGGTGCAGGTCGGCGGCGATGGCGTCGCCGTGCTCGGCCAGCAGCTTGGGCAGCGCGTTCTCGCCCTCGGGGCCGCCGAGGCGGACGCCGGTCTCCCAGGTGAGGTGGTTGAGGCCGACGTGGTCGAGGTGGATGTCGGCGGGCGAGACGCCGAGCAGGTTCGCGAACTTGCGCTGGAAGCCGATCGCCACGTTGCACAGGCCGACCGCCTTGTGGCCCGCCTGCAGCAACGCGCGCGTGACGATGCCGACCGGGTTGGTGAAGTCGATGATCCAGGCGTCCGGGCTGGTACGGCGCACCCGTTCGGCGATGTCCAGCACCACCGGCACCGTGCGCAGCACCTTGGCGAGACCGCCCGCGCCGGTGGTCTCCTGGCCGACGCAGCCGCACTCCAGCGGCCAGGTCTCGTCCTGCTCGCGCGCCGCCTGCCCGCCGACGCGCAGCTGCAGCAGCACCGCGTCGGCGCCCTCGACGCCGGCGTCCAGGTCGGAGGTGGTGACGATACGGCCGCCGTGGCCCTGCTTGGCGAAGATGCGCCGGGCGAGCCCGCCGACCAGCTCGAGGCGCTCGGCGGCCGGGTCGACCAGCACCAGCTCCTCGATGGGCAGGGTGTCGCGCAACCGGGCGAAGCCGTCGATGAGTTCGGGCGTGTAGGTCGACCCTCCGCCGACCACGGTGAGTTTCATGAAGTGTCTAACCCTTCACTCCGGTGAGCGTGACGCCTTCGACGAACGCCTTCTGGGCGAAGAAGAACACGAGGATCACGGGGGCCATGACCAGCACGGTCGCGGCCATGGTGAGGTTCCAGTCGGTGTGGTGCGCGCCCTTGAAGGACTCCAGGCCGTAACTCAGCGTCCAGGCGCCCGGGTTCTCCGAGGCGTAGATCTGCGGGCCGAAGTAGTCGTTCCAGGCGTAGAAGAACTGGAACAGGGCGACGGCGGCGATGCCCGGTTTGGCCATCGGGATGACGACCTTGAGCAGGGTGCGCAGATCACCGCAGCCGTCGACCTTGGCCGCGTCGACGTACTCGTTCGGGATGGTCAGCAGGAACTGGCGCAGCAGGAAGATGGAGAACGCGTCGCCGAAGGCCATCGGGATGATCAGCGGCCACAGCGTGCCCGACAGGTCCAGCTGCTTCGCCCAGAACAGGTACATCGGGATGATGATCACCTGCGGCGGCAGCATCATCATCGAGATGACCAGCATCAGGGCGAGATTGCGGCCCCGGAAGCGGAACTTGGCGAGCGCGTAGGCCACCGGGATCGACGAGACGACGGTGAGGACCGTCCCGAGTCCGGCGTAGATCAGCGTGTTCTTCCACCAGGTGAGGAAGCCCGGGGTGTCGAAGACCTTCTTGTAGTTGGCCCACTCCCAGGTGTGCGGGATCAGGTCCCGGCTGAGCGCCTGGCTGTCGCTCATCAGCGAGGTCAGGAACACGAACACGAACGGCAGGGTGAAGAAGAGCGCGGCCGCCACCCCGAGGGAGTGGATGGCGATCCACTCGAAGAGCGACCTGCGGCGGGCCGTGCGTTCGGCGGGGGAGACCGGGGCGTGCACCTGCACCGGCTTGTCCAGTACTTGGGCCATGGTCAGTCACCTGCCAGGTTGAGACCGCCCCGGCGCCGCATCAGGAACGCGGTGAACACCATGGACAGGACGAACAGGACGAGAGCGACGACACACGCGGAGCCGTAGTCGAAGCGCTGGAATCCGAGGTTGTAGACCAGCTGGGGGAGGGTCAGCGTGGACTTCTCCGGGTAGCCGGGCTCGAACTGGGTGCCGGCGCCCTGGATCACACCCGAGGCGACCTTCCCGGCGATCAGCGGCTGGGTGTAGTACTGCATGGTCTGGATCACGCCGGTGACGACCGCGAACATCACGATCGGCGAGATGTTGGGCAGGGTCACGTACCGGAACCGCTGCCAGGCCGAGGCGCCGTCCAGCTCGGCGGCCTCGTACTGCTCCTTCGGGACGTCGAGCAGCGCGGCCATGAAGATGACCATCAGGTCGCCGATGCCCCACAGGGCGAGCAGGGTGAGGGCCGGCTTGGACCAGGTGGGGTCGTTGAACCAGCCGGGGGCCGGGATGCCGACCTTCTCCAGGATCGAGTTGACCGGGCCCGTACCGGGGTTGAGCAGGAACGCGAACGCCATGGTCGCGGCCACCGGCGGGGCGAGGTAGGGCAGGTAGAACAGGGTCCGGAAGACCCCCGCGCCCGTCTTGATCTTGGTGATCAGCAGGCCGACGCCGAGCCCGAAGACGACCCGCAGGGTCACCATGACGACGACCAGCCACAGGGTGTTGCGCAGGGCGGGCCAGAAGTAGGGGTAGTGCTCGAAGACGTACGTCCAGTTCTTCGTACCGCTCCACGTCGGCGCCTTGAAGCCGTCGTAGTGCATGAACGAGAAGTAGACCGTCGAGATCAGCGGGTACGCGAAGAAGACCGCGAAGCCGATCAACCAGGGCGACATGAAGGCGAGGGTCCGAAGCGCCTGCTTCCGCTGCTTCGCAGCGAGGCCGGGGGAGCGGCGCTTCGACGCCAGGGTGATGGTGCTCATCGTCGGCTGCTTCGCTACTTCGCCTGCGCGATGTCCGTGTCGATCTGCTTGGCCGCGCTCTCCAGGCCGGCCTTGAGGTCGGTGACCTTCCCGCTCTCGTAGTCGTAGCCGAGGTTCTGGATGGTCACGAGGTACGAGCCGCCGTTGATCGAGGCGGGGCTGGTGTTCGAGTTCGGGTTCGCCGCGATGTCGAGGAAGGTCTTGAAGCGCGGGTCGTACTTCAGCTTCGGGGACTTCAGGGCGGCCAGCGTGGAGGGCACGTTGTGGATGCCGTTGGAGAAGTTCACCACCGCGTCGGTGTCCGTGGTGATGTACTTGACGAACTCCCAGGCCGCGTTCTGCTTCTTGCTGGTGGCCGCGATACCGGCGATGGTGCCGGTGATGTAGCCCTTGCCGTACTGGTCGGCCTGGTCGTCGGGGACGGGCAGCGGGGCGACGCCGATGTCCAGCTTCGGGTTGGCCTCCGTGGCCATCCCCAGCCGCCACTCGCCGTCGAGCTGCATGGCGACCTGGCCGGTGTGGAAGGGGTGCTTCTTGCCCCACTCGTCGCCGAGCGTGGAGCGGTAGGTCTCCAGCTTCTTGAAGCCGCCGAGCTCGTCGACGAGCTTCTTCTGCAGCTGGAATCCCGCCGTGAACGCCGGGTCCTTGGCGAGGTCGGACTTGCCGTTCTGGTCGAAGTACGTCGGCGAGAACTGCGCGAAGTAGTGCTCGGTCGTCGTCTCCCAGCCGTGGTAGTCCGGCATGAACCCGAGCTGCTTGTAGGTGTCGCCCTGGGGGATCGTCAGCTTCTTGGCGTCGGCCTCGAATTCCGACCAGGTCTTCGGCGGGCTTGTGATGCCGGCCTTCTTGAACTCGGTCTTGTTGTAGTAGAGGCCGTACGCGTCGCCCAGCAGCGGCACCGTGCAGCGGTCGCCGTTGAACTGGGTGTACTCGTTCATCGCCTTCGGGAACGTCGTCCCCGGGTCGATGCCGTCCTTCTTGAAGAAGGGGTTGAGGTCGACCAGCGCGCCCGAGGAGCAGAACTTGCCGACGTTGTTGGTGGTGAAGGAGGAGATGACGTCGGGCGCCTTGTCGCCGCCCGAGCGCAGCGCCTGGTTGATCTTGTCGTCGGTCATGTTGCCGACGACGTTGACGTGGATGTTGGGGTGGGCCTTCTCGAAGCCGGCGATCAGCGACTTCACGGCCGCCACCTCGTTCGGCGCGCTCCAGGCGTGCCAGAAGTTGATGGTCGTGTCCTTGGAGGCGTCGTCGCTCGCACCCGAGCTCGACTGTCCGGTACAGGCGGTGGCGAGCAGGGCGAGAGAGGCGGAGGCGGCGAGCGCGAAGGTCGCCTTCCGGGTCACTTCGGGGGCGACTTTCCTGGACTTTTCGGGCATGACGAGGTCTCCCAGGGGCGGGACGGAGTGGGTGAGGAAGGCGCGGGGGGTGAGTGCGGGGTGTGCGGGAGGGGTGGTGCGTCAGCGCGAGGTGTCGAAGACCTCGTCGCGGGTGGCCGCGAGGGCGCTCTCCAACGCGCCCCGCAGCACGGGATGTTCACGGACGTCACCGATGACGAGCCGGGGGCGGGCGGCGGCCAGCTCCTCCAGCTCGTCCTGGACGAGGGCGCGCAGCGGCTCGCCGCCCGAGGTCAGGGAGGCGCCGCTGAGCACGACGAGTTCGGGGTCGAGGACGGAGACGAGGGCGGCGAGACCGGTGGCCAGCCGGGTCGCGTACGTCTGCAGGAGCTTGCGGGAGAGGTCGGTGTCCTCGGCGGCGGCCCGCTCCAGGAGCGCGGCGGCCACCTCGGCGTACGGCCCCGAGGGGATCTGCGCGATGCCGAGTTCGCGGGCCAGACGCGGGACGGCCTGGGAGCCGGCCAGCTCCTGGTAGCCACCGCTGTTGGCCTTCGTCACCTGCCGGACCAGGGGCGCGCCCGGCACCGGGAGGAAACCCACCTCGCCCGCGCCGCCGGTCCAGCCGCGGTGCAGCCGGCCGCCTAGGACCAGGGCGGCGCCGAGGCCCCCCTCGTTCCAGAACAGCACGAAGTCCTCGTGCCCCCGTGCCGCGCCCAGCCGTTGTTCGGCGACGGCGACGAGGTTGACGTCGTTCTCGTACTCCACCGGCATCGGCAGCGCGGCGGCGAGTTCGTCGAGCAGGGCCGGGGTGTGCCAGCCCGGGAGGTGCGAGGCGTAGCGCAGCCGGCCGGTGTTGGGGTCGAAGGCGCCGGGGGTGCCGATGACGAGCCGGTGGACGTCGTCGCGGGCCAGCCCCGCCGCCTTCACCGCGCCGTCGAGGGCGTCGGTGACCTGCCGGACGACGGGCTGGGCCGGACGCCTCCCGGGGGTGGGGAGTTCGTACGAGCCCACCGTGCGGCCGGTGACGTCGGCGACGGCGGCGAGGATGCGTTCCGGGGTGACGTCCAGGCCCGCGGCGTACCCGGCGGCCGGGTTGACCTCGTACAGCTGGGCGTTGGGGCCGGGCCGTCCCTCGGTGGTGCCGGTGGCGAGGACCAGCCCGGCCGCCTCGAGGCGGGCGAGCAGCTGGGAGGCGGTCGGCTTGGAGAGGCCGGTGAGCTTGCCGATCCGCGTGCGGGACAGCGGCCCGTGCTCCAGGAGGAGGTCAAGGGCGGCGCGGTCGTTCATGGCGCGCAGGACGCGCGGGGTGCCCGGCGTACCGGCGGATCCTGCCATGGGTCGACACCTGCCTTTCGACTGTCCAGCTTCTCATTTCATCACTGTTAGGAAAGTTTCCTATTGGCTGGAAAGGAACGTAAGCCCAGGGCGAAGGGGGCGTCAATAGAAGCCGCCCCCGAGGCAACACACTCGTTACCTCGGGGGCGGTGGGACCGGCAAGCGGCCGGCTACTTCGGCGCGGTCCGCTGCGGCGCTATCGGCGTGGCCGCCGCCGACTGCGGGGAGTCCGGGTTGGAGTGGGCGGACGGGGCCGCGACCGTCTCCGTGGGGTCGGCGGGGTCGAGGGCGCCGGCCACGGCCGTCTCGCCGCCCACGATGCGGATGTCCGCCGCGTCGAAGGCCCGCTTGACGCGCCAGCGCAGCTCGCGCTCGACGGCGAGGGACTTGCCCGGCATGGTCTTCGCCGAGATGCGCACGACCATCGAGTCCAGCAGCACGCTGTCCAGGCCGAGCACCTCGATCGGGCTCCACAGGAGCTCGTTCCAGGGCTCCTCGGCGCTCATCTTCTCGGCGACCTCGTCGAGGGTGGCCTTCACCTTGTCCAGGTCCTCGTTCGCCTTCACGGTCACGTCGACACCGGCCGTGGCCCAGCCCTGGGAGAGGTTGCCGATCCGCTTGACCTCGCCGTTGCGGACGTACCAGATCTCGCCCTCGGCGCCGCGCAGCTTCGTCACGCGCAGGCCGACCTCGATGACCTCGCCGGAGGCCACGCCCGCGTCGATGGTGTCGCCGACGCCGTACTGGTCCTCCAGGATCATGAAGACACCGGAGAGGAAGTCGGTGACCAGGTTGCGGGCGCCGAAACCGATCGCGACACCGGCGACACCGGCGGAGGCCAGCAGCGGGGCCAGGTTGATCTGGAACGCGCCCAGGACCATCAGCGCCGCGGTGCCCAGGATCAGGAAGGACGCCACCGAGCGCAGCACCGAGCCGATGGCCTGGGAGCGCTGACGGCGGCGTTCGTTGTTGACCAGCAGACCGCCGAGCGAGGTGCCGTCGACCGCCTCGGCGGTGCGGGTCATCCGGTCGATCAGCTTGGTGATCGCCCGCTGCACGACCGCTCTGAGCACTCCCGCGACCACCAGGATCAGCAGGACCCTGAGACCGATCGCCAGCCACGTCGACCAGTTCTGCTCGACCCAGCTGGCCGCGTTCGTCGCGCTCTCCTGGGCGTCCTGGAGCGTCGGGACCGTCACGGCCGTCGACCCCGAGGGGGACGGCGACGGCGAGGGCGACGAACCGGCGGCCAGTAGGACGGCGGGCAAGGACACGGCGGGTACCTCCAGGTGCAGCGGTCCGCCCCCCGGCACGCGACGCGGTCAAGGTCACGAAAAGGTCACCGGAAGGGCAGGCCCACCACACTATCGGGGCACGGTGTGGGAATCCTTGCGGTCTTCTGAGGAGAGTCCGTGCGCACCCGGGATGAGCAGGTGGGATAAACACATCCCGCTCGGGGGGATGAATCACGTGTGGTCGAAAACACTCCCAGCCCGTTACCGGGACATGGTGGCGCGTCCACCAGGCAAGAGGGGAGACTGACCTACAGATCGTCCCGGCGCGAGCCACGCGCCGCCGACGCCCAAGGAGGCATCCGTGCCGCATGTCCTGGTCCTCAACGCGTCGTACGAGCCACTCGGCGTCGTACCGCTCCGCCGCGCGCTCGTCCTCGTCCTGGAGAACAAGGCCGTCTCCCTCGAGGAGTCGGGCGCCTTCCTGCACAGCGCGACCGTCACAGTCCCCGCACCAAGCGTGGTCCGGCTCAAGCGATTCGTCCGGGTTCCCTATCGGGGGCCCGTTCCTCTGACCCGACGCGCGCTGTTCGCGCGTGACGGGGGCCGGTGCATGTACTGCGGTGGCGTCGCAACCAGCGTCGACCACGTCATCCCGCGCAGCCGCGGGGGCAAACACGTCTGGGACAACGTGGTGGCGTCCTGCCGCCGCTGCAACCACGTCAAGGCCGACCGACACCTGATCGAGCTGGGCTGGCGGCTGCGCCACAAACCGGCCCCGCCCACCGGTCTGGCCTGGCGCATCATCGGGACCGGCCATAGGGACCCGCGCTGGCTGCCCTACCTGCAGCCGTACGGCGCGGAAGACGCCATGGCCCGGATCGACGGCATCTCCGCCTGACGGTCCGGGCCTTCGCATTCCCCTGGTCACAGGGAGTGCGGCAGCGTACGGCCCGGCCCGGGAGCCCCCGCGCTCCCGGGCCGGACAGCCATGCGGTCAGGCGTAACGCAGCTCGGCCGGGTGCAGGGTGCGGCGCAGCAGGGGGAGCGAGGTTGCGGCCGCGAGCAGACAGCAGCCGTACACCGCGAGCGGTACCAGCGGCGCGGCGTACGGCACGACGAGGTGGTGTGCGCCGGCCGAGCCGTACCAGACGCCGATGCCCATGCCGCCGACGCCCGCCAACGCGACCGCGGGCAGCAGCGGCAGCGCGGTCTCCAGCAGCAGCGCCCGGCCCAGCACCGCGCGCGGCACCCCGGCGGCGGTCTGCGCCGCCAGGCCCCGGCGCCGGGTCGCGACGGACTCGGTGGTGCCGACGGCGAGGGCGGCGAGGACGAGCGCCAGGGCGACGCCGATCGCGGCGGCGGTGAGGTCGAGGCCGTTGGTGTAGTACGACACGCTCATGGCGAGAGTGTGCTTGCGGCGGCCGGTGTCGAGATCGGCCAGCAACGCCTGACGCACGCCGACGAAACCGGTGCCGACCACCGTCACCAGCAGGACCGCCGCGTGTGTGCGGGCCGCGGCCCACGGGTCGGCCTGCAGCCGTTCGGCGGCGATCAGTACGGCCGCGTTCCGGGCGCGGGCGGCGAGGACCTCGCCCAGCCGGCCGGACGACCAGCCGGTCAGCAGCACCGCGGCGGCACCCACCAGCAGGCACAGGGCGAAGACCGCGAGCGGGCCGACGGCGAGGCCGAACAGGGGGAGGGAGAAGGGGTCGCCGACGAAGGCGGCCGCCGTCACGAACAGCGCGGAGACGCCCAGCAGGACGGTCGCCGCGAGGAACAGCCGCCCGGGACCGGCCGGCCGTGTCCGCCGTACGACCCCCAGCGGGGAGGCCACCACGCGGCGCAGCGACAGCGTGCTCACGGCCGCGCCGACCGCCGGGACCAGCAGGGCCACGGTGACGATGCCGGCCCAGGCCAGGGGAGCGGGGTGGTGCCACACGCGGAGCAGAACGGCCACCGACACCACCGTGGCCAGGACGGAACCGGCCAGACAGGCGAGGCCCGTCTCCAGCGCCGCGATCCGCCGCACCTGCGTGGGCGCGGCTCCCGCGAGGCGCAGCGCGGCCAGCCGTCGGTCGCGGTGCACGGCACCGATGCGGGCGCACTGGCCGAGGAACCCGAACACGGGCACGAGCAGCAGGGTCAGCGCGACGACCACGCCGCCCCGGGTCCCCTGGTCGTCGAGCAGCCCGCCGCCGACGCCGCTGTGGTGGTGCCCGTCCATCGGCACGAGCACGGCGATCACCAGCCCGAGCCCTGCGGCCCCCGCGGCCCCGACCACGGTCAGCCCGACCCGCCACCACTCCCGCCGGTCCGACCCCTTGGTCAACAACCACGCGAGCCGCACATCACCCGCCAGACCACTGGTCCTCGCCTGTGTGTTCCTCACGTCGCTCATGCCGTGACCCCCGCTCCTGCCACGACCCCGTCGCTCAGGCGTACGTCCCGGTCCGCGTAGGCCGCCACCTGGGCGTCGTGGGTGATCAGCAGGACGGCGGTGTGGGTCTCGCGGGCCGTGTGGGTCAGGGACGTCATGACCTGTTCGGTCGCCAGGGAGTCCAGCGCGCCCGTCGGTTCGTCCGCGAAGACGATCCGTGGGCCGGTGACCAGGGCTCGGGCCAGGGCGGTGCGCTGGGCCTGGCCGCCGCTCATCTCGCCCGGGCGGAGGTCCCCCTGGCCCCGTACGCCGAACCGTTCCAGCCACTCACCGGCCCGTGCCCGGGCCTCCCCCCGCGAGGTCCCCGCCAGCATCAGCGGCAGGGCCACGTTGTCCAGTGCCGTCAGCTCCGGTATCAGCTGCCCGAACTGGAACACCACCCCGAAGTCGCTCCGGCGCAGCTCGCTCAGCCGCCGCTCCGGCAGCCGGTCCAGCCGCTCGCCGGCATACGTCACCGAGCCCGCGTCCGGCCGCACGATCCCGGCGAGGCAGTGCAGCAGCGTCGACTTGCCGCTGCCGCTCGCGCCGGTCACGGCGAGGATCTCGCCCGCGCCCAGCTCGACCGAGGCTCCGCGCAGGGCCTCGGTCCTGCCGTGCGCCTTGGTGAGGCCGCGGGCCGCCAGCAGCGGCACCTTCCCGTCCCCGTTGTTCATGCCGAGTCGACCTCCGCGGTCAGGGTGGTGAGCCGGGCCGCCGTCGTGGTCATCCAACGGAGGTCGGCGTCGAGGTGATTGAGGGCGTAGTCCGCCGAGAGCACGGTCGCGAGATCGGCGCCCTTGGCGGTCTTCACCGCCGTGAGCTCCCGCATCCGCTCCATGTGCGCGTCGCGCTGGGCCCGCAGATAGGCCCCCGCGTCGCCGCCGGACAGGATCGACACGACGACCTTGGCGAAGATCTCGTTCGTCACGAAGGGCGCGGGCGGTGCGATCTCCCCGGCCCAGCGCGCCAGTTCACGCGAGCCGTCCTCGGTCGAGCGGTACGTCGTCCGTTCCGGCCCGCCCTCCGACTCCGTGCCCTCGATCCGCGCGAGACCGTCCCGGACCAGGCGCTGCAGGGTCGTGTAGACCTGTCCGTAGGCCAGCGGACGGGCCTGCGGGAAACGCTCGTCGTGCCGCCGCTTGAGGTCGTAGCCATGACTCGGCCCCGCGGCGAGCAGGCCCAGCAGGATGTGGCGGGTGCTCATGGGGATCAGTATGCACTCAATACATGTAGCGAGTGAATAGTGTCCCGGACCATGGGCGGGTGACGTGCTGGGCGCCCGGGCCCAGAATGTGATGAGAGGCACGTAGTTCCTTCCTGTACGTCTGTCATCGCGCCCGCTGGGTAGGGCTGCGGTAACCGCCCGCAAGGTCGCCGTACTCGCGAAGGAGGCCCCTCGTGGCCGCACCGGCACACCCGCTCTCCAAACCCGTGGCGCAGCTGCCGCCCCTCGAAGACGAGCCGCACTTCTGTGTCTTCAGCGCGGAGGGCGCCTGCGCCGACACCCCGCTCACCAGTGAGCCGCCGCTGCCCGAGGCCGAGCCGCTCACCAGCGAACCCCCGCTCTCCGAGGCCGCGCCGCTGACCAGCGAGGCGGTGGCCCCCGAGCCGGACTGCGCGAGGCCGTAGATGACCGCGCAGGGGCCGGCCGAACCGCCCTCCGAGGAGCTGACCCGGCTCGCCGAGCTGCACGGTGTGGCCGCCTCCTACAGCCCCTCCCCGGACCGCACGGTCGCCGCATCGGCCACCGCCGTCACCCTGACCCTGGCCGCCCTCGGCGTGGACGCCGGCACCGAGGCGTCGGTCCGCGCCGCGCTCGCCGCCCGCGAGCGCGAACTGGCCGAGCGGCTGCTGCCGCCCACGGTGGTTCTCTGGAGCGACGCCCCGTCCCCCGCCCTGGAGGCCCTCCCGCCCGGCACCCGGCTGAGCGTCGAGACCGAGGAGGGCGAGACGCGGACGTCCGTCGAGCGACTCCCGCCCGGCGTCCACCGGTTGAGCGTCGCCGCCCCCGACGGCCGCACCGCCGCGGCCCACCTGGTCGTCGCCCCGGCCCGCCTGCCGACGCCCACGACCCGCTCGTACGGCCTCCTGGTCCAGCTCTACTCCCTGCTCTCCCGCCGCTCCTGGGGCATGGGCGACCTGGGCGACCTGGCCGAACTCAGCGACTGGGCCGGCCGCGCGCTCGGCGCCGGCTTCGTCCAGGTCAACCCCCTGCACGCGGCCGTGCCCGGCGCCCCCACGGACCCGTCCCCCTACCGCCCCTCCTCCCGTCGCTTCCCCGACCCGGTGCACCTGCGCGTCGAGGACGTGCCCGAGTACGCGTACGTCACCGAGCGCGAGAAGCTGCGGACACTCCTGGAGCGGGCCGACCGGCTGCGCGCCTCCGTCCTGGAGAAGGACGCGCTGATCGACCGGGACGCGGTGTGGGAGCTCAAACGGGAGGCGCTGGAACTGGTCCGCGAGGTACCGCTCGGCCCGGGTCGGCGCGCCGCCTACGCCGACTTCCTCGCCCGGGAGGGCGAGGCGCTGGAGGACCACGCCACCTGGTACGCCCTCGCCGAGGTGCACGGCCCGGACTGGCGGAGCTGGCCGGCCGGTCTGCGCGACCCCCGCTCGGCCGAAACCGCCCGCGCCCGCGGCGAGTTGATGGACCGGGTGGACTTCCACTGCCGTCTGGCCTGGCTCACCGACAGCCAGCTCACGGCCGCCCAGCGCACCGCGCGGGAGGCCGGGATGGCCGTGGGCGTCGTCCACGACCTGGCGGTCGGCGTGCACCCCGAGGGCGCCGACGCCTGGGCGCAGCAGGAGTACTTCGCCGCCGGGATGTCGGTGGGCGCCCCGCCGGACGCCTTCAACGCGCGCGGCCAGGACTGGGGGCTGCCGCCGTGGCGCCCGGACCGCCTGGCCGAGTCGGGCTACGAGCCGTACCGCCGCCTGCTCAGGGCCCTGTTCCGGTACGCCGGCGCCCTGCGCATCGACCACGTCATGGGTCTGTTCCGGCTCTGGTGGGTGCCGCAGGGGCATCCGCCCACCGAGGGCACGTACGTCCGGTACGACGCCGAGGCCATGCTCGCCGTCCTGGTGCTGGAGGCCTCGCGTGCCGGGTCCGTCGTCATCGGCGAGGACCTGGGCACCGTGGAACCCGGGGTGCGGGAGAAGCTGCGCGAGCGCGGGGTGCTCGGCACCTCGGTGCTGTGGTTCGAACGGGACTGGGAGGGCGACGGCCGCCCGCTGCCCCCCGAGGACTGGCGCGCCGACTGTCTCGCCACGGCCACCACCCACGACCTGCCCTCCACCGCGGCCCGTCTCACCGGCGAACACGTCGAACTCCGTGACCGGCTCGGCCTGCTGACCCGCCCCCTCGCGGAGGAACGGGCCGAGGCCGCGGCCGACACGGGGGAGTGGCTGGCCGTGCTCACCCGGCTCGGGCTGCTGCACGGCACGGGCGGCGGACACGGCGCCTCCGAGGAGGAGGCCGAGATCCAGGCCGTCCACCGCTTCCTGCTGCGCACCCCGTCCCGCCTCATCGGCGTCTGGCTCCCGGACACGGTCGGCGACCGGCGTCCGCAGAACCTGCCGGGCACCTGGGACCAGTATCCGAACTGGCGGCTGCCGATCGCGGACGCGCAGGGCAGGCCGGTGACCCTGGAGGAGCTGGCCGGCTCGGCGCGACTGCACGCCCTGATCGACGTCCTGCGGACCGGGTAGACCGGGGCGCGGGCAGGGTGGGGCCCGGCCGGGGGCCGCTAGGGGACCCCGGACGAGCGACCCCGATCGTCATTCGATACTTTTGGGACCGTGGACAAGAAGAACGCCCTGCGCGCCGGCGCCCTGGCCGCCGGTACGACGCTGATGATGCTGCTCATGTCGTCCCCCGCGCTCGCGCTGACCCGCGACGACGGCGACGACCCCGGCAAGGGCCTGAGTGTCATCCAGACGCTGGGCCTCTATGTCGCGATCCCGCTCGGCCTGTTCGCGATCATCGCGGGCCTGGTGATGGTCCTGGACAAGTCCCACCCCAGCCACCGCGTGGCCAAGACCGGCGCGGACAAGGTCAAGGCGAAGGCCTGACCCGACGCTTCACCGAGGGCGCCGGCCGCACCGCACCGCGGGTGCGGCCGACGCCCTCGACGTGTTCTCACGCTTCTTGCGCCCCGCCGGCAACTCCCTCAGCAGGTCGGCCAGTTGGTCGGCCCGCTCCTCGGTCAGGGTGGACAGGGCCTCGGTCTGGACGGACAGGCCCGCGCGCTCCAGTTTGTCGAGGCGGCCCGTCATACCGCCGGTGGTGAGCATCAGCGTCGCCGAGAGCCGGCGCGGCGAGAGGGTGTACGGCTGGGGGGCCGCAGCCTTCGAGAGGACCCCAGCCTCCGAGAGGACGGGAGCTTGCCAGAAAGCCGCAGCCCCGGAGGAGAAGCGCCCCGCCCGGCCCCTCGGTCACGCGGTGAAGTAGTGGCCCTCCTCCAGGTCCTCCAGCAGGCCCGGGCCCGTCGGGTCCCAGTTCAGGCGCTTGCGAGTGAGGGTGTTGGACGCCGGTATGTCGAGGGGGACGATGTGGCCGAGCCAGCCGAAGTGGGCGTCCGCCTCCTCAGGGGCGATGGAGCGGACCGGCAGGTCCAGGTGGCGGCCGATGACGGCGGCGATGTCCCGGAAGGGGATGCCCTCGTCGCCGACCGCGTGCAGCCGGGAACCGGCCGGCGCCGACTCCAGGGCGAGCCGGACCAGACGGGCCGCGTCCGAGTGGTGCACGGCGGGCCAGCGGTTGGCGCCGTCGCCGACGTGGGCCGCGAAGCCCTTCTCACGGGCGATCGCGATCAGCATCGAAACGAAGCCCTTGTCGCCACGCCCGTGCACGGACGGCGAGAACCGGACGGCCGCCGACCGGACCCCGCGGTCGGCCAGTGCGACGGCCGCGTCCTCGTTCCGCGCCCGGACCGCCCCGAACGACTCCGGCGGGGCCGTGTGCTCCTCGCTGGAGACCCTTCCGGGCTGCAACAGGGCCGTGCCCGAGGACATCACGAAGGGCTTGTCCGAGCCCTCCAGCACGGCGCCGATCGTCTCCACGGCCCGGAGATCGGCCGCGCACGCGGCGGCGAAGTCGAAGGTGCCGGAGAAATCGTGGATGAAGGCGAGGTGGGCGACGCCGTCGGCCGCGGCCGCCCCCGCGGCGAGGGAGTCGGGGTCGCTGAGATCCCCGCGGTGCACCTCGGCCCCGGCCGCGGTCAGCGCGGCGGCGGACGAGTCCGAGCGGGCCAGCCCGGTGACCCGGTGCCCGGCGTCGAGGAGTTCACGGACCACGGCGGAACCGATGAAACCGGTGGCGCCCGTGACGAATACACGCATGGTGCGGCCCTTCACGAGGGGAGTGGGTGAGTGTGCCTCCATCCTCGGAAAGGGGCGGCGGCCGCGTCCAAAGCCTGTTCCGCATGGCGCAATACGGTTCGGGCATCACCACAGGTGAGTGGCGGTGAGTAGAGGTGAGTAGGGTGGAGGGATGGCTGACCTCGACCTCCGTCTGGTCCGGTACTTCACCGCCGTCGCCGAGCACCGCCACTTCGGGCGGGCCGCCGAGACCCTGCACATCACCCAGCCGTCCCTGAGCCGGCAGATCGCGAGCCTGGAGCAGCAGGTCGGCGCCCGGCTGCTGGACCGCACTCCGCGCGGGACCCGGCTGACCGAGGCCGGGGAGGTGTTCCTGCCCCGTGCGCGGGCGCTGCTGCGGTCCGCCGAGCAGGCCGCGGCCGAGGCCCGCGCCGCCGCCGAGCCCGGCCGGTTCACCGTCGGGTTCACCAGCGGAGTGATCGTCACCGCCGCCGTGCGCGAAATGCGGCGCCGGCACCCGGAGGCCGACGTACGCAGCCGGCATCTGCGCTGGGACGAGGCGCGCGCGGCGCTGCTGGAGCGCCGGGTGGACGTGGCGGTGGCCCGACTGCCCTTCGTCACCGACCAGCTGGACGTGACCGTCCTCTACGACGAGCCCCGGGCCGTGGTCGTCCCCGTCGATCACCGGCTGGCCGGGAAGGAGTCCGTCACCGTCGACGACATCGCGGACGAGCCGATGCCCCGGATCACCGGCGCCGACCCCGCCTGGGCGGCCTTCTGGCGCCTGGAACCCCGCCCGGACGGCCGTCCGGTGCCCGAGGGCCCCGAGATCCAGGACCTGGAGGACAAGTTCGAGGTCGTCGCCGCCGGGGAGGCCCTGGTCGTCACGGCCTATCCGACCGGCATCCGGCTCCGTCCCGACCTCACCTCCATCCCGCTGCACGGCGTGGAGCCCAGCCATGTCGCCCTCGCCACCCGCGCCGGGGACCGTGGCCGTCTGGTGACGGCCTTCCGGAAAGTCGCACGCACACACCTCACGCGCCCCGAGCAGGTATAGCGTCACACCGTCCCCGCGTGACGCGATCCCCTCCCGGAGGTGCCCGTGGTCGCCGACGTCTGTGCGGTGTGTGGAAAGCCGCTGCCCGCCCGGGCCGGCCGCACCGGCCGCAGCTCCCTGTACTGCTCGGCGGCCTGCCGGCAGAAGGCGTACCGCAGGCGGCACGGGCCGGAGGAGACCGGGGTGGAGGGACTGATCGAGGACCTCGCGCGCCAGGTGAAGGAGCTGGCGCCCACACCGCCCTCGGTCCTGTACTCGGGGGTGAGCGAGCTGTCGTCGTCCGTCGCCCGGCTGCGGCGGGTGGCCCGGGTGGCACGGGACACGGCGAAGGAATCCGTCACGTCCGTCCCCGTGACGGAACCGGAGACCGGGCCCCGGCTCACCGGGTCCGGCCTCGCCGCCCTCACCGAGACCGACTTCGCCGCCCTCACCGAGGCCCACCGGCGGGAGATCCAGGTCCACTGCTACCGCATGACCGGCTCCCACGACGACGCCGAGGACCTGGTGCAGGAGACGTTCCTGCGGGCCTGGCGGGCCCGGGACGGCTTCGAGGGACGGGCCGGCGCCCGCACCTGGCTGTACCGCATCGCCACCAACGCCTGCCTGGACTTCCAGCGCCGCACCGCCCGCCGCCCGCAGCGCTACGAACCGATCCCCGGCATGAACCACGGCACCGGCGAGCCACCCGTCCGTATCACCTGGCTGCAGCCCTACCCCGACGACGAACTGCCCTCGGCCGAGGAGCAGCCGGAGGCCGCCGCGCTCTCCCGGGAGACCCTGGAACTGGTCTTCCTCGCCGCCCTCCAGCACCTCCCGCCCCGCCAGCGCGCGGTGCTGATCCTGCGGGACGTGCTGGGGCTGACCGCCGCCGAGACCGCCGAGGCCCTCGGCCTGACCGTGGCCTCCGCCAACAGCGCCCTGCAGCGCGCCCGCCCCACCCTGCGCGACCGGCTGCCCGGCCACCGCGCCGACTGGACGACGACCGAGCCCACCCCGGCCCAACGGGCCGTGCTGCAGCGGTACATGACCGCCGCCGAACAGCTCGACTTCGGGGCGATGACCGAGCTGCTGAGCGAGGACGTCACGCTCACCATGCCGCCGAACCCGTTCTGGTTCACGGGCCGCGACGCCCTCGTCGACTTCCTGCGCCCCACCCTGGACCCGGCGTCCCCCATGTTCTTCGGCCACTGGCGCCATCTGCCCGCGCGCGCCAACGGCCAGCTCGCGGCGGGCGGTTACGTCCGCAGGCCCGGTACGAACGTGTACCGCGCGCAGGTCCTCGACGTGCTCCGCTTCGACGCCGACGACCGGATCGTCGAGGTCACCTCCTTCGAACCGCACCTCTTCCCGGCCTTCGGCCTGCCCCTGCGTCTGTGACCGATGACCGCCACGGCCCCGGCGCGTCCATATGACCGACACGAACGTCACGACCCGCAGGGAGAATCACCATGCTGCTCACCGACAAGACCGCGATCGTCTACGGCGCCGGCGGCTCGATCGGCGGTGCGGTGGCCCGCGCCTTCGCCGCCGAGGGGGCCCGCGTCCACCTCGTCGGACGGACCCGCAAGACACTGGAGGCGGTGGCCGCCGACATCAAGGACGCCGAGGTCGCCGTCGTGGACGCGCTGGACGAGGCGGCCGTCGAGGACCACCTGAACGGCGTCGGCGCCGTCGACGTCTCCTTCAACCTGGTCAGCCGCGGCGATGTGCAGGGCGTCCCGCTCACCGACATGCCGGTGGACGACTTCCTGCGGCCGGTGATCGACGGAACCCGCGCCAACTTCATCACCGCCCGTGCCGCCGGCCGCCGCATGGCCGAGCGCGGCTCCGGCGTCATCCTCACCCTCAACAGCGGCTCCGCGCACGGCAGTCCGATGATGGGCGGCACGGGACCCGCGGACGCGGCCACCGACACGCTCGTCCGCAACCTGGCGATCGAACTGGGCCCCCGCGGAGTGCGCGCCGTGGGCCTCTGGGCGGCCGGTGTCCCCGAGACCTTCACCGTCGAGAAGCTCTCCGCGGTCAACCCCGCCATCGACGAGGCAGCGATCCAGGGCATCGTCAGCAACCTCGCGACGATGCGCATGACCCGCCGCAACCCCACCCTCGCCGAGATCACCGCCACGGCCACCTTCCTGGCCTCCGACCACGCGGCGGGCATCACCGGCACGTTCGTCAACGTGACGGGCGGGATGGTCGTGCGCTGAGGGCGGTTGAGGGGCGGCTCTGGGCGGGGGCTCAGGGCATAGGAAGGGGCGCCCGGCATGATGCCGGGCGCCCCCTGTCGTCGTACGCGGAACTGCGGAACTAGGCGGCCGTGTCCGCCGCCTGCGCCTTCAGCGCCCGCTCCACACCCGAGCGGGACTCGGAGACCAGACGGCGCAGGGCCGCGTTGGGGTCGGTCTCGGAGAGCCAGGTGTCCGTCTTGGCCAGGGTTTCCGGGGAGACCTGGATGGCGGGGTACAGGCCGACGGCGATCTGCTGGGCCATCTCGTGCGAGCGGGAGGACCAGATGTCGTTGACCACCTCGAAGTACTTGTCCGTGTACGGGGCGAGCAGCTCGCGCTGGTCGGTCTGGACGAAGCCGGCGATGACCGCCTCCTGCACGGCGTTCGGCAGCTTGTCGGACTCGACGACCGACGCCCAGGCCTCCGCCTTGGCCTCCGCGGTCGGGCGGGCGGCACGGGCGGACGCGGCGTGGCGCTCGCCGGCCGCCGTCTTGTCCCGCTCGTACTCGCCGGCGATCTCCGCCTCGTCGAAACGGCCGACCGCGGCGAGGCGCTGCACCAGCGCCCAGCGCAGCTCGGTGTCGACGGCCAGGCCCTCGATCGTCTGCGAACCGTCCAGCAGGGACTCCAGCAGGTCCAGCTGCTCCGGCGTACGGGCCGTGGCCGCGAAGGCGCGGGCCCAGGCCAGCTGGTGGTCGCTGCCCGGCTCGGCGGAGCGGAGATGGGCCAGCGTGGCGTCGGTCCAGCGGGTCAGCAGAGACTCGCGGGCGGCCGGGTCGGCGTACAGGTCGACGGCGAGCTTCACCTGGCGCTGCAGGGACTGCACGACACCGATGTCGGACTCCTTGCCGATGCCCGACAGGACCAGGGACAGGTAGTCGCGGGTGGCGAGTTCCGCGTCGCGGGTCATGTCCCAGGCCGAGGCCCAGCACAGGGCGCGGGGGAGGGAGGACTCGAAGTCGCCGAGGTGATCGGTGACGAAGGCGAGGGACTGCTCGTCGAGGCGGACCTTGGCGTACGACAGGTCGTCGTCGTTGAGCAGGACGACGGCCGGACGGCGCTTGCCGACCAGCTGCGGTACGGCCGTCAGCTCGCCGTCGACGTCCAGCTCCACGCGCTCGTCGCGCACCAGCTTGCCGCTCGTGTCGTCGAGTTCGTACAGGCCGATCGCGATGCGGTGCGGGCGCAGGGTCGGCTCGCCCTTGGCACCGGCCGGGAGCGCCGGGGCCTCCTGGCGGATCGCGAAGGAGGTGATGACGCCCTCGGCGTCCGTCTCGATCTCCGGGCGCAGGATGTTGATGCCGGCCGTCTGCAGCCACTTCTGCGACCAGGTGCCCAGGTCGCGCCCGGAGGTCTCCTCCAGCGCGCCCAGCAGGTCGGACAGCCGCGTGTTGCCGTACGCGTGGTTCTTGAAGTACGCCTGCACACCCGCGAAGAACTCGTCCATGCCGACGTACGCCACGAGCTGCTTCAGGACGCTAGCGCCCTTGGCGTACGTGATGCCGTCGAAGTTGACGAGGACGTCGTCCAGGTCACGGATCTCGGCCATGATCGGGTGGGTGGAGGGCAGCTGGTCCTGCCGGTACGCCCACGTCTTCATGGAGTTGGCGAAGGTCGTCCACGAGTGCGGCCAGCGGGAGGCGGGGTGGTACGCCTGGCACGCGATGGACGTGTACGTGGCGAACGACTCGTTCAGCCACAGGTCGTTCCACCACTCCATGGTGACCAGGTCGCCGAACCACATGTGGGCCAGCTCGTGGAGGATGGTCTCGGCGCGCAGCTCGTACGACGCGTCGGTGACCTTGGAACGGAAGACGTACTGGTCGCGGATGGTCACCGCGCCCGCGTTCTCCATCGCGCCCGCGTTGAACTCCGGCACGAAGAGCTGGTCGTACTTCTTGAACGGGTACGCGTAGTCGAACTTCTCCTGGAACCACTCGAAGCCCTGCCGGGTGACCTCGAAGATCGCGTCCGAGTCCAGGTACTCGGCGAGCGAGGGACGGCAGTAGATGCCCAGCGGCACGGACTGGCCGTCCTTCTCGTACACGCTGTGCACCGAGTGGTACGGGCCGACGATCAGCGCGGTGATGTAGCTGGAGATCCTCGGCGTCGGCTCGAAGACCCAGACGTCGTCCTTGGGCTCCGGGGTCGGGGAGTTGGAGATGACGGTCCAGCCGGTCGGCGCCTTCACCGTGAACTGGAAGGTGGCCTTCAGGTCGGGCTGCTCGAAGCTCGCGAAGACCCGGCGGGCGTCCGGCACCTCGAACTGGGTGTAGAGGTAGGCCTGCTGGTCGACCGGGTCGACGAAGCGGTGCAGGCCCTCGCCGGTGTTGGTGTACGCGCAGTCCGCGACCACGCGCAGGACGTTGCGGCCCTCCAGCAGGCCCGGCAGCGCGATCCGGGAGTCCGCGAAGACCTCCGCCGGGTCGAGCGGGTCGCCGTTCAGCGTGACCTCGTGGACCGTGGGGGCGACCAGGTCGATGAAGGACTCGGAGCCGTTCTCGCTGACGTCGAAACGCACCGTCGTCACGGACCGGTACGTACCGCCCTCCTGCGCGCCGGAGAGGTCGAGATCGATCTCGTAGGACTCGACAGTGAGCAGCTGCGCCCGCTGCTGAGCCTCTTCGCGAGTCAGGTTTGTGCCAGGCACGCGTTCATCTCCTCGTATGTGTCGGTTCGGCGGTGCGGCCATCCTTCCACGGCGGCCGGGAAAAGCGCGATGTCCATTCACCGCCGGTGGTCTCCGACGGCCGGGCCGGTCGCACGCGCGTCGGTCGTGGCCGGCACTGGGCGGCGGACCTGCGGGAACGCCGTGTCCGTTTCCCGCCGGTCATCGCGCCCGGCCCGCGTCAGCCTGGTACGCATGACGACCTACACCGCACGCCCCGTCGCCCCGTCCGTCCTCGAGGAGCTGCGCGTCGCCGACGACGCGGGCCGGCCGCCGGCCCCGTTCACCGACGACGAGGGAGGCGCGCCCCTGCGCTGCTGTCTGCGCCGCAGTGCGCCGGGGGAGCGGATCGCGCTCGTCGCCTACGCGCCGCTGCGCCGCTGGGCGGCCGAGACGGGCGCCGAGCCGGGGGCCTACGACGAGCAGGGACCCGTCTTCGTCCACGCGGAGGAGTGCCCGGGCCCGGCCACCGGCGACGACGCCTACCCCTTCGCGGACGCCCACCGCACCGTCCGCCGCTACTCCGCCGACGGCAGCATCCTCGGCGGCGAACTGGTCGACGCCGCCGACGACACGGCCTTCAAAAACGCGTTCGACGAGCCGGCTGTGGCACTCGTCCACGTCCGGGCCGTCGAGTACGGCTGCTTCCTCTACGAGGTGCGCAGGCCCTAGGCCTGCTTCAGCTCCGCCGCCACCAGCTCCGCGATCTGGACCGCGTTCAGCGCGGCGCCCTTGCGGAGGTTGTCGTTGGAGATGAACAGGGCGAGGCCGTTGTCGACGGTCTCGTCGCGGCGGATGCGGCCGACGTAGGAGGGGTCCTGGCCGGCGGCCTGCAGGG
Organism: Streptomyces sp. NPDC002144; assembly: GCF_053593695.1. Classification (NCBI taxonomy): domain Bacteria; kingdom Bacillati; phylum Actinomycetota; class Actinomycetes; order Kitasatosporales; family Streptomycetaceae; genus Streptomyces; species Streptomyces sp. NPDC002144. The sequence continues at coordinate 518,611 of NZ_JBSFDB010000001.1, forward strand.
GCGTCGGGATGTCCGACAGCTCGACCCCGGGGGCCTCGGCGAGCAGCTCCGTCGCGCGCTCGGGGGAGAGGGGGCGGGCGAAGCGGGCGTTGACCTGCAGGGAGTGGCCGGAGAAGACCGGGACGCGGACGCAGGTGCCGGAGACCTTGAGGTCGGGGATCTCCAGGATCTTGCGGGACTCGTTGCGGAGCTTCTGCTCCTCGTCGGTCTCGTTCAGGCCGTCGTCGACGAGGTTCCCGGCGAAGGGGAGCACGTTGAAGGCGATGGGGCGCTTGTAGACGCCGGGCTCGGGGAAGTCGACCGCCGCGCCGTCGTGCGTCAGCTTGTCCGCGTCGGCGATCACCTTCTGCGCCTGGCCGTGCAGCTCGGCCACGCCCGCGAGACCGGAACCGGACACGGCCTGGTAGGTGGCGACGACCAGCGCCTCCAGGCCCGCCTCGGCGTGCAGCACCTTCAGGACCGGCATCGCGGCCATCGTGGTGCAGTTCGGGTTGGCGATGATGCCCTTGGGACGGTCGGCGATCGCGTGCGGGTTCACCTCGGACACGACCAGCGGAACCTCGGGGTCCTTGCGCCAGGCGGAGGAGTTGTCGATCACGACCGGGCCCTGCGAGGCCACCTTCTCGGCCAGCGCCTTCGAGGTCGCGCCGCCCGCGGAGAACAGCACGATGTCCAGGCCGGAGTAGTCGGCGCTGGCCGCGTCCTCCACCGTCACGCCGTCCAGCTCGGTCCCGGCGGAGCGGGCCGAGGCGAACAGGCGCAGCTCGGTGACCGGGAAGTTCCGTTCCTTGAGGATCCTGCGCATGACCGTGCCGACCTGACCGGTGGCTCCGACGATTCCGACCCTCACGGCGACTCCCTTACCTGTGATGCTTACGTGTCTGCGGCTTTTCCATCATGCGGCCGACCCGGGTCCGCCTGTCCAATTCTTTGCGCACCATGTTCGAGGAATGGGACGCCCGGCGGTGTGAGGTACGCCTCCACACGGTTTTCCGGAGATCCGGTCGAACGTTTCCGTGCGCTGCCGCGTCGTAGAGGAAACGCGGTGAGGGGGTGGCTTGTGCTGCGCAGAAAGGCCCGCCGTGCGCCGGAGGACGAGGATCCTCTGGACGCGGCTCAGGAACGCCGGGTGCGGGCGGTGCTCGCGCTGGGCGGGGTGCCGCAGGCGGACCTGCCGGACGGGGTGCAGCAGGTCCGCCTGCGGTTGCTGGAGCGCGCGGCGAAGGGGTACGAGGCCCCGCGCGACGTCTCCGCCTGGGCGGCCGTCGTCGCCTCCAACCTGGCCATGGACTGGCATCGCGCGAGGCGCCGCCAGGACCGGATCGGTGAGCGGCTGGCCTCCCTGCGCCAGCTGGAACACCCCTCGGGCGAGGACACCAGCGTGCTCTCGCTGGCGGTGGCCCAGGGCCTCGACGAGCTCCCGGACCCCCAGCGCCAGGTCCTCGTCCTGCGCTTCTACGCCGACCTGCCGGTCCGTTCGATCGCCCAGGAGCTCGGCGTCCCGGAGGGCACGGTCAAGAGCAGGCTGCACACGGCGGTCCGGGCCCTGCGTGCCCGTCTGCACGAGGACGAGGTGGTGTGAGATGACCGCCGACGACCGGCACTACGACGGCAGCGACGCGCTGATGGCCGCGATCACCGGCGAGCGGCCCCCCGAGGACGCCGACGCCGCCCTCCTCGCCGAGCACCGCCGCGCCGAGGCCGATGTGGCGCTGCTGCGGGAACAGCTCGGGATCATCGGGGACGCGCTGGCGAGGGAGCAGCCACGGCCACGGCCGGCGGCCGCACCGCCACGGCCGTCGCGGAACCGGCGTGCGGTGCGCGGGTTCGCCTTCGCGGGCCTCGCCGTGACGGCCGTCGCGGGCGTGCTGTCGGGGATGATCTGGCTGCTGGGCCAGGCCGGGGGCGGGGCGAACTCCCTGTCGGGCGGCAGCGCGGACTCCGGCGCCAAGTCGGCGGAGTCCGCGGCCCGCTCCCCCTTCGCCAGCTCCGAGTACCTCGCCTGCTCGCGGCTCGTCGCCGAGGGCACGGTCACCGCGGCCGGGCCGGCCCCGGCGCCCGCCGGCCGGGAGCGGATCACCCTGCGCGTGACCCGCGCGTACAAACCGGCGACCACCCGGCCGGAGAACACCGGGCAGGAGCTCACCTTCGTGGTCGCCGAGAGCGTGGCCGGCCAGGCCCTGCACCGGGGCGACCACATCCTGGTCGCCTTCCCGCGCCGCTCGGCCACCCCGGACCAGGTCCTGGTCGGGGAGGCGTCCATCGCCCCCGAACGCGCCGGGCTCGAACAGGCGGTGCGCGAGGCAGCCGGTACGACCTGCGAATGAGCAAGGGCGGGCGCCCGTACGGACGCCCGCCCTCATCGCCGTACCACCGGCTACGGCGTGACCTTCTCGATCTTCACGCTGCCGGTGCCCGCGACCGTGCCGCGGGCGTTCACCAGCTGCACCTGACCGAAGAACTCCCGGCCCTCCGGAGCGGCCGCCGCAGCGGTGACGCTCGCGGAGACGGTCGCCGAGGCGCCCGTGCCGAGCTTCACCGGCGCCGTCTGGTCGACGGTGACGGTGCCCAGGGACGCGGAGAAGAAGACGTCCCGGTAGTCGTACGCCGTCGAGCCGGACGGCACCGAGTAGCCCGCGACCTCGATGGTGTACGTGCCGGCGGCGGGCGAGGCGACGGAGACCGCCTCCTCCGAGTCGCCGTCGGCGGACTGGCCGACGACCGTGCCGGCCGCGTTCTTCACCGTCAGGTCGAGGTCGGCGGCCGCGTCGGAGACGTTGCCGATCGCCACGTCCAGGGACTTGGCGCCCTCGGGCACCACGACCGTGGTGGTCTGCGTCTCGCCCTGCTTGATCGTCGGGCGGGCCGTCTTGGAGGAGCCGAGCGGGCCGCCGACGAGGTGGCCGTCGATCGCGGCGAGCTTGTTGGTCACCTTCCAGGAGGCGGCCGCCGGGGTGCCCACCTTCGCCTCGGGCACGGTCACCGTCTCCGGGGCGAAGGCGGCGCCGTAGACGGCGGCGTCGAGCTTGTAGGGGTTGTCGAGCAGCGGCGAGGTGCGGCGCGCCTCGACCTCGATCTCCCAGACGCCCGGCTGCGGGTCGGCGTACGAGCGCACGTCGGGCTTGCAGCCGTTGCCGTCGAGGTAGTTGTTGTAGCAGTACGGCGTGGAGGTGTTGTCGACCGGGACGCCGTAGGGGTGGATCGCGATGAACCGCGTCTGGCTCACGCCCTTCAGCCCGCCGATCGCCACCTCCAGCGACGTGGCGCCCTCGGGGACGGTCACGAAGTACGACCGCGTGCTGTTGCGCTGCACGGAGTCGGACGCGGAGTAGGTGTACTTCATCGGCGTCGAGACCACGACCGTGGTGAGGATCTGCTTGTCGACGCCCTCGGTGCTCGGGTCGTCCACGGAGAGGATCGCGCTCTTCAGGCCCGCCGAGCGGGGGTTCGCCTGCACCTTCACCGTCACCGGCTGGTTCAGCGGCAGCCTCACCTCGTGCTTGCCGAGGATCCGGAAGGTGTCACCGGCGTTGTTCTCGAACCGCAGCCGGTGCCACTGCGCCTTCTCCGAGCCGGAGGTGCGGGTGATGGTGACGTCGTACGTCTTCTTCTGCCCGGCCTTCAGACCGCCCTCGCGGTCGTAGAGTCCGGTGCCGTAGCCGGGGGTCTTCAGCAGCTGGTCGATCGCGGTGTCGACCGGCGCCTTGACGGTGTAGTCGTGGGCGGTGGCGCCGTCGCGGACGGCGTCCCAGGCGTCGACCACGTCGATCAGGCCCGCGCCCTCCTCGTACGCCTGAACGCCCTTGATGTGCTTGGCCGTCGAGGTCAGGGCCGTGCGCAGGTCGGCGGGGCTCAGCGCGATGTGCTTCTGCTTGGCGGCGCTCAGCAGCAGCGCGGTCGCGCCGGTGGCCTGCGGGGAGGCCATCGAGGTGCCCTGCAGCATGGAGTAGCCGGCCGGCAGCGCGTAGCCCGACTCGGCGACCGGGGCGCCCGGCAGCCAGGTCTGGGTGGTGTTGATGGCGGCGCCCGGCGCGGACAGGGTCGGAGTGAAGCCGCCGTCCTCGCGCGGACCGCGGGAGGAGAAGGGCATCATCGCGTACTTCTTCTCGACGACCGAGCCGTAGTTGGCCGCCCAGGTCTCCCTGGAGATGGTCGCGCCGACGGAGATCACCTTGTCGGCGAGGCCCGGGTCGCCGATGGTGTTGGCGCCGGGGCCGGAGTTGCCGGCGGAGATCACCAGCTGCACGCCGTAGGTGTCGATGAGCCGGGTGTACAGCTCCGCGCGGGCGTTGTTGCCGTCGTTGAGGGCCGGGAGGCCGCCGATCGACATGTTGACGATGTCGACACCGCGGTTGACGACCAGGTCGATCATGCCCTCGGTGAGCGCGACGTTGGTGCAGCCGCCGCTCCAGGTGCAGGCCCGGGAGGAGACGATCTTCGCGCCGGGAGCGGCGCCGTTCATCCGCCCGCCGAACAGGCCGTTGGCGGCGGTGATGCCGGCCACGTGCGTGCCGTGCTCGGACTCGATGACGCCGATGTTGACGAAGTCGGCCTTCGCGCCGGAGGAGTTGTAGACGACGTCCTTGCGGATCTCGACCACGAACGGCTGCCGCTCCACCACGTCGGTCTTCGGGTCGTCGGTCCCGAAGTAGCCGACCTGGAAGCCGTCCTTGTACGGCTTCATGGGCGTGTCGTCGCTGAAGTCGAAGTTGTTGTTGAGGTCGACGCGGACCGTCCCGGCGGCAGCGTCGTACAGGACGCCCCACTTGTCGGTGGTGTCGCCGTCCCGGTTGGCGTCGCCCTTGGCGTCGCCGCCCGCGGTCGCGGCCTCGCTGAAGGTGCTGATCTGGTACGACCCGGCGGGCGCCGTCCAGCTGCGGCCGCCGTAGGTGAAGGCCGGCCCGGACACCGAGGTGAGCATCGGCCGCCAGGTGGCGTCGCCGTCGACGATCGGGTCGGTGGCCGTCACCCAGTCGACGATCTTCCGCTCGCCGGTGGTGGTCTTCTGCAGCGCCGGGTGACCGAGGTCGACACCGGAGTCGAGGATGCCGATGGTGACACCGCGGCCGTCCGCCTTCGGGTGCTGCTTCACGAAGTCGACGGCGCCCGTCTCGAAGGACGGGTTGTACGGGTTGCGCGCCGGCGTGTTCTTGTCCGGCGCCGGGTAACTCGCCTTGCCGCTGGCCGACTTGGCGCCGCTCGTGACGCTCGGGTCGTCCAGGGGTATCTCCGCGCGCAGGTCGATGCCGTGCACGGAGGACAGCTTCGCGGCGGCCGCGATGGCCGAGTCCGCCTTCGCGGTGGGGACGGTGGCGCGGACGTAGCCGAGCTTGTCGTAGGTGCGGCCCACGATGCCGCCCTTGACCGCGTCCAGTTTCTGGGTGACCTGCTCGGTCTGCCCCGGCGCGGTGGCGATCATCATCGTGACGTTCTTGTCGCCGTCGGCCTTGGCCTCGGCGAGCCGGTCCGCGTCGTCGGAACCCAGCTTGTCGTGCGCGGACTTGACGGCGGTGTCCGTGGGCGCGGTTCCGGAGGGGCCGTCGGCGGAGAAGGCCAGGGGTATCGGCCCGGCCGCGGAGAGCGCGGCGACGAGACCGGCGGCCACGGCTATTCGGGCCGCGGGTCTGACGGGGAGCAAGGTCATCGGCATCCCTTACAGGTGAGGAAATCCAGTGCCGGACGAGCGCACAGCTTTACCCAAGGGGAGGTTGTTTGGGAAGTGTTGACCCGGGCGATAGAGATGTATGGGGAAAACCCCCGATGCGGGACGCACTCCCGACAGCCCCGTTCCGGCTAATTTCTCCCTGTGCGACGGAAATTGAGGGTGGCGGCCTACGCCATATGCGTCCGCGACGGGCAACTCCTGCTGGCGCGCTGGACCGACGGCCGGGGCCGGCCCGAATGGACCCTGCCCGGCGGCGGCATGGAACACGGCGAGGACCCCTACGACACCGTGCTGCGGGAGGTGGAGGAGGAGACGGGGTACCACGTCGAGGTGACCGGCCTGCTCGGCGTCGACTCCTTCCGCTTGACGACCCGGAGCCGCTTCCGCCGCCCGGTCGACCGCCAGGGCCTCCGGCTCGTCTACGAGGCCCGGGTGACCGGCGGCCAACTCCGCCCCGAGATCGGCGGTTCGACCGACCTGGCGGCCTGGCATCCGCTGGAGACGGTCCCGGGCCTCAACCGGGTCGGGCTCGTCGACACGGGACTGGCGCTGTGGCGGGAGCGGCCGGTGACGGGTCGGTTACCCCAGAAGATGAACACTGCGTGACCGCCTTCCGGCCGGTCGAAGAGCGGGTGAGAACACACAGGGTTTGCCAAGATCCACGTACGGTGATCGGCGCTGCGCGTTGCTGTCTCGTTCACGCGCAGGTCATTCCCGGTGCCAAGCATCCAAGGCGAGCGGGTTGTTCGCGGCAGCGAAAACCCGCGACCACTGCCGACGCGTTCGCACTCGGGGAGACCGCGCCATGCCGCGCATACGCTCAGTCGCCGGCGACAAGCCCGCGATCAACCGCCGTACCGTCCTCGCCGCCACCGGCGCGGCAGCCGTCTCCGCAGGCGTCGGTTACGCCCTGCGGCCCACCGACAGCCAGGCCGCGGCCGCCGCCGCGCACCCGCACGAGGCGATCGTGGCCCACTCCCGTCAGGCCGCCACCGCGCCTCTCGCGCCGTACACCAAGGGCACCACCCTCGCCTCCGTCGCCACCCCGCGCGCCGGCTCCGGCTACCGCCGGCTCGCCGACGGTCCCGGCTGGGCCCGCGTCGTGCGCAGCGAGCTCGCCGCCCCCAAGTCGGGCCGCGCGGGCCGCCGTACCGCGCTCGCGGCGTTCGTGCAGCTGACCGACCTGCACCTGATTGACGCCCAGCACCCGCTGCGGCTGGAGTACGTGCGCTCCGCCGATCCGCACGCCTGGCGCCCCCACGAGGCGCTGACCGTGCAGGGAGCGGTCTCCCTGATCGAGCGGGTCAACGCGCTGCGCGGCGCCCCCGTCACGGGCTCGCCGCTGCACTTCGCCATGACCACCGGCGACAACACGGACAACAACGCGGGGACCGAGCTGGAGTGGTTCCTGACCGTCCTGAGCGGCGGCAAGATCACCCCCAACTCCGGTGACCCGCGCCACTACGAGGGCGTCCAGAACAGCGGCCTGCAGCTGTTCTGGCAGCCCGACTCCACCACCCGCGACCACGACAAGCGGCTGGGCTTCCCGCACCTCGGCGGCTTCCTGCCCGCCGCGATCCGGGAGATCCGCAGCCCCGGCCTCAACCTGCCCTGGTACTCCACGGTCGGCAACCACGACGCCCTGATGCTGGGCTGCTACGGCCACGCCGACTCCTGGCTCGGAGAGTTCACCGTCGGCGGCAAGAAGCTGATGAGCCTGCCCGCCACCGAGGCCAAGAAGCTGCAGAACCTCATCAGGAGCGGCGGCGACCCGAGCGGCACCGCCCTGCGCGACCTGCTCAAGGCGCACAGCCGCGACATGCGCTCCGTCACACCGGACGAGCGCCGTGCCCCCTTCACCCCGACCGACTACCTCAAGGCCCACCTCGACCCGGCGCACCGCGGTCTCGGCCCGGTCGGCCACGGCTACTCCACCGCCAACCTCGACGCGGGCACCCAGTACTACACGTTCCGCATCTCCGACGACGTCATCGGCATCAGCATCGACACCACCGACCCGAGCGGTCACTACGACGGCTCCATCGGCACCACCCAACTGCGCTGGCTGGAGCGGCAGTTGAAGGACAACAAGGACTCCTGGGCCATCGTCTTCAGCCACCACACCAGCAAGTCGATGACCAACACCGAACACCCCGACCCCGCGCACCCCGGCGAGAAGCGGCACGACGGCGCCGAGGTCGTCTCCCTGCTGAGCCGCCACGCGAACGTCCTGGCCTGGGTGAACGGACACATCCACCGCAACGAGATCACCCCGCACAAGGCGTCGGGCGGCCGCTCCTTCTGGGAGATCTCCACCGCGTCCCACGTGGACTACCCGCAGCTGGCCCGCGTCATCGAGATCGCCGACAACAAGGACGGCACGATCTCCCTGTTCACCACCCTCATCGAGTCGGCGGCCCCGCACCGCACCGACTTCACCGACCTCACCCAGACGGGCCTGGCCGCCCTCTACCGAGAGATCTCCTACAACGCCCCCGGCGCCAGCAAGAAAATGGGCGGCACATCGAGCGACCGCAACACCGAGCTGGTCCTGAAGAAGGGGTGAATGCATGCGCGCATGTGGCCTGGCCGTCCGGTAATCCAGGCGACTCGGATCGGAGACGCCCAGTTCATCCGTACGAAACGTCCGTGGCGCCTCATATCGGCTAACCCGCTGTTCACGGGGATGGCTCGATCTGTACGAGGCGGGTGGTCGTGTGCGCGCAAGGCACGGACTGCGTGTGCTGTCTGTTTACGAAGGTTTTTTCTCCGGCGGGGCCCGGATCGTCCATAGTGACGTCGTGCTCGGCCTGGTCGAGGGTGGTCAGCAGGATCACCGGGTGCTGAGCATCCACGGTGAGGTGCACCGCGAGGCCACCCGGCAGCGGATGGAGGACGACGCCTGCTACCGGTCGCTGACCGCGGCGGGGGTGGGCGTCACGTCCCTGGGCCGCAGCTTCCCCGCAAGCCGGGATCAGGTCGGTTTCACCGGGCCGGAGCTGGCCGACACCGCACGGGCGACCGCCGAGGCGGACGTCATCCTGTCCCTGAAGGAACAGCCCCTGCGGCTGCTCAACCAGGCGGGCCTGCCGCGCCGCCCGGTCGTCGTCTGTCTGCACCGCTCCGACCCGGAGAACCAGGGCGCCGCCCTGGACGAGCTGAAGGCGGCCATCGCCGACGGCACGGTGGTGGCCTGTGTGTGCTGCGCGGAGTCCACCCGGGCCGCCTACCAGGCCGCCGGGGTCCCGGGCGAGCTGCTGCACGTCATCCCCAACGGCGTGGACCTGCTCCGCTTCCGCCCCGACCCGGCCGCCCGGCTCGCGGTGCGCGCCGCCCTGGACGTCCCGGCCGACGCCCCGGTGGTGATCTTCGCCGCCCGCTACGACGCGATGAAGAACGTCCCCCTGTTCCTGGCCTCAGCCCGCGCCTGGCTCGCCCGGGAGCCGCGCGGCCGCGTCCTGCTGTGCGGCGCGGGCATGACGCGCGCCAACCCGGGCCTGGTCGCGGACATCGCGGCCGCCTTCGGCACCGACCCCCTCCTCACGGACCGGCTGCACCCCCTCGGCGTCCGGCACGACATGGAGCACCTCTACGCGGCCGCCGACGTGGTCGCCCTCACCTCCTCCTGGGGCGAGGCGGCCCCGCTGTGCCTGGTCGAGGGCATGATGTGCGGGGCCGTACCGGTGGCCACCGACGTCGGCGACAGCGCGGCGATCGTCTCGGGCCACGGCTTCGTCACCCCGCCCGACCCGGACGCCATCGCCCGGGCCTGGACGGAGGCGGTGACCGCCCGCTCCGACCTCGCCCCGGCCCTGGCCGCCAGCCGCGAACGCTTCAGCCGTACGCGGATGATCGCGGCCTACGCGGCCCTGATCGACGGCGTCCACACCCGGGCGACGCTGCCCCCCGCCCTGCCCGACCCGCTCTGATCCCCGCACATGAGGAGGGGCCGCCGGACCCACCCGGCAGCCCCTCCTCTCCCCTCCTGACACCGTCCCGGTCCGTCACTACCGGGGCAGTACCACGACATAGGCCGCCGGGTCGCGGTCGCCGGAGGCCATCAGGGCCGTGCGGACCACGGCCGCCTGCTGCTCGGCCGAGTCCCGGAGCTTCTTCGGGTTGATGTGGACGACCGTGATGCCCAGGCGCTCCAGGGTCTCCCGCTTGCGGGCGTACTCGGACCACATCGCGTCGTCGTCCTGGCGGGGCGCGCGGGTGTCGAGTTCGACGGCGACCGCCTGCTCCGGCCAGTAGGCGTCCAGGCCGCCGAGGTGCGGGCCGCCGGGCAGCCGCAGGTCCACGTTCCAGACCGGGTCGGGCAGACCGTGCTCCTCGACCATGCGGTACAGCCGGTCCTCCGCGATCGCCCGGCCCTGGGCCAGCAGCAAGTCCACCGCGTCCACGACGTGCGGCCGGCTCAGCAGCTTCGCGTTCTTCAACTCCCGTACCACCGAAGCGGGTTCGCAGTGGCCGCCGCGCACCGCCTCGGTCAGCAGCCGCCGTACGGCACCGGCGTCCGAAAGCTCCGCCACCGCGTCGGCCAGGGCGCGCGGGACCGGGGCGATCGGAACTCCCGTCACCTGCTGGGCGGTCGGCAGGGACGGTGTGCGGACGACGCGGGCGCAGCCGGTCGAGCGCACCCGGCGCAGCCGGGGGACCAGGACGTCGATCCTCTCGATCGACAGCAGCGGGGGCGCGGAGGTGAAGCCGTGCAGCGTGAGGGCGGCGAGGCCGGTGATCATCGCCTCCGCGCACACCGGGCGGTGCGCGGACTCAGCGCCCGGCTGGGCCGGCACCCCGGGGGCGGCTTCGCGTGCCGCGTACATCAGCACCGCGTGCAGCCGCTCCTCGCTGGTGGGCGGCCCCGGGTGGAGCAGGAAGACACCCGGGAGGATCTGCTGCCAGGGGCCGCCGGGGCGGCAGTGCTCGGTCAGCTCCGCGGACAGGACACCGTGCGCCTTCAGCTGCGCGGCCGTCACGACACGGCGGTGCACCTCGGAGAGGTGACGGAGCGGGCGGGGGGACAGCGGGGTGTTGTGGTTCATGCCTCGGGGTTTCCCGCGTCCGGACCGCCCCCTAACCGCTGTTACACGCTCGTCGACAAATGCAGACAAGGCGGCACTAAAGGACGGGTGTTCGGATGCCGATAGGGCACCGAAAGCCCCTGGTCCAAATGGGTTGGGCCAGGGGTTACGGGTGTTATTGGCCGGATTCCGTAACAGTCACCGGTGGCTTAATCGTTGGCCAAGGCCTGGGCCCGCAGCGCCCGTGCCAGATCGTCCCGGGCCTCCAGCACCAGCCGGCGCAGCGCGGGCGCCGCCCCCTCGTGCGCCGCCAGCCACGCGTCGGTCGCCTCCAGCGTCCCCGGCGAGTCCTGCAGCGAGGGGAACAGACCCCGCACCACGTCCATGCCGATCTGGATGGACCGCTCCTCCCAGACCCGCTCGATCGCCGCGAAGTACCGCTCCGCGTACGGTGCGAGCAGCTCCCGCTGCGAGGCCTGGGTGAAGCCCGCGATCGTCGCCTCCACCAGCGCGTTGGACAGCGCGTCCGACTCCACCACCTGCGCCCACGCCTGCGCCTTCACCGCCTCGGACGGCCGCGCGGCCAGGCACCTGACCTGGTGGCGCTTGCCGGAGGCGGTGTCGTCGCGGGCCAGTTCGGCGGCCAGCACGGCCTCGTCGGCGACCCCGTGCGCGGCGAGCGGTTCCAGGAACGCCCAGCGCAGCTCCTGGTCGACCTCCAGCCCGTCGACCTTCTCGGTGCCCTCCAGCAGCCCCCGCAGCAACCGCAGGTCCTCCGGGGAGGAGGCGACCGTCGCGAAGAACCGCGCCCAGGCCAGCTGGTGCTCGCTGCCCGGCTCGGCCGCCCGCAGCTCCCGCAGGGCGCCCTCCGCCACCAGCCGTCCGCCGGTCTCCCGCCACCCCGGCGCCACATAGTGCACCAGCGCGGAGTTCGCCCACGCGTGCAGCATCTGCAGGACGCCGATGTCGGACTCGCGGCCCGAGAAGCGCAGCACGATCTCCACGAACTCCCGGGCCGGCAGCAGCGCGTCCCGGGTCATGTTCCACAGCGCCGACCAGCACAGGGCCCGGGCCAGCGGATCGGTCATGGTGCCCAGGTGCTCGCGCAGGGCGGCCAGCGAGGTCTCGTCGAAGCGGATCTTGCAGTACGTCAGGTCGTCGTCGTTGACCAGCACCAGCTCGGGCGCCTCGGCACCGGCCAGCTCGCCCACGACCGTCCGCGCGCCGTCGACGTCCACCTCGGCCCGCGCATACCGCTCGAGAGAACCCTCGGGGGTGCGCCGGTACAGGCCCACCGCCACCCGGTGCGGCCGCAGCTCCGGGGTGCCCGTCGGCGGAGCCGACTGATGGGCAGAGCCGGCCGCCTCCTGCACCACCGCCAGCTCGTCGACGCGGCCGTCCGCGTCCAGCAGCACCTGCGGGGTGAGGGAGTTGACGCCCGCCGTCTGCAGCCAGGACCGCGCCCAGCCGCCCATGTCCCGGCCGCTGGTCTCCTCCAGCACCGACAGCAGGTCACCGAGGCGGGTGTTGCCGTACGCGTGCCGCTTGAAGTAGCGGCGGGCACCCTCCAGGAACGCGTCCTGGCCGACGTAGGCGACCAGCTGCTTGAGGACGGAGGCGCCCTTGGCGTAGGTGATGCCGTCGAAGTTGAGCTTGGCGTCCTGCAGGTCGCGGATGTCGGCCGTGATGGGGTGGGTGGAGGGCAGCTGGTCCGCGCGGTAGGCCCAGGCCTTGCGGCGGTTGGCGAAGGTGATCCAGCCGTCCTGGAAGCGGGTCGCGCCGACCAGCGCGAAGGCGCCCATGAAGTCCGCGAAGGACTCCTTCAGCCACAGGTCGTCCCACCACTCCATGGTGACCAGGTCGCCGAACCACATGTGCGCCATCTCGTGCAGGATCACGTTGGCCCGGCCCTCGTACGAGGCCTTGGTGACCCTGCCCCGGAAGATGTACTCCTCGCGGAAGGTCACCAGGCCCGGGTTCTCCATCGCGCCCAGGTTGTACTCCGGCACGAACGCCTGGTCGTACTTCCCGAAGGGGTACGGGTAGTCGACGTGGTCGTGGAAGAAGTCCAGGCCCTGCTTGGTGACCAGGAAGACGTCGTCGGAGTCGAAGTAGGGCGCGAGACCCTTGCGGCACAGGGCGCCGAGGGGGATCTCCAGCGTCGTACCGTCCGGGAAGGTGCGGGAGTAGGAGTCCGTGACGTAGTGGTACGGGCCCGCCACCACGCACGTGATGTACGTCGAGATCGCCTTCGTCTCCGCGAACCGCCACACCCCGTCGGTCCGTTCGCCGACGCCGTTGCTCCACACCGTCCAGCCCTCCGGGGCCCGCACCTCGAAGCGGAACGGGGCCTTGAGGTCGGGCTGCTCGAAGTTCGCGAAGACGCGGCGCGAGTCGGCCGGCTCGTACTGGGTGTAGAGGTAGACCTCGCCGTCCTCGGGGTCGACGAAGCGGTGCATGCCCTCACCGGTGCGGGAGTAGGCGCACCGGGCGTCCACCACCAGCTCGTTCTCGGCGGCGAGGTCCTCCAGCAGGAGCCGGGAGCCGTCGAAGACCTGACCCGGGTCGAGATCCCTGCCGTTGAGTGAGACGGAGGTCACACTCGGCGCGATCAGGTCGGCGAAGCTGGACGCGCCGGGCTCGTTGCAGCGGAAGCGGATCGTGGTGACCGAGCGGAAGGTGCGCGGACCGTCCCCGGTCTCCTCGCCCACCGCCGAACGCAGGTCGAGCGACACCTCGTACCCGTCGACGGACAGCAGGGCGGCCCGCTCCCGGGCCTCGTCACGGGTCAGATTCTCACCGGGCACGGGTGGCACTCCCTTGGCAGCTGTTCGGTATGTGGACAGGGCTGATCCTGCCATGGGCTCCTGACGGGGGGCAGCTCGGAATGGGGGCGGCGGACGGGAATGGGGACGGCGACGCCCGGTGTTGCCGGTTGAAACGATTGCTTTTTCTAGGAGAGCCATGTCCGAGACCGCGAGCAGCTCCGGCAAGACCCCCGTCGATTTCTGGTTCGACCCGCTGTGCCCCTGGGCGTGGATGACCTCCCGCTGGGTGCTGGAGGTGCAGAAGGTCCGTGACATCGACATCCGCTGGCACATCATGAGCCTCGCGGTGCTCAACGAGGACCGGATCGACGAGCTGCCCGAGCAGTACCGGGAGATGCTGGCGACCAAGGCGTGGAAGCCGGTGAAGGTGGTCACCGCGGCCTGGCAGAAGCACGGCGCGGACGTCGTCGGCCCGCTCTACACCGCGCTCGGCACCCGCTTCCACAACAACGGCGAGGGCCCGACCGTCGAGGCCATAGCCGCCGCGCTGGAGGAGGTCGGGCTGCCCGCCGACCTGATCGACTACGCCGACCAGGAGGACTTCGAGTTCGAGGCCGAGCTGCGCGCCTCCCACAAGGAGGGCATCGAGAAGGTCGGCCAGGAGGTCGGCACCCCCGTCATCGCCGTGCCCGGCGCGGACGGCGAGCAGATCGCCTTCTTCGGCCCCGTCGTCACCCCGGCCCCCAAGGGCGAGGAGGCCGCCAGGCTCTGGGACGGCACCCTCGCCGTCGCCTCGGTCCCGGGCTTCTACGAGATCAAGCGCACCCGTACGAAGGGCCCGGACTTCAGCAACCTGTGACGCCGTCGGTCAGCTGAAGGACTCGGGGAGACTGAAGCCGTCCGCCTGGTTGAAGTAGGGCTGCACCCACAGGCACTGCCCCCGCGCCGTTTTGCCCTGGCACCGCCAGAACCCATGCGCGCCCTTCTTCTTGTACACCGACGCGATGTGCTTCTCCTCCGCCGCGGTGACCCTGCGGAACGGATGCAGCTTCCCCTTGGGGCAGTTGGGACAGTGCAGCTCGTCGGACACCAGCGCCTCCCGATCCGGTCCAAAGCGCGAACCCGGTCACATGCCGGGAATCGGGAGCATAGGGGCCGCGCACTCGCGTGGTGAGCCCGGAATCCGTCCCGCCGGGGCGGGTTCCGGACCTCACTGCCCGGCGGGCTGCTCCTCGCGGAAGCGGTCGGGAAGGATGCCGCCGTCGCCCTGGCGGAAGTAGGGCTGGTACCACAGGCAGCCCTTGGCGGTGCAGCGCCACAGGTCGTGGACGAAGTGCCGGGGGCCCTTCTCCTCACGGACGGCGGCCTTCTCCGCGTCGTTGAGCTTGCGGAAGTCCTGTCTGCTCTTGCAGGTGGGGCACATCCGGCTCGTCGTCATGAACCCCTCCTCGTGGTCAGCGACGGGCGTCCACCGCCGCGCGTGCCCGCGCGAGACGGTCCAGATGGTCCTCGTACGCCGTCGCGTAGTACGCCGCCCGTGTCGCGTCAGGTTCCACCACGGATGTCGGTTTCGTCCATACCCCTGCGTCCAGGGGAACCCCGTACCGCTCCGCCGCCGCCAACACCGCGCCCCGGGCGCCCACTTCGCCCTCGACCACCCGCAGCGGACGGCCCAGCACGTCCGCCAGCAGCCGCATCCACGCGGGGCTGCGGGTGCCGCCGCCGCACACCGCGAGGGTGCCGGTCAGGCCCGCGGCCTGAAGACAGTGGCGGGCCGCGAACCCGATGCCCTCACAGGTGGCGCGGACCAGATCGGCCTTGGTCGACTCCAGACAGACGCCGGTGAGTTCCGCGCGCAGCCGGGGCTCGACGAAGGGGGCGCGCTCGCCCGAGGGGGCGAAGTAGGGCAGGACCCGTACGCCGTTCGCGCCCGGCGGCGTGTCGGCGAGCAGGGCGTCGACCTCCTCCCGCTGGACCCCGGTCGTCGACAGCACCCAGTCCAGCGCCGCCGTGCCGACCATCGCCGGCATGGCCCGCAGCCAGTGGCCGGGGCGGTCGGTGGAGATGTACAGCCCGGCCGGCTCGCCCGTCAGGTCGAGCTCGGTGGTCGCGACGAGGCTCGCCAGACAGGTGCCGACGATCAGCAGACCGTCACCGGGCGCGGTAACGCCCGCGCCGAGCGCGCAGGAGGGCAGGTCGTACGGCCCGTTCGCCAGCCGGGTGCCGGCCGGCAGCCCCTCGCCGAGCGCCTCGGCCGTGGCGATCGGGTCGCCGACCGGGGGGAGCAGACCACGGCGGTGGGTGAGCCCGAGCAGCTCGACGACCCGGTTGTCGTACGTCCGTGTCCTCGGGTCGAGGAACGGCATCGACGCGTCGGAGACGTCCGTGGTCACCGGGGCGCCCGTCAGCCGCCGGAACACCATGTCCTTGCAGTACACGGCGGTGGCGGCGGCGTCCAGGGACCTCGGCTCGTACCGGTCGAACCACGCCAGCAACGGGCCGGGACAGCCCGGGAACATGGCGCTCCCGGTCCGGCGGAAGACGGTCTCGAACGTGCCGTCCGCCAGCCACTGGTCGACGAGTTCATGCGCCCGTCCGTCCATCCAGGAGGCCGCGGCCCGCACCGGACGCCCCTCCTTGTCGACCAGCCACACCCCGTCGCCCTGCCCGGTGAGCCCCGCGAGCGCGACGGGCTCCGCGAGCCGAGAGGTCAGCGCCTCCAGCACGGCGACGACCGCCCCGTACACCTCCTCCATGTCCTGCTCGACCACACCCCCGCGCAGCGCGAGCCCCACCGCCCGCGCCTCGACCCCCAGTTCCCGCCCCTCCTCGTCGAACGCGGCGGCCTTCACCACGGACGTCCCGACATCGATCCCGACATACACGGCGGCTCCTCCTCCATTTGGCTTCGTTCGCCTTCGGGGGCGCTTTGTGCCGGTGTCGAGGGGCCGATCGTGCTCAGCGCTGCGCGCCTCCGCGCGTTCGGCCCCTCGACACCGGCGCGCCCCCTACGGCTCTCTCCGCGGCCGGTGCCGTGGGGACAGTGGCGGTTGGTGGGCTCTTGCTCGGGGTTGTGCCTCCGTCCCGGGGTTCATGTCAGGGCGTGCGTGAGGGGCTCCCCGCGTGCCCAGCGGCCCACTTCCTGCGCGGCGATCCTCGCCGCCTTCTCCGCCACCGCGCGGGACGCCCCGCCGAGGTGCGGGGTCAGGACGACCCGGTCGGCCAGCGCGTGCAGCCGGGAGTCCGGCGGGAGGGGTTCCCTCGCGTAGGTGTCGAGCGCCGCCGCCGAGAGCCGGCCGCTCTCCAGGGCGTCGCACAGCGCCTCCTCGTCCAGCAGGGGGCCGCGTGCCACGTTCACGAGCACCGACCCCTCGGGCAGCAGGGCCAGTTCGCGCGCCCCGATCAGGCCCCTGGTCTCCGGGGTCAGCCGGGCGTGCAGGGTGATCACCCGGGAGCGGCGCAGGAGTGCGTCGAGCGAGTCGACGCGCAGGCCGTGGATCTCGCCGCGGACGTAGGGGTCGTACACGATCACCCGCGCGCCGAAGGCGCACAGCGCCCGGGCGACCCGGCTGCCCACGGCGCCGTAGCCGACGAGCCCGACCGGCAGGTCCTCCAGCTCCAGACCGCTGTGCTCGTACGTGTAGTACGCCGCCCCCTCCCAGCTCCCCTGCCCGGCGAGCAGGCCGTGGGCCTGGGGGATGCGGCGCAGGGCGGCCAGCAGCAGACCGACGGTGAACTCGGCGGTGGCGGCGGCGTTGCGGCCGGGCGCGTAGCAGACGCGCACGTCATGGCGCTCGGCCGCGTCGAGGTTGACGTTGACCGGGCCACCCCGGCAGACGACGACCAGGCGGAGCGCGGGGGAGGCCTCCAGGACCCGTCCGGTGACCGGACCCATCTGGGTGACCAGGACCTCGCGGCCGTCGGCCAGCGCCTCGATCATCTCGTCCTCGGCGTCACTGGCCTCCTGCACCTCGGCCACCGGGCCGAAGGGTTCCAGGGGCCAGCCGAGCAGTAACTCCCGTACCGAACAGTCCGTTTGGGCGATGACCGCGTCCCTGATCAGCGACGGCAGGACGAAGTGGTCGCCGGCCGCCAGCACCCGCACCGACCCGCTCGTCACAGCAAGCCCTTCGTCACAGCAAGCCCTTCCTCACGGTGAGTCCTTCGTCGCGCATACCTGGTAGGTGACCTTGTGCTCGTCCAGGTCCCGCAGCGCCTCGGCCGACGCCCCGTCGTCCACGAGGAGCAGGTCGAAGCGGGACAGCGGGGCGACCCGGTGCAGGGCGGTCCGGCCCAGCTTGGTGTGGTCGACGAGCAGGACGCCCCGGGCGGCGGAGTCGAGCATCGCCCGCTTCACCGACACGATGTGCTGCTCCTGGTGGTAGGCGTACCCGGCGTGCACGGCCGACGTCGAGGCGAAGCAGACGTCCACGCGGAGCGACTGGACCGCCTCGACGCAGGACACGCCGAGGAAGGACGCGTGCAGCGGGTCGTAGTCGCCGCCGAGGGCCATCAGGTGGATGCCCCGCTGGTCGGCGAGGACGTTGACGGCCTCCAGGAAGTTGGTTACCACCGTCAGCGGGGTGATCTCACCGAGACGGAGTCTGCGCGCTATCTCCAGCGCGGAGGTGGAGTCGTCCAGCATGATCGCCATGCCGGGCTCTATCAGCCCCAGCGCCCGCTCGGCCAGGGCCTCCTTCTCGGCGCGCATGGTCTTCAGCCGGTACTGCACGTTCGACTCGAAGACACCGGACGGCTGGGCCGTCACCCCGCCCCTGAACTTCCGGACGACTCCCTGCCGTTCGAGCTCGTCCAGGTCGCGGTGGACGGTCATCAGGCTCACCCCGAACCGCTCGGCGAGCTCCGCCGCCGTGGCCGAGCCCGCGGCCAGGACCCGCTCGGCCATGGCGGCCCGGCGGGCGGTGGGTCCCTGGGGGTGGGCGCCGCCCCCGCTGCTGTCGCTGCTGCTCATCGTGTCCCGGTCACCGTCGAGTGGGCTCGTCAATCGAGGGTGTAACGGTGGAAGTTGCGCGTCAATCCCTCGCGCAGGCGAAAAACCCGGGTCAATATCGGAGGTGGGTGTGAAGTTCACAGGCAGGACCGCGATACCCGGGAGGTTCGGATGGCGGACGGGCAGGAGGCCTGGCTGGGGATCGACCTGGGCACGCAGAGCGTCCGGGTGCTGCTGGTCGCGGCGGACGGCACGGTCCTCGGGCGTGGCTCGGCGCCGCTCGGCGGGCACCGGGAGGGGGAGCGGCACGAGCAGGACCCGGAGGAGTGGTGGGCGGGGGTGTGCGCCGCGTCCCGGCAGGCGCTCGGCGGGGTGACGGGCGTGCGGATCGGCGGGCTCGCGGTGTGCGGCACGTCCGGCACGGTCCTGCTGACGGACCGCGCGGGGCGGCCGGTGAGCCCCGGGCTCATGTACGACGACGGGCGCGCGGCACGTGAGGCGGCGCGGGTGCGGGCGGCCGGGGTGGCGGTGCAGGACACCTGGGCGCTGCCGAAGGCGGTGTGGCTGGTGGGGGAGTACGGCGGGGATGTGGCCGGTGCCGCCGCCGGCCGGCCCGCCTCACCCGGCGCACACCGGCCCCACCCGCACCTCCGTCTGGCCCGTCCGTCCCGCTTCCGGCTGGCCCACCAGCCGGACGTGATCGTCGGCCGTCTCGTCGGGCTGCCCCCGCCCGCCGACTCCAGTCACGCCCTCAAGACCGGCTACGACCTGGAGCGCGACGCCTGGCCGTACGCGGCCTTCGCCGAACTGGGCCTGCCCGACGGGCTGTTCCCCGACGTCGTGCGCCCCGGCACCCCGCTCGGCGAGGTCGGCGCCGAGGCCTCCGAGGCCACCGGCATCCCCGCCGGCACCCGGGTCGTCGCGGGGATGACCGACGGCTGTGCGGCGCAGATCGCCTCCGGGGCGCTCAGGCCCGGCTCCTGGAACTCGGTGCTCGGCACCACGCTCGTCCTCAAGGGCGTCTCCACCACCCCCGTGCACGACCCCGCCGGCGTGGTCTACAACCACCGTGCCCCGGACGGAAGCTGGCTGCCCGGCGGTGCCTCGGGCGTCGGAGCCGGCGTCCTCACGGCGTCCTTCGCGGGAGCCGACCCGGCGGCCATGGACGAGCGGGCGGCCGCCTACGAGCCGTCGGGCGCGGTGACGTACCCGCTGGTGTCGTCCGGCGAGCGGTTCCCGTTCCGGGCGCCGGACGCCTCCGCGCTGGTCCTCGGCCAACCGCGCGACGACGCCGACCTGTGGGCCGCCCTCCTTCAGGGCGTCGCCTTCACGGAACGGCTCTGCCTGGACTACCTGCACCATCTCGGCGCCCCGCTGGACGGCCCGCTCACCTTCACCGGGGGCGGCGCGCGCAGCCGGTACTGGAACCAGCTGCGCGCCGACATCCTGGGCCGCCCGGCCCGCGTACCGGTGCAGACCGAGCCGGCCCTGGGCATGGCCGCGCTGGCCGCCCACGGCACGGGCGCGGGCGGTTCCTTGGCGGACGTCGCCGAGCGCATGGTCCGCGTCCGGACGGTTCTCGAACCCCGGCCCGAGCGCACGGCCCTGTTCGCGGAGCCGTACGCCCGGCTGATCGACGAGCTGACGGCCCGCGGCTGGCTGCCGCCCCCGGTCGCGGCCCACGCCCGCACCCGCCTCAACCGGAACACGGCGGACTCATGACCCCACCCCCAGCCGGATGGACCCGCACATGACCACCACCCTTCTCCTCGCCCGGCACGGGCAGACCGTCTGGCACGGTGAGAACCGCTACGCCGGGATCAGCGACGTGCCGCTCACCGACACCGGGTACGCGCAGGCCGAGGCGCTCGGGCGGTGGGTCGCCGCGCACCCCGTCACCGCCGTCTGGACCTCCCCCGTCTCCCGCGCCGTCGTCACCGCCGAGCCCGCCTGCCGGGCCCTGGGGCTCACCCCGGCCCGCGAACCCGACCTACGGGAATGCGACTTCGGCGTGGTGGAGGGCCGTACCCTCGCCGAGTTCGCGGCCGAGAACCCGGACGCGGCGGAGGCGTTCCGCGCCGATCCCGTCGTCCACCCCTTCCCGGGTGCCGAGGACCCGAGGGCCGCCGCCGAGCGCGGCGCCGCCGCCCTGCGCCGTATCGCCGCCGCGCACGAGGGCGAGCGCGTGCTGGTCGTCGCCCACAACACCCTGCTGCGGCTGGTGCTGTGCCGTCTGCTGTCCATCCCGCTCGGCGAATACCGCCGTGTCCTCCCGCAGCTGCGGAACGCGGCCGTCACCGAACTCCGTATGAATCTCAACCAAGTTGGTCTGATCTCGCTGAACGTGCCCTGCGATCAGGATCGGACGTAGGAGGATGTCGGTATGACGGAGATCGACACCTCGGTGCCGCATTCGGCCCGAATCTGGAACTACTGGCTGGGCGGCAAGGACAACTACCCGGTGGACGAGGAGGCCGGCGACGCCTACACCGCCGTCTTCCCCGGCATCGTCACCATCGCCCGCAGCAGCCGCGCCTTCCTCGGGCGCACCATCCGTTACCTCGTGACGGAGGCGGGTGTACGGCAGTTCCTGGACGTCGGCACGGGACTGCCGACCGTCGACAACACCCACGAGGTCGCCCAGCGCCACGCCCCCGACGCGAGGATCGTCTACGTCGACAACGACCCCCTGGTCCTCGCCCACGCCCGCGCCCTGCTGACCTCGACGCCGGAGGGGGTCACGGCGTACGAGGACCTGAGCCTGTACGAGCCTGAGCGCATCCTGGAGGCGGCGGCGAGGACGCTGGACCTCACCCGCCCGACGGCCCTGATCCTCAGCGGCATCCTCGGGCACGTCAGCAGCTACGACCAGGCCCGCGACCTGGTACGGAGCCTGATGGCGGGCCTGCCCTCCGGCAGCTACCTGTCCCTGAACGAGGGCTCGCGCGGCACCGACCCGGTCTACGAGCAGGCGCAGGACGCCTACAACGAGACCGGCGCGGTGCCGTACTTCCTGCGGCCGGTCGAGCAGATCGAGGGCTACTTCGAGGGCCTGGAGCTGGTGGAGCCGGGCGTCGTGTCCGTCCCGCTGTGGCGCCCGGACCCGGACGCCGAGACCGCCCCCATCGGCCAGCACGGCGGCGTGGGCCGCAAGCCGTAGCGCACGACGGGGGCGGTGTCGGCGGTGACTACGCGGCCACGGACGTGTAGTGCGAGGCGTCGCCCTCGATCGAGTAGCTCTCCTTGCCCTCGATGCCGACCGGGATGTCACCGGCGACGGTCACCCGGTGCAGCCGGCGCGGCAGGCCGTCGTAGTTGTCGACGGCGTAGTGCTGGGTGATGCGGTTGTCGAACAGCACGAGCTGGTTCTCGGACCAGCGGTGGCGCAGGATGTTCTCGGGCCGGGTCACGTACGCCTGGAGCAGGTCCAGGATCTTGCGGGACTCGCCCGGGGACAGACCGACGATCCGCTGGGCGAACCCGCCGATGAACAGGCCGCGTTCACCGGTCAGCGGGTGGACGCGGACCACCGGGTGGACCGTGCGGTACTTGATGGACGTGAACTGGGCGCGCTGCGCGGCCTGCTGCTCGTCCAGCTCCTCCTCCGGTACGGCGTAGTCGTAGTCGTTGGTGTGCTCGGCCCACAGCGTGTCCGCCAGGTTCCGCAGGGACTCGGGCAGTTGGCGGTAGGCGGCGGCCGAGCTGGCGATCAGGGTCTCGCCGCCGTAGGGCGGGATCGTGAGCGAGCGCAGGGTGCTGGCCTGCGGCGGATTGAGGACGAACGTGACGTCCGTGTGCCAGTGGTTGGCGGCCCGGCCGCGCTCGCTGTCGACCGGCAGGACGTTCGGGACGCCGTCGACGGAGGAGACCGTCGGGTGGGCGGTGGTCACGTCGCCGAAGTGGCGGACGAAGGCCTGCTGGCCCTCGTCGTCGAGGTTCACGTCGTCGAAGACGAGCGCCTTGTGGACGTTCAGGGCCTCGCGGATCGCGGTCGCCGTCTCCGTGTCGAGCGGCTTGGAGATGTCGACTCCCAGGACGCGGGCGCCGATGTGGGCGGTGACCTTCTGGATCTCGATCTCGGACATGTGCGGGAGTCCTTTCAGACGAGGGCGGGTTCGGCGGGCTGGAGGTACTGGTTGGCGGGGCGGGGAAGGCCGTAGCGCTCCCGCAGGGTCTGGCGGGGCCCGTACTCCGTGCGCAGCAGGCCGCGGGTGCGCAGGATCGGGACGACGTGGTCGACGAAGGCGTCGAGGCCGGAGGGCAGGACGGCCGGCATGATGTTGAAGCCGTCGGCGGCGCCCCGCGTGAACCAGCTCTCGATCTGGTCGGCGACCTGCTCGGGCGTGCCGGCGAAGGTGAGGTGGCCGCGTCCCCCGCCCAGCCGCCCGATCAGCTGCCGCACGGTGAGCCGCTCGCGCCGGGCGAGCTCGACGACGAGTGTGTAGCGGCTCTTGGCGCCCTCGACGGCGTCCTCGGACGGCAGGTCGGCGGGCAGTTGGGCGTCCAACTCCAGGGTGCCGGAGGGCAGTTGCAGCAGGCGCTCCAGGTTGGCCACGCCGTGCCGGTGCACGATGTGGTCCTCCAGCAGCTGCTCGTTCGCCCGCGCCTCGGCCTCCGTGGACCCGATGACCGGCACGATCCCGGGCAGCACCTTGATGTGCTCGGGGTCCCGTCCGGCCGCCCTCGTACGGGACTTGAGGTCGGCGTAGAAGGCCTGCGCGTCCTCGAGGGTCTGCTGGGCGGTGAACACCGCCTCCGCGTACCGGGCCGCGAACGACTTGCCGTCCTCGCTGGACCCGGCCTGCACGAGCAGCGGATAACCCTGGGGCGAGCGGGGGACGTTGAGCGCTCCCTCGACACTGAAGTACGTCCCCTTGTGCCGGGGCGGATGGATCTTGCTGTCGTCGCCCCAGACGCCGGCCGCCTTGTCGGCGACGATCGCGTCGTCCTCCCAGCTGTCCCAGAGCTTCAGGGCCACGTCGAGGAACTCGGCGGCACGGGCGTACCGCTCGGCGTGCGCGGGCTCGTGCTCGAGACCGAAGTTCCGGGCGGCCTCCGCGCCCGCGGTGGTGACGATGTTCCAGCCAGCCCGGCCACCGCTGATGATGTCCAGCGAGGCGAACTTGCGGGCCAGGTTGTAGGGCGAGTTGTACGAGGTCGACGCGGTGGCGATGAGCCCGATGTGCTCGGTCGCCGTCGCCAGCGCGGTGAGCAGCGTGAGCGGTTCCAGGGCTCCGGCGGGACGCTGGGCGAGGTTGCTCCACAGCTGTGGACCGTCGGCGAGGAAGAGCGAGTCGAAGGTGCCGCGCTCGGCGGTTCGGGCGAGCCGTACGTAGTGGCCGAGTTCGACATGCGCGAGCGGATCGCTCTCGGGCAGCCGCCACGAGGCCTCGTGGTGACCGGTGTTCATGAGGAACGCGTTGAGGTGGAGCCGGCGGGTCATGCGTGGTCCTCCGGGAAACCCTGGGTGGTGGTCATGCGTGGTCCTCCGTGACGCCGAGCGCCGCGAGCAGCCGTTCCCGGTACTCGCCGAGCAGGGGGTCGCGGTACGAGCGCGGGTGGGGGCGGTCGATGGTGAGGTCGAGTCCGATACGGCCCTTCTCCAGGACCAGGACCCGGTCGGCGAGGACGATCGCCTCGTCGACGTCGTGGGTGACGAGCAGGACGGACGGCCGATGGCGTTTCCACAGCTCCCGCAGCAGACCGTGCATCCGGATGCGGGTCAGCGCGTCCAGCGCGCCGAACGGCTCGTCGGCCAGCAGCAGTTCGGGCTCGCGGACGAGGGACCGGGCGAGCGCGGCCCGCTGGGCCTCGCCGCCGGACAGCTCGTTGGGCCAGGCCCGCTCGCGCCCCTCGAGCCCCACCTCGGCGAGCGCCTCCCGCCCCCTGCGCTCGGCGTCCTTGCCGTCGAGCCCGAGGAGTACGTTGTCCAGCACCCGGCGCCAGGGCAGCAGCCGTGCGTCCTGGAAGACCACCGACACCCGTTCCGGGGCGTCGAGCCGGCCGCTCCCGGCGACCTCGTGGTCCAGTCCCGCGACCGCCCGCAGCAGGGTGCTCTTGCCGGAGCCGCTGTGGCCCAGCAGGGCGGTGAACTGTCCGGCCGGCAGGTCGAGGTCGATGCCGTCGAGGACGGTACGGTCGTCGAACGACCGGGTGAGGCCGCGGAGTCGGACGGCGGGCCGGGTCAGCTGCTCAGTGTGCGGCGCCATGACAGCACCCTCCGTTCGATGAGACGGACCGCGCTGTCGGAGACCAGGCCGAAGACGCCGTACACGAGCAGGCCGACGAGGATCACGTCGGACTGGCCGTAGTTCTGGGCCTGGAACATCATGTAGCCGAGTCCGCTGGTGGCGTTGATCTGCTCCAGCACCACCAGGCCCAGCCAGGAGCCGGTCACCCCGAGCCGGAGTCCCACGAAGAATCCGGGCAGGGCACCGGGGATGACGATCTGCCGGACGAACCGCAGCCTCGACAGCCCCTGCACCTCGGCCAGTTCCACGAACCGGCTGTCGATGCCGGAGAGCGCGGCGTGCGTGTTCAGGTAGATCGGGATGTAGACGACGATGGCGATGATCGCGATCTTGAACGCCTCGCCGATGCCCAGCCAGAGGATGAACAGGGGGATCAGACCGAGGGTGGGGATCGCCCGGTTGAGGTTCACCGTCCCGTCGATCAGCGCCTCCCCGACCCGGCTCAGCCCCGAGGCCAGGGCGAGGACGACACCGGCGACGAGACCGATGGCGAAGCCGTACGCGGCCCGCTCGACGGAGGTCGCGATGTCGGTGGGCAGGGTCCCGGCGGTCCACAGATGCCCGGCGGTCCTCAGCACCGTCCAGGGCGCCGGGATGGCGCCGGGGTCCAGCTGCCCGGCGGCCGAGGCGGCGGCCCACAGGGCCAGGAGCAGGGCCGGCCCGATCAGGCGGGTGGCCGGCAGGCGCCTGCCGGGGGCGAGGCCGCGCCGGCGACGCCGTACCGCAGGGGCCTCCTCGCGGGTCGTCACCGGGACGGCGGTGGTCGTGGTGGTCACTGCGGTCACCTCCGGTATTCCGCCGGTACGGCCTTGGCGGCGATGGACTCGAAGCGGTGGTCGAAGAGCGAGGACACGTCGAACTTCTTCACGAAGCCGCCCTCCGCCAGCAGATCCGCGGTCTCCTGCTCCCACTTGATGGCCTCGTCCCAACTCGGCGGGAACAAGGGCTTGTTGGCGAGGTCGGAGATGGACTTGGCCTGCGCGAGGGTCAGGTTCTGCGTCTTGACGTAGAACTCCTCGTTCCAGGTGCCGGGGTTCTCGTATATCCACACCTGGCCCTTGGCCCAGTACGGGATGTACGCGGCGACGGCTGCGGCCTTGTCGGGGTCGCTCAGCACGGAGGTCGGCGCCCAGAGGAGGTTGAGCAGGTCGACGACGCCGGTGGTGATGACGCGGGCGCCCTTGGACTTGTACTGCGCCAGATAGGCGGGCGCCTGGCTGTTGGCGAGCGGGGCGATGTCCACCTGGCCGGACTGCAGGGCGGTGAGGAACTGGTTGCTGGTCAGCGGGACGAGCTTGACGTCGTCGTACTTCAGCCCCGCCTGCTTCAACGCCCGCAGCAGGACCACTCCTTGGGCCTGCCCCTGGGAGAAGGCGAGCTTCTTGCCCTTGAAGTCCGCGACGGTGTGGATGTCGCTGCCGGGCTTGGTGGCGAAGAGGTAGTTGGGCTTGCGGGTGATGTCGATCGCGACGATCTTCGCGTCGAATCCCTGGTAGTGCGCCTGGATCGGCGGGATGCCCGCGTTGTTGGCGAGGTCGAGGGACTTGGCCCGGAAGGCGTTGATGACATCCGGTCCGGCACCGATGTTCACCCAGCTCGACACCTTGAACGGCAGCTCGCCCAACTTGGCCAGTTTGAACTGCAGTTGCTCGGTGTTCTGGTACGAGGCGATCTTCAGGCTGGTACCGGCCGGGACCTTGTCGGCGAGCGGGGCGGACAAGGCGTTCTTGCCGGTGTCGGCGGACGCGCTGCCGTTCGCGCAGCCGCTGAGACCGGCGACACCGGCGGCGGCACCGAGCAGGGAGGTGAGGAAGAGCCGTCGGTCGACACCCGAAGCGGACGAGGAAGGCATGGCGGGACTCCGTGAGTTCGGAAACACAAGCAGGGAAGAAAACGCGCGGAATTCCAGGCGGAACCAGGCCCGGCAAAGGGGGACCGGCAAAGGGGGTCACACAGAATTCACGCAGGGGGAAATGAGCGCTTCACGCGCGGCAACGTGTCAGCAACAAAGGGTGCGACAGCTCACGAACAGGCTCATGACCAGGATGTTCCCGGCCATGAACGCCCCCTGTCAACATTCGGAGTTTCTGAATTAAATAGCCCGAGGTGAGGCCGCCAGCGGATCCCGGTAGAGCACGTCGAGCGCCACCGAGCCACCGGCCACCGCGAGCACGGAATCCGGGAAACTGGTCGGAACGACGGACGCCGCGCGTTCCGCGCCGACCCCTTCGCGCAGCGCGTCGAGGCAGTCCTGCCGGTGGATGATCCCCACCTCGGTCACCACGACCGTCTCCGGGTTGAGCACGTCCAGCAGCAGCCGCGCCGCCCGTCCGACGGCCCCGGCCCGCTCCACCAGCAGCCGTACGGCCGCCCGGTCGCCCGCGGCGGCCGCCGTGACCACGTGCATCGGGTTGACGCCCACGACGACACCCGCCGCCCGCGCCCGCCGCACCAGCGTCCGCTCACTCAACTCGGCCTGCAGGCAGCCGATCCGCCCGCACGCGCAGGGCTCCGTACCGCCCGGCACCGGCAGATGGGCGATGGCGCCCGCCTGCGACCGCGGCCCGTGATGCACCTCGTCATGGGTGGCGAACGCCGCGTCGACCACGTTGCCCACGAACAGATGCAGCACGCTCCCGCCGTCCCGGGCCGCCCCGAACAGCCGCTCCCCGTTGACCAACGCCCGCGCGTGCCCGTCCACATGGACCGGCAGCCCGGTGCGCTCGCCCAGCACCTCCCGCACGGCCACCTCACGCCAGCCGAGCACCGGATGCTCCACGACGGTCCCGGACTCCCGGTCCACCCAGCCGCCGACGGCCACACCGACCCCGAGCGGCCGGCAGCGCGGCGCCTCGGCCAGCAGGGCGCCGAGCCCCTCGGCGGCCCGCGCCAGCACCCAGCCCGGATCGGTCCGCTCGTGCCGCAGCTCCCGCCGGGCCACCACCCGCCCGCGCAGATCGAGCAGCGCGACCGTGGTGTACCGCACGGCCACATGCACCCCGCCGACCACGAACCGTGAGTCGTCCAGGTCGACGGGGACGTGTGGGCGCCCGACGCCGTTCGAGCGCCGGGGCGCGGAGGCCTCACGGATCAGGCCGAGTTCGGCGAAACGGGCGCAGTAGTCCGTGACCGACGCCGGTGACAGCCCGGTCAGCCGGGCGATGGTGGAGCGCGCCACCGGCCCGTGCTCCAGCACGGACCGCAGGACGACACTGGCGCTCGTCCGGCGCCGGGAGGTGGAGGAGGGAGAGGAGGTGGAGGAGGGAGAGGCGACGGGGGGAGCGGCGGTACGGGGCATGGGGAAAACGTCCTCGGGAACGGGGGCCGACACGTCTCGGAGCGTGAGGCGCGCCGGAACCCGCCTCAGACGCTGGTGCTGAGTCGTGCGCGGCTACAGGTGGCGGTCCCCTGGCGTCGCAGGTCGACATAGCGACGCGACGTGAAGTACCGGGACTGGGCGACCATGTCCCGAAGGGTAGGCGAGAAAGGGTGAATCCGGCCAGACCACTAGGATTCATTTGGTGGGATGCGACAGCCCGGACTCCGGCCCGTCACGTGAGGCAGACGTCTCGGCCTCAGTGACCAGTGTCACGCCGAACCGGGTGTAACCAGCATCCTTTGTCCGGAGCCCACCAAGCTGTCGCTCCACCCTTTGTCGAGCGCTGACGGTGAGCACCTGCAGGCACGCGGGTTAACGTCACCCTGTCCCTGCATGCCCCCGTCACCCGCGGAGTCCCCATGAGCACCGCCGCCGCCACCGTCCGTCCCCGCGAGGTCCTCGCCGACCTGCTCCCCGCGTCACGCGTCCGGGACGTGGCGCTCGTGCTCGGCGGCGCGGCGCTCACCGGTCTCGCGGCCCAGATCTCGGTGCCCGTCCCGCACTCCCCGGTCCCGGTGACCGGCCAGACCTTCGCCGCGCTGCTGGTCGGCACGACGCTCGGCGCGAGCCGCGGTCTGGCCTCGCTCGTCCTGTACGCGCTGGCCGGGCTCGCCGGTGTGCCGTGGTTCGCCGGCGGCAGCTCCGGCGCGTCCGTCTCCTTCGGCTACATCCTCGGCATGCTGCTCGCCTCCACCGTCGTGGGCGCCCTGGCCCGCCGCGGAGCCGACCGCTCCGTGGTGCGCATGGCGGGCACGATGCTGCTGGGCGAGGCGCTCATCTACGCCGTAGGCGTCCCGTACCTGGCCTACGCGGCCGACATGTCCCTCTCCGCCGCGATCGCGGCCGGCCTCACCCCGTTCCTGATCGGCGACGCCCTGAAGGCGGCCCTGGCGATGGGCGTCATGCCGGCCGCCTGGAAGCTGGTCAGGCGCTGACGTCGTAGGTCCTGCGGAAGAGATTCGCCGGGTCGTACCGGGCCTTCAGCCCGGCGAGCCTCTTGCGCGTCCCGTCGTCGTACAGCCCCTCGGTCCGGTCCCCGGCCCCGAAGGCGAAGTTGAGCGCCCGGCCGAGGGTGACCGGCGCGAGCAGCGCGAACGCCGGGTCCAGCACCGCCCGCGCCTGCTGACGGTCCCCGACCGCCAACAGCCGCACCAGGAAGCGCCCTTCGCGGTACGGCACCGAGTTCGGCGCGGGCCGCGCGAGCGCCCCGCCCAGATGATTGACCTGCACGACACACATCGGCCCGTCCGCGTCCGGCCCGGTGCGCGCGAGCACTCCGGCGGCCCGGTCGGCATCCAGCTCGCTCAGCACCGCGCTGTCCCCGTAGTAGGCGTGCGGGAAGTCCGGGTCGCCGTGGATGGTGTGGCTCTCGGCGTACGGCATCTCCCGCAGCGAGTCGGCGATCACCGGCCCGAACTCCCGCAGCGGCGCGGTGATCCGCTCGCCGTCGGCTCCGGTGTGGGCGACCCGCACGGAGACGACGTACCGCCCCCGCAGATGCGGCGGAAGCGCCGGCAGGTCCGGGTACGGTACGGCGGCGAAGGACGAGGTCAGTTCGTCGGGCACGGTCCGCGTCCACTCCTCGTACGCCCGCAGCAGGACCGCCGGATCGGTCTCCCGCCCGTCGAAGGCCACCGAGCCGCCGTACAGCGTCCGCACCGGTACGAGACCGATCTCCAGCTCGGTGACGACGCCGAAGGTGTGGCCGCCGCCGAGGAGGGCCCAGTACAGGTCGGGGTCCGACTCGCGGGTCACGTGCCGTAGCCGCCCGTCCGCCGTGACGACGTCCAGGGACCGCACATGGTCGGCCGCGTAGCCGAACTCCCGTGCCAGGATGCCCAGTCCGCCGCCCAGCGTGTAGGAGACGGCGCCGACGCCCGGCGCGGAGCCGTTGAGCGGCGCGAGCCCGTACGGTTCGGCGGCCGCGACGACCTGGCCCCAGCGGACGCCGGCCCGGACGCGCACGGTGCGGGCCTCCGCGTCGACGGTGACCCGGTCCATGCGCTTCGTCGTGACGAGGACGCCGCCCTCGAAGCCGCCGGGCAGGCCGTGCCCGGTGGCCTGGACGCCGATCGGCAGGTCCCGGTCCGCCGCGTACCGCACTGCGGCGATCACGTCCTCGGCGGTCCCGGCGGGGCAGACCATGGCGGGGCGCTGGGCGAACCCGGTCTGGAAACCGGCGAGTTCGTCGTCGTAGCCGGAGTCGCCGGGACGGAGGACACGGGGGGTCGCGGTGTTGTCGACGGAGGTCATGACCGGCATGCTGCCCGCATAACCTGACATCCCCCGTCAACTTTTCGGGTGAAGCTTTCGGATGAAGCGGGACGAAGTGAGGTGAGGTGAAGCGACGGGCCGGGACGCTCGCACGCCCCGGCCCGCGGTGGCCGTACTCAGCCGCGCAGCTGCTGGGTGGGCCGCCGGGTCGACCACCACAGTCCGGCCGCGCCGGCCGTCAACAGCGCCGCGCCCGCCGCGCCGAGCGGCAGCAGGTCCTGTCCGACACCGGTCTTGGGCAGTTCGCCGCCGCTCGGTGCCACCGGCTTGTTGTCGGTGCCGAGGAGCAGCGGGGTGGCCGGGGCGTTCGGGGACGGGTTCGTCGTACCGAACGGCACCGGGCCCTGCTGCCAGTACGTCTTCTTCCCGTCACCGGCCTGGACGGGCAGGCAGATCTTGCCCTGCTTTTTCAGGTCGTACGTGGCGTCCACGGCGTACGACTTCGATTTTCCGGCCGCCAGATTGTCGATCGGGCAGGCGAATCCGCTGTTCGACCCCGCGGGAAGGTCATTCTTCCCGATCGCGGAGCAGCCCTGGACGTTCTTGACGGTGAGGCCGTCGAAACCGACGACCAGAAGCTGGATCTTTCCGCTGTCCTTGGTCCCCTGATTCTTTACCGTGGCGGTGATCGCCGTCTTCTGCGTGCTGTTGTCCACCGAGATCCTCGAGGGCAGGAGAGTCGTCAGCTTGACGCCTGCCGGGGCCGCGTCCATGGCCTTTCCCCCCTGGCTGCTCCCGGGCCCCTGATCGTCGGCGCTGGCCGTGCAGGAAAGGATCAGCACGGCCGAAAAAGCCGCCGTGACCAGTGATCCCGCTATGGCCGTCGTACGACGAGAACTCATGTTCGTCCCCCTTGCGTCCCCCTGAGCTGCGCCTGAATTCGCAGTACTTGAAGAGGTACCACAAGATTTCTCCGCACTATGCTGGTACGGCACTAAGTGTGACTATTGTGTTTCCGTCGGGGCGGTCGTTGAGGGGGTGCAGCGGTTTGCCGGGGAATGTGAGCGGTGGCGGTGTTCCAGGGCTGCTGGTGAACGGCCGTTATCGATTGGGCGGGATTATCGGCCAGGGGGGAATGGGGCGGGTGTGGCGGGCCGCCGATGAAATGCTGGACCGCCCGGTCGCGATCAAGGAAATGCGGATAGACGGCCTGGACGCCGAGGACACCCGGACCCGCCGCGAACGCACTCTGCGCGAGGCCAGGGCGACGGCGCGGATCGACCACCCCAACGTCGTGCGGGTGTACGACGTCGTGGACGAGGGCGAACGCCTGTGGATCGTCATGGAGTTGGTGGAGGGCCGCTCCCTGGAGCGGCTCATGGTGGAGTCGGGATCCCTGAGTCCCCGTGAGACGGCCCGGATAGGCCTCGGCCTGGTCGCCGCCCTGCGGCAGGTGCACGCACGGGGGGTGCTGCACCGGGACATCAAACCGGGGAACGTCCTGGTGGAGGCCGCGGGGGAGCGGGTGGTCCTCACGGACTTCGGTATCGCGGCGCTCCAGGACGCCAAGGCGCTGACGATGGTCGGCATGCTGGTCGGCTCCCCCGACTACATGGCCCCCGAGCGGATCTCCGGCCGGCCCCAGGGCCCGCCCTCGGACATCTGGTCCCTCGGCGCGACGCTCTGCGCGGCGCTGGGCGGCCGCTCCCCGTTCTCCCGCGACACCACGCTGGCGACGCTCCACGCGGTCCTCTACGAGGAGCCCGAACTCCCCGCCGCGGCGGGCCACCTGCGCTCCATCCTCGCCGCAATCCTGGAAAAGGAAC
Source organism: Streptomyces sp. NPDC002144 (assembly GCF_053593695.1). Lineage (NCBI taxonomy): Bacteria > Bacillati > Actinomycetota > Actinomycetes > Kitasatosporales > Streptomycetaceae > Streptomyces > Streptomyces sp. NPDC002144. The sequence continues at coordinate 550,689 of NZ_JBSFDB010000001.1, forward strand.
CAGAGGTCCGCCCCGGCCTGGACGAACTGACGTCCGCCCTACACCCGGTGGCCTTCCCTGCCCCTACACCGACGCTGCCGGTGGGTGGGGGAGAGGGGGAGGCTGGGGCTGGGGCTGGGGCTGAGGGGGGAGGCGCGGAGCAACTGCTGGAGGACGGGGAATTGTTGGGGGCTTCGGGTGCCTCGGGAATGCCCGTGGCTCCGGGTGCGGAGGTGGACGCGGGGGCCGAGGGGGCGGTCACTGGCGTGGGAGGGCTCGAGGCGGGGGGTGCCGGCGGTTCGGAGGACGCCACTGATACGGCAGGTGGGTCATCCCGGGATGCCGGGGCAGGAGCGACGGACGTCGCCGCATCCGAACCGGTCGACGGAGCGGACCCGGCGGTGTCCTCCCCCTGGTACTCGTCCGAGGCGCCCACGCCTTCCTACCTGGGCACCCGTCTCGTCCACGCCGCCCGCGAACCCCGGCAGAGCGAACCCGTTGAGGACGCGGCCCCGAAGGAACACACGGTCACCCATGACTTCCGACGCAACACGACGCCCGACCCACGCCGCACCCGCGTCTCACCCCCGGACCAGGAGACCCCCTCCGAACCGTCCGAGGCGCCGTACCCCACCCCTCCCGAGCCCGGTCAACTCCGCGCGTCCACCCCCGCCGCCACCAACGCCTCCACCGAAGTCCCCTCGGAACTGCGCTCCGAGGCCCGGTCCGAGGTTCCGTCGAGCCTCTCCGCGCAGCCGACCGCCCCCAACGCTCAGACCTCACGTCCCGCCCTCGGCCCGCACCCCCTCCGCCCGCCCGAGGCGCCCCTTCCCGCGTCCCCCGTCACCCCGCGCCGCCACCGCCGTCGCAGCGCCGTCCTCGCCGGTGTCGGTGTGGTCGCCGCCGGGGTCGTCGTGGCGGCCGTCCTGCTGTCGAACTCGGGGGCGCAGGACGACCGGCGCTCCGGTTCCTCGACGACGCCGACCGTCAGCGACAGCCCTTCGCCCACCGTCGAGGGCACCGCCAGGCCCCCCAGCCTGCCGCCCGGCACGCACGAGGAGGCCGGGGGCTACGCGTGGGCGACCCCCAAGGGCTGGCGCCGCAACGTGATGACGGGCGCGGAGGTCCACTACACCTCACCCGACGGCGCCCAGGAACTCGTCGCCAAGTCCTCCCTCGCCCGCGACAACCTGATGCGGACCTGGCAGCAGTCGGAGCAGAACGCCCACCAGGGCCAGAACTACCGCAAGATCCGCCTGGAAGAGACCACCTTCCGCGGCGACCCCGCGGTGGTCTGGGAATACACCTTCACCCTCAACGGCGTGAACTGGCACGCCCGTCTCCTGGGCTTCAACCAGGAAGGACGGTCGTACCAGATCAACACCTGGTACCACACGGCCATCGAGCCCCAGGCCCTGAGGACCTACGACAAGGTGAAGGACAGCTTCAAGATCCTCTGAGCGGACGAGCCCTCGGCCACCGGGCGATCAGCCCGTCCTGACCTCGTCCCGCGCCTCGACGGACGCCGCACCCGCGGCCGTACGGCCCCCGCGCACCTTCTCCCGCACCAGCGCGACCACCAGCACGACCGCCGCCACCAGCAGGGACAGCAGCACGGTCTCCCGGCCGTCGTGCTCGGTGTCGGTCAGCATGTACCCGAGCACGAAGACGATCAACGCGGCCGTCGCCCAGGTCAGATACGGATACAGCCACATCCTCACGACCAGCTTCTCCGGCGCCTCGGCCTGGATGATCCGCCGCATCCGCAGCTGCGAGAAGCAGATCACCAGCCACACGAACAGGGCCACCGCACCACTGGAGTTGACCAGGAAGAGGAACACCGAGTCCGGGAACCGGTAGTTGAAGAACACGGCCACGAAGCCGAAGACGACCGACGCGACGATCGCCGCCATCGGCACACCCCGCGAGGTCGTCCGCGCGAACGCCTTCGGCGCGTCGCCCCGCTCGCCCAGCGAGAACGCCATCCGGGAGGCCGTGTAGAGGCCGGAGTTGAGACAGGACAGCACCGAGGTCAGCACGATGAAGTTCATGATCTGACCGGCGTGCGCGATGCCGAGGGAGTCGAGGGCGGCGACGTACGAGCCCTGCTCCTTGATCGAGGGGTCGTTCCAGGGGAGCAGCGAGACGACGACGAAGATCGAGCCCAGGTAGAAGACCGCGATACGCCAGATGATGCTGTTCGTCGACTTGGTGACCGCCCGCTGCGGGTCCTCCGACTCGCCCGCGGCCAGCGTGGCGATCTCGCTGCCCATGAAGGAGAAGACGACCAGCAGCACGCCGGTGAGGATCGCACCGGGGCCGTGGGGCAGGAAACCGCCGTGCTCGGTGAGGTTGCCCAGGCCCGCCTTGTCGCTGTCGACGCCCGGCAGCACACCGGCCACCGCGAGCGCGCCGACCACGATGAAAGCGCCGATCGCGACGACCTTGATGCCGGCGAACCAGAACTCGAACTCGCCGTAGGAACCGACCGAGACGAGGTTGGTGGCGGTCAGCACCACCATCACGATGAGCGCCCAGCCCCATTGCGGCACGGCCGGGATCCAGCCCTCGAGGATCTTGGCGCCCGCGGTGGCCTCCACCGCGAGCACCACCACCCAGAAGAACCAGTAGAGCCAGCCGATGGAGAACCCGGCCCAGCGGCCGAGCGCCCGGTCGGCGTGGGCCGAGAAGGAGCCGGAGGTCGGGTTGGCGGCGGACATCTCGCCGAGCATCCGCATCACGAGCACGACGAGCGTGCCGACGAGGGCGTACGACAGCAGGATGCCGGGTCCGGCCGTAGCGATACCGGAGCTGGAGCCGACGAAGAGGCCCGCTCCGATGACACCGCCGATGGCGATCATCGACAGATGTCGGTTCTTGAGTCCGGCCTGGAGACCAGTCATGGGGGGAATTCCTTTGCGCCGGGTGTGGGGACTTCCGTACTGCGCCACCGGGGTGACGTACAAGTCGGTCCAGTGAATCGGAGGCAAAGGACTTGGTGAACCTCTGAATCCAGATTGTTACTTGAGCTTTCTTTGAGGTTCCATGGTGAGGTCTGGATTTATCCTGGTCGCCACCCGGAGCTGCTGCCCGGAAACGGCCGTGTCACACTCGGAGCCATGCGCGTGTATATCGGCTCCGACCATGCCGGCTTCGAACTCAAGAACCACCTCGTCGAGTGGCTCAAGTCGGCCGGCCACGACCCCGTCGACTGCGGCCCGCACATCTACGACGCCCAGGACGACTACCCGCCCTTCTGCCTCCGCGCCGCGGAGCGGACGGCCGCGGACCCCGACTCCCTCGGCATCGTGATCGGCGGCTCCGGCAACGGCGAGCAGATCGCGGCGAACAAGGTGAAGGGCGTGCGCGCGGCGCTCGCCTGGAGCGAGGAGACCGCCTCCCTGGGCCGCCAGCACAACAACGCCAACGTGGTCGCGGTGGGCGGGCGCATGCACACCCAGGAGGAGGCGACGAAGTTCGTCGAGATCTTCCTGAACACGCCGTTCTCCGGCGACGAGCGCCACCAGCGCCGGATCGACATGCTCTCGGCGTACGAGACGACGGGCGATCTGCCCCCGATCCCCGCGCACCACCCGCAGCAGGACTGAACCGAGGGCCGGAAAGGAACACGCACCGTGCCAGAGGGGCACACGATCCACCGGCTGGCGTTGGACTACGCCGACCGCTTCTCCGGCACGGCACCCCGTGTGACCAGCCCCCAGGGCAAGTTCTCCGACGCCGCCGCACTGCTCGACGGGGCCGGGCTCACCCGTACCGAGGCCCACGGAAAGCACCTCTTCCTGGGCTTCCGTGACGCCGAATGGGTCCACATCCATCTGGGCCTGTTCGGCAAGGTCACCTTCGGTGACGCCCCCGCGCCGCCGCCCACCGACACGGTCCGGCTGCGCCTCGCCAACGCCACCTCGTACGTGGACCTGCGCGGCCCGACCACCTGCGCGCTCATCACCGACGCCGAGAAGCAGGCGATACACGCGCGCCTCGGCCCCGACCCGCTCCGGGACGACGCCGACCCCGAGGCGGCGTACCGGCGGATCTCCCGCAGCCGTACGACGATCGCCGCGCTGCTCATGGACCAGAAGGTGATCGCCGGCGTCGGCAACGTCTACCGCGCCGAGGTCCTCTTCCGGCACCGGATCGACCCCTACCGCGCGGGCCGGGACATCACGCCCGCCGAGTGGCGGCTGATCTGGACCGACCTGGTCGAGCTGATGCACGAGGGCGTGCGCAACAACCGGATCGACACCGTCCGCCCCGAGCACACGCCCGAGGCGATGGGCCGTCCACCCCGCGTCGACGACCACGGCGGCGAGGTGTACGTCTACCGGCGGGCCACCCTGCCCTGCCACATCTGCGGCGGCGAGATCCACACCGCCGACCTCGCCGCCCGCAACCTCTTCTGGTGCCCGACCTGCCAGACGCCGTGACCTAGAACCCGTGCGGCAGCCACGGGGCGACCGTGGACGTGAAGGCGAGGGACGCCTCCGCGAGGGAGCCCTGGCGGAGTTCGCGTACCCGGCCGGCTGCGGCGAGGGCGTCCAGGCTCACGCCGCCGAGGTAGGCCGAGCCCAACTCCCGTACCGACAGGGCGAGATCGGCAGCATCCTCGGTGCGGGCGCAGGACGCGCCCTTCGGATCGCCGGTCAGTCGCCAACGGCCGCTGTTCCAAGGGCAGAAGGCGTCCTCGACCGCCAACACCACGTCCACCGGCGTCTGGTAGGTCCGAGCCTCCAGCGCGGCCCCGACGTCCACCAGCCGTACGTGCAGCGAGTCCCGCACGAGCAGGGAGCAGCGGCGGATGTCGGAGACCAGGTACTGCCACGGCTCGTCCACCGGCCGGCGCCGCGCGTCGATCCTCGAGGTCAGGTCGATGCCGAACAGGAACCGCCACAGCGCCGCGTTCGCCGCCGGGTCCAGCGCGTCCAGGTCCTGCACGACGACCGTCCCGTTGGGGCCCGCGGGCTCCCAGTCCGGCTTGACCCGGAACCGCGCGTACCCGACGACCTCCCCGTCCCGCTCCGCGAGCACGCACTGCAGCGGCGAGGCGCCGTCCCGCTCGCTCTCCGGATCGAGCACCCACAGCCGCTCCCAGCCCGGGACCCGCGCCACCATCCCCGGCCGCCGGGCAACCAGCCGGGCGTACACGGCCTCGCAGGCGTCGAGCGCGTCGGCCGGCTGGGCGTACCGCAGCCGTACGTCATCGGTGCCGTCCGGCACGGACAGCCGTACCCGGGTGGTGTCGATCTCGGCGTTGGCGTGGAACGTCGCGGCGCCGTACCCGAACCGCCCGTAGATCGCCGGTTCGGAGGCCGTCAGCACGGCCAGCGGCTCGCCCCAGGACCGTACGTCCGCCAACTGCCGCCGCATCATGGACGTCAGCACCCCGCGCCGCCGGTGCGTGGCGGCCACGCTCACCATGGTCACACCGGCCGCGGGCACGGCGCTGCCGCCCGGCACGGTCAGCCGGAAGCGGAACGCCCCCGCCGTCCCCACACACGTGTCACCGTCCCAGGTCCCGATCGCCCGGTCCGGCTCGGTGAGCTCCCGCCACAGCGCCCGCTCCTCGGCGGACTCCGGAACCCCGCCGAAGGCGCGGATCAAGTTGTCGTACCACTCATCCCAGTTCTCAGCTGCCAGCACTCGCACGTCAGTCCGCATGAACCATGCCTACCAGGGCATTGCGGGACGAGCGAGGGAATTTCGGCTTGACGCCCGCGCGACGGCTTTCGGTGAAGTTCACTGTGAAGTTGAGCCTCGGACGGGGGACAAGTGGGACCTCCCGTGCCAAGCAGCAGGTCCGATGGATAGGGTCCCGAACTAATGGCAGCAGGACGAGAGCGGCGCGCGGAGGCCGAGACGTTCACGGCCCGGTTGAGGATGCACTGGCACCGGGTCCGCACCGGCCTGCGCAAAAGCGCCGTGGACTACTTCCGCGGGGACGGCTCGGACTGGTTCGCCCTGGGCGGACTGTTCCTCACCGTCCCGGTGATCGCGGGTGTCACCCTCGCCAACTCCGTCTGGTGCTCCCCGGCCGCCCTGGTCGTGCCGATCGTCGCCGGCGGTCTGCTGCTGCGCCCCGCCAGCCTGCTCGCCCTGTACGCGGCGGCGGCCACGGCACTGATCGTGGAGTCGGTGAAGCTGGGCCCGTACACCGAGGGACCCTCGCGGGTCACCCCGGGCGTGGTGCTCGTCGTCGCCGCCTGTGGCTTCTTCGGGCTGCTGGTCGCGCAGTTCCGCAGCCGGGTCGGCGTGCCCTGGCGGCGCGGCGGCACGATGCTGTTCGACCTGCGCGAGCGGATCCGGGTGCAGAGCAAGCTGCCGAAGCTGCCGGACGGCTGGCACCGCGAGATGGCCCTCAGGCCGGCCGGCGGCCAGTCCTTCTCCGGCGACTTCGTGGTGGCGGCCCGGACCAACGGCGGCCGCACCCTGGAGGTCGTCCTCACGGACGTCTCCGGCAAGGGCATGGACGCCGGCTCCCGCGCGCTGCTGCTCTCGGGCGCCTTCGGCGGCCTGCTGGGCTCGCTCCCGCCGCACGCCTTCCTCCCGGCCGCGAACGGCTACCTGCTCCGCCAGGACTGGGACGAGGGCTTCGCCACCTCCATCCACCTGGTCCTCGACCTCGACTCCGGCGACTACGAGCTCTACTCGGCAGGTCATCCCCCGGGCCTCCAGCTGAGCGCGGGCAGCGGCCGCTGGGAGGAGAAGGCCGCCGAGGGCCCGCTGCTCGGTGTGTACGACGGCGCCCAGTTCGACCCCGTGAAGGGCTCGCTGCGCGCCGGAGACGTGTTGATGCTGTTCACGGACGGCCTGGTGGAGACCTCCGACCGGGACATCGTCGAGGGCATCGACCGCCTGACCGGAGAAGCCGACCGCTATGTCGCGGGCGGCTTCCACGGCGCCGCCTGGCACCTGATCGAGGCGGTGGCGAAGGACGTGAACGACGACCGGGCGCTGCTGCTGATCTGCCGGGAAGGCCCCACGGCGGCCGCGGCCCGCTGACCTGACGCTCGGCGCCGCGGCCACGGTGGGGTTTTCCCCCGCCCGCATCCGCCAGCCGCCCTCATCGCCCGCCCGCCCTCCGCATCCGTACGTTCGAGGCATCCCCGAACGACAACGGACCGGAAGGACAGACATGGCTGCCGATTGGGCCGTGGAACTGCACGGAGTCACCCGCCGCTACGGCCGCGGCCGCACCGCCGTCCACGCCCTGCGCGGCATCGACCTCACCCTCGCGCCCGGCACCTTCACCGCCGTGATGGGCCCCTCCGGCTCCGGCAAGTCCACGTTCCTGCAGTGCGCGGCGGGCCTGGACCGCCCCACCTCGGGCACCGTCCGCCTCGGCGGCACGGAGATCACCGGCATGAAGGAGAACAAGCTGACGGCCCTGCGCCGTACCCGCCTCGGCTTCGTCTTCCAGGCCTTCAACCTCCTGCCCTCCCTCACGGTCGAACAGAACGTCGCCCTGCCCACCCGTCTGGCCGGTCACCGCCCCGACCGCCGCCGCACCGCCGAGGTCCTCGCCCAGGTCGGCCTCGCCGACAAGGCCCGCCGCCGCCCCGGCCAGCTCTCCGGAGGCCAGCAGCAGCGGGTCGCGATCGCCCGCGCCCTGGTCACCCGCCCCGACGTCGTCTTCGCGGACGAGCCGACCGGCGCCCTGGACACGACGACGGCGGCCGAGATCCTCGCCCTCCTGCGCCGGGCCGTCGACGTGCACGGCGCCACGGTCGTCATGGTCACCCACGACCCGACGGCGGCCTCCTGGGCGGACCGCGTCCTGTTCCTGGCCGACGGCGAGATGGCCGCCCACCTCGACCGCGCGGCCCCCGCCGAGATCGCCGCCCGGATGACGGCCCTCACCGCCTCCCGGCCCTACGCCGAGGCGGCCGCCTGATGTTCGCCCCCAACGGCCTCGCCCGCGCGGCCCTCCGCTTCCGCCCCGCCGCGTTCGCCGGCACCTTCGTGGCCCTGGTGATGGCCGCGATGGTGGTGTCGGCCTGCGGCATCCTCCTGGAGACCGGCATCCGGGCCTCCGTCCCGCCCGCCCGGTACGCCGCCGCCCCCGTGGTGGCCGCCGCCGACCAGCGCGCCCCCTACGGCCACGGCGACGACGCCGACAGCGAACCGGTCCCCGACCGCGCCCGCCTCGACGCCGGCCTGGTCCGCAAGGCGGCCTCGGTCCCGGGCGCCCGTACCGCAGTGGCCGACGTCACCTTCCCCGTACGCGGCCCGCACGGCACCGCCCTCACCGCCCACACCTTCGGTTCCACCGTCTTCACCGGCGAGCGGCTCACCGCCGGCCGGGCGCCCGGCCCCGGCGAGGTCGTCCTGCCCCGGGCCCGGGTCGGCGACCGCGTCACCCTCAGCACCCCGGCCGGAACCGGCACCTACCGCGTCTCCGGTACGACCGACACCCCCGCAGGCACCGCCTGGTTCGCCGATACGGTGGCCGTGCGCGTCTCCGGCCACCCCGGCCGCATCGACGCCATCGCCGTGCTGCCCAGGCCCGGTGTTTCGACCGCGGTCCTCAAGTCCCAGGTGGCGCACGCCCTCGGCGGCCACGCCAAGGTGCACACCGGCGAGGACCGGGGCGCGGTGGAGGACCCCGCCCTGGCCGAGGCGAGGGAGACGCTCACCGGCATCGGCGGCTCCTTCGGCGGAGTGGCCACCATGGTCGCCGTCTTCACCGTGGCCGGCACCGTGGCCCTCGCGGTGGGCCAACGCGCCCGCGAGTTCGCCCTGTTGCGCGCCATCGGCACCACCCCGCGCCAGATCCGCCGCACGATCGCCACCGAGACCCTCCTGGTCGCCCCGCTCGCCGGAGCGCTCGGCTGCCTGCCCGGAACCGCCCTGGCCCACTGGTGGTTCGGACAGCTGAAACACAAGGGCGCGGTCCCGGAGGCGGTCCACCTGTCCGTCTCCTGGATCCCGCTGCTCTCCGCGGCCGGCGCGGTCCTGCTCACCGCCCTCGTCTCCGGCTATACGGCCGCCCACCGCACCTCCCGCATCAAGCCGGGCCAGGCCCTCGGCGAGGCGTCCGTCGAGCGGCTGCGCGTCGGCTGGATCCGTACCCCGCTCGGCATCGCCGCGGCGGCCGGCGGCTTCGTCTGCGCGGGCCTGGCCGCCTCCCTCACCGGCGAGGACGCGGCCAACACGGCCCTCGGCATCGTCTTCCTCTTCATGCTGGCCGTCGCGCTGCTCGGCCCGCTCGTCGCCCGCGCCTGCGCCGGTCTCTTCGGCCTGCCGCTGCGCGGCGCGGGTGCCCCCGCGGTGCTCGCCGCCGCCAACTCCCGCAGCAACGCCCGCCGTCTGGCCTCCGCGATCACCCCGATCGTGCTGGCGATGGCGTTCTCCTCGGTCCTGGTCTTCCTGCACACCAGCGAGGAACGCGTCACCGCCGACCAGCAGCACGCCGGCATCCTCGCCGACCACGTCGTCACCGCCGACCCGGGCCTGCCCCCGGACGCCGTACGACAGGCCGCGCGCACCCCCGAAGTCACCGCCGCCGTCGGCCTGTTGAAGTCGTCGGTCCTCGTCCCGGCCTCCGGCGGCCTGGAGTCGGCCACCGCACAGGGCGTCACGGGCACGGTCCGCGACCTGACCGCCGTACAGGACCTGGACGTCAGGCACGGCCGACTCGCCCTGGGCCGCGGGGAGATCGCCGTCGACTCCTCCCTCGCCCAGAGCGCCCATGTCCACGTCGGCGACCGCCTCCACCTCCGGCTGCCCGACGGCACGAAGGCGAGCCCGGTCGTCACGGCGACGTACGGACGCGGCATGGGACTCGCCCAGGTCACCCTGTCCCGCGCGGACCTGGCGACCCACGTGAGCTCCGCCTTCGACACGGAGCTGTGGACCAGGGGCGGTACACGCGCCGGACTGAAGGCGTTCGGCACCGTCCTCGGCCGCGGCGACTACACCGCCGCCCAGTCCGTCGACCGGGAGCTGAACGCCTGGGCGAACACCGTGATGGCGGGCGTCCTCGGCGGTTTCGCGGCCGTCGCCGCCGTCAACACGCTGGTGATGACCGTCCTCGACCGGCGCCGCGAACTCGGCACACTCCGGCTGATCGGCTCCACCCGCCGCCAGGTGCTGCGCATGATCCGCTGGGAGGCCCTGCTCGTCGCCCTCGCCGGCATCGTCCTGGGGACGGGCATCGCGCTGGCCACCCTGGTGCCGATGACGAAGGGGCTGACCGGGCAGGGGCCGTACATCCCGCCGCTGGTGTACGGGGCGTTCGCCGGGACGATCGTCGTCCTCGGCGTCCTCGCCGCGACCCTCCCGGCCCGGGCGGCACTCCGGCGGGAGACACTGGAGGAGTGACCGAGACATCCGAAGGGCTCACCCTGGCCGAGGTGGAGGCCGTCGCCCGGTCCGCCCACGAGGGACAGACCGACAAGGCCGGCCGGCCCTACGCCGAGCATCTGCGGGCCGTCGCCGAGGGGGTACGAGCGCGGGGCGGCGACGCCGAGCAGATCGCCGCCGCCTGGCTGCACGACGCCGTGGAGGACGACGCGCTGAGCGAACGGTGGCTGGAGCGGGCCGCGTTGAGCCGCCGTACGAAGGACATCGTGCTCGCGGTCACCAAGCGGGCGGGGGAGACGCCCGAGGAGTACGCCGCGCGGATCCTCGCCACGCCGGGCGCGCTGCTGGTGAAGGAGGCGGACCTGGCGCACAACGCCGACCCGGCCCGCCTCGCCCGCCTCGCCGACCCGGCCACCCGCACCCGGCTGACCGAGAAGTACGCCCGGATGCGCGCACTCCTCGGCCTGGAGCAGCCCCTGTCCTAGGCGTTGGCCGGCTGCCGCTGCCCGGCCTTCTCGCGGTCGCGGGCCAGTTCGGCCGAGTCCGGCCTGAACGCCCACTTCATGTCGGGTTCCATCGCGAACCGGAACACCCGCCGCACCGGCGCGGTGCACAGCAGGGTGACGACGGCGCCCGCGACGAGGGTCACGAAGATCTCACCGAGCGGCCCGTGCAGCCACCTGTGGTCGTACCAGCCGTAGAAGTCGGCGGCCTTCACCACGAAGCCGTGCAGCAGATAGCCGTACAGCGTGCCCGCGCCGAGCGCCGTGAACCACATCCTGCGGCGCGGCACCCAGGCGAAGAAGCAGGCGGTCAGCAGCAGCGAACAGCCCATCAGGGCCAGTACCATGACCGGCCCGGACCACCAGGGCGCGCCCAGTTCCTCGGCGGAGTCGCGGTGGTAGAACCAGGCGGCGTTCATCCGCGGCACCGCCCACCAGCCGACCATCAGCGCGCCGGCGAAGACCGGCACCGAGAGGATCCGCACGGTACGCGTGCGCACCATCTGGAAGTGCTCCGGCTTCATGCACAGACCCAGCACGAAGTACGGCAGGAACTGCAGGACGCGCTGCAGGTCCAGGTCGTCACCGATGTCCGGAGACAGCGTCGCGAGCATGGCGACGGCGATGGCCAGGGGGAGCGGCCACCGGACGGTCTTCCACAGCGGGGTGGTCAGCCGCCACACGAACAGGGCGACCAGGAACCAGGTCAGGTACCAGGGGTCCAGCAGACTGACCGACATGCCCGGGTCGTGGTCGCCGTAGCGTTTGAAGAGCGAGTACGCCGTCTCGAAGACGATGTACGGCACCGCTACACCGGTGATCAGGCGGCGCAGCCGGTCGGGGCGCATGTCGAAGCTGCGGGAGAAGTAGCCGGAGATGATGATGAACGCCGGCATGTGGAAGGCGTACACGACGGTGTAGGCGGCCTCCAGGACGCGGCTGTCGCCCTTGAGCGGTTCCCAGGAGTGGCCCATGGCCACCAGCACGATCGCCAGGTACTTGGCGTTGTCGAAGAACGCGTCGCGCTGTGGGGACGCCGGCGGGCGGGCCGGGGGGAGCGGCGTTCTGAGATGACCGGGGGACGAAGCGGCGTCGAACATCTGGGGAACCCTAGCGGCGTCTGTGGGAATTCGTAAAACCGTCCATGTCATTCCTGCATAAGGCTGTGCAGGAACCCCTCGGATACCCGGGAATTGCGGAAGTAGACATCTCCGCCCGCTGGCCTTATGCGCCGGTTAGTCCTGATTATTCAGGACAAAACCTCAGAAAACGCTTCCCCTTGATGTGTCTGTGGCGACAATTCGAATTGCCTGCGAACGAGTTGTGTGGACATGGAAACGATCCCGCGCGATTTCCTGTGCGGGTGTGCCGTCGAATTCCTGTGCGGGGGAACGGAGTTGGGGGTGCGTCGGGGGTGCGGGGAGTGGTCGCCTCGGCACAGCCCGGGCAAAGGTCGGGCACAGTGTGGCCGACGATGCCTCACCTGCCGCATACGCGGGCCTGGTTGGTGGCACGATGGTTCTGGCGGGGGTGTGCGGGCCGGGCACCCCCGGGCCGGGAGAGCGGACCGACCGAGGGTGTGATCAGTTGTGGCCATTTCACTGTCTGTGGTGCTGCTGTTGGCGATCATCCTGGTGGTGTTGATCCGGGGCGGCTCCATCAAGGCCGGACCCGCCATCGTCGCGATCCTGTTCGGCTTCTTCCTCGCGTCGACCGGCATGGCCCCCTCGATCAACCGCTTCCTCAACTCGATAGCGGAGACGATCAACTCGATCAGCTTCTGACGGTCCACCGCGATCAGCTGCGGGTCGTCGGGGCGCCGGCGCGACGCTTTCCCGCCATGTCGCCGTCCCGCGGCGACGCGCGCCCCGGCCGTCGGTTCGCCGTCGATCTTCTCCGTGACCCGGGAGGAAGCGGGCACCCGGTCATCGCGCGGGACCGTACGGAAAATCCCCCCTTAACCCGTACCACCCCTCGCATTCACCTGCGAAGGGGCTGAAAGCCCTGTGTTCGGGCCTGAGTCCGTCGAGCCAAGATCACCCTGCCAAGAAGGCGGGGCGAAGGGCGTCCCGCACGACGGAAGGATTCCCTCACGTGTTGAAGCGATCCTGGGCGGCGCTGGCGGCGGGCGCGCTGACGGTCACGGCCCTGGCGGCGGCCGCGCCCTCGGCCGGCGCGGTCGACGTCTACTCACGGGTGCAGAACTACAAGAGCGGCCGCTGTCTGTCGCTGGCCGGCGGCGGCTCCACGGCCGACGGCACCAACGCCGTCATCTACACCTGCGGCACCGGCCACGAGCAGTACTGGTTCGAGGCCACGCCCTCCGGCGAGCTGCGCAACCTCAAGAGCGGCAAGTGCCTGTCCCTGGCGGGCGGAGGCGCCACGGCCAACGGCACCGAGGTGATCCTCTGGAGCTGCAACGGCCGCTCCGAGCAGGAGTGGGACTACTCCAGCACCGGCCAGCTCTACAACATCAAGGCCGGCAAGTGCATGTCCACGGCCGGCGGCGGAGGCACCGCCAACAACACCAAGGTGATCATCTACAACTGCCTCGGCAGCACCGAACAGGAATGGGACTGGATCGGCTGACGGTCCCCCGAAAAAACGACTCAGGCCCAGGCGGCGGGTAAATTTACCCATCGACCTGGGCCTGAGCCCTGTCAGAGCGGGCGACGGGAATCGAACCCGCGTAGCCAGTTTGGAAGACTGGGGCTCTACCATTGAGCTACGCCCGCACACAGCGCGCCGCAGTTCGGAAAGACCGCGGCACTGAAGGCATCGTAGCGGGTCGGCGCGCCCGGCCGCACACCGCATCGCCCGGCCGCCCCGCCCGCGCGCCGCGGCTCGGGAAATGCGGCGGCCCCGGCTGGGGAAATGCAACAACCTCACTGCCTGCGGCCATGTACCCTACGTGTCGCACCAGACGGGGTGTGGCGCAGCTTGGTAGCGCGTCCGCTTTGGGAGCGGAAGGCCGTGGGTTCAAATCCCGCCACCCCGACCAGCGGCCGGTCAACACCGGCCACCCGCGCGATCACCTCGGGTGATCGCGTCCCTTGATCGCCTTTGGGGCGTGTCGCCGCTGCCGTTACTATGCAAGCTGCACGCCCGTGTGTCTCTCCTCTACGAAGCAGTCCTCCGGGCGGCGAATCCGCCGGAGCCGTTCTGGCCCCGGCAGAATCCGAGAAGTCAGCCATCAAGGAGACCGAACCGTGAAGAGCGCCGTGGAGACCCTGAACCCGACTCGGGTTCGGCTCACTGTCGAGGTGCCCTTCGAGGAGCTCAAGGACAGCCTCGACGCGGCGTACAAGAAGATCAACCAGCAGGTCACGGTGAAGGGCTTCCGCAAGGGCAAGATCCCTGCCCGCGTCATCGACCAGCGGTTCGGCCGCGGTGCGGTCCTGGAGGAGGCGGTCAACGACGCGCTTCCGAAGTTCTACACCGAGGCGGTCAACGAGGCCGAGATCGACGTCCTCGGCCAGCCCGAGGTCGACATCACGGAGCTGAAGGACGGCGAGACGCTGAACTTCACCGCCGAGGTCGACGTCCGCCCGGCCCTGGAGATCCCGGACTACTCCGGCATCGAGGTCGAGGTCGACGCCGTCGAGGTCACCGACGAGGACATCGAGAAGTCGGTCGAGCAGCTCCGCGAGCGCTTCGCCTCCACCTCCCCGGTCGAGCGCGCCGCCGAGGACGGCGACGTGGTCACCATCGACCTGGAGGCCAAGGTCGACGGCGAGGTCCTCGAGGACGGCATCGCCAGCGGCGTCTCCTACACCATCGGCTCCGGCGAGCTGCTGGACGGCATCGACGACGCCGTGAAGGGCCTGGAGGCGGGTGGCGAGGCCACCTTCACCTCCGAGCTCAAGGGCGGCTCCGCGGCCGGCAAGGAGGCCGAGGTCACCGTCAAGGTCACCCAGGTCGCCGCACGCGAACTGCCCGAGCTGGACGACGACTTCGCGCAGCTCGCCTCGGAGTTCGACACCCTCGAGGAGCTCAAGGCCGACAGCCGCAAGCGCCTGGAGAACATGAAGCAGTACGACCAGGCCACGCAGGCCCAGGAGCGCGTGCTGGAGAAGCTGCTGGAGCTCGTCGAGGTGCCCGTCCCCGAGAAGCTGCTCGAGGACGAGATCAACACCCGCAAGCACAACCTGGAGCACCACCAGCTCGGCCAGATGGGCCTCACCCTCGACCAGTACCTGGAGATCCAGGGCAAGACCGCCGAGGAGTTCGAGACCGAGACCCGTGAGGCGGCGGTCAAGGGCATCAAGACCCAGTTCGTCCTCGACGAGCTGGTCAAGCAGGAGAAGCTGAACGTCAACCAGGAGGAGCTCACCGAGCACCTCATGCGCCGCGCGGCCTCCTCCGGCATGTCCCCCGACCAGTTCGCCCAGGCCGTCGTCGAGGGCGGCCAGGTGCCGCTGCTGGTCGGCGAGGTCGCCCGCGGCAAGGCCCTCGCGGTCGTCGTCGAGGCTGCCACGGTCAAGGACACCAACGGCGAGATCGTCGACCTGGACGACGAGGAGGACGAGGCCGCCGAGGCGACCGGGGAGGCCACCGCGGAGGCGGCCACCGAGGACGCTCCGGCCGAGGACGCCGCCGCCGGGGAGAAGACCGAGGGCTGACGCCCGAGGCGCCTGGAGATGTCGTGGGGAAGGGCCCGGGGACGTGTTCCCCGGGCCCTTCCCCGCATACGGCGCGGGGGCGCCCGCCGCTACGCCCCCGGCGAACACCCCCGTTACCGGGATTCCCCGGAGGGACCAGCGCGTTAGGGTCCATGAGTACGAGGGCAGGGGAGTCCCCGTTGCCCCCGGCAGTACACGTGAAGACGGCCCGGCGCCGTCGTAAGACGAGCAGGTGGATACGTGACGAATCTGATGCCCTCCGCCGCCGGCGAGCCTTCCATCGGTGGTGGCCTCGGCGACCAGGTCTACAACCGGCTGCTCAACGAGCGGATCATCTTCCTCGGCCAGCCGGTCGACGACGACATCGCGAACAAGATCACCGCACAGTTGCTGCTCCTTGCCGCGGCCGACCCCGACAAGGACATCAACCTCTACATCAACAGCCCCGGCGGCTCGATCACGGCCGGCATGGCGATCTACGACACCATGCAGTTCATCAAGAACGACGTGATGACGATCGCCATGGGCCTCGCCGCCTCCATGGGCCAGTTCCTGCTCAGCGCGGGCACCCCGGGCAAGCGGTTCGCCCTCCCGAACGCCGAGATCCTGATCCACCAGCCCTCCGCCGGTCTGGCCGGTTCTGCCTCGGACATCAAGATCCACGCCGAGCGGCTGCTGCACACCAAGAAGCGCATGGCCGAGCTCACGGCCCAGCACACCGGCCAGACCGTCGAGCAGGTCACCCGCGACTCGGACCGCGACCGCTGGTTCGACCCCGAGGAGGCCAAGGCGTACGGCCTCATCGACGACGTCATCACCACGGCTGCCGGTATCCCGGGCGGCGGCGGCACCACCGGGGCCTGAGGCCCCAGGACAGCCCCCAGCCGACCGCCACAGCCCCTAGGAGACAGACAGTGAACGACTTCCCCGGCAGCGGCCTGTACGACCGCACACGCGCCGAGTACACGGGTCCCGCCGCCGAGTCCCGCTACGTGATCCCCCGCTTCGTCGAGCGCACCTCGCAGGGCATCCGCGAGTACGACCCGTACGCGAAGCTCTTCGAGGAGCGCGTGATCTTCCTCGGCGTGCAGATCGACGACGCCTCCGCCAACGACGTCATGGCGCAGCTGCTGTGCCTGGAGTCGATGGACCCCGACCGGGACATCTCGGTCTACATCAACAGCCCCGGCGGCTCCTTCACGGCGCTCACCGCGATCTACGACACGATGCAGTTCGTGAAGCCCGACATCCAGACGGTCTGCATGGGCCAGGCGGCCTCCGCCGCCGCCGTCCTGCTGGCCGCCGGTTCGCCGGGCAAGCGCATGGCGCTGCCCAACGCCCGCGTGCTGATCCACCAGCCTTACAGCGAGACGGGCCGCGGTCAGGTCTCCGACCTGGAGATCGCCGCCAACGAAATCCTCCGGATGCGTTCGCAGCTGGAGGAGATGCTGGCCAAGCACTCGACCACGCCGATCGAGAAGATCCGCGAGGACATCGAGCGCGACAAGATCCTCACGGCCGAGGACGCGCTGTCGTACGGCCTGATCGACCAGATCATCTCCACCCGGAAGATGAACAACGCGGCCGTCCGCTGACAAAGAAGCGGGCGGAAGCTGTATCGTCTGCCGCCCCTTGGCACGGTTGGTGTGCTTTGACACGCTGCACGTCACAGTGAACCGCGCCAAGGGGGGCCCGAACGGGGGGCCCGGCAAGGTACCGTCGGATTAGGCAGCACCAGGAGCCGCTGGATCTAGGCGTCTCCCAGGCGAAGGGGAAGCACACCGTGGCACGCATCGGTGACGGCGGCGATCTGCTGAAGTGCTCGTTCTGCGGCAAGAGCCAGAAGCAGGTCAAGAAGCTCATCGCAGGGCCTGGTGTGTACATCTGCGACGAGTGCATCGATCTCTGCAACGAGATCATCGAGGAAGAACTCGCGGAGACCAGCGAGGTGCGCTGGGAGGAGCTTCCCAAGCCCCGCGAGATCTACGAGTTCCTCGAGGGCTACGTGGTGGGCCAGGAGGCGGCCAAGAAGGCCCTGTCCGTCGCGGTCTACAACCACTACAAGCGCGTCCAGGCCGGCGAGAACGGCGGCGGCAGCGGCCGTGACGACGCGATCGAGTTGGCGAAGTCCAACATCCTCCTGCTGGGCCCCACGGGCTCCGGCAAGACGCTCCTCGCGCAGACCCTGGCCCGCATGCTGAACGTCCCGTTCGCGATCGCGGACGCGACGGCGCTGACGGAGGCCGGTTACGTCGGCGAGGACGTCGAGAACATCCTGCTGAAGCTGATCCAGGCGGCCGACTACGACGTCAAGAAGGCCGAGACCGGGATCATCTACATCGACGAGATCGACAAGGTCGCGAGGAAGAGTGAAAACCCCTCCATCACGCGCGACGTGTCCGGCGAGGGCGTCCAGCAGGCCCTCCTGAAGATCCTCGAGGGCACCACCGCCTCGGTCCCGCCCCAGGGCGGCCGCAAGCACCCCCACCAGGAGTTCATCCAGATCGACACGACGAACGTCCTGTTCATCGTGGGCGGTGCCTTCGCCGGCCTGGAGAAGATCATCGAGTCCCGGGCGGGCGCCAAGGGCATCGGCTTCGGCGCGACGATCCGCTCCAAGCGCGAGCTGGAGGCCAAGGACCAGTTCGAGGACGTCATGCCCGAGGACCTGGTCAAGTTCGGCATGATCCCCGAGTTCATCGGCCGCCTGCCCGTCATCACCTCGGTCCACAACCTGGACCGCGAGGCCCTGCTCCAGATCCTGGTCGAGCCGCGCAACGCGCTGGTCAAGCAGTACCAGCGCCTGTTCGAACTCGACGGCGTGGAGCTGGACTTCGAGCGCGAGGCGCTGGAGGCCATCGCCGACCAGGCCATCCTCCGCCAGACCGGCGCCCGCGGTCTGCGCGCCATCATGGAGGAAGTCCTGATGTCCGTGATGTACGAGGTCCCGTCCCGCAAGGACGTGGCCCGCGTCGTCATCACGGCGGACGTCGTCCACTCCAACGTCAACCCGACCCTGATCCCGCGCGACGCGCGCAACGGCCGGGTGCGAAAATCACTTTCTCGTATAGATATATATGCTGCCCCGTACTGCTGACCAGCACGATTCACTAATGCCTTAGAAGCAACAAGATAACTGCCTGAATCATTGCTAGGACGCCAATCATAATGATATTGCAGCTTAAATGGAGTTTGGGCTGTTTGTTTTGCTAAACTGCTTTTATCCAGCTCTTCATCTGTAATTGGCCAAAAGGACCTGTCATTTGTTGCGTAGCTTAAACCGTTTTCCCCTGCTACAATTATCCCAACCTCATATGCAGCTAAATTAGGTTCAATACGCCGAATAAGCTCACTCAGTCCGTATATGGACTGAAACCGCTCGATATTAGACTCTTTTTTTTCTGTCAGCATGTCTCTTATAGCAATGCTTTGCTGCAAATTATTAGAAGCAATTACGACAGAGTAATGATATTTCTCATAGCTATCCTTCACTTGGTCCATAACCTTGGCATTTGTAATGCTGAACTTTTCAAAAAAGAATTGTTCACTCATGCGTATTGTTGTCCATGTTATGGTTATGGAAACGATGATAATTATAATGACCGTAATTAGTGACATTGTGATGAATAGATTGCTGTGTTTAAATCGTTCCGGAATAAGATTCATCGTTTAGTCATCATTTCTCCACCCATTGTTTACGTCTAAATTGACTTGGTGATAGCCCTTTCATTTTTTTGAATACTTTACAGAAATAACTGTGATCGGAATAACCGACAATGCCACTAATCTCTGAAATTGGCTCCGTTCCAGCCGTAAGAAGCTTAGACGCCTCTTCAATCCTCACTCTGTTAAGATATTCACTAAAGCCTTCCTTCATATGTGTGGAAAAATAACTGGACAAGTAGGATGGATTAAAGTGAAAGTGATTTGCTACATTTGTTAGTGTCAGCTGTTCTTGAAAATGTTCATTTAGATAGGAAATAATTCTTTTTATATTTATACTGTCTGGCTGTTCAAGCAACACATCAATCGTTCTTTTCGCTTCTATCAAAAATCGCTGCAGTTGTAGCCCTACTTGATCAGCAGTTGCTGCTTCCTCGATTCCGCGCAAATACGTATATTTTTCCTGCTCCAGTTTTTTTACATTATATTCCATATTTCCGAGTAAAATCGTAATATTAAAGATAATATTGCTGAAAAAAGACTTGTATTCATAGACATCAAGCATGAAATTACTAGAAATATTTGCAGCATACTCCTCTACATATGATAAAGCCGTATCAAAGCGTTTACTTTTAAACTCACTTATAAACCAATCTAGGTGAAATGCTTCTAATTCAGGGGTTTTCTCAGAAAAAACTTGTGTTGTTAAAACAGGAATCTCTGGAAAATAAAATCTAGTATTTATTAATTTCACTAATGTATCTTTATAATGCTTGCCGATTAATGTAAAGTCATCGAATGAATCTGTTAAAACAACACGTAACTCCATACGCCCGTAAAAGGCGACAAAGCCATTCAGTGGCATTGTCCCGGTCGTCCCGCCGTCGCGACA